>JAXLWN010000114.1:0-19790 GCA_046328475.1 Chloroflexia bacterium | reverse complement strand
GCAGTGTCTCGACGGCCCCGAGGAGACCCATCTGCGCCGGGCCGACGCCGAGCGTGACGGCGGCGGTGATCGGCAGCGCCAGCAGGGTGCATTGCGAGCCGAAGAGGGAGATCGTCTGGCCGAGCCAGAGTTTGTGGAAGTCCCGTCGCGCGGCGGGCGCAGTGGTGCCAGTCGGCATGCGTCTTCCTCACCATCGTGAACGCGGCTAGCGCAAGGGGCGGTGCCCGGATGGGGACCGCTGGGCGGCGTTGCGCTGTCGCGGTTACGGTGGTGAGAGGGTCATGCTCCTGCCGATCGCGGGGTCGTCGGGTGGTCGAAATGTGCGGGGTAGCTTCGCACAGGGGCGGGGCGGGCGGCAAGGGCTATGCGGTGGGAAGTCGTCAGTCGTCAGTCGCCAGTCGTCAGAGGGGTGGGGACTTCGTGCTGCGTGGGATCAGGGGTGGCGCTCGCGCAGGAGGGTGGTGCCGAGCCAGATGTTCCAGGCGGGGCTGACCAGGAAGCCGGTGAGGAGGGCGACGACGACGATCAGGGGGTGTTTGGCGTCGAGGATGATCAGGCGACCGACGTAGAGGACGAGCATCAGGGCGGCGGTGAGGTAGCCGAGGTAGGGGAGAGCGCGTGGGATGGAGGTATCGCGGGCGAGGAGGGTGGAGACGAACGCGACGGCGAGCCCGCCGAGGCCGAAGGTGAGCAGGCCGCGCGGGTCGATCGCGCTGGGGAGGTCGAGGTTCGGCGCGGCGGGTGGGTGGAGGGCGTTGGCGAGGTCGTAGCCGCCGTGGACGAGGGCACCGACCGCACCCAGCAGCCCCGTGATCAGGGCGAGCCGCGCGAGCGGCGCATCGGCACCGCGCAGGCGCTCGTAGAGGGCGCTGAAGAGCGCCAGGGTGAGCAGTCCGCTGGCACCGAGCATCGCGGCGGTGAGCGTGTCGTTCTTCACGACGATGAAGGAGAGCGAGTAGAGGAGGCCGGTTGCGCCGAGCGCGATGGCGCTCAAGCCGCCGAGGCGATCGGCGGGGACGGTGGCTTCGGCGGCGATGGCGGGTCGTGATGCGGCGTGTGTGACCATCGGGGGCCTCCACGGCTATGGGGTTGAAGATTTGACGGTTCGAAAGTTCAAAGGTTTGCAGGTTGTAGCCCCGAACTTTCGAACTTTCGAACCTCTGAACCTGCGAACTCCTCCAGCGTCACTCCTCACCACTATCCCGCAGATCGGGCAGCAGCCCGACGCTGCGCAGGAAGGCGGCCATGTCCCAGATGCGCGAGCCGCCGGTGATCTGGCCGTCGGCGACGGTCATGATCGAGACGCCGCGCATGGTGATCGGCCGGTGCGTGGGCGGGATGCGCATGAACGCCCCGCTATGCGTCGCCTGGAGCAGCCAGCCGAGGGCGACCTGATCGCCCTGGATGATCACGGCGTCCGGCGCGACGTGCAGGTCGGGGAAGGCGCGGAACCAGCGGCGCACCATCTTGCGCACGCTGATCACGCCCTGGCGTGTGGCAGCCTCGCCGACATCGGTCCCCTCGTAGGCCGCGTCGTAGCAGGCCATGACGCGGTCGAGATCGTGGGCATTCCAGGCCGCGATCAGCTCGTCGACGACTTCGCGCATCTGCGACATGCTCATCCCTGCGACCGGCTCACTCGGCGTGGTGCCCAGCATGGCGACGTGGGCGGTGTCCTGGGCCATTGCCGATACTCCTTCGTGAATCATGAAAGGTCGCTCGCTTCTTCCATCGCGCGAACTAGGTGTCCGCGCCGGTCATCCTGTTGCGGTCGATGGCTTGCACTCAGCCCCAGCGACCTACTGACAGTATCTCCCGGCGAGCGAGGCGGGAACAGGCCGAAAAGTGCTCACTTTCTGCTCAATTCGCGAGGTGCGCGGTAGGGGCGGGTCACCGACCCGCCCGCGTTGTGTGGCGCATGGCCGCACGGAACCACACCGCGCCGGGTGGCGACTGGCGACGCGGGTGGATGATTGACAACGCGGGTGCCGTTCCCGCGCGGGCGGGTCACTGACCCGCCTCTACCACGAGTGGGCGGTGGCGCGTGCAGGGGATCACCGAATCGCTCGCGCCGCGAAGGGACGTTGCGTTGCAGTGTTACCTGGCGCTGCCCGAACCGATGTCGCGCGTCCAGAGGATTTCGGCCACGCGCGCCACCCCGGCGCTGAGGTGCCGCCGGTAGGTGCTGAATGGGAGGTCGAGCAGCTCGGCGGCGGCCTCCTGGGTCGGCGCGGGGTTGACATAGGTGTGGTGGAGCGCGCGATAGAGCTTGGCGTCGCGCGGCGCGCTTTGCAGCGACTCGATCGCCTCCCGCACGAGGTTGCGGAGCGCGGTCAGGCGGTCGGCGGTCGCGGCGCTGGTGCCGACGCGGTCGGTGACGAGCCGGGAGCGGAGCAGCGGGCTGTCGCGCAGACCGTCCGGGCGGGCGAGGTCGCGGAGCGCGTCGCGCACGGCGGAGGCGAATTCGGGCTCGCTGAGCACGACCAGCGGCGTGGCGGTGGGGGGCGGCGGGGTCGGCTCACCGCCGCCACCGGCGATCTCGCGCTCCGCCAGGATATCGAGCCAGGCCAGCGGCGGGGTGACGCGCCAGTCGTGCCCGAAGACGCCGAAGTGCCGCCCGCCGACCGCGAATTCGGCGTCGTGCAGGCGGTGGAGATCGAGGTGCGAGAAGAGCGGCTCCCAGAAGGCCGGTTCGGCGGTCGGGAAGAAGCTGAAGGCGAGGCCGGGCGCGGTCAGGTAGTGCTGCGCGACGTTGCCGAAGAGCAGCGTCTGCGTCGGCGAGACGGTCTGGTAGGTATCGCGCGCCATCCAGAAGCGGAAGAGGGTCGAACCCTCGCCCGGGCGGAGCGGCGCGTGCGCCTCCAGCGAGCGCCACGCCGCCGCCACGGCCGGATCGGTCGCGCGGTCCTCTGGCGTGGTCTGCGCGAGCTGGACGTGGGAGACGAAGCACATCGGCAGCCCCTTCTCGTCGCGATAGACCGTGACATGCTGCGGCTGCCGGCCGAACCAGTAATCGGCGAGGCGGGCCGACTCCTCCCCCTCGTGCGCCGCCACCATCGCGACCAGTTGCTCGCGATCGCCGTCGCGCAGCTGGTCGGGCAGGGCGGTGCCGGTCTCCTGCCATTCGAGGAAGGGGCGCATGATCGGGTTGTCGCGATGCAGGAAAACGTAGTCGAAGAGGACGCGCTGCTGCTCGTAGCCGCGCGTCTGCTTCAGGCGGTTGGCGTAGTAGTTGCGCGTGCGGCGATGCAACTCGGCGTACCAGTCGGGGTTGCGCCAGCGCAGGTCGGAGGCGAGCGCCTCGCGCGCGAGGTCGTGCGGGAAGAGGCCGAGCGGACCGGCCTCGACGAACGAGAGGCCGCGCAGCCAGTCGAAGAGTTCGTGGACATCGGGCATCAGCAGCGCCTCGGCCAGCAACGCCTCGGTGGTCAGGCGCACCAGGGCGCAGGTCTCCAGCGCGGCGCGGTGGGCGGGGCCGGGGACCTTCTGCACGAACTGTTCGAGCAGCGTCTTGACGACATCGGGCGCGGCCTCGGGCTGGAATTGCCAGTCGCGGCGCTGCGCGAAGCCGTCGGCGACGAGCGAGAGGGCCAGCGGGTGGCCGTGCGTGAAGTTGAGCACGTTGTCGTGCTGCTCGGCGGGGACGCGCCGCTCGGAGAGGTAGGCGCGGCTCTCGCCGGGGGTCATGTTGCGGAGCGGGATGGTGCGCAGCAACTCCTGCCAGCCGGGGTCCGCGCGCCACGCCAGCGCCGGTGGCTGCCGACCGGCCAGCACGACCAGCACATCGGCCGGGAGCTGGGGCAGGAAGGTCTCGCGCAGCCAGGCGTCGAGCGGGTTGAGGGTCTCGTAGGTGTCGATCAGGATGACCTGCCGCCCGCCGTGCGCCGACAGCGCGTCGAGCGGCGACTGCGGCGGCAGCGCGCCCATCGTCGCGCCGAGCGTCGCCATGAAGGACTCGGGGACCGAGTCGATGTTGCGGCCGTCGATCCGCCAGGCGGGGATCCCCTCGGCGGCGCAGGCCGACGCGAACTCGCCCAGCAGCGTCGTCTTGCCGACGCCGCCCGGCCCGAAGACATGCAGGATGAGGAACGGCACGTCATCGGCCGTCAGCGCGGACTTGAAGAGGTCGAGTTCCGGGGTGCGCCCGACAAACTGGCGATGGCGAGCCGCGCTGAGGCGATCGGCCAGACGAGGAGCTGCCATACTCTACCTCCCGCACGGTTGTGATCGGCCACCAATGCGCGCGAATGTACAGCGATTGTATACTCCTGTAGCCGTGCCCCGATACCCCAGAATTGACTATTTGTGAGGAGAAGATACGCGCGGAAGTCTGGCCTCTCGGAGTTGTCGCGGGCAATTCGGGCGAGAATTGACGGAGACCCGGCACAACGGTACAATTCGCGTGAGCCGGGCCTTGTGCGCGGCTCTGCCTATCTGTATGCCGGCCTAGCTCAATGGCAGAGCAACGGTTTTGTAAACCGTAGGTTGGGGGTTCGAGTCCCCCGGCCGGCTCCGATGAAAACCCAGCCATAGCAAGACAAATGGCGAGCGCCGCATTGAGCGGGACTGGCCCGCTTGGACTCGTTGCCACGTCCCCGGCAGTGATCGGCCGCGCAGCGTCGCGCGGCGGCGGAACGTGTCGCTGTGCCCGACATTCGCCCGGCGCACTGCCCGCGCCATCCCTCACGATCCGATACCCGAGCGCGTGATGGCCTGCATCTCGATGGAGGTAGGCAATGTCCGAAGAGCGCAACATGGCGATCATCCGCACCGTCTTCGATGAGATCGTCAACCAGGGCAATTTCGCGCTCATCGATGAGCTCTACGCCCCCGATGTCGTCGATCACGACCCCCTCCCGGGTGCGCCGCCCGGGCGCGAGGGGGTGCGCCATACCTCAGTGGCCTGCGCGCGGCTTTCCCCGACTTCCATGTCACGATCGAGCAGATCTCCGCCGCTGGCGACACGGTGGTGATCCACAACACCTGGCGGGGACGCAGCAGGGCGTGTTCATGGGCCTGGCACCGACCGGGCGCGAGATGCGCTTCACCGGGACGGTTACCTGGCGGCTGCAAGAGGGTCGGATCGTCGAGCGCAAGGCCGAGATGGACACCCTCGGGATGCTCAAGCAGCTCGGCGCGCTCGGGGGCGAGCGACCGCGCAGGCCGCGCCGTCGGGATAAGGGCTCGGTTGTTGCCATCGCCTTCACCCAGCCGATCCTGCCGGGCAAGCTGGAGGACTACCGCCAGTTCAACGCCGATCTGGCCGATGCGCGGCGCGAGGAGCATGCCGCATCCCGCCAGCGCCTGGGGGTGACCAGCGAGATGGCGTGGTACCAGCAGACGCCCGCCGGGGACTTCGAGGTGGTATACTTCGAGGTGCGCGATTTCCAGCACTTCTTCCTCAGCCTGGCCACCTCGAACGAGCCGTTCGACCGCTGGTTCCGCGAGCGCGTGCTCGACATCCACGGTATCGATCTCAGCCAGCCGCCGGGGACGATGCCGGAGCAGGTCTTCGCGTGGCATGCGCCGGTCGGAGGCGAGACCGGGGGATGAGCGAGCGGGCAACCCCAGACCCGACGAGTAGTTTCTTTGGGGACTCGGGTTGGGGCTCAGGCGCCGTGAATGTTCGTCTTGTCGCCCGCCTCATGCAACTGCCGTCGTGGCCGCAGTGACATCAGGGTGTGCCCCGCTGGCTGCTCCACCGCGTCGATCGCCGCTTGACTCAGGTCGCCCCAGTCGGCGTCGCTCAGTCGGCACTGGCACGCGTCGCCCATCATCTCCGGCTGCTGGACGTTGAGGAGGCGCGCTATTGACCAGTTGATCGGCTTGCCGCACCGGGGGCAGGACAGGGCCATTTCGCGGGTCTCGTCTGCCATCGTACCCTCACCATCGGTGATCCTACCGGGCTAACACGATCGAACGGCACCTTTTCGCTCCCGTGTCGCCGCATGGGGCGTGGTCGCGCTCATGGTTCACCCCCACATGCCTACCCCGCCAAGAGACCGGACGCGCAGGGACTGTGGGAACGTTCCGCCCCGTCCCGGCCTGCGCGCGTCTCCCTCTCAGCCCGCACCGCGCGGCCTCCTGCCCTGGCCCGGACTGTAGCGTAGGATGCGGCGGCCAATAGCAACAGCGACAATCTACACAATTGCCCCATACAGTTGCGGCAATCGCCTGCACAGTTGCGGTGATCGCGCGCTGGGTAGGCTGTCCGGTCGGTGTGCCTGTTTCGTGGATGGGGAAGTGCTGCGCTGGCTGGCGAGGCGAGTCTGGGCGCGGATTGTTCGCTTTGCCCCTCCGTCAGCCAGAAACGCGATATGATTGCGACGGGTTTGCTGGATGCCGCACGATTCCGGCATCTGGTTGCGGGCACGGTTGATGGGCTGAGCGATGGCGAGCGCACGAGCGGCTGCGCGGCGCGGACGCATTGATCGAGAAGGGTGGCATGGCTGTAGACCTGACGCACGAGCAGTTGGATGCCCTGAAGCGTATCGACAGCCCGACGATTGCGAACGCGATCGAGACCTTCAAGGTGCGCCCGCGCGTGGCGGGGTACGTGGGGATGGACATCAAGTGCATCTACCCCGACCTGCCGCCGATGGTCGGCTACGCAGTTACCTGCACGGTGGACAGCACCACCGAGGGGCGCGAAGGCATCAGTTTCAACGAGCTCTACAAGGCTCTTGAGGACGCGCCGAAGCCTGCTGTGGTGGTACTCAAGGATGCCGGACAGGATAACCGCCTCTCCTGCCACGTGGGCGAGGTGATGGCGACGACGATGCGGCGGCTCGGCGCGGTCGGAGTCGTGACCGATGGCGGGCTGCGCGATGTGAAGGAAGTGGCGAGTCTCGGCGGTTTCCAGTATTTCTGTCGCGGCTTCGTCGTCTCGCACGGCGATCTGGTCTGCGTGAGCGTCGGCGACACGGTGACGATCTCGGGGATGGTGGTGCGGTCGGGCGACCTGCTGCACGGCGATGTGAATGGCGTCGTCCACATTCCCGACGAATGTGCCGCCGAGGTTGCGGCGGCGGCGGTTGCCACCTGGGTGCGCGAGGGTGAGACGATGCGCAACGTCGCCCGCCCCGACTACCGGGTGGGCGGATCGGAGTTGCGGCACTAACGTCCCGTTGCCACCGGCAACGGGACTGGACCAGGGCAATAAAGGCTCATTCAACGCGGAATGTGGGCTGGACCTGCGATGAGCGGGCTGAGCGGGAAGCAGAGGGGGACAGATGCGAGCGGCGATCTGGTACGGCCCGCGTGAGATGCGGAATGAGGAGGTCCGACCGCCGGAGATCCGGCCCGATGAGGTGTTGTTGCGCGTGGAGGCGGTCGGGATCTGCGGCTCGGAGCTGTCGGGCTACCTGGGGCAGAATAGCTTGCGTCGCCCGCCCTTGATCATGGGGCACGAGTTCGCTGGCACGATTGCCGCAGTCGGTGCGCAGGTGACGGATCGCGCGGTCGGCGAGCGCATCACGGTTAACCCGATGGTGCCGGATGGCACCTGCGTGATGTGCCACAACGGGGCCGAGCATCTCTGTCTCAACCGCTCGCTGATCGGCGCGCATCGCCCGGGTGCGTTCGCCGACTATGTCGCGGCCCCGGCGCGGGCCTGCTATCCCCTGCCCGGCGGCATGGATGCGATCACCGGAACGCTGGTCGAACCGCTCGCCTGCGCGTTGCGCGCGGTCGAGCACGCCCAGGTGACGCTGGGGAGCCGGGTGCTCATCCTCGGGGCCGGGCCGATCGGGCTGCTCGCGCTCGCGTCGGCTCGCCGGGCCGGGGCGTCGATGGTCGCGATCTCGGATGTCAATCCGGCCCGCCTGGAGCTGGCGCGGTCGCTGGGGGCCACCCACGCCATCAACCCGGCCACCGACGATCTCGCGGCGATCCTGCGGGCGGCGACCGGCCAGTTCGGCTGCGACAGCGCGATCGACGCGGTCGGCTTGCCGGTGACGCGACGCCAGGCGATGGGGGCGCTGCGCCCGGCCGGGCGGGCGATCTTCCTCGGCCTGCACGAGGACGAGGTGACGCTGGCCGGGAACACGATCGTGCGGTCGGAGATCACGGTGCAGGGGTCATTCTGCTACACCCAGGCGAACTTCACGACCGCGATGCGCCTGCTGCAAGACGGGGCGATCCCGGATGTCGCTTCGTGGCTGACGATCCGCCCGCTGGAAGAGGCGAACGCGAGTTTCCTCGAACTGATCGATGCCCCGGCCGGGACGATCAAGGTGATCCTGCGTCCCTGAGTCTCCTGGTCGCCGCGATCGGGCAAGGCGTTGAGCAGCCGCACCGCCCCCGGCACGCTCTGTAAGCCGGGCCGAAGCTTTCATGCCGGGGCGTCACCAGGCACGCCCCGGCATCGGGTGGTCGGGCGTGATACCGAACGCCCTGCGGGCGTAGAAAGGAGTATGGTGGCGATTGATGGCAGGCGATAGATAAACGATGCCGCGCATTCAGCTGTGGTGGCAGATTGAGAGCTGCGATGGTTCGCTCCGGCCCTCTCGCTCCGATCCGCGATGCCCTGGATCAGCCCGCGCACCCGGTTGCCCAGGTGGTGATCCTGATCGGACTGCTGACGGTCTTCATTTGCGCCGCGTGCGGTGGACTTTCGTTCATCGCGGCCAGGGCGATGGGCGATGCCGCCAGCACGTCGCAAGCATCCGCGCTCCTGCGGGACTACTGCGCCGACGTTATCGCCCACGATTGGGCCGGAGCCCGCGCGGTTATGGCGTCGGGTGCCGGGGATCCGGAGTCGGCCTGGACCGGGCGCGAGGCGGCGCACGGGAAGATCGATACGTGCGAGGCGTCGGGGTTAAAGGTGGTGCGTTCGGGCGATAAGCGCATCGCAACCGCGCGGCTCCTCATCTGGTACGTCAACAATACGCACGAGTATGTCGCCATTCAATTGACGCGCGATGAAAGTCGGTCGTGGCGCATCACCTCGCCCCCATGATGGGTGGCACGCGCTTGCTGCCGATGTTGCGGACTTCCCGCCAGGGCACGGCGGCTGTGGGCAGGGCCGCGCCTCGCGCTTGTCAGGTATTCTCGGACCCTGGCCGGGCTGTTGATGCCGCCCGGAACCGTGCTACTATGCGCGAATCCTCGCGGCAACCGGGATCCGACGACAAGCGACATTGAGGAGGCACATGAGCCAGGGTTCGCTGACTGCCCGCGTGACGCTCGACAATGAGCGGACGATCGGGGCGATCTCGCCGCTGCTGTTCGGCGGCTTTGCCGAGCACATGGGGCGCTGCATCTATGGTGGCCTCTACGATCCGGGATCGGCGCAGGCCGACGCGCAGGGGTTCCGGCGCGACGTGCAGGCGGCGTTGCGCGAGTTGCGCCTGAGCATCCTGCGCTATCCGGGCGGCAACATGTTGAGCGGCTACGACTGGCGCGATGGCGTCGGGCCGAAGGCGCAGCGCCCGCGTCGCCGGGAGCTGGCCTGGCAGTCGATCGAGACGAATCAGTTCGGCACGGACGAGTTCATCGCCTATTGCCGTTCGATGGATATCCAGCCGATGCTCGGGGTGAACGTTGGCACGGGCACGGTCGAGGAGGCTTCGGCGCTGGTGGAGTATTGCAACGCGCCGGTGGGCACGCGCTACGCGGACATGCGGGCGGCGAATGGCAACGCCGCGCCGTATGGGGTCGAGTACTGGTGCGTCGGGAACGAGATGGACGGGCCGTGGCAGATCGGGCAACTCTCGGCCGAGGACTACGGCAAGAAGGCGCGCGAGGTCGCGAAGGTGATGCGGCTGCAGGACCCGAGCCTGAAGCTCGTCGCCTGCGGCTCCTCGAACACGACGATGGCGACCTACCCGGAGTGGGACCGGGTGGTGCTGGAGAACACCTGGGAGCAGGTCGATTATCTGGCGATGCACTACTACGCCACGAATTATGAGAATGACACCGCGAGTTACCTGGCGCTGGCGGCGCAGTTCGAGTCACACGTGGATACGCTGGCGGGGCTGCTGCGCTACGTGAAGGCGAAGCGGCGCTCGCAGCACGATGTCTGGCTGTCGTGGGATGAGTGGAATGTCTGGTACAAGGATCGGTCGGGGAAGGGAGGCTGGCGCGAGGCACCGCCGCTCAGCGAAGAGGTGTATAACCTCGAAGATGCGCTGGTGGTGGCCCAGTGGCTGAATGTCTTCCTGCGGCGCTGCGACGTGCTGCAGATCGCCTGCCTGGCGCAGGTGGTGAACACGATCTCGCCGCTGACGGTGCGCGGGGAGCAGTTGCTGAAGCAGCCGACCTTCTATCCGATCGCGATGGTGGCGCAGCACGCGACGGGGCGGGCGCTGGAACCGCTGGTGAGCGCGCCGGAGTACGACACGAAGCTGTTCGGGGGGATGCCGCTGCTGGATGTGTCGGCGAGCTACGACGAGGCGGCCGGGCGCGGGGCGGTCTTCCTGGTCAACCGCAGCCAGACGGAGGCGGTGACGACGGAGATCGCCTGGCGCGGGGCTGCGCCTGGGCAGGCGGTGGCGATCCATCAGGTGGCCGGGAACGATCCGAAGGCGATCAATACGTTCGAGCGGCCGGATGTGGTCGTGTCGCGCGAACTGGGCGGCGAGGAAGCGGTGCGCGATGGGAAGCTGACGCTGACGCTGCCGCCGCTGTCGTTCACGGCAGTGGTGACGGCACCAGGGTATGGTGGCGAGTCGTGAGTCGTGAGTCGTGAGTCGTGAGCGAAGTACGAACGACGAGGACGATAGGCGAGAGGCGAGGTTCAGGGTTCAACGTTCAACGTTCGAAAGTTGGGGCGGTGTCCGTGGTTAGGCGGATGCCGCCTTTTCTATGCGGGCGGTGCCGCGCACGCGTTCGTCGCCGATGCGGCGGGTGATGTTGAGGCGGTCGAAGTGTTCGAGGACGGCGAGGGCGAATTTGCGGCTGGTGCTGAAGCGGTCGCGGAAGCGGGCGACGGTGATCGCTCCTTCGGCTTCGAGGATGGCGAGGGTGGTGGCCAGGATCTCGTCGTAGGCGGCGGGGGCGAAGACGACGCTGTCGTCGAGGCGGCGCACGGCGGCCGTCTCGACCAGGGCGGCGAGGAGGTCGGGGGTGACGCCGAGTTCGGCGGGGGCGGGTGGGGAGTAGGGCTGGGCGGCGATGGCGGCGAGGTAGGGGGTGACGATCGCCTGCTGGGCGGGGCTGAAGGTAATCTGGTGGTCGGGGAGGCGGAAGACGGGGCCAGCCTCGGTGATGGTACACGCGCGCAGGGCGGCGGCGACCGCCGCGTCGTGGAGGCGCGGGGCGAGGCCGAGGCGGCTGCGGAATTCTTCTTTGGACATGCCGGGGCGGAGCGGGGAGGCGCGGTGGAAGGCGGCCAGGAGGTCGCTCATGCGCGCCTGGAGGCTGTCCCAGACATCGGAGGCGATGAGGACGTCGGCGGGGCGCGGGGTGGCAGGGTTGCCGGTGAGCATCAGGGCGCTGTCGGATTCGAGGGCGGCGTGGATGGCGTCACGGAGGGTGTCGGGATCGAGGTTGGTACGTTCGCCGAGTGTTTTGAGGTCGAGCGGGCCGTCGGCGAGGGCCTGGAGCAGCAGTTCCTCGGGGGTGCCGGTGGCGAGGGTGGCGAGTTTGTCGAGGGTGGCGGGCTGGAAGCGCTTGTGGCGGCGCGGGGCGGGATCGACGATCGCGCCGCCGCCGATGGTGATCGAGGGGGAGGGGCGGCGGATGATGAAGCGGTCGCCCTTGAGCGCGGGGACGGGGCGACTGAGGCGGAGTTGCACCCAGCCGGTCTCGCCGGGGTGCAGGCGGTTGGTGTCGAGCAGGGTGACGCGCACGGGGAGTTCGTCGGCCCCGAGGAAGAAATCGACCTCGTCGTTCTGTTCGAGCTCCACCGGGGCGTCGGCGGTGAGGGTGAGGCGCGCGTCGAGGCGGTCGGTGGTGCGGATCGCGCCGGGGGTGGTGAGGAGGTCGCCGCGCCGGAGGTCGTCCACGGCGAGGCCGGAGAGGTTGACGGCGACGCGGCTGCCGGGCTGGGCGTCGCCGACCTTCGCCTGGTGGCTCTGGAGGCCGCGAATGCGCCCGCGCTTGCCGGAGGGGAGGATTTCGACTTCCTGGCCGACTTCGAGGATGCCGTCGCTGAGGGTGCCGGTGACGACGGTGCCGAAGCCGCTGATGGTGAAGACGCGGTCGATCGGCAGGCGGGGTGCGCCGGTGGGGCGGCGCTGGGGTGTGTCGTCGAGCAGGCGGTCGAGCGCGGCGCGGAGGTCGTCGAGGCCCGCGCCGGTGGTGGCGGAGACGGCGATGATCGGGGCGTCGGCGAGGGTGGTGCCGAGCAGGCGCTCGCGGGTCTCCTCGCGGACGAGGTCGAGCCAGTCGCCGTCCACGAGGTCGCGCTTGGTGAGGACGACGAGGCCGCGTGCGATGCCGAGCAGGTCGAGGATGGCGAGGTGTTCGGCGGTCTGCGGCATGGGGCCTTCGTCGGCGGCGACGATCAGCAGGGCGGCGTCGATGCCGCCGACACCGGCGAGCATGTTCTTGATGAAGCGCTCGTGGCCGGGGACATCGACGACGCTGACGGAGCGCCCGCTGGGCAGGGTGAGCCAGGCGAAGCCGAGGTCGATGGTCATGGCGCGCTCGCGCTCTTCGCGCAGGCGGTCGGGGTCGATGCCGGTGAGGGCTTTGACCAGTGTGGATTTGCCGTGATCGACGTGACCCGCCGTGCCGACGACGAACAAGGTGTGCCTCCCGGTAGTTGCGCGCGGTGCCGGTGCCGAAGAGGGATCATAGCATGTGAGGGGAAAGTAGGTTTGTTTTTGCAATTTTACTTTTTTCCCGAGGTGGGGTGATGTGGGTGGCGTGTGCGTGCGGGGAGGCCCCCCTAAATCCCCCCAATCCTGGGGGGACCTTGAGGCGGTGGCGTAAGGAAAACGGGTTGGATGGTGAGAGGTTGGCCCCCTAAATCCCCCGTGAACGGGGGGACTTTAGCTGTGGTAGGGGGAAGGCATGGTGGTCATGTGTACCTGCCCGTGGCATGGATGTCGTTCGAGGTGGGCGGGTTTTGCTTCCGCCCTTATCTTTACGGACCCTCGGGGAGGGCGGAATCCATGACAGGTTGGGCGGAAAGTGATCAATGTGTTGTTAGGATGGGCAGACTTTGGGGGGCGATGGTGGGGGATGGGTGGAGGATGGGGCGGGTTTGGGTGGTTGGTGGTTATACAGGTGGGGGGTGGGTGTGGTCTACTGGGTCGTGGCGGGCGTCGTTGCGCGCGGGTTGTGGTATTGAGACGAGGAAGAGGCGGCGGGCGATGGTGCAGCGCGACTACATCTTGCGGCAGATTGAGCAGCTTGGGATGGCGTATGGGGCGCTGGTGCGGAGTGCCGAGGAGCGCAAGGGGCTGCAGTTTCGTGTGGCGGGGGAGCCGTTCGATCAGGCGTTGCGCCAGCATTTCGGGATGGATAGTGAGACGGTGCGAATGCGCTCGGCGGAGGAGTTGATCGGCGCGGTTCGGGGGGAGTCGTCGGCGTTCGAGGAGCGGGAGGTCGTTGGGGATAAGCTGGCGCTGCTGGGGGCGCTGGTGCGCGAGCAGGCCGATCTCGACGCGGCGCAGGGGGACGATGACGAGGCGGCGATCGGCAGGTTGAAGGCGCTGCAATTGTTCTTGACGGTGCTGGTCGAGGAGGGTGTTTCGTCCGATCTGGCGGCGCGGGGATCGATCCGCTGCTGGAGCTGCTGGCGGCGTATGCGTTGCCGCCGAGGGTGATGGACTTGCTCTGGCGGCAGGCGGAGCAGGCGGGGGATTTTGCGCGGGCGGAGAACTGGCTCTTTGCGCTGCTGGATGAGGATCCGGGGGCGTTGGAGCGGGGGATCGATTTTTACGAGCGGCTGCGGCACTTCAGCGACGAGGAGTTGGTGCAGGGCAATTTGCCGCGCGCGGAGGTTGTGGCGGGGCTGGCGGAGTTGCGGGCGCGGCGTGGGGGTGTGGGGATGTGAGGGCGTGGGGGCGTGGGGGCGGGGGCGATTTGGGAGGCGGTGCGTCTGCACAAAGCCCGCCTGCGGAGATGAAGTCTCCGGGCTGTAAGTGCGCCGGATCAATCCGGTTTGGTTGGGCTATCTTGTAGTTGCTGGGGAATTGCGCGTTTGCGTGGTTTGTTCTCCGGCCGCGACTGGATCGGGTTGCCTGCTGTTGTGTCGCGGGGGAGCAGGAAGCTGATGATGGTGTAGATCAGACCCATGATGAGCAGGGTGTCGAGGAAACCACCGGCGCAGATGACCATGATGCCTACAACGATGATGAATGCGAGTTTGCCAAGACTTGGTTTCACTGTGGCGATGAATTGGCCCAGGCGCGCCTTGTAGGCGAGGGCGACGACGAGGAGTCCGACCGCGAGCAGGAGCAGGGCGAGGTATGGAGCTGTGTCGCGACCTGGATGCTGGAATAGGTAGCCGAGGAAGAATGTGAGCGAGAGTGTGAGTTTCACAGTACCGCAGTGGCTTCCGAGGAGGTCGGCGGGGGCGAGCGATGAGGTGCAGTATTCTCTGCGCGCGGTCCAGACCTTGAGCCAGTTGCCGAGGCGGTTGTAGGCGGGATAGGTGCAGTCGAGCAGGGAGTGCTGGGCGTTGATGAGCGACTGTTCGCGTGTGGTTGTGTAAGGCTCGAACGTGAGTTCGGTGCCGCCGAGAAAGTTGTAGCGATAGTCGTTGCTGTACCAGTCTTCCACAGCCTGATCGAGTTGTGGCACCAGTGCGCTGAGATTTTCGGCACACTCTGCTATGGCGGCTGGATGACGCGGATCCCTTGTGCTCAATGGTGATGTTGGCGTGAATGAATATTCGGCATTGCTGCAGCGTACACGTATCACTGTTGGCGGTGGCAAGCAGGCAGCGACGCTGCTTGTGCAGAGCAGCAAGAGAAGGACTATAGCCGCCGAGATCGCCCAACGCTTCATCTACCCGCCATCGCATTGTCGTTCGGTGCGCTGCGATTAAGGCGGTGTGGCTAGTGAAAAGGTTCCCGCAAGCGTTCCAGGATGAGCGCGGCAACGTCGCGCGGGGCGTCGCTTTGGGGGATGTGGCCGGCGTTGGGGAGGGTTACGAGTTCGGCGGTGGGGTGGGCGGCGCGGAGGGGGGCGATGGCGGCGAGCGGGATGAGGCGGTCGCGTTCGCCCCAGATGGTGGTAATCGGCATGGTGAGGCGGGGGAGATCGGCGGTGACGTCGGTGCGCTCGGGGCTGTCGAGGTAGGCGCGGCGGGCGGGGTCGGCGACGCGGCGGACGAGGTCGTCGAGGATGAAGCCGGGGAGGCGACGCTGCGCGCCGAGCGAGGCGGCGGCGAGTGCGCTGGCTTCGGCGCGGGTGCGCGGGGAGAAGACTTCGACGTGGTCGATCGGCAATCCGGCGGTGTTGAGCAGGAAGAGGCGCGCGACGCGCTCGGGGTGGAGCGCGGCGTGGCGCATGGCTATTGCGCCGCCGAGGGAGTTGCCGATGATGACCGCGCGGTCGATGCCGATGGTTTCCAGGAAGCGGGCGAGGTAGTCGGTGAGGACCGAGAAGTGCATGCCTTCGGGCGGGATCGGCGCTTGCCCGAAGCCGGCGAGGTCGGGCGCGATCACGCGATGGTCGCGCGCGAGTGTGGGGATGATGCCGGCCCAGGTCTCGCCGGAGTCGCCCAGGCCGTGGAGGAGGACGAGCGGCGGGCGGTCGCGCGGGCCGGACTCGAAGTAGCGGATGGGCAGGTCGCGGACCAGCGCCCGTCGCTCGGTGGCACCCGAGGCGAGGAGGCGCAAACGGCGCAGGGCGCGGGCGGTGGCGAAAGGGCGGCGATAGAACGCGGCGGCGGCGGTGGCGAGGGTCGCGCCGACGAGCCAGGCGAGGGTGACGCCGATGCGGTTGGCCGGGGACTGCGATGTGGGGCTGGAGAGTTGGGCGCGCTCGGCCATCTGGGCTGTTCTCCCTGTGTGGTGCGGGCAGCGGGAGGTGACGGTTGGTTTGGGGGAAGGATAGGGGGTGGTGGGGGTGGGTGCAATGGGAGTCGTGAGTCGTGAGTCGTGAGTCGTGAGTGGACGAGAGTGACGAGTGATGAGTGTGATGAGTGACGAGTGAGTCAGACGAGAGGCGATGGGCGATGGAAGGGCCGAGCGGTTGAAACCGCGCCTGGGGGCCTGCGGGCCACGAAACCCGCCTACGCGGGTTAGGATGCGCTAGGATGCGTTGCGAGGCGGGGTGAGCATTGGAATGGCACCAACGTTGCATCGTTGCGTGGCGGGAATTGGGTGGTGGGGTTTGGTGCGGGTTTGGAACTTTGGGGGTCGGCTATGCGTACAGTAGTGTCGAGGCCCACTGCGGGAGCGATCGGCGGTAGGTGGCGGCTGCGGCTGCGTACGTACTGAACGGTCGTTGCTGGACGGTGGTGGCTGGTCTATACTGTGGGCATGACCTCAGCCGCGACCAGGTGCCCCAGCGTCCGGGCGGGGCGCTGCTGCGATGTGGCAGGGTGGAACGTGGCGATACTCGATCGCGCAGAGCAATTCTTGGAGCACGTGGTCGAAGGGACGATCATGCGCTTCTTTCGCCGTCCGCTCCAGCCTTCCGAAATTGGTCGCAAGCTGGAGCGCGCGATGGAGGACAGCCGGGTCGTCTCGGTCGGCGGGCCGCTCGTCGCCAACGACTACCGCGCGGAAATCCACCCGCTCGATATGCAGGTCTTCGCGAGCTACGTCGACCGGCTGACGCAGCAGCTGGCGGGGTGGCTGGCCGAGCAGATCGCCGACCGTGGTTATCAGACGCTCGGCCCGGTGACGGTGCAACTCTTCAGCAATACCACGGTGCGTCGCCGGGCGATCCGGGTCGATGCGCAGACGATCCCGACCGCGATGCCCGGTGGGCCGCAGCACGCGGTGGCGCGCACCGCCGTTTACCGGGAATCGGGGCCGCCGCCACCGCCGCTGTCGCTGCCGCCGCCGCAACCGAACGCGCCGCACGCGCTGCGGTTGCTGAATGGTCCGGGCAAGGATCGGCTCTTCACGATGCGCGGGGCGGTGACGACGATCGGGCGCGGGATCGACAACGATCTGGTGCTGGAATCGACCGATGTCTCGCGCCACCACGCGCGGGTGGAGTCGAATGGCGGGCAGTGGCGGATTATCGACCTGGGCAGCACCAATGGCACGAAGGTGAACGGCCAGCCGGTGCGCGATATTGTCCTGCGCCCGGGCGACAAGATCGAGTTCGGCACGCTGCAGCTGGAGTTTGTGCCGCAACCGGTGGGCGCGGGCGTATGAATGCGGGACTCCGATGAGTCTGCCATTCGACTGGTTCATCCTGCTGCTGCGGGTCCTCTTTGTCTTTCTGCTCTATTTCTTCCTCTTCCAGATCGTGCGGACGATCGCGCGCGAGTTGCGTGCGCTGTCGATCGCCACGGCGGGTGGGCCTGCGCCGAGGGCGGCGGCACCTTCCCCTGCGGTGCAACTCGTGCTGCTGGAGCCGACCGAATCGGGCTATCCGGCGGGGCATCGCTTCCCGGTGCGCTCGGGCGCGGCCGTTGGGCGGCGGGATGGGGTGGCGATCCAGCTGAACGACACCTACATCTCCAGCGAACATGCGCGCATTTTCCTCAACGACGGGCGTTGGTGGGTCTCGGACATGGGCAGTACGAACGGCACGTTCGTGAATAATGTCCGTATCGACCGGCCCACGATCCTCGTGCCTGGGGTGGAAGTGCGCTTCGGGCGCATCAGGATGCAGTTCGTGGCGTGAATCCTGCGTGTCTGGCGTGCATTGGGGCGTTGCCCGCGCATGGGCATGCGCCCGATTGCGGCGTACCGGTTGGGCGGTGACGGGGAGGGTGCCACCGGCTTCCCGTCGCAACCGGGTTTCGCACCAACCGTTGTACTCGGGCAGGAGCGCGGCGGCATGCGGGGGCAGCCGCCGGGAAGGAACGGTCCTGGTTTGCCGGTGGCGGGCGACGAGGAACGGGCGAAGGCACAAGGAAAGGGTGACGATGAGGATTCCGCGCAGGTTCAGTCTGGGGATCGCGGCGTTGCTGTTAATCATCAGTAGCCTGGTTCCGCTGGCGGGTGTGGGGGCGGCCCCGAGCGCGCCGCAGGCGGCGGCGATGAGCAGCGCCCCGACCGATCCCTATCTCTTCCCCGATACGGGCCATTACATCAGTGGCCGGTTCCGCCAATACTGGGAAGACAACGGCGGCCTCTTCGTGTTCGGCTTCCCGCTGACGCGGACCTACATGGAGGTTTCGACCGACGGGAAGTCCTATCTGACGCAGTATTTCGAGCGGGCGCGCTTCGAGTACCACCCGGAGAATGTGGCACCGTATGACGTGCTGCTAACGCTGGTTGGGAACGAGGTGATCGCGAACCGCAAGACCGAGCAGCCGTTCCTGCCGGTGCCGAACCCGAACAACGGCAGCGCCTACTTCGCCGACACGGGGCACACGCTGAGCGGCGATTTCCTCGTCTTCTGGCAGCGCTGGGGTGGCCTGCAGAACTTTGGCTTCCCCTGGTCGGAGCCGTTCCAGGAAGTGAATAGCGTCGATGGCAAGACCTACACCGTGCAGTACTTCGAGCGCGGGCGCTGGGAATTGCACCCGGAGATCGCCGACCCGAACTATCGCGTGCTGCTCGGCCTGATGGGGCTGGAGCGAATGAATCGCGTCGGCGTCCCGGCCTTCGCCACCGCGAAGGAGACGAGCCCGCCGACGGGTTCCGATATCCCCGGCGGCGGCGGTGGTGGCCCGTATCGCGCGAATCACCTCGAATATGGGTTCAACACCTACCTGATCGGCAACTTCGCGGGCATCAACTACAACAACCAGGTGCTCGGCAAGGTGACCGAGGCCGGGTTTGGCTGGATCCGCGTCCAACTCGTCTGGAAGGATTTCGAGGAGGTGCGCGGCCAGTACCACTGGGAGATTCTCGACTCGCAGGTGGCGGCGGCGAACGCGAAGGGCGTCAAGGTGCTGGTGAGCGTCGTCAAGTCGCCGACGTGGGCCAATCCCACGGGCGGGTTGCCGGAAACGCAGGCTTCCCTGGATGCCTTCTATAACCTGATGCGCGAGGTTGCTGGTCGCTACGCGGGCAGGGTGAAGGCGTACGAGATCTGGAACGAGCAGAATCTGGCGGGCGAGACCGGCGGCAACGTGCGCGTCGCGCCGTACTACGAGACGCTGCGGAACGGCTTCCTGGGCGTGCGGAAGAACGACCCGAACGCGGCGGTGCTGTTCGGCGGCTTGACGCCGACCGGCGTGAACAACCCGAGTGTGGCGATCGACGATGTCGAGTACCTGAAGCAGTTCTACGCCTACAATGGCGGCGCGGGCAAGCAGTTCTACGATCATCTGGCGGCGCACCCCGGCAGCGCGGCGAACTCGCCCGACCTGCGCTTCCCGCAGAATCCGGGTCCGGGGACGTGCGGCCCGACGGCCAAGCAGCGCTACAACTCGCAGGATGGCACCTGCTGGAACACTTCGCCCGACTTCTACTTCCGCCGCATTGAGGAGCAGCGGACGATCATGGAGCAGAACGGCGAGGGTGGCAAGCAGATCTGGCTGACGGAGTTCGGCTGGGATTCCTGCCAGGGTCTGCCGGTGCCGAACGGCTACGAGTACTGCGAGCTGACGAGCGAGCAGCAGCAGGCGCAGTTCATCCTGCGCGCGTTCGAGATCGGCAAGAACGAGTGGTCGTGGATGGGCGTGATGTTCCTCTGGAACCTGAACTACCAGACGATCCCCGGCATCGCGCAGGGCGATGAGAAGTATGGCTGGAGCATGCTGCGGCCCGACTTCTCCAGTCGCCCGGCCTACGAGGCGATCAAGAGTATGC
>JAXLWN010000113.1:0-19999 GCA_046328475.1 Chloroflexia bacterium | reverse complement strand
AGCAAGGGCGGTATCAACATGTTCACCAAGGCCAGCGCGATCGAGCTCGCGCCGCACGGCATCCTGGTGAACGCGATCGCCCCCGGCGCGATCGAAGTGGCGCGCTACTTCGACAACCCCGACTACAGCCCCGACACCTGGGGGCCGCGCGTCCCGACCGGCCGCGTCGGCCTCCCGAGCGACATCGGCCCGCTCGCTGTCTTCCTCTGCACCGCAGGCGCGAGCTACATCACCGGCCAGATCATCTGGGTAGACGGCGGCGTCACCAGCCGCCTCGGCGCGGTACGACCGTCATGAGAAGTGCCAAGTGCCAAGTGCCAAGTGCCAAGTTACTGAGCACTGAGCACTGAGCACTGAGCACTCGTGGAGGCATCATGAAGCTCTTGCTCAACACCCAATGGCCCGAGCACCTGCTGGCACCGGTGCGGGAGGAGTTCCCGCACGTCCAGTTTGTCCAGGCGGACGATCCCGAGACCCTGCAGCGCGAGATCGTCGATGCCGACGCCGTCTTCGGCTACATGACCGAGGAGATGAGCCAGGCCGCGAAGCAACTGCGCTGGGTCCAGGCGATGAGCGCGGGCGTGGAGTGGATCTGGGACGCCCCCACGCTCCAGCACAACGACGCCGTGCTCACCAACATGCGCGGCTCGCACGCCGCGACCATCGCCGAGCACACCTTCGCGATGCTCCTCTCCATGTCGCGACGGCTCGCCTACCAGGCCGAGCAGCAGCGCATCAAGAACTGGCAGTGGGGGCAGACCCCCGACCCGATGTTCGGCCTCTCCGGGCTGACGATGGGGATCATCGGCCTCGGCAACATCGGGCGGGCCATCGCCCGGCGCGCGTGGGCCTTCGACATGAAGGTCATCGCCGTGGACATCAACGACGTGCCCAAGCCCGACTACGTCGAGGAGTTGTACGGCATCGACGGCCTGCCGGAGCTGCTGAAGCGCGCCGACACCGTCGCGATCGCCACGCCGCTCACCCCCCAGTCGCGCGGCATGATCACCGCCGACCACCTCGGCATGATGAAGTCGAACGCCTACCTGCTGGTCCTCTCGCGCGGTAAGATCGTGGACGAGAATGCGCTGATCGCCGCGCTCAAGGAGCAGTGGATCGCCGGGGCCTGCCTCGACGTGCAGGCCGAGGAGCCGATGTCGGCGAACAATCCCCTCTGGGACGCGCCGAACCTCATCCTCACGCCGCACAACTCCGCCCAGTCCGAGCAGACCATGGTCGGCGGCACCGCGATCTTCCGCGAGAACCTCACCCGCTTCCTCGCCGGCGAGACCCTGACGAACCTCGTGGACAAGTCGCGCGGGTATTAGGGCAATGTGTGACCCCGCCGCCGCGCCCGGCCGGGCGCGGCGGCGTGTCGCGTGTGTACCGCATCGTGCACCAATTCCCTGGCCTATTCTGCTGTTGCCGTATCAATCAATAGGGCAACAGACTGCCCTGGTCTGCCCATTTTCCGCGCGATCCCACCCCGACGCTGACAGCACGCCCCGGTGCAATCGCCCCGTCTACACGCTGCGGTGCGGCCCGCCGATGGGACCAATAGGAAAAACTACCTATTGGCATTCGTCGTGTCCCGCGCACGAATGCGTATTTTTTACGATGTGCGACCCCCGCCAACCGCCTAGAGTATGGTCGGGGGCGTTGCACGACGCGCCCGGAGGTCGGTACACGCGAGCGGAGGTGGTATGCATCCCTGGTCGGACATCCGGCGCGGTATCCCTTTCCGGCTGCTCCAGGGGGAGACGCTGCTGGGGACCCTGGCGGTCCACGAGGCCGGGCGGGAGTGGCTGGTCTGCGCCTTCGCCCCCGCCGTCGCCTTCCCGACGCTGGGCGCGCTGTTCGATACCGCGTCGGGGGTCTTCGCCGACCCGACGCAGCAGCCGGTGGGCGGGGCGGCCTGGGCGGGGGTACGCGCGGCGCTGGCGGCGCATGGGGTGCGCGTGGGCACCGGCGGCGGGGCGACCGACCGCTTCCTGCTCCACATCGACGGGCAGAAGGCGGCTGCGCTTCGACCCGCCCGACGATCCGGTGCGGCGCGGTGCCGCCGGGTCGCGGGCATCCGCCGCCGAGCCTGTAGGCGCGGCGGCCCGGGCGCGGTTCGCCGGGCTATACAAGGCGGAGTTCGGCGGCGCGATGCACGGCGGCGGTGCGCGACGAGACGCCGAGCTTGTTGTAGATGGAGTAGAGGTGCTGCCCCACGGTGCGCGCACTCACGCTGAGGCGTTCCGCCACCTCGGCATTCGTGCAACCCGCCGCCACGAGGCGCAAGACCTCCAATTCGCGCGCGGAGAGTGCGCCAATCTCGCCCACCCAGCGGGCGCGGGCGGCGCATCGGCCGGTGCGGGGTGCGGCGCGGCGGGCGGCGCGGGGAGGCGCGGCAAGCGCGGTGGCGCAGGCCGGCGCGGGCTGCGCGCCGAGTGGCTCGCGAATGCCCCGTACTCATCCAGAGCCGCGTGCGCCGCCGCATCGCCGGTCGCGCTGTGCAGCGCCGCGAGCGCCAGCAGGGTCAGCGCCCGCTCGTAGGGGGCGGCGCAGGCGTCGGCGAGGGCGAGAGCCGCCTCCAGGTGCGCCGCCGCCTCGGCGTGATCGCCGCCCTCGGTGGCGAGCGCGCCGCAGAGGCGGTGCGCGGCGAGCAGCGCGAGCGGCTGGCGCGGCGTGGTAGCGTGGGCGAGCGCCGCGCGGGCGTGCTCCCGGGCGGCGGCCAGGTTGCCCGCCGCGCGCTCGTACTCCGCCCGGCCAAACCGGTGCTCCGCCCGGCCGAGCGTCGCGTCACCCCAATCCAGCCAGCGTTGGTGGGCATCGAGCCACGTCCGCGCCAGCGGCGGATCGCCCGCGTCGAGCGCGAGCGCCGCCGCGAGCGGCTGTAGCCGCGTCGCCGTCCAGAAGAAGGCCTGCCCCGGTTCGGTCGCCGGGCCGTCGGTCAGGATCTCCCGCACCTGCTCCCAGGCGCGTTCCTCGTCGCCGCGAGCGCGGGCCAATGGCCCGATCATCGTCGTCAGGTAGATCACGCCGGGGTCGCCCTACCCGTGCTCGGCAGGGCGGTGGCGGCAAACGCGTCGATGTCGGCCCAGCGCCCAGCGGGGTAGAGCAGCGACGACCAGGCGAGCAGCGGCGGGCGTTCGGAAGCCGACGCGCGCGGCGGCGGCGGCGGCCTGCTCACGCCCCGCAGCGGCGCATTCGTCGCGCCAGGCCACGCGGTCGGCGTAGTAGGGGATGATCAAGGTGGCCTGGGCGGCCCGATGGATCATCGACAGGTCAGCATAGGCCGCCTCGCGCTCGCCCAGCGCCACCGCTTCCTGGTAGACCGCCAGCGCCGCCTCGGGCTGGCCGAGCGCGGTAGAGCGCGGCAGCATCCCCACGCGCCAGTGCGTCGAGGTGTAGGCGTCCGGCACGAAGCCCTCGGCCAGGCGCAGCGCGTCGGCGTGCCGCGAGCGTGCCGAAGTCGCCGATCAGCGCGCCGGTGGCGTGCGCCACGCTGATCCCGGTTGCGTCCCGCGCCGCGCCCTGCTCGTCCGGGGGCAGCGCACGAGGAGGCGGCAGGCCCTCCTGCGCCGTGGTGTTGGATGTACCGTCCCTGACTCACGTGTAGTTGCCCAGCCCCGGCCTGGAAGAGCGCCGCCGCCGCCAGCGCCCGGTCGTCGCACGCCACGCCGATCCGGTTGGCGGCCAGGGCCTGCTCGGCGCTAACCAGCGGCTCGACCATCTCGGTGACGTGGGCCAACCGGAGGAGGAGCCAGCCCCGCTCGAAGGCGTCTCGTCCTCCGGATGCTGCTCGCGGTCGAGCGCCAATGCCTCGCGGTAGCGCGCGGCGGCGGCGCGGTAGTCGAGGGTCAGCCGGGCGCGGTCCCCGCCGCACCAGCCAGGGGATCGCCGCCGGGTCGCCCGCCTGCTGGAAGTGGCGCGCGACCACGTCGGGATCGGGGCGCGGCTGCCCCGCCAGCGCCCGCGCCCGCCCGGCGGTGCCAGGCGCGACGGCGGCGGCAGGATGCCCTCGTAGATCGCGTCGTGGATCAGCGCGTGGCAAAAGCGGAGGCCCGCGCCGTCGGCGTCGCTTCAGGATGCGCGCTGCCTCGCCCTCCTCCAGCAGCGTCAGCAGCGTCTCATCGTCCGCCCCGGTCAGTTCCGCCCAGAGGGCGAACGGCGCGACACGGCGAGCACCGCCAGCGCCAGCGGGCTGCGCCTCGGCCCCCAGGCGCGCGACGCGGCGGTCGATCACCTGCCGCAAGAGCGCCGGGACGCGCACCGCCGCCGTGTCCCCGAGATGCCAGCCCGCCGCCGTGGCCCGGAGCACCCCCTCCTCCTCCAGCGTCCGCAGCAATTCGCCCAGATAGAGCGCGTTCCCCTCCGCGCGCCCGTGCAGATAGTCCGCCAGTCGCGCCGCCTCGGGCGCTGGCAGGCGGTAGCGCGCGGCGACGTAGGTGTGGACGGCGGCGAGGGAGAGGGGGCGGAGATCGACGCGCAGCGCGGCGGCCTCGCGCACCAGCAAGGGCAGCAGCGTGGCGAGCGGGTGGTCGCGCGTGACCTCGTCGGCGCGGTAGGTGGCGACGAGGAGGAGGGGGTGCGCCGGGAGCGCGCGGGCGACGGCGCGCAGCAGGGCCAGGCTCGGCTCGTCGGCCCAGTGGAGGTCATCGAGCAGCAGCACGAGCGGCCGAGCGGCGGCCAGCGCCGCGCACCAGTCGAGCACCTGCTGGATCACCGCCCCCTGGCTGGCGCTATCGCCCACCCCGCCGCGCGCGGCGAAGGCGGCGGGGTGGGGCGGGAGGTCGTGGGTCGGCAGGTAGCGGGCGAAGAGGTCGGCCCAGGGGCCGTAGGGGAGGGTCTCGGTCAGGGTCGTAGGCGCGGTAAGCCCGAGCACCAGCGCGCCGCGCGCCGCCTCGGCCAGCGTGGCTTCCGCCAGGGCGGTCTTGCCGATCCCCGCCTCGCCGCCGATCAGCACCAGCGACCCGCGCCCGGCCAGCGCGGCGGCGAGGGCGTCGCGCAGCAGCCCCTGCTCGCGCTCGCGCCCGACCAGTGCGGTGGCGGCGGGCGGCGTGTTCACAGCATCGGGCACCACTGGCCTCCGGACTCGTCCGCGAATTCCGCGCCACCGAGTATAGCACCGCACCCGGCACCCCAACCGCCCCCACTAGGTAATTTTTCCTATATCCCCGTCCCGCCGACAACGCCGCGATTGAGTAATTCTTACGATGTGCGCCGCCCGTCGCCGCTCTACTGTAAGCGCGAGGCAGACAGTCGGTTTGTTCGCGCCCCGGCCAGCGGTATCCGACCGCACCGGCGCGCGGTAGCGCACAGAGGGGGGAAGCATGAATCGTCGGCTCGGCTCGTTGACCAGGCGCTGGCTGCTCTTCGGGGGGCTCGGCCTGCTGGTGGCTGCTCGAGGCGCTGCAGCCGCGCGCGGCCAGCGCGGCGAACTGCGTGGTCACCAGCACCGCCGACAGCGGCGCGAGCACGCTGCGCGCGGCGATCGACAACACCAACGGTTTCAGCAATTGTGACAGCATCACCTTCAGCCTACCGAATCCGAGCAGGATCACCCTGACTACAGGTCAGCTGAACATCGATCGCAACCTCACCATCACCGGGCCGGGCGCGGCGGCGCCAGCCGTGGCGCGCAGCACCGCCACCAACACGCCGGAGTTCAGCATCTTTCCGCTTCAGCAGCGGCACGATCGCCGTTACCGGGCCTGACCGTGACAGGCGGGCAAGCCTATGTCGGCGGCAGGATCATCTCGGATACCACGTCGACGGTGACTGATGTTGTCTCAGCGGCAACCAGGCGACGTATGGTGGCGGTATCGCTGCGGAGTCCGGTGTATCCTGCGGGTTGAGCGAAGCCTGCTCACCGGGAACAGCGCGACCTACGGCGGGGCGGTCTTCAGCAATAGCGCCGCCGCGGATTCCGGTATGACGATCGTGCCCAGCACCATCGTCGGCAACCAGGGCATATCTTGGCGGGGGGACAGCTACCATCGGGCGGGTGACGCTGCTCAATAGCACGGTGGTGGCAATGGTGCCGACTTTGGTGGGAATGTCTACAATGGGAGGAAGCTCGCCTGCAGGCGCTCGTCGCCAACAGCGCACGCGGCAGCAACTGCGCGAACCCGTTCACCGACCTCGGTTACAATCTTGCCGACGATGGCAACTGGCCTGAACTCGGCCAACAACAGCCTGTCGAACACCCGCTGGCCTCGACCCAACGCCGGGCTGCGCGATAACGGCGGCCCTACCAGACCATCGCCCTGCTGCCCGGCAGCGCGGCCTCGTCACCGATTCCCCGAGTGGCGCGGAATGCCCTACTACCGACCAGCGCGGCATCGCCCGCCCGCAGGGGCGCGTGCGACATCGGCGCGTTCGAGTCGCGCGGCTTCGCCCTCGCCTACACCAGCAGTACCGGGCAGAGCGCCGTCATCAACACCACCTTCACCAACCCGCTCGTCGCCACCGTCAGCAGCGCCAGCGACGAACCGGTGGCGGGCGGCGTGGTCACCTTCACCGGCCCCGGCAGCGGCGCGGGCGTCCAAAGTTCGCCGCTGACCGCCACCATCGCCGCCAACGGGCAGGCCAGCAGGCCGGTCGGCACCGGCCAGCGCGGCGGGCAACCTACACCGTCACCGCCAGCGCCGCCGGGGTGACGGGTTCGCCGACCTTCAGCCTCACCAACCTCGGCATCCCGACCACGCTCGCCGCCAATGCCGCCAGCGGCACCTGCGACGGCACGGTTACCCTCAGCGCCGGGCTCCCGTCACCAGCGGCGGCGCGGCCGTCAGCAGGAAGACCATCGCCTTCAGCCTCAACGGCACCCCGGTCGGCACCCGCCACCACCAACGCCAGCGGCGTGGCGACGCTGAGCAGCGTCAGCCTCGGCACGATCGGGACGAACAGCTACCCGGCCGGGGTGGGCGCGGCGTTCGCCGGGGATGCCACCTACGCGGCGAGCAGCGGCAGCGCCAACCTCAGCATCGCCAGGGCCGACCAGAGCATCACTTTCGCCACCCCAACCTCGCCCGCGCCGACCTTCTCCTACGGCACCGACAGCAGCTTCACGGTCGGGGCCCTGCCCGCCTCGGGCCCTCCCCGTCAGCTTCTCCGCCTACACCCCCCCCGGCGCCCGACGTCTGCACCGTCGACGGCACGACGGTGGCCATCCTGGGCGCGGGCGACTGCACCATCATCGCCAGCGGGGGCGGCGACGGCAACTACCGGGCGGCCATCGGGATCGCCGCATTCACCATCGACAAGCACCATCGACCACCACGGTGACCGCCACCAACATCACCTACACCGGCAGCCCCTACGCCGGGGCGAGCGCGTCTGCCACCGGCTTCGGCGGGCTGGACCAGGCCCTCACCATCACCTACAGCGGGCGCAACGGCACGGTCTACGGCCCGTCACCACGCCGCCGACCAACGCGGGCGACTACACCGCCAGCGCCACCTATCCCGGCGACGCCAACCACACCGGCAGCGGCAACAGCAAGGATTTCCGCATCACCAGGGCCAGCCAGAGCATCACCTTCGCCACCCCCAGCGCCACGCCCGCCCCGCGCTACACCTACGGCACCGACAGCGTCTTCACCGTCGGCGGCACCGCCACCTCGAATCTCGCCGTCGGCTTCGCCAGCACCACCACCGACGTCTGCACCGTCGACGGCACGACGGTGGCCATCCTCGGCGCGGGCGACTGCACCATCGTCGCCAGCCAAGATGGCGACAGCAACCACGAGGCGGCCACCGCCGTGCCGCGCACCTTCACCGTCGCCAAGGCTGCCTCCGCGACCACCGTGACCGCCCCCGACGCGGCCTACACCGGCAACCCCTACACGGGAGCCAGCGCCAGCGCCACCGGGTTCGGCGGGCTGGACCAGCGCCTGACCATCACCTACGCCGGGCGCAACGGCGGTCTACGGCCCGTCCACCACGCCGCCGACCAACGCGGGCGACTACACCGCCAGGGCCAGCTACGACGGCGATGCCAACCACACCGGCAGCAGCAACAGCAAGGACTTCCGCATCACCAGGGCCAGC
Source organism: Chloroflexia bacterium (assembly GCA_046328475.1). GTDB lineage: Bacteria > Chloroflexota > Chloroflexia > Thermomicrobiales > CADCWN01 > CADCWN01. The sequence continues at coordinate 11,957 of JAXLWN010000113.1, read as the reverse complement.
CAGAACATCACCTTCGATCCGAACCCGCTGCCCGGCCGGAGCGTCGGCGACGCCCCCTTCGCCGTGGCCGCCACCGCCAGCTCGGGCCTCGCCGTCGCGCTCAGCGCCGGGCCGTCCGGGGTCTGCACGCTCAACACCGGCACCGTGACCATCGTCGGGGTCGGCACCTGCACCGTCACCGCCAGCCAGGCGGGCAACGCCAACTACCAGCCCGCCGCCGACGCGACCCGCCCCTTCCAGGTCACCCCCGCCACCACCAGTACCGCCGCGCGCGGCGAGGCGACCTACGGCGACGCCACCGCCACCCTCACCGCCACCGTCACCCGCGTGAGCAACGGCCAGCCGGTGCCCCAGGGCGGCGCGGTGACCTTCACCTTCAACGGCGCGGCCTACCCGGCCACCACCAACGCGCAGGGCGTCGCCACCGCCACCGTGCCCCTGCCGCGCGGCCAGGGGGCGGGGACCTTCGCCGGGCGGGTCCAGGCATCCTACGCCGGGAATGCCACCTACAGCCCCAGCAGCGGCAGCGGCACGCTGATCGTGGCGCGGCGCGTGCTCTGGGTCAAGCCAGTGGACCGCACGGTCGGCCTGAAGCAGCCCAACCCGCCGACCACCCCGCCCGCCGGCTGCGCCCCGACCGGCTGCTGGCTCGCACTCTCGCGCGGCAGCACCTTCGCCCCCGGCGAGAGCTGGGCCTCGCTCAACCTCGCTGGCCTGCGCTTCCAGTACAGCCGTAACCCACCCGGCACCAACGCCACCGAGCGGGTCGGCAGCACCTACCGCATCACCGCCTTCGGCCTCAGCAGCACCAACTACGACATCCGCTACGACCCCGGCACCCTCACCGTCGTCGCCGCGCCGTAAGCGCCATCATTCCGCGCAGCCCCGGCGAGGCCCGGCACGCACCCCGCGTGCCGGGCCTCGCGCTCTGGTAGACTCCCCTCGCGCCGTGGCCCGCCCCGGTTGGCCCGCGCCCACGCCGCCCGGTCGCCCCAGGTGCGCACCCGGCTACATCCGCGTCCGTCATCCCCCCGAGGAGGTGCCCCATGTCGATCCCGCGCAACTTCGAGCCGGTCGCCCCGGAAATCCTCGCACTGCTCAAGGAAGTCAGCACGGCGACGATCAGCGCGCAGCTGCTGAAGCGCGGCTACGCGCAGCTCTACCTGCACGGCGTCCTGCCGCTGCGGCCCGACCTGCGCATGGCCGGGCAGGCCTTCACCCTCCGCTTCATCCCCTCCCGCGAGGATCTGGCGCGCGACGAGCAGATGGCGAGCGGCGAGTTCAACAACCTCAAGAACAAGCAGCGCATCGCCGTCGAGAGCGTCGGCGCGGGCGAAGTGCTGGTGATCGACGCGCGCGGCGACACCCGCGCCGCCTCGCTCGGCAACATCCTCGTCGCGCGGATCAAGGCGCGCGGCGCGGCCGGGATCGTCACCGACGGCGCGTTCCGCGACAGCCCGGCGATCAAGGAGATCGACCTGCCCACCTTCGCGCGCGGCCAGAACCCGAACATCTCCTTCACCGTCCACTACGCCGCCGACATCAACGTCCCCGTCTCCTGCGGCGGCGTCGCCGTCATCCCCGGCGATGTGATCGTCGGCGACGCCGAAGGCGTCATGGTCGTCCCCCGCGCCGAGGCCGAAGCGGTCGCGCGCGACGGCTGGGAGCAGGAGCGCAAGGAAGAATTCATCTACGGCAAGGTCGCCGCCGGGGCCAGCATCATCGGCGTCTACCCCCCCAACGCCGAAACCCTGGCCGAATACGAAGCCTGGAAGAAAGCACGGGGCTAAACCTACCGGAACCCTTCTGGTTGCACTTGTAGCACTTGGGTGCTATCGTAGGTCCGATGTGCAAGCATGTTCTTCGGCAGGTGCCAGGAGGAGAGGATGGCGACAACGGTAATGGAGCCCCAACCCCTGGTGATGACCGCCGATCAGCGGCAGGCGCTCCAGCACTTCAGTGTGCTCCTCGCGCGGCGTGCGGGAAATCTCGCGCGCGTTGTTGTCACCGGTGCTACTGGAGAGCAGGACGAACTCTCCGGTCAGGAAGCGAGCGATCTGGCAGCTGCGTTATACACCGCACTCCAGGCATTCGCGTCTGAGGATCCTGTCGAAGTGATCCCGGCTGACGCCGAACTGACCACGACCCAGGCGGCGCGGACGCTTGGTATTTCGCGCCAGTATCTCGTCCGCCTCCTCGATCGCGGCGCAATACCTTACCACCGGACGGGGACACACCGAAGGATCAGGGCAAGCGAACTGCTTGCGTACAAGCGTCGTCACCGGGAGGGGGTGCAGCGTCTGGCGCGGCTGAGCGAAGAGCTTGGCCTCTATGAATGAGCCTGCGCCGACACGGAGAACGCCGTCGCGCCGTCGTGCGGTGTTGGATGCCAACGTCCTCATCCCTGGCTCTCTGCGGGATACGTTGCTGCGAGCGGAAGAAGCGAACCTGTACGAACCCTTCTGGAGCGCGGAGACACTACGGGAAGTGGAGCGCAATCTCATCCCGCTGCTGATGCACCATGCCGATCCCGAGGCGCGGGCCAAATACCTGATCGACACGCTCATCGCCGAGTTTCCGGCGGCGACGGTGGATGACTATGCCGAACATCTCCCGGTCCTGACCAACCATCCTGGCGATCGGCATGTGCTAGCGGCGGCGATCGCGGTGCGTGCTCCGATCATCGTCACCTTCAACGTGCGACATTTCCCCGTGGCTGCGCTCGCACCCCACCGGGTTCGGGCGCAAACGCCCGATCGCTTTCTGACGATGCTCTTCAAGGAGCGGCCGAGCACAATGGTCAGGCCTTTGCTTATCGAACAGGGGGAGCAGTTACGCCGACCGCGCACGCTCGCCGCCACACTCGACACCCTCTCGCAACACGCGCCCAACTTTGCGAGGCCCGGTGCAGGCGCAACGGCGTGCCTGGTGTGCCGAAGAGCAGGCCGCCAGGAAGTCTTCTTTTCTCCCTTCTCCCTTCTCCCTTCTCCCTTCTCTCCACTCTCCACTCTCCACTCTCCACGCCCATCGCCTAGACAAATCCCCCCCCAGCGTGGATAGTACAACCGAACAACGACGTTGTACCGGGGGAACGCATGGATGTGCGGCTGGTGGCGGTGCCCGAACTCGCCCGCCTCTGCCACGACGAGACGACCAAATACCTGCGCCGCGAGCCATCGCGCGACGATTTCTGCCTCGAATTGCTGCGCCGCGCGATCGTGGATGGCGACCAGACCGCCTGGGGCGCGATCCTGGCCCAGTATCGCGGCATGATCCTGTCGTGGCTGCGCAAGGGCTACGGCACCGCGATGCGCGACGAGGACGACGACCACTGGGTCAACCGCACCTTCGAGCGCTTCTGGCAGGCGGTCGGGCCGCAGCGCTTCGCCGACTTCCCGTCCCTCGCCACCCTGCTCCAATATCTCAAGCAGTGCGCGATCACCGCGCTGCTCGACGACGCCCGCCAGCGCACGCGCGAACGCCTCGACGAGCGCGCCAGCGAGGTCCTCCTCCCCGCCGCCGACCCCGAGCCGGTGGCGATCAGCACCCTGGCGCAGCAAGACCTCTGGGCGCTGATCATGGCCGAGACGCAAGACGAGGCGGAGCGGCTGGTCGCCTACGAATCCTTCACCCTCAACCTGAAGCCGGGCGAGATCTACGAGCGCCACCCCGAGCAGTTCGCCAGCACCACCGACGTCTACCGCGTGAAGCGCAACCTGCTCGACCGGCTGCGCCGGAACCAGGCGATTCGCGATCTGCGCACGTAGGAGGATCGTACTGCGAACCTGTTTGTGCAGGATGCCCCAAATCCCGATCGGGGGCGCGTTCAGTTGGTCAGGATTGTCCGCTTCCGCCCGGAAGGAGTTTACAGCGCCGTGACAGTATCCGAGACTCCCGGTATCACCCCCGAGGCGATTCTCGCCCATCTCGACGGCGAGGACCTGCCGCACGTCGCGGCCTACCTGCAAACCTCGCCCGAAGCCGCCGCACTCGCCGCCGAGTATCGCAAACTCCAGGGCAACCTCATCGGCGCGCTCTATCGGCACGACTGCCCGCCGACGCAACGCCTCGGCGACTACGCCCTCCGCCTGCTCGCCCCGGCGGACCAGGTCGCCATCGCCGCGCACGCCAACACCTGCCCGCTCTGCGCCGACGAACTCGCCCAAATCCGCGCCTTCCTCGCCATCGAAGCCGACCTGCCGCCCCTCGGCCTTGGCGAACGCGCCCGGCGCATCATCGTCGCCGTCCTCGCCCCCCCGCCCGCGACCGCCCCGACCGCCCTGCGCGGCACCGTCGTGGGGGCCACGCAGACGTATCTGGCGGAGGACGTGACCATCAGCCTCGATGTCGCGGCAGGCAGCCGTCGCGATCGGCGCAGCCTCACCGGCTTGGCCTGGCGCGACCGCGACGACGCCACCCCCCTCGCCGGGGCCACCGTCGCGCTGATCGGTGCCGACGGCGCGACCCGCACCGAGGCGATCGACGAGCTCGGCAACTTCGCCTTCGACGATGTTCCAACCGGGGAGACCCGCCTGGAAATCGCCCTCGCGGACGAGCTGATCGCCATCGCCCCCCTCCAGCTTGGTCGCTAACGGGCGCACGCGAGGGCGGGGGGGGGGCCCCCAGCCCTCGGCGCACGCTCGCCACCCGGCGGCTCAGGCCTTCGCGTCGATCGCCTTGACCTTCAACGTTGCGGTCTCATCGTCGGTGGCGTAGCACCGGACCCTCTCGACCATCCCCGCCGGGGTCGTCGGTGCTTTGGCCCGCGACCAGAGCTGCGCCGCGATGCCGGTGATGACCGGGGCCGCGAATGAGGTCCCCGCCCAGTAGACCAGGCCGGTCTTGTTCATCCCCCTGCTGCAAGGCAGGCGCTTGCGCGTGAAGGCCCCGACGAGCCCGTCCGGCCGCCCCTTACTCCCCGCCCCCGCGATCGTCGGCACCGCGCCCGCGAGCGCGGCGTTCCCGCCGAACACCGCGATGCCATTGTCGAGCACGTCGGTATCGCCCAGGTTCGAGTAGGTCGCGGGGTTGCCATCCCGATCGGTCGCGGCCACGCTGAACACGCTCTCGTAGCGGGCGGGGAGGCGCGGCTCTCGGCGTTGCGCGAGAGCGAACGAATCATTCCCCACCGCCGCCACGACCAGCACATCCTGATGGCGCAGCGCGTCAACGGCGGCTTGCAGCATCCAGTGGAGATCGCCCGGGTCGTCAACCCCGTAGACCCGGTGATCGTCCGGCTCCTCGACCAGCAGGCTCAGGTTGATGATCAGGCGGATCTTCCGCCCGTATTGCTTTCGCAAGCGGCCGGGGATCGCGTTGAGCGCCGTCAGCAACGCCATCGTATCGCCGATCCCGACGTCATCCAGCACCCGGAAGAGGTGAATCTTCGCCTCGGGCGCGACGCTGCGCACCAGTCCGGCCGCGAAGAGCCCGTGATCGACGATGTTGAAGAAGGTATCGCGATTCTTCATCGGTGCCCCGGACGTCCACTTCTCCGCGCGCTCGGCCCAGTAGGGCACGATGTGGCGATATTCCGGGATGATCCGCGTCTTGAGGGGCCAGTACTCGAACTCGATGCTGCGCGTCACCCAATCGAGGAAGGTGTTGCCCGCCGAGTAGAGGAATTCCGTGGCCGCGTCCCGCGCCTCGTCCCGCTGGGGGCTGGTGTCGAGGACGGCGACGACGACCTGCTCCTTCGGGTCGGCTTTTGCGCCCAGCGCCGCCCGGAGCGTGTCCGTGGTGAAGGTGATCCCGGGCAGCGGGAGGGGGGCTACCGGCGGGATCGGTTCCGGCGGCAGCCCCGGACCGCCGCCCGTGCCCCAGCCCTGGGCCGAGGCAGCCAGGAAGTTCGGCGATACCGCGCGGATCGTCCCGAGGGCGACATTGTTCCCATCCCGCAGCGTGTAGTACCGCTCGCTCCCCCGCCCCTCGCGCAGGCGACCATTGAGATTGGCGACGATCTCCCTGATGCGCGAACTATCGAGTTGCCGGTCGCCATCCGTGAAGCGGATGAGGTGTACCTCGGTCGTTTCCCGCGCGTTCCGGTCGAACCGTTGGATCGGCTCGATCTGGCGCGCACGGGGGAGCGCGCTCTCGTCGCGCCCCACGTCGATCGCGCCCAACCAGCCATAGATGACCCGCTCCAGCGCCTCCCGCGCGGAGACCTCGACGGCCTGACCGATGCTGCGATCCAGCGCAATCAGCAACTCGCCGGGTAGGTGATGCAGCACCTTGACCCGCTCCTGCCCCTCCGCCTCCATGGCGCTTCCTCCTGCTACCGGCCAGCCGCCCCGATACGCGCGCGACCTGCGCGCAACAATGGAATTGAACGCTACCCCGCCGGGAATTCGGGCACCGTCGCCGCGCGCCCTCCGCCGGCGCGAGCGCCGTCGGCCAGCGCGAACGCATCGGCATCGCCGAGCAGTTGAAACGGTGCCCAGAAGAACGGGTGAGTCCGCGCGACGCGCAGCTGGCCCAGCTGCGCGTCGCGCAGCGCGGCCCCTTTGTCCAGTCCCCGCTGCAGCCCGCGATAGAAGTCCGCCATGATCCGCATCGTCGCGGCGTCCTCGGCGAACCAGAGGCTTTGCACCAGCGTGGCCGCCCCGGCGTAGAGGAACCCGCGACTCAGCCCCATCGGCTCATCACCGCCGACGATCAGCGACTTCCCCGTCTCGCACGCGCTGAGCACCACCATCGCGCCGTCGAGGTCGAGGTTGCACACATCCTCGGTGTAGAGTTGGCCATCGGCGAACTGCAAATAGGACAAGGCCGGATTATCGCCGCGCGCCACGCCGTGCGTGGCGAGATGGAGCAGATCGTGGGCCGTGGCCCGCGTCGCCAGCGTGCTCCTGGTCGCGGCTTCCTCAAGGTACACCTCCGTGGGGAGCAGCGCCTCCAGCAGTCGCGCCTCGTCGAGCGTGCCGGGCAGCTGGCCCCGCTGCGAGTGCGCCAGGGCCAGCGCGCTCCGCCCCACGCGCCGCGCCCGCGCCTGGCAGAGCCCATAGATGCGGCTCGACGGGCTCGTGGCGACCTCGATTCGCTCGATCAGGTGGCGTTGCCCGTCGAAAAGCGCCTGAAACGGGACCCCGTGGAGCGCGCCATACGGGATGACGACCAGGCGCTTGCACCCGGCGAGTGCCGCCTGGGCGGGGCGAACGAGGGCGTCGTAGAGCGCGCCGAGCAGGCCCCGGGCGTTCTCCTCCAGGCGTTGCACCAGCGCCGGATTCCCCCGCCCGCGCGCCGTCGCCTCCAGATTCAGCTGCCAGCGCCGCAACAGCCCGCGCAGCCCCGGCTCGGTGACGGCGAGGGGGACCGTGGTCAGGTGGTCGCCGCGCCGGACGAAGATCCAGCTTCCCCGCGCCTGGATGTAGTACTCGAACAACGCGACCGCGTCGTCGCGCAGCGCCGGTTGTGCCGTGACCGCCGCGTCATCCCCTTCGGGCAGGATCAACCCTCCGTCCTGGCGAGGGCCAGTTGTTCGAGCAGGCGACCCATCTCCCGCTCGCGCTGCGCGATCGCCGCCTGCAATTCCGCGTCCGAGGCATCGCCCCGCTGCTCGGGGTGGATCTGCTGGCTGAGGTTGTCGCCGTAACGCCGCTGCGACAGCCAGTTGTGCTCGGCGCGGACCTGCTCCAGGTCGGCCAGCAGCGCCGGATCGGTCAGCGCCTGGGCGCGCAGGCGCACCTGGAAGTTGTGCGCCAGGTAGTCGGCGAGCACGCGCGCCTTCGCGCGTTCCAGGTAGCCGAACGCCTCGTCCGCCCGCCCGAGCCGCAAGCTGGTCGCGATGGCGTCGTGATAGAGCGCCAGCTTGTCGCCCAGATAGCTGCTGGAGAGGTCGAGCGCCAGCACGCGCTGCGCCCGTTCCACATCGGCCAGCGCCTGCCGGAAGAAGCCCATGCCGCCATCGGCCGCGCCCCGGACTGCGGCGACCTGCCCGAGCAGATGGTGGGCGCTGGCCGCGAGCTCGGCGTGGTCGAGCGTGGCCGCCTGCCGCACGATCGTCTCGCCCAGCGCCTCGGCATCGTTGACATCACCCAACCCGAGCGCCGCCCGCGCGTGGATCAGATCGGCACCGGCGCGGCGCAGCGCGTCGCCCTGCTCCGCGAAGACTCGCCGCGCGGTGCCGACGGCCAGCTGCGTCTCCGCCCACTGCTCGCCCTCCAGCAGGAACGCGCCGCGCTGCAAGGCCACGTGCGCCTCCTGCGCGGCGAGTCCCGCCCCCGCGAACGCCGCCGCCGCCTGATCGAGGCAGGCCAGCGCCGCCGCCTCGTCGCCCAGGCGGGCGTGGGCGCGGGCGGCGAGCACCTGGGCCTTCGCCGCCTCCGCCGGGGCCGCGTGGCGCGCAAAAATCGCTGTCGTCTCCTCGGCGAGCGCCAGCGCCTCCTGATACCGGTTGAGCGCAAGCTGGCACTCCAGCATGTTGAGCGCGACCCAACCAACACTCGTGTCCAGATTGGCCTTGCGGAAACCCTCGTAGGCGACGGTGTAGCGTTGCAGCGCGAGCGTATAGCGCCCCTGCGCCGCGTAGACCAGGCCGATGTTCTGCTCCTGGCGGAGCGCGGTGATCGTTTCGCTCTGCTCGATCGCGGTCCGCTGCGCCTGCTCATGCAGGAGCAGGGCCTGGGCGAAATTCCCCAGGAAGGTGTGCATGATGCCGCGATTCGCCTGGACAACCGCGACCTGCCCGGCGAACGCCGGCCCGAGTTGCTCGAATAATCGCTGGGCGTTCGCCAGAAGGCGTTCGGCGTCGCTGACCTGCCCCAATTCGTGGGCAACGTAGGCGGTGTTCGTGTCGAGCCAGGCCAGGTGCCGCCATTCGCCCCGGTCGCTCAGGATCGCGCGGGCTTCCTCGACGACCGGGAAGACCGTCTTGCCGAGGCCGAGGCGGTGGGACGCGACGATCCAGGATAGGCGGGTGCGCGCCCAGCCGACCGCATCGCCGGAACTGCGGAAGCGTTCTCCCGAGGCATCCAGCGCCTCGATCGCCTCGTGGAATCGGCCGAGATAGACCAGCGCGTTGCCGCGCGCGAGCAGCCCGAGCGCCTGCCCGGCGGGATACGCCCCGAGTTCGCCCGCGACGACCATCGCCTCGGCGAGGTGCAGCGAGACGTGCGGATCGATCATCCAGTGCCGGTCCGCCTCCGCTTTGAGCGCGTCGTAGCACTCCGGCTGATCGAGATAAGCGGCATGGCGGGCGAGCAGGTCGCGAAGCCGCGCCTCGTCGCGTTCCGCCGCCACGCACGCCACCAATTCCTCGATCGAGAGCGCATCGCACGAGACCCGGTTCATCGTCGCGCCACCCCGTTGCCAGACTTGTCCGCTCGTGCGCAGTCTAGCTGAAGTTGCCGCGCTTGCATACCGGGGCCACAACGGTCGGAGGATGCCCCAATTCACCAGGACGCCGCCGTTGATCTGGCGCATGGTATTCCTGCTCGTCAGCGTGGCTCACGAGCGGCCCGGGCGATGCGGCATGTTGGTGGAGGAAAAAGCTATGGTCCTCGCAGCCTCGCGCGATCTCCCCGTCCCCATTGCGCTTGCCGCGTCCGACGATCGCCTCGTCGCCCGCGCGCTCGACGGCGACAAGGCGGCGTTCACCGCGCTGGTCGAGCGCTACCGGCAGCCGGTCCAGGCGCTGGCGAAACGCATGCTGCACCACCCCGCCGACGCCGAGGACGCGGCGCAGGAGACCTTCGTGCGCGCCTACGTGCGGCTGGCGACCTTCCGGCCCGGCAGCAACTTCCGCGCCTGGCTCCTCGCCATCACCGCCCACTGGTGCATCGACCAGCTCCGCCGCCACCACCCGCTCCCGCTCGATGCCTGCCAATCGCTCGACGCGCGGGACGACAGTCCCGAGACGCAGGCCGTGCGCGCCGAACGCCGCCGCGAGGTGCGCCGCCAGATCGCTGCGCTCCCCGCGCACTATCGCCAGGTCATCGAATTGCGCTACTGGCAGGATCTCACCTACGCCGAGGTCGGCGACGCCCTCGCCGAACCCGCCTCCACCGTGCGCATGCGCCTCTTCCGCGCCCACCGCCTGATGCGCGCCGGCCTCTCGGGGGACGGGGAGACGGCGTGAGTCGTGGAGCGTGGGGCGTGAGACGTAGAACGAAAGCAAGAACGAGGCGGTGCCTGACAAGCCAGGCACCGCCTCGCTCTACGTTCTACGCTCTACGTTCTACGCTCTACGTTCTACGCTCCACGACTCACGACAATCGGCACCGGCAGCTTCGCATTCATGCTCCCGCTGCGGAATCCGGCGAGATCGACCGCGACGAAGGTGTAGCCGATCGCCTTGAAGTGCCGATCGATCGCCTCGCGCGTCTCCGGTTCGACCACGCGCGGCAGGTCGTCCAGCGGCACCTCGATCCGCGCGATGTCGCCGTGGTGGCGCACGCGCAACTGCCGGAAACCGAGATCGCGCAGGAAGCGCTCGCCGCGCCAGATCTGCTCCAGCACGCCCGCATCGATCGCCGTGCCGTAGGGGACGCGCGACGAGAGGCAGGCCATCGCGGGCTTGTCCCAGTTCGGCACGCCCAGGCGCTGCGCCGCCTCGCGGATGTCGGCCTTGGTCATCTCCGCTTCCAGCAAGGGGGCGCGCACCCCGCGCTCCCGCGCCGCCACCGCGCCCGGCCGGTGGTCCCCCATGTCGTCCAGGTTCGCCCCATAGACGATGTGGGCCACGCCCTCGCGCGCCGCGACCACCTCCAACTCGTCGAAGAGCGCCGTCTTGCAGAAATAGCAGCGATTGGCGGGATTCGCGGCGTAATTCGGGTCGGAGAGCTCGGTCGTGTAGGTCGTGATCACCGGGATCCCGAGTGCCTCGGCCACGGCGAGCGCATCTCGGACCTCGTCGCTCGGAATACTCTCCGACGCCGAGATCACCCCGACCGCGCGCTCGCCGAGTGTGTCGCGCGCGATCTTCAGCAGCAGCGTGCTGTCGATCCCCCCGGAATAGGCGACCAGCACCGATCCCAATTCGCGCAGGATCTCCCCCATGCGCGCCAGTTTCTCGTCCAGCCTCGTCGCTGTTGCCGTCACGTCGCCTCCACGATACAGTTCGAAGGTTCGAAGGTTCAAACGTTTGAAGGTTCGCCAGCCATACCCCCAACCTTCGAACCTTGTAACCTTCGAACCGTAATCCCGAACCTTCGTCAATCGCGCCTCGCCGCCCCCCGCGCGATCAGCGCCGCCGCCGCGCCCGCGCCGATGCCGTTGTCGATATTCACCACCGTCAGCCCCGGCGCGCACGTCTGGAGCATCGAGAGCAGCGCGGCGGTGCCCGCGCCGCCCGCGCCGTAGCCGGTCGAGGTCGGCAACCCGACCACCGGCACCGGCGACAGCCCCGCGACGACCGACGGCAGCGCGCCATCCATCCCCGCCGCGACGATCAGCGCGCCCGCGTCATCGTCCAGCAGCGCCCGCAGCGGCGCGAAGAGACGCGCCAACCCGGCCACCCCCACATCGGCCACCAGGCTGACCCGGCAGCCCATCGCCTCGGCCATCGCCCGCGCCTCGTCGGCGGCGGGTAGGTCGGTCGTCCCGGCGGTGAGAATGCCGACGTGTCCCACGACCGGCAGCTGCGGCGCATCGACCCGGCGCACCACCGCCGTGGGATAGCCCGCGCGCCGCTCGACCACCACGCCGCCATCGGCCCCGGCGAACGCCGCGACCAGCGCCTCGTGCTGCGCCTCGCCCAGCCGACTGACGATCACCCGCCCGTGCGCCGCCAACAATCGCTCGGCGATCGCCACCACCTGCTCCGGCGTCTTGCTCGCCGCGTAGATGACTTCCGGCTTACCGCTCTGCGCCTGCCGGTCGAGATCGAGCCGGGCATAATCCCCGACATCGGCGATGGTATGCCGTTCCGGCGGCGCTGCAAACTCCCCAAACGCGGTCAGCGCGGCCTGGAGATGCGAATTGGCGGGCGAATCGGACACGATAGCTCCTGCGCGAGAATC
>JAXLWN010000112.1:0-20035 GCA_046328475.1 Chloroflexia bacterium | reverse complement strand
CCAACGTCGGCCGCATCGCCGTCTGCGCCGAAGCCATCGCCATCGGTCGCGTCATCGCCGAAGGCGAGCGCGACTTCGCCACCATCGTCGCCGTGCGGCACCCGCACGCCGACGAAGCCGACCAATCGATCCGCGTCGTCGCCCCCTGCGGCATGTGCCGCGAACTGATCAGCGACTACGGCCCCACCACCGCAGTCATCTACGCCGACCACGGCACCATCCGCAAATCCCCGGTCGGCGACCTCCTCCCGGCCAAGTACACCCGAGGCGATCAATAGACCGTAGACGGCGGACAACGTATCGAGCACCCTCCCCTTTCTCAGAAGCTACAGCGCCACAAACGAGACACCCCCTCTCCTCGCGGGAGAGGGGGCTGGCGGGTGAGGTTTAACCCCTTACGACTTACGACTTACGACTCGCCAGCGAACGCCGCCAGCGCCTCATCCCAGTCCACCTCCCGGTCGTGGAGCGCGCTCGCGTCGCGGCGATAATCCGCCAGGCGCACGACGATATCAGCGCTGCGCTCGCCCGGGAAGCGGCGGTTCAGGTGCAGCGCCCGAATGCGCCCCACCAGCGCGCTATAGCTGCTCACCCGCCAGCGCTCCGCCGCCTCGCGCCGGTCCTCGATGCCACGCGCTGCGGCGAACTCGTTGATCAACTCCACCAGGCGCGCAAAACTCTCCGGCTTGGCCGCGCCCACGCGCGTCAGCCCGGTCGCGCGCTCGAAATTGCGCCGGGCCGTGAACAGTTGCTGCGCGTCACTATCGCTCGCGGGCAGGAACTCGGTCACAGTGGCATAAATATCGTCGTAGCCAAGCTCCTTGTAGGCCGCGACGCGCCGGTGACCATCCACCACGTAGTAGCCATAGCCCAGCTTGTAGAGATCGACCGGCGCGGACGACTGCGTCCCCTCGCGCACCAGCCGCAGCACGCGCGCGTAGCGCTGCTCCTCCTGCGCGTGCGGGTGGGGCGGGCGGAAATTGGCCCCCAACGCCCCCGCCTTGCCGACGCTGCCGATGATCCGCGCCACATCCACGTAGCGATTGCCGAGCGGGTGCGGCGCGAGCACCCCCGCCCGCGCCGAATCCTCCGCGAACGAGCGGATCGCGGGTGCGGCCGGGATCACATCCAGCGCCGGGCGCACCAGCAGCACCGGGCAGGGCGCATCGCGCACCACCGCCTCTGCGCTCCCCCCCAGGATCAGCCGCGACAGCCCGCGCCGCACATTGCTCCCCAGGATGATCAGCGACACCCCCTGCTCGCGCGCCAGCCCCAGGATCGTCTCCGCGACCGGCCCGCCGTAGACCAGCGCGCGGGCCGCCACCCCCGCCGCGTGCAGGTGCGCCGCGACCGTATCGAGATACGTCCGCGCGTTCGCCTCCTCCGGTGAAACCCCCGCCGCCTCACCCCCTGCCTGCCGCGCCTCCGACCGCGACCGCCCCGGCAGCACATGCAGCAGCAGCACCTCCGCATCGAGCGCCCGCGCATACTCCTCGATGAGCGGCAACTTCTCCTCGCTCAACGCGGTCAAATCGAGCGGAGCCAGAATGCGCTTGCGCTCAGCCATAGCGACCTCCGGTCGCAGTCGTGAGTCGTGAGTCGTAAGCGGGCTACGCGAGGCTTAGCGCTGCACTTGCAGTCACCACGCAAGCCACTGTCCTTCGGGTGAGGCACCCCGCCTGCGGGAGAGCGAGCCGGGCTGAAGTCCACCCCGCGCCCGCTCGCCGTTTCGCCGTTTCGCCGTTTCGCCTAAACCAGCCCCTCCAACCTCTCCACCAACCCCTTCAGCACCCCGAACGTCTGCCGCACCGGCGCGGGCGTCGTCAGATCCACGCCCGCCTTTTTCAGCACATCCAGCGGATAGCCCGAACTCCCCGCCTTCAGGAAGCCGAGATAATCCTCGACTGCGCCTGCTTCCCCATTCAGAATGCGGTTCGCCAGCGCGTGCGCCCCGGACAACCCGGTGGCGTATTGGTAGACATAAAAGTTGCCGTAGAGGTGCGTCGAGAACTCCGCCCAGGTGACCCCCACCCGGTCGGCGTCGATCGTCACCCCCGGACCATACGCCTCGCGGAAGAGTTCGGTCAGCAGTTCGATCATGTCGTCGGCGGGCAGCGCCTCGCCCCGCTCGATCCGCTCGTGGATCTCCAGCTCGAAGCGCGCCAGCGTCGGCATCAGGAAGAAGTAGCGGTGGAAGTTCGACATCGCCTCGTTGATCAGCGCCAGGTCGAAGTCGCGCCCCAGATTCTGCCCGAAGAGGTGGGCGCGCACCAGCGCCTGGTTGAAGTTCGAGGCAACCTCCGCCACGAAGATCGAATAGTCGCTATACACCGGCGGCTGCGTCTCCCAGGTGAAGTAGGAGTGCATCGAGTGCCCCAGCTCGTGCGCCAGCGCGCTCATGCTCTCCATGTCGTCGGTGTAGTTGAGCAAAATGTAGGGCGGCGTCCCCTGGCAACCGCTGGAATAGGCCCCCGCGCCCTTGCCGACATTCGGGTACTTGTCCACCCAGCGCTGCTCGGCCACGCCGCGCATCATCGGCTCGACATAACCCTTGCCAAGCAGGGCCATCCCGGCCGTGATCCACTCCATCGCCCGGTCGAACGGCACGTGCGGCGCGTTGCTCGTCAGCGGTGCCCAGATGTCGTAGGGCGCGATATCCTCCTGCCCGAGCGCGCGGCGGCGCACCTCCCAGTAGCGGTGCCAGACCGGCAGGTGCTCCTTGAACGTCGCGATCAGGTTGTGAAAAACCGCCGACGGGATGAAATTCGCCGCGACCGACGACTCCAGCGCGGAAGGATAGCGCCGCGCCCGGGCGATAAAAACGTTCTGCTTCACCCCGGTCGCCAGGCAATTCGCCATCGTATTCTTCAGCGCCAGGTGCGCATCGGCATAGTGCTCCCAGGCGCTGCGCCGCAGCGCGCGGTCGGGCGATTGCAGCAGGCGGTCGATCGTCCCCTGCGCGATCTGATGCTCGTTCCCCAGGCCATCCACGGCCGGACGAAACGTCAGATCGGCGTCGGCCAGGATACTGTGCGTCGCGCTGGCGCTGGCGAGCGGATCGCTCACCATCCCCAGGATCTCCTCGACCTCCGCCGAGCGCACATGCGCCTGCCGCGCCTCCAACTGGTCGAGATAATGCGCATAGATCGCCAGGCGCGGCTCCCGCTGCACCCAGCTCCGCAACGTCGGGAAACCGATGCTCAGCAACTCCGGCTCGGCGAACGAGAGCGTCGCGGAGACGCGCGCGAACAACCCCAGGCAGCGGTCGATCCGCCCCTTCGCCTCCTGATCAGCAGTATCCCCACTATTGAACAGGCTGGAATAGATGTAGGCCTTATACGTGCGGTTGGTCACATCCTCCGACCGCGCGAACCACTCCACCAGAGTGGCCGGCGACGCCCCCAGCTCCTTATAGGTCTCCAACTCCGGCAACCCGCCGCAATCGCCGCCATCTCCGCCTCCCAGGCGGCATCATCCGCGAAAATCGCGGCGGCATCCCACGTATCGGCGACCGGAACCCCGCTGCGCCTGGGCAACGTCACAACAGCGGACGACATCGACACACTCCCATCTGCTCAGCGGGCTCCACCTCCCCGCACCTCACATTCACCCGGAATTGTAGCAGGGGCCAATTCCCCCGCCCCGTAGCAACTGCCCGGCCACATACGCATCCCGCGAGGAGTATCGCCAAAAGCGCGGGACGGATTCTTCGCCTCTACTCAGAACGCCACCCCGGAGACCCCCACTCGCCCCTGTGCCATGCTGAGCGCAGCGAAGCCTCCGTCCCCACCCTCCTCTCTCCACTCTCCACTCTCCACTCTCCTCGCCCCCTCATCTTCTGCCGCCCCATCACCAATTGACCACTTTCCCCACAACCTGGCACGATTCGCCCCCCACCACGGGTAGTTATATGTAGGGGCGTTCAGCTGAACGCCCAGCATGGGGCCAGCACCCGCACCACCACCCGCCGCCGATCCCGGTAGGGGCGGGTCACCGACCCGCCCGCGTGGAGACGGCACCCGCATCGCTTCTTGCCACAAATCGTGCCCAGAAACCTGGAGGCACCATGACCATCGACCGCGCTACGCCCCTCAGTCTCCCGCATGCGGGAGACTGAGGGGGGCCACCCACCGCCAACCACCCAGTTTTCCGCACACCACCGCCTTAAAGTCCCCCCAGGATTGGGGGGATGGAGGGGGGCCTCCCCGCGCCCACACCACCCCCATCGCCCCACCAGGGGAAGAAAGAAAAAAGCAAAAATGCAAAAACAAACCTACTTTTCCCCTCGTTACTCGTTACTCGTTACTCGTTACTTCGTACCCCACGCAGCACTCAGCACTCCCCGCCCCCGCTATACTTCCCCCCACGCCGCCCACCCGGCGGCACCCGCCCATCACCAACCGGGGGTAGCGCAATGCACCAGGATCTCGACGCGGCCGTCGCCGCACTCTCGCTCGAAGAACAGGTCGGCCAACTGATCGCCATGAGCCTCTGGGGCGGCACCGCCATCACCCCCGCAGAAGAGGCGACCATCCGCGACTGCCACCTCAGCGGCGCGGTCCTCTTCTCCCGCAACGTCGGCACCCCCGAGGAGACCCGCGCCCTCACCGCCCACCTGCAAGCCCTCTGCGCCCGTCCCGGCCTCCCCGCGATCATCGCCGCCGACCAGGAAGGCGGGCGCGTCGCGCGCCTCAAGCCACCCGCGACCTCCTTCCCCTCGGCGATGGCGCTCGGCGCGACCGGCTCCGCCGACCACGCCCGCCGCTGGGGCCTCGCCACCGCGCGCGAACTCCGCTCGCTCGGCATCAACATGGACTTCGCCCCGGTCCTCGACGTGAACAACAACCCGCGCAACCCCGTCATCGGCACCCGCTCCTACGGCGAGCGTCCCGAGGAAGTCGCCCGCCTCGGCCTCGCCGCCGCCGCCGGACTGCGCGAGGGCGGCGTCGCCCCCTGCGCCAAGCACTTCCCCGGCCACGGCGACACCGGCACCGACTCCCATTACGCCGTCCCCACCATCCCGCACGACCTCGCCCGCCTCCGCTCGGTCGAACTCGTCCCCTTCAAGGCCGCGATCGCCAACGGCTTCCCCGCGATCATGTCGTCGCACATCATCTTCCCCGACCCGATCCCGACCTCCCGGGCACCCTCTCCCCCGCATCCTCACCGACCTGCTGCGCGGCGAACTCGGCTTCGACGGCCTGATCGTCAGCGACGCAATGGACATGAGCGCGATCCTGGAGGGCTGGGGCGTCGTGGAGGGCTGCGTCCGCTACATCGCGGCGGGCGGCGACTTCGTCGAGCCGCTGCGCGAGGAGCGCGCGGTCCACGCCGCGATCGTGGCCGCGCCGTGCGCGGCGGGCGCATCCCCGCCTCCCGCATCGCCGACGCCGCCCGCCGCGTCATCCGCCTGAAGACTGGCTCGCCGCCCAGTCCCCCGCCGACCCTGCCCGGCTCGGCCACCCCGACCACCGCGCCTGGTCGGCGATGGGCCGCGACGCCCTCACCCTCATCCGCGACGACGCGGCCTGCTCCCGCTCGACCGCGCGGCGCGCATCGCCGCGATCGAGTTCTTCCACTCCTGGCACTTCCAGATGGCCGCCGAGCGCCCGACCGCCACCGTTCTCGACCGCGCCCTCGAAGGACGCTTCCCCAACGCCTCCATCCTCGTCGTCCCCGGCAACCAGCCCACCGCCGACGACCTCGCCGCCGCCCGCGCCGCCGTGGACGCCGCCGACATCGTCCTCCTCGGCACGCGCGGCGCGAACCGCTTCCCCGCCCAGGCCGACTTCATCGCCCAGGTCCTCACCTGGGACAAGCCAGCCATCGCCGTCGCCCTCGCCGATCCCTACGACTCCCTCGCCTATCCCGCCGCCCCGACCGCCCTCGCCGCCTACGGCGCCGACCCCACCATGCTCAACGCCCTCGGTGCCGTCCTCGCGGGCGAAGAGACTGCGCGCGGCACGCTGCCGGTCACCCTGGCCTAGCGGGGATGGCTGAACCGCCAAGACGCCAAGAAGACGCCAAGAGCGCCAAGAGGCAATAAGGAGGTCATCAGAGCGTGGTTATTCGTCATTCGTCATTCGTACCTCGTCATTCCGTCCTCACCGGTGCCGAGCAACTTCGCGCCGAGGGCTTCGCTCGCCTCCGTGGCCGCCGCGTCGGTCTCCTGACCAACCCCGCCGGGGTAACATCCGATCTGACCTCGCTAGTCGAGCTCTTCGCGACGGCGGAGGGCGTGGAACTGGTCGCCCTCTTCGGCCCCGAGCACGGTCTCGCCGCGAGCGCCGAGGCCGGGGCGGAAATCGGCGAGGCGACCCACCCGCGCTACGGCACGCCGATCCACAGCCTCTACGGCGCGCGGCAGGCCCCCACCGAGGAGAGCCTGCGCGGACTCGACCTGCTGGTGATCGACCTGCCCGACATCGGCGTGCGCTTCTTCACCTACAACGCCACCGTCGCGCTGACCCTGGAGGTCTGCGCCCGCGTCGGCCTGCCGGTGCTGATCCTCGACCGCCCCAACCCGATCGGCGGCCTGGTGGTGGAGGGGCCGATGCTCAACCCCGCCCAGTCCTCCTTCGTCGGGATGCTCCCGATCCCCATCCGCCACGGCCTGACGCTCGGCGAACTGGCGCGGCTGGCGAACGACACCCAGGGCTACGGTGCCGATCTGGCGGTGCTGCCGGTCCAGGGCTGGCGGCGTGACATGCTCTACCCCGCGACCGGCCTCCCCTGGGTCACCCCCTCCCCCAACATCCCGACCCTCGCCACCGCCATCGTCTATCCCGGCACCTGCCTCTTCGAGGGCACCATGCTCACCGAAGGGCGCGGCACAACCTCCCTTCGAGCTGATCGGTGCCCCTGATCGACGCCGACCAGCTTGCCGCCGACCTGAACGCCCTCGATCTCCCCGGCCTCCGCTGGCGCGCCGCCGCCTTCACCCCCTCCTCCTACAGTCGCCTCTACGTCGGCGAAGTCTGCTTCGGCGTCCAACTCCACCCCACCGACCCCGCCATCCTCCGACCGGTCACCGCCGCCCTCCACCTGATCGCCGCCGCCCGTCGCCTCGCACCCGAACATCACGGCTGGCGCGACCCCTGGTCCCCCGGCTCGCAACTGCCGATCGACCTTCTCTCCGGCTCCACCGCCCTCCGCGAAGCCATCGACGCCGACGTCCCCGTCGAAGAAATCGTCGCCTCCTGGCAGGCCAACCTCGCCCGCTACCAGGACCGCTGCCGCGCCTGGACGCTCTACGAGTGACCTTGACCGCGCGCATGAAAAGGGGCTGCCGTCTCCCTCACGGCAGCCCCTTTCGCGTAGAGTGTTGTAGCCGGATTCATCCGGCGCATTGTGTAGCCCGGACACTTCATGTCCGGGCGGGCGTGGCAGCGCCACCACCTCACCCGCCAGCCCCGCCCTCCCCCAGATGCCCCCCCAGGAATGCCAACGCCTGCCGCCACGCATCGGCGCGCACAGTGGCGTCCCTCCGAATGCCCGCTTACGCCGCGATGGGACCGATGTAGACAAACTCAAACAGAATCCGGTCTGGCGACTCGAACATAATCTGGTAGTAGGTGCGACCCTCGCCCTGCGGGAAATCGGGGCGGTGGCGCGGGGTCTCGAAGAGCAGTTCTACCCCGCGCCCGGTCAGGTACTCGGCCGCCGCGTCCACATCGGCCTGTGCCTCCGCGCCAATCGCGATGTGGTTCACGCCCGGCCCGTCATAGTCGTTCGCGACATCCTTCACGTTCCCGATGAACCAGAAGCTCTCGCCGTGCGTTCCCGCCACGCCCAGGAAACCCTCACCGGCATAGAGCGTCTGCCAGCCGAGGAAGCCCATCAACTCCGTGTAAAAGCCAATATTCTCCGGACGAACGTTGATCTGCATGTGCGAGAATGTAGACTGCATCTGCCACCCTTCCACTACCGCGAAACCCCGGCGACGCGCCTCGTCACCATGTCTGTACACTAGAACATGCATTCGCCCTTGTCAACTTGGCATCCTTCATCCCCACGCTATCCACCATCCCCACGCTATCCACCGCGCCATCCACAGGTTCTCCCGGTTGAACAAATGTGCTATACTGCTCGCGTCACAAATCGCGCCCGGCGAGGAGGAGAGATGAGCGCGTTACCCCGCAGTCGCACCGAGAGTTTCCTGCTGGTGGTCGACCTCTTGCCGCTGCGCTTGCGCGGCCTGGTGGCGACCGAGTCGCCGCTGAGTGCCGCCGCCGTCGCCGACCTGGCGACCGCGATGGCCGCGCGGGCGAATCTGCTCAACCGGGTCGCTTACCTGCTCGGCGAGTACGACTGGGACCTGACCATCGTGCGCGGCTACCAGCTCGAAGCGCGCCGCCATTGCCGCCGCGTCGAAGTCGAGCGCATGCTCGCCGCCCACCCCGATCTCGCCACGCTCGCCACCGTCTATCTCGAAGATCGCCTCGGCATCGAAGCCCGCCACGGCCAGAATGAGCTTTTCTGGGTCGAAGATGAGAGTCGGTTAGTCGCGGCGTAGCACGGACCTCACCCCCGGTCCCTTGCGTACGTACACACACCGTGCTACAAATGACTGACTGGCAACGATCTACCTTTGGAGGGCGGCGTGGGCGCGGCACCGACGCGCAAGGGGACACAGGCGGCAGCAGTCTCGGCAGGTCGTAGCCGGGGGGGGGCGACGCGTACGACCGGCGCGACGAAGGGCACGAGTGGCCCGAAGCCACGGAAAGCCGCAGCGACCAAGATCGCTCGACCAACGGCGATAGCGCCCGCCCCGCCGCCGCGCCGCCGCTGGGTCTGGCCCACGCTGCGCCTGAGCGAGCGATTGCGGCGCGACATCATCGCGGTCGGGCTGATCGTGCTCACGGCGCTGACGATCTGGAGCCTGCTGGGCGAGCGTGGCGGATTGCTTGGCCTCTGGAACCTGGGACTGCGCAAGCTCTTCGGCTGGGGCGCGGCTTTCGTCCCCTTCGCGCTCGTCGCCTGGGTGATCGACTCCTTCCGCGTGCAGGTTGACGAAGACGGCACGCCCACCATCGGGCTGCACCGCCGCCACTTCATCGGCACCGGCCTCCTCTTCGCCACCGTGCTCGGTATCCTGCATCTCCCCGCGACTGACCCGCTCGCCACCGGACAGGCGGGCGAGGGTGGCGGTCTCCTCGGCTACCTGATCAGCGCACCGCTCGTCGCGGCGTTGCGCCCGGTCGGCGCGGCGATCGTCCTTGTCGGCGCGGCGATCGTCGGCACCGTCATCCTGCTCAACACCGACCTCCGCACGATCTGGCGCGAATTGGTCATCAGCGTCGTCGGCCGTCGGCGCGAGTATCGCCCCGAACTCGACGACGAGATTTTCCTGCCCGAGGACGAGCCGACCGCCGCGCGGCTGCGCGTCGTGCGCACGGAGGAGGTCATCACCTCCGTCGCCCCGCAGGAGCCCGAGCAGCCCGAAGAAGGCCTAGTCATCAACCTGCCGACCCCGCCGGAGCGTCGCCCGGCACCACAGGTCGAGGCGGTCGGGCGGGGCAGCCGCCCGCGCCCCGCGCTCGACGCACCAACCGAGCCACTCGTCGTCGGCACCGGGCAATTGCCGCTACCCGAGGCGAAGGTCGCGGCGAAAGTCGCCACGAAGGCGGCACCACCCCCGCTGCAATACCAGTTCCCGCCCCTGATCAACCTGCCGCTCTACGATTCGGTGATGCCGAACGGCCAGGAACTTGCCCAGAAAGCCAAGCGGATCGAGGAGACGCTGACCGCCTTCAAGGTGGACGCCCGCGTGCGCGAGATCAACCCGGGCGCGGCGGTCACGCAATTCGCGCTGGAGCCGGGGCCAGGCGTGAAGGTCCGCGCGATCAAGATCCTGGAGAATGACCTCGCGCTGGCGCTCGCCGCGACCTCGATCAACATCGAGACGCCGATCCCCGGCCAGCCGCGCGTCGGCATCGTCATCCCGAACAAGAACATCGCCACCGTCGGCCTGCGCGAGACGATGGAATCGAAGGAGTTCACCACGTCCAAGGCCAAGCTCCCCTTCGCACTCGGCCGCGATGTGAACGGGAAGTACATTGTCCCGGACATGGCGAAGATGCCGCACCTGCTGATCGCCGGGTCCACCGGTTCCGGCAAGTCGGTCTGCCTCAATGCGATCATCTCCACCTTCCTGCTCACGCGCAGCCCGGACGAGCTGAAGCTGGTGATGATCGACCCCAAGATGGTCGAACTGGTCGGCTACAACGGCATCCCCCACCTGAAGAGCCCGGTCATCATCGAGATGGACAAGGTCGTCGGCACGCTGCGCAAGGCGCTGACCGAGATGGAGCGGCGCTACCAACTCTTCTCGCAGCTCGGCGTCCGCAACATGGATGGCTATCGGGCGCGGCGCGAGACCGACCCGAGCATGGAGCATCTGCCCTATCTGGTGATCATCATCGACGAGCTGGCCGACCTGATGATGACCACCCCCGACGAGGTCGAGAGCGTGATCGTGCGGCTGGCGCAGATGGCCCGCGCCACCGGCATCCACCTGATCATCGCCACCCAGCGCCCCTCGGTGGACGTGCTGACCGGGCTGATCAAGGCCAACTTCCCGGCCCGCATCGCGTTCATGGTCACGTCGCAGATCGACAGCCGCGTTATCCTCGACATGCCCGGCGCGGAGCGACTGCTCGGCAAGGGTGACATGCTCTTCCAGGCCCCCGACGCCGCCAAGCCGGTGCGCGTGCAGGGCACCTGGGTGGACGACCGCGACATCGAGCGCATGGTTGGCCACTGGCGGCACGAAGTCCCGACCTCGCAGTACGACCCCGAGTGGGTCAACGTCCCCTCCTATCGCCCCGGCGAGTCCGAGGACGACGCGGACGATCCGATGCTGGAGAAGGCCCTGGCGATCGTCGAGGAGCACGGCACCGTCTCGATCTCGATGCTCCAGCGCCGCCTGCGCATCGGCTTCAACAAAGCCGCGCGCCTGGTCGAGCAGATGGAAGAAGAGGGCATCATCGGCCCCTCCGAAGGCGTGCGCGGACGCCCCGCCCTCAGCAAGCGCCCCAAGTCCGACCCCTTCGATGGTCCGCCGCCGTGGGATGATGAGTAAGGGCGGGATGAACCGTCAATCCCGCTTCGTTGCGCTGGCTCGGTCGCCGTGGTCCCCGACGCCGCATCATCTCCCTGCTCTATCGCGGTGGCAAGATCCTCCCAGCTCTGAGGCTTCGTCCCACCTGCCGAGGTGGGACGAAGCCTCGCTGCGTAATCCTGAATCATGCGAACAAGTCGTGCCCTCGTTGGTGCTTGATGGTTAGTGCCTCCTCAAGCGCAATGGCTGCTTCGTCTACCTCTCCTGCCCTCGGAGTGCCATTGCAAGCGCATGCAGACCGTC
This sequence comes from Chloroflexia bacterium, assembly GCA_046328475.1. Taxonomy (GTDB): domain Bacteria; phylum Chloroflexota; class Chloroflexia; order Thermomicrobiales; family CADCWN01; genus CADCWN01. The sequence continues at coordinate 8,670 of JAXLWN010000112.1, read as the reverse complement.
ATCTCGCCCGAACGAGTATGCCCCGCCATGCTTGGAGAAATACTGATTCTGGCAGTGGCGATGCTCGGCCACTGCCCGTTGCAGCAACTCCTCGGCTTCGCGCCAGTGGCCCTGGTGGTTGCACGCACAGCCAATCCCATAGAGTGCTTCGAGTCGATGGCCGAAGCGTAGCAACTTGGGCGACCAATGAAGTTCGGCCGCCCGCTGGCTAGTCAAGTCAAGGACACGGTGCCAGACTAATTCCGCGTTTGTATGATCGTCTACTGCCTCGTAAGCCTCCCCCAAACTCATCAGCACGGCGAGTGTGGCATTGGCTTGATTTGGGGCGTTGACACGATCAGCACCGTCCAGGTGGATCAGCACTCGTTCCCAAAGGGGTATGGCCTTTGTGAATGAGATCAGGGCGCTGTGTCCTCGCGCCATCGTCTCAACCACCCGTATCGTCTCGGGGTGATCAGCGCCGAGGAGGCGCTCGCGAATCGCCAGCGCTTCTTCCTCTAACGGAAACGCCTTAAACTCATTGAGTCGCCAGTAGATCCTGGCCAGCCGGAGCAAGAGATTGGCTCGTTGGGTGCTTTCCTGGACGAAACACTCGTTCAACAGACTGTGCAGCGCAGAAACTGCTGCGTGGCTCCAGCCGGTCTCTTGTTCTGCGAGGGAGAGCGCTGCCAGATACGATGCTTTCGCTTGCTCGAAATCGCCGGTTGCCGTTGCGTGCTTGGCTGCTTCCAGATACCACTGCCAGGAGCCGTGCTGAGTCTCCTCCATGTGCTGGCTGTTGCTCGGGTGGGCATCAAACAATCAAGGGCGACCTCATCCCACCAACGAGCGGTGCCAACATCAAGTATATCCTGAATTCCGCTGCAACATTTCGCCTCCACCGTTCGTTAATATCTTCACAAGGACGCGTTACTTGTGGTACGCTTCCCATAATATAGCAATGCAGTCCCGACTGGGCGTCAGCACTCGCCGGAGGCTGAACGGGGGCGCACAAATGGAATTCGTCACGCATGGCAATGGGGTGGATTCCCACCTGGGCTTCTCCCACGACGGGGAAATACCCGAGGTCGTCATCCGCCGCCTGCCGATCTACGCGCGCACGCTCGACGAACTCCTCGAACGCGGTATTCGCACCATCTCGTCCAACGACCTCGCCGACCGCATCGGCGTGACCGCCGCGCAGATTCGGCGCGATCTCTCCTACTTCGGCCGCTTCGGCAAGCAGGGTCGCGGCTACGATATCGCCTTCCTCGTCTCCGAGATTCGCCGCATCCTCAATCTCACGCGCGATTGGCACGTGGCGCTCGTTGGCTTCGGCCACCTCGGCCAGGCCATCGCGCGCTATCGCGGCTTCCGCGAGAGCAACTTCCGCATCGCCGCCATCTTCGACGATGACCCCGAAAAGATCGGCTCAATCGTCGGCGCGGAGCAGCTGGAAGTGCTGACCGACGAGCGGATCGCCGAGGTCGTCGCCGCGCGCGGCATCAAGATCGGCATTGTTGCCGTCCCCGCCCCCGCCGCGCAGCGCACCGCCGACATGCTCGTTGCCGGCAATGTCGCGGCGATCCTCAACTATGCGCCCGTCGTGCTCCAGGTCCCGGATCACGTCTGTGTGCGCGACATCGACCCGATCGCCCAGCTCCAGAGCATGACCTACTACCTCGACAAAACCTACCATCGCGTCGGCACCGCTGATATGGCGGCGGACGACTGACGGCGAACAGGCGAACAGGCGAACAGGAGAGCGGGCGACATCTCGCCCGGAGATTACTGTTCGCCGTGTGAGGCACCCCCGCTCCTTTCTCCAGGTAGAGCGGGGACCAGGGGGCGAATTCATCGCCCGTTCGCCCGTTCGCCCGTTCGCCTGTTCGCCTGTTCCCATCGTGCTAGAATGCGGTTGTGGTTGGCTGGTTCGCACGATGTGGGAGGTTGGGTGTATGTCGCAGCAGACCGATGCGATCGAGGCTCTCTACGGCGAGAATCGCAAGTTCCCGCCGCCCGCCGATTTTCAGGCGCGGGCGAATGTCAAGGATGACTCGCTCTACAAGCAGGGCGACGCCGATTACGAGGCGTTCTGGGCCGAGCAGGCCAAGACGCTCGACTGGTTCGAACCCTGGCACACCGTCCTGGAGTGGGAAGCGCCGTTCGCCAAGTGGTTCGTTGGCGGCAAGCTGAACGCCTCCTACAACTGCCTCGACCGCCACGTCAATGCCGGGCGCGGCGACAAGGTCGCCTACTACTTCGAGGGCGAGCCGGGCGACACGCGCGTCCTCACCTACAAAGATTTGCTCGACGAGGTCAGCCGCTGCGCCAATGCGCTGAAGGGCCTCGGCGTGAAGAAGGGCGACCGCGTCGCCATCTACATGCCGATGATCCCCGAGTTACCCGTCGCGCTGCTCGCCTGCGCCCGGATCGGCGCGCCGCACACCGTGGTCTTCGGCGGTTTCTCCGCCGAAGCGCTGCGCGACCGCATCCTCGACGCCGACGCGCGGGTGGTGATCACGTCCGATGGCGGCTTCCGGCGCGGTCGGCCCTATGGGCTGAAGGTGCAAGTAGACGATGCATTGTCCGAGTGCCCGAATGTCTACGCCTCGCTGGTGGTGCGGCGCACCGAGCAGGAGGTGACGATGCAGGAGGGCCGCGACCACTGGTGGCACGACGTGGTTGCCAGCCAGAGCACCGAGTGCGAGCCGGAGCGGATGGATAGCGAAGATATGCTCTATCTGCTCTGGCGACCTCCGGTTCGACCGGAAGCTGAAGGGCATCCTTCACACGACCGGCGGCTACATGCTCGGCGTCTCCTACACCCATCGCAACGTCTTCGACCTGCACAACGACGATATCTACTGGTGCGCGGCCGACATCGGTTGGGTCACCGGGCACCTCTACATCGTCTACGGGCCACTCGCCAATGGCGCGACGAGCGTGATGTACGAGGGGACGCCCGATCACCCCGGCTTCGACCGCTGGTGGGCGATCATCGAGAAGTACAAGGTCAATATCCCTCTACTGCGCGCCGACGGCGATTCGCGCGCACATGAAGTGGGGCGCGCAGTACGCCAAGATGCACGATCTCTCCTCGCTGCGGCTGCTCGGGTCGGTCGGCGAGCCGATCGACCCGGGAGGCGTGGATCTGGTACCACGAGAACATCGGCAATGGGAACTGCCCGATCGTCGATACCTGGTGGCAGACCGAGACCGGCTCGATCATGATTTCGCCGCTGCCCGGCGTGACGACGACCAAGCCCGGCTCGGCCACCTTCCTGCTGCCGGGCGTCGGCGCGGATGTGCTCGACCTCGATGGGAACTCGTGCCGCCCCGGCGCGGCGGCTACCTGGAAGCCGGACCTGCCCCTGGCCCTCGATGCTGCGCGGCATCTACGGCGACCCGGAGCGCTACAAGGAGACTTACTGGAGCCGCTATCCCGCAAGTACTTCGTCGGCGACGGCTGCAAGCGCGACGACGAGGGCTACTACTGGCTGCTCGGGCGCGTGGACGACGTGATGAACGGGTTCCTCGGGCACCGCATCAGCACGACCGAGATCGAGAGCGCGCTCGTCAGCGACCTGCGCGTGGCCGAGGCGGCGGTGGTAAGCCCGATCCGATCAACAAGCGGCGAGGCGATTTTCTGCTTCGTCATCGCCCGCTCCGGCATCGAGCAGACGCCCGAACTCGGCGAGGAACTGCGCGCAGCACGTCGCACACCAGATCGGCGTTCGCCCGCCTGAAGAAGATCATGTTCACGCCCGACCCGCTCAAGACGCGGTCTGGCAAGATCATGCGGCGTCTGCTGCGCGATGTCGCCAGCGGGCGCTCCTCGGCGACACCACGACGCTGGCCGATGCGGGCGTGGTGGAGCAGATTCGTGCGGCTTCGACTCGGCAAGGACGATGAGTAGAAGAGAGAAGAGAGAGGAGAGGAAGAGTGCGCGGGGTGACTTTCCACACTCTTCTCTCCTCTCTCCACTCTCATCGTAGCGGCCCTGCACCTTGGCGGCTACTATTCGTTCGTGACGCTGGAATCTGTGTGGCGCAAGGAGGGAGCGATGAGTGGGGCGAACGGGCGCACGCCGGTGATCGTCGGCGCGACGCGGACGGCGATCGGGACATTCGGTGGGGCGCTGGCCGAGGTGCCGGCGACGACGCTGGGCTCCGAGGTGATCAAGGAGGCGCTGCGGCGGGCGAATGTCGCGCCCGAGCAGGTTGACGAAGTGATCATGGGCAATATTCTCAGCGCGGGGCTGGGGCAGGGGCCGGCGCGGCAGGCGTCGGTCAATGCGGGGCTGCCGGTGGAGGTGCCCTCCACGACGATCAACAAGCTCTGCGGGTCGGGGCTGAAGGCGGTGTCGCTGGCGGCGCAGGCGATCCTGCTCGGCGATGCCGACGTGATCGTGGCGGGCGGCATGGAGAGCATGACCCGCGCGCCCTTCCTGCTGGAGAAGGCGCGCTACGGTTATCGCCTGGGCGACGGCGCGGTGGTCGACTCGATGATGAAGGATGGCCTGGTGGATGCCTTCTACGGCTATCCGATGGGCATCACCGCCGAGAACATCGCCGAGCGCTTCGAGATCGGGCGCGAGGAGCAGGACGAGTTCGCCGCGCAGAGCCAGGCGCGGGCTGCCGCCGCGATCGAGTCGGGGGCGTTCGATAAGGAGATCATGCCGATCGAGGTCCCGGCCGGGCGCGGCAAGACCGCGACCTTCGCGCGCGACGAGCACCCGCGCCCCGGCACGACGAAGGAGACGCTGGCGGGCCTGCGCCCGGCCTTCAAGCGCGATGGCGGCACGGTCACGGCGGGCAACGCCTCGGGGATCAACGACGGCGCGGCGGCGGTCGTGGTGACCAGTGCGGACAGGGCGCGCGAGCTTGGCCTGAAGCCGCTGGCGCGGATCATCGCCTATGCCTCGGCGGGGGTTGACCCGCAGATCATGGGGATGGGGCCGGTCCCGGCGGTGCAGCGGGCCTTGAAGAAGGCCGGGCTGACGATCGACGACATCGACCTGATCGAGCTGAACGAGGCCTTCGCGGCGCAGTCGCTGGCGGTCTGCGGCCAGCTCGGCGCGAAGCCGGAGAAGACCAACGTGCATGGCGGCGCGATCGCCCTGGGTCACCCGGTCGGTGCGAGCGGTGCGCGCGTCCTCGTAACGCTGCTGCACGCGATGGAGCGCCACGGCGCGCGGCGCGGCCTCGCCTCCCTCTGCATCGGCGGGGGACAGGGCGTGGCGATGATCGTGGAGCGAGATTAGTAACGAGTAACGAGTAACGAGTAACGAGGGATGAGAGGGGCGGGCCGCGAGGCTCGCCCTTCGGCTTCGTAGGGGCGACGCACCGCGTCGCCCGCGTCGGGATGGCACCCGTGTCGGGGATTGGCATGGGTGTTGTGCGTGCTGTGATGAGGGGAGTGAGGAGATTAGAGCAGGCCGCGTTCAGCGGCGATGGCGACGGCCTGGGCGCGGCTTTCGGCGCCGAGCTTGTTGAGCAGGCCGGTGACGTGGAATTGGACGGTGCGCTCGGTGATCGCGAGTTCGCGTGCGATCTGCTTGCTGGTGAGCCCGGCGGCGACGAGGCGGAGGACGGCGCGTTCGCGCTCGCTGAGGCGACCGCCGCCACGGCGCGGGGTGCGGACTTCGGCCAGCAGTGTGGAGGCGACGCGCGACTCCAGGTAGGAGCCGTCGGCGTAGACCGTGCGGATGGCGCGGGTGAGTTCTTCCACCGGGGCACCCTTCAGGAGGTAGCCTTTCGCACCGGCCTGGATGGCGGCGAAGACGCGCTCGGAGGTGTCATAGGCGGTGAAGACGAGGATGCGCGCGGCGGGTTGCGCGGCCAGCAGCGGGCCGATCGCCGCCACGCCATCCATGCCGCCGCCGAGTTCGAGGTCGAGCAGGATCACGTCGGGCGCGGCCGAGGCGAGCTGCGCCAGTGCCGTCTCGGCCGAGGGGACGGAGCCGACGACGGTGAACTCGGGATCGTCCTCCAGCACGCCGACGAGGCCCTGGCGCACGATCGGGTGGTCATCGACGACGAGCAGGCGGATCATGATGCCTCTTCCGTGCGCTGCGGCACGCTCACGCTGATATTCGTCCCCTTGCCGGGCGTGCTGACGACGCGCAGCCGCCCGCCGCAGCGTTGCGCCCGCTCGCGCATGCCGATCAGCCCGTGGCAGCCCTCACGGTGCTCCTTCGGGTCGAAGCCGCGACCGTCGTCGCGGATCGAGAGGCGGATCACGGTGGCGTCGGCGGTGAGCTTCACCGTGACTTCGCGGGCACCGGCGTGCTTGCGGATGTTGGTCAGCGCCTCGCGCACGATCTGGTAGAGCTCCGACTCGACGCGCAGCGGGATGGCGGCGGCCACGGTCGCGCCGGCGTGGACGCGGATGCCGCTCTCGGAGGTGAAGGCGCGGCCGAGCGCGGCCAGTGCCTCGGCCAGCGGCTTGCCGCCGGGAGGCGCGGTGCGGAGATCGAGGACCGCGCGGCGGGCCTCCTCCAGCCCGGTGCGGGTGAGGGTTAGGGCGCGTTGCAGGCGCTCGCGGGCGCGGGCGGGGTCGCGCTCCAGATGGGGCAGGGCACCCTCCAGATGGAGCGCGATGGCGGTCAGATCCTGCGCCAGGGTGTCGTGGATCTCGCGCGCGATGCGGGCGCGCTCCTCGGCGCGGGCGAGCCCGGCGCGCTCCCCGGCGATGCGGGCGCGCTCGATCGCCAGCCCGACCTGATGGGCGATGGTTGCGAGCAGATCGAGTTCCTCGGGGGTCAGTTCGCGCCACTCCGGGCCGCCGACGTTGATGATGCCAAGCGGGGTGTCGCCGAAGTAGAGCGGGATGCTGGCGTGGTACTGCATCCCCTGCGTCTGATCGGTCGCGTCGGACTGCACGGCGGGGCGGAGGCGGCTGCAGCGGATGGCGTCGATGTTCGCGGGGGCCAGCCCGCCCGCGAGGAAGATGTCCATGCAGGTGCAGTGCTTGCCGGTCATGCGCACCGGCTCTTGCAAGTAGGGAGGCAGATTCTGGGCGGCGGCACCGTAGAACCGCCCGGTGTCGCCGTCGAGCAGCCAGACCCAGCCGGTGGGGAAGCCGAGCAGCTCGGCGATCAGGCCGAGGGTGCGGGAGAGCGCCTGCTGCACGTCGGCCGCGCCATTCAGGGCGGCGGCGATGGCGTTGAGGATGTGCAATTCGCGCGCCCGGCGCTCGTCGGCGCGTCGCCTGGCACCCGCTTTCGTCGTCGTCATCCTGCCTCCTGGCGCACCCCGCGACCCGCGCGATCATCTTACCGCGTCGGGTGTGCCGCTGCCCAACGGGCGGCGCGAAGAATGCTTGACTGTCCACGCAACTTGACCGTATAGTGAGGTTACGGGGGGCGGTAACGGCCCGCCCCAAGACACACAATTGAGACGGGCGCCAGGAAGGGACGAGCCATGGAACGAGTCGTGGTGATGATCCTGGCCGGTGGGCAGGGCGAACGTCTCAGCATCCTCTCGCGCCAGCGCGCCAAGCCGGCGGTGCCGTTCGGCGGCAAGTACCGCATCATCGACTTCGCGCTCTCCAACTGCGTCAATTCGGATCTCTCCACGGTCGGCGTGTTGACCCAATATCGCCCCCATTCGCTCAACGAGCACATCGGCATCGGCCGCCCCTGGGACCTCGACCGGCAGGATGGCGGCGTGCGGCTGCTGCAGCCCTACCTGGGCCGGGCGCGCTCGAACTGGTACCGGGGCACGGCCGATGCGATCTACCACAACCTCTTCTTCATCGAGCGCCGCCAGTACCGCGATGTGCTGATCCTCTCGGGTGACCATATCTACGCGATGGACTATCGGCCGATGATCGCGTTCCACCGCGAGAGCGGGGCCGACGTGACGGTGGCGGTGCAGCCGGTGCCGTGGGAGCAGGCCCCGCGCTTCGGCGTGCTCTCCACCGCGCCGGATGGCCGGGTGGCCGAGTTCCAGGAGAAGCCGGCCGAGCCGCGCTCGAATCTCGCGTCGATGGGGATCTACATCTTCCGCAAGGAGGCGCTGACCAGGGCGCTGCGCGGCGACAACGTCGATGGCTCGATGGTGGACTTTGGCAAGGATGTCATCCCCTACATGATCTCGCGCGGCGGCGTCTATGCCTACGCCTTCGATAATTACTGGCAGGATGTCGGCACGATCCAGTCGTATTGGGATGCGAACATGGATCTGCTGCTCGACCCGCCGCCGCTGAATCTCGACGATCCCGACTGGCGCATCCACACCCGCAGCGAGGAGCGCCCGCCCGCGAAGCTTTTGGCGGGGGCGCGCGTGGAGGGGAGCCTGATCTCCCACGGCTGTCGCATCCGGGGCACGGTGGAGCACTCGATCCTCTCGCCGGGCGTGATCGTGCGGGAAGGGGCGGTCGTGCGCGACTCGGTGATCATGACCGACAGCGTGATCGAGGCGGGCGCGATTGTCGAGCGGTGCATCGTGGACAAAGAGGTGATCATCGGGGCCGGGGCGCGGCTGGGGGCGGGGGGCGTGGATGTGCCGAATCTGCTCGAACCGGAGCGCTTGAACACCGGTATCACCCTGATTGGCCGTAGCGCACGCGTGCCCGCGAACGTTACTATAGGTCGCAACGTCCTGATCGCCCCTGGCGTGCAGGAGCGCCACTTTCTCTCGCGCGACATTCCGAGCGGCGACGCGGTCGACATGCAGGCCCCGG
>JAXLWN010000111.1:0-20548 GCA_046328475.1 Chloroflexia bacterium | reverse complement strand
CGGGGTGGGGAAGTTGCGGCGGCCGGCGTGGTCGAGCGTGCCGTCCCGCTTCTCCACGCGCGGGCCGACGATGCCGACATCGGGGTGCGACTGCATGAAGCCGACCAGCATCTCGATGGTCTCAGGTTCCATGAAGAGGTCGGTGTTGATCAGCAGGATGTACTCGTCGTCCCGGTCGGCGTCGGCGGGGATCTGGGCGACGATCTCGCGCAGGGCCAGGTTGTTGCCCCCGGCGAAGCCGAGGTTGCGCTCGGAGCGGATGGTGGCGACGTCCGGGAACTCGGCGCGCACCATCGCCAGGCTCGCGTCGCGGGAGCCGTTATCGACGACCGTGAGGGTTAGCTGGTGGGTGGTGACACTGGCGAGGGAGTGCCGGAGACACCGCCGCAGGAGGTCGGCGGTGTTATAGTTGACGATCACGCCGTGTATACGCGCCATGCCGCTGTGTTTGCGCCTTGCCGCGATTGTAATAGTGCCCCTCGGGGCGCTCGATCGGCCGTGGCAGCCACCGCGCGCGATGGGTGCCGTGGATAGAACGCACACCAAACACGGCGGTTGCCCGCGCGTCCGCGCAGATGGTAGCACATCGGCGGCGTTCTCTGGTACATTCCTTGCAACTTTCCGGCGTGGTGACGCGGGGTACGAGGCTCGCACCGTGCCCAGGATGGCGCGAGGCGGGGTTGCGGATAGCGAGAGAGGAGTCGGCAGGATGTTTGGGCGACGGGCAATCGACACCGACGCGCTGCAGAGCCAGTTGCAGGAGAAGCAGGCGCAATTGCTGGAGCGTCTGGATGCGCTCGAAAGCGGCAAGAAGCGCGGACGAGGCGGGAAGTTCTGGTTCGGCATCCTGCTCGGCGGCGCGGTCGGCGCGGCGGCGTTCTACCTGCTCGATCCCGAGAAGGGGGAGGAGCGTCGCCAGGGGCTGCTCGGCGCGGCGGGCGGCGGGGCCGACGCGGCGGCGCAGCGCGACCAGGAGATCAATGCGCGCGTGGAGGCCGACGTCTTCCGCGATTCGAGCGTGCCGAAGAACCAGATCAACATCAATACGGTTGACGGGGTCGTGTATATTCGCGGCACCGTGGCGAGTCAGCAGGCGATCAGCGACATTGAGGAGCGCGCCAAGAAGGTCTCCGGGGTGGACGCGGTGATCAACTTGCTGCGGCTCCCGGCTCCTGCCAAGTAGGGCCGACCAGCGCGGGCTTGACGAGGGGGCGCACCGTCCGGTGCGCCCCCTCGCTGTGTCCGACTCGGGCTCGACCTGGACCCCACCCGGATGTCAACATTCTCGTGCGCATCTGCTAGGATAGCGGCGGTGCGGCTGGTGTGCCGGTGAAAGGGGCGGGCGTGGGCGCGGCGGCGGCACTGGCTTCGGCGGCATTCTGGGCGGCGACCAACCTCATCCTGCGGGGGCAGATCGGGAAGGTGGGCGGGGCCACGGCGCAGACCTGGCGCACGACCGTCTCGGCCCTGATCTCCCTCCCGATCTTCCTCATTTTTCGCGAATTGCACGATTTGTCGAGTATCCCCGGGCGGACGGTGGCGGTGCTGCTGCTGTCGGTGCTGCTCAGCATGGTGATTGGCGATATCCTGCAGTTCACGGCGGTGCGGCGGTTGGGGGTGGCGCTGGCGCTGCCGATCTCCTCCAGTTACCCGCTCTTCACGCTGATCATCGCGGCGGTCTTCCTGGCGGAGGCGCTGACGCCACGCGCGATCGGCGGGGTGCTGCTGGTCATCACCGGGGTGATCCTGGTGGCGTTGCCGCGCCGGGCGCTGGTGGAGGAGGGCGCGGCCGACCACGCTGCGCCGTCGAGTGGGCATTGGGTGGGGGTCGCCTGCGCGGTCGCCTCGGCCCTCTGCTCGGCGGGGGCGACGACGCTGACGCGGCTGGCGATCACGCATATCGATGTGCTGTCGGCGAATCTGCTCCGGCTGCCGTTCAGCGCGATCCTCTGCGCGGTGATCAGCACCGCCCAGCGCCGGCAACCACCCTGGCGGGTGGAGCGCGGGGGGATCGTGCCGCTCTGCGCGGCCGGGGTGACGGGGCTGGCGAGTGGCCTCTGCTACCTGACGGCGATCAAGACGGTGGGAGCCTCGACGACGGCGACGCTGAATGCGGCGAGCCCGATCTTCGGGTTGCTGGGGGCGGTGCTGGTGCTGCGCGAGCGTCCGACGCGGCGGAGTGTGGTGGGGACGGTGATCGCGTTTGTGGGAATTGTGCTGGTGGTGTGAGGTCGGGTTTTGGTTATTGGAATAGGATATTTGTGTGTTCGTGCGTTTGTGCGTTGGTATGTAAGTGAATTACATGCGTACGGGGTGGAAAGTAGGTTTGTTTTTGCATTTTCACTTTTTTCTTTCTTCCCCAGGTAGGCTTGCTCCGATGTGGAAAAAGAGGTGGCTTGGGTAGAGCGAGGTCCCCCTCCATCCCCCCAATGCTGGGGGACTTCAGCGAGTGGCTGGGGCGGGTGGTGGTGGCCATCGTGGTGCCTCCTGCGGGTGTTGGGAGAGTGTTGGCAAAGACGGGACGGGTGCCGTGCCACCGCGGGCGCGTCGCGACGCGCCCCTACAAGGTGGGTGGCGATCAGGATGATGGGTGCCACCCGGCGCTGGGCGATCAATTGATCGCCCCTACATATATCTACCCGTGGTTAGGGGTGGATCATGACACCTTGTTGGGAAATTGGTGGATTGGCAGGTGAGGTGACAGGGATGGGCGCGATGGTTCGTGGTTGGGGTTGGTGAGGGCGTAGACGCACATTTCGAGGCCGCGTCGGGTGAGTTGGCGTTCGAGGTGCATACCGAGGCGTTCGGCGACGCGGCGGGAGGGGAGGTTGGCGGCGCTGGGGAGGCAGATGATGCGAGGGTAACCGTGGTAGGTGAAGCCGTGGGTGAGGGCGGCGGCGGCGGCTTCGGTGGCGTAGCCGTGGCCCCAGTGTTCGCGGAGGAAGAGGTAGCCGACCTCCGGCTCCCAGGAGCCTTCGACTTCCTGCATGGTGAGGCCGCACTGGCCGAGGAATTGGCCGGTGGTTTTGGCTTCGACGATCCAGAGGCCGATGCCGTGTTCCTGGTAGCTGCGGAGGTTCCACTCGATCCAGGCGGCGGTCTGCTGGCGGTCCTTGGTGGAGGGGTAGTAGCGCATCGCCTGAGGGTCGCTGAAGATGCCGAGCAGGTTGTCGGTGTCGTCGTGGGTCACCTGCCGCAGGTGTAGGCGCGGCGTTTCCAGCACGGTCATCGAGGGCTCCTTCGCTGGCGTTTCCGGGTTGCGCAGGGATAACGCATTGTGCCGGGATGGTGTTCCGGGCTTGTTGCGGGCGGAAGGGTGTTTCTATACTTGGCCTGTCCCGGCGACCCGACGCGTGTTTGGTGCGCGCGTGCGTGGGGGCCGGTAGCGAGGGGGGAGGGGTGGCCGGTACGGCGACCGCCACGGGTCGGAAGGGGGCGTCGCGGCGCGCGAAGTCGCGCGGGAAGCGCGGCATCGCCGGACTGTTTGCCGGGGTGCGGGTCGGCGATCTGGAATTGCTGCTGGTGGTCTGCCTCTTCGGGATGGCGATCCTGATGCGGTGGCCGAATTTGCTGCGGTTGCCCCATTTTACCGACGAGATCGGCGAGATTCGCTGGGCGCTCCGCATTTATCGCGGCGAGGAATTTCCGCTGACCGGGCAGGTGAAGTATTTCGGCCCGTTGCAGCATTATCTGCTCGCGGCGACGTTTAAGATTTTTGGCCTCGCGATCATCATTCCCCGGTTGCTGGTCTGCATCATCGGTGGCCTGACCGTCGTGCTGACGTATTTCGTCGGGCGCGAGGTGGGCGGCTGGAAGGTGGGGGCGCTGGGGGCGGCGCTGCTGGCGACGCTGCCGCAGCACATCGTGGTGAATAGCCATGTCGCGTGGCAGAACTCGACGACGCCGTTCTACAGCACGCTGGCGGCGTATGCGGTGCTGCGGGCGGTGCGGGCGTTCCCGGAGGCGGATGCGTCGCGGGTGCCGCGCTGGGCGCGGTGGTTGTTGCTGGGTGGGTTTGTCTTTGGGCTGTTGTTGCAGAAGCACTTCGGGAGGTGGTGCTGGCTCCGGCGTTTGCGGGGGCGTTTGTGTTGGGGGTGTGGGGGGCGGACCCCTCCCCCGCCGCTGCGGCGGCACCCCCCTCCCCTGAAGGGGAGAGGGGGGATGCTGGGGCGGGCGGTGGCGGGGGTGGGGGCGGGTGGCGTCCTGGCGAGCGCCCGGAGATGAAGTCTCCGGGCTACGAAATGCGCCGGATGAATCCGGCTCCGTGGGTGTCGGCGCGATGGTGCCAGAACCCAAGGCGGTGTGGCGGCGGGTGGTGTTGTCGCCGTGGCCGTGGCTGGCGGCGGTGCTGGTGCCGGTGGCGTATAGCCCGGTGATTGTTGATAACGCGCGGAGCGGGTGGGCGGGGTATTGGCGGGCGCAGGGGCGGGATTACGCCTATGTGCAGGAGCCGAGTCTTGCCTCTTATGTCGGTAATCTGCGAGATTTGTGTTTTGAGTTGATGCGGATGATGAGCAATCCGTTTCGGATTCCGGAGCGTCCGCTGCATTATTTCACGTCGTGGCAGATGGTGATCGCGACGGTGCTCTGTTTGCTGGGGCTGGCGGTGTTGGCGTGGCGTAAGCAGTTCATGCCGCTGGCGATGTTTTTGGCGACGTTGGCGCTGATGCCGAGGTTCAATCATGCGTATGGGGTGGATGGGGATCGGTACCTGGTGACGGGGCGCTATGTGGCGTTCCTGCTGCCGCCGCTGGCGGTGGCGATGGCGGCGGGGGCGTTGGCGCTGGCGGGGTGGGCGCTGGCGCGGGTGCCGGGGCGCTGGCGCGGGGTGCGGCTGCGCGATGTGGCGAGGGTGGTGCCGGTGGTGCTGATCGCGCTGCTGGTGTTGTATCCGATCGTGCCGCTGTGGCGCTATTACACGCACGAGGCGGGTCTCGATCCCGATAATGCGACCTTCTTGACGACCGTTCGTTCGATCGCGGGGATGGCCGGGCCGCAGACGCCGGTGCTGGTCGGGGCGCTGCTGGCGAAGGTGGATCTGAAGGATGGGGCGAATAGCGACGAGGTGCTCGATATCCTGCTGACGTTGCAGGGGGTGCCGCACGTCGTGAGCCGGGATAGCGAGGGGGATCTGCGGCAGCTGATCGCCGCGATGAACCAGGCCGATCCGCAGGGTGCGCCGATCGCGATTCTGACGCGCGACGAGTGTTTCGCGATGCGCGACCGGATTCCGCTGGAGCGGGTGAGCGGTCGGTTGCTGCTGCGGGAGTTGTATTGGACGGTGCCGAGCTATTACGGGATCTATCGGTATAACCCGGCGATGGCGGGGCAGAGTTGTTTGCCGAAGGAGGGGGCGGCGGCGGGCGATTGAGGTGTGAGGGCGTGAGGGTGTGGGGACGTGAGGGCGTGGGTTGGCCGTTGGACTGAAGTCCCGGCTGGAGGACCCTGCGGGGTCCGCGAAGTCCGCCTGCGCGGACTGGGAGTTGTCGCCAGGCGGTGGTGATGCCTTTGAATCACGGATTCTTATCATCGTGAGTCAATACCTGTCTTGGACTTATCAGTTGGGTGGGCGTATCGTAGGGGTAGACGATAGTGCGCGCCGGGGAGGCGTGTGGTGATGTGAATAGGGGAGGTTGGGGGTGGCCGAGACGGAGACGATCAGCCACAAGGCGCGCGTGCAGGACCAGTTCGGCGCGACTGCCGCCGCCTATGTGGCCTCGGCGGGGCACGCGGCGGGTGATGATCTGGCGCAACTGGTGGCCTGGGCCGAGGGTGGACCGGAGAAGGCCGCGCTCGATGTGGCAACCGGTGGCGGGCATACCGCGCTGGCGCTGGCCGCGCACTACGGCCGGGTGGTGGCGAGCGACCTGACCGCGCCGATGCTCGCGGCGGCGGAAGGATTCATCCGGGGCAAGGGCGTCGCCAATATCGAGTTCCGGCTGGCCGACGCCGAGGCGCTGCCCTTCGGGGATGCCGAGTTCGACGCGGTCAGTTGCCGGATCGCGCCGCACCACTTCCCCGCTCCGGCGCGCTTCGTGGCCGAGGTGGCGCGGGTGCTGAAGCCGGGTGGCCTCTTCCTGCTGGAGGATAGCGTGGTGCCCGAAGACCCGGCGCTGGATGCCTTCGTCAACCGGGCCGAGGCGCTGCGCGACAACACACACATGCGGAGCCTGAGCGAGGCGGAGTGGCGCGGGATGATCGAGGCCGCCGGGTTGCGAGTCGAGGCGACGGCGATCCACCCCAAGCCGCACCCGTTCGACGATTGGGTCGGCCGCTCGCGCACGAGCGCCGAGGGCCTCGCAACCCTGACGGCGCACTTCCGCGACGCCTCACCGGCTGCACGCGAAGTCTTTGCCATCGAGTATGACGACGCGGGCCGGGTGACCACCTTCACCGACGAGAAAATCTTGCTCAAGGCGCGGAAGGCGTAGCCACCGCCTCCCAACGCCGCAAGGCCCGCG
Source organism: Chloroflexia bacterium (assembly GCA_046328475.1). Lineage (GTDB taxonomy): Bacteria > Chloroflexota > Chloroflexia > Thermomicrobiales > CADCWN01 > CADCWN01. The sequence goes on along the minus strand of JAXLWN010000111.1, from coordinate 14,087 downwards.
CGAGGTGCCACGCGGTCAGGCGGGGGTGCCCGTCGTCCCAGCCGAGCGCGTCGGCGAAGGCTTCGGCTTCATGCGCCGCTTTGAGCGGGGCGAGGAGCAGGGCGAGATCGAGGGCGCGTTCGCGTGCGGCTCGGTCGCCCCAGGGGAGTGCATCGATGTAAGCGTCACGGACAATCCGCTCCGTGACGCTGGCGAGAGCGGCGATGGCATCGGCTTCAGGTGCCGAATCGCGGGGATAGTCGAGACGACGGGCGTCGGCCAGGAGGCGGTCGAGCGAGAAGAAGGGGTTGCCGATCAGAGCCTCCTCCCAATCGTAAATCAGCACGCCACCATCGGAGCGGAGGGTCGCATTGCCCGTGTGCAGATCGACATGGTCGATTGTATCGGGCCAGGGGAGAGCGGCGAGTTCGCCCGCCCACCGGGCGACCTGCATGCGCCACCTCGCGAGGCTTGCCAGCGGACGGTTCGGTAATCCGACGCGCCGGATGATCGCGCCGTCGTCGGCCTGCCAGGCGGTCAGGTGGTGCTCGGCGATCAAGGTGGCGAGGTCATCGAACACGCCGGGGATCTGGCTGACGGCGAAACGCGGCAACCCGGCGATTTGCTCCGGCGGCACACCAGCGATGGCCCGCTGAATCTGGCCAAAGGTGCGCGCGACCGCAATCAGCGCCTCGGCCGGGGGAGCCTGGGCAGGGCCGCTCTCGCCGCCGCGCTGCGCGGTAATCGGCTCGCCAGCAAATGGCGCAAAGAGCATCCAGGTGCCATCGTCGCGCCAGGTCCAGGCAAGGGGCTGCGGGGTTACGGTCGGGCAGTGGTGCGCCAGGAGGGAGGAAATGCGCGGCGCTTGCGCGAAGCTGGGGAGATAGGAGGCTTTGAAAACGACCGAGGCGGGGGATTCGTCTTCTGGGGAGAGAGCGAAACGGGCGGTGACGCCCCAGGCTTTGCTGCGGTAGATCGCGTGCGGTCCGGTTGCGGGGGTGCGCCGGGGAAAGCGATCGTCGATCCAGCGGAGAACGTCGTCGGTGCTCAGCAGTGCGTCGGGCCACTCGGGAGCGTGCATCGCCACCTGTCCTCATTGAGGACGGCGGGTATCCGGCAGGAATTGGAAAGGGGGCCGATCACGGCGCACCGTGACCGGCCAGGGATCCGCAGGATACCGCCGTCTGGCTCGCTGTCATTCACCATTGCACGTCTCCTCCTTTCGGTGAGGATATCGAGGGTTCTCTCGCAAGCGCTGCCGCGTCGGTTCGTCGCCGTCGGGGGCCGGGTGCTCGCCGCAAGCGGGCGAGTGGCGTGGTGTGAACGGCGTCGGCGTCGGCAAGGCTCAGTCTGCGCGGGGCGATTGGGGCGGGCCGCGTCCGCCGGCGATTCGGGGGCAGCGCACCAGGGTCCAGTTTCGCAGCGTCATCAGTCTTCCTCCTCGGTCTCGAAGTCGATGTCGAACGATTCGTCCCCCGCCTCCAGCAGGCGGCGGTAGCTGTTGTAGCGGTCCAGGTCGATCTCGCCGCGCAGGACGGCGGCGCGGACCGCGCAATTCGGCTCGTGGAGGTGGCTGCAGTCGTTCAGCTTGCACTCCTCCAGGAAGGGTCGGAACTCGCGGAAGCACCAGTCGAGGTTATCGAGCGCCCGCCCGTCGAGCGCCAGCGAGCGGAACCCGGCCGTGTCGGCGATGTAGCCGCCCGCCGGGTGGTCCAGCGGGAAGAGGCGCGTCCCGACCGTGGTATGCCGCCCCTTGTGGGTCAGCGTGCTGATCGCCGACACCTTCTGCCCCAGCCCCGGCTGCATCGCGTTCAGCAGACTCGACTTGCCGACGCCCGACGGCCCGAAAAGGGCCGAAGTCTTGCCCGCGAGTTGCTCGCGCAGGGCGTCCAGCCCGTCGCCGGTGACGGCGCTCGCCAGCAGCACCGGGTACCCGAGACCGTGGTAGAGCCGCAGCCGTTCCGCCAGCCAGTCCTCCACGCCGAGATCGATCTTCGTGATGCAGATCGCCACCGGCAGTTCCTGCGACTCGGCCAGCACCAGCAGGCGATCGAGCACCCGCAGGTGGGGCGTCGGCTCGGCGGCGGCGAAGGTCGCCACCAGCTGGTCGAGCCCGGCGATCGCGGTCAGCTTGCCCTGCCCCTTGTCCGGGTCGCCGCGCGTGAAGGAGCCGCCGGCCCGCTCCACCACCTCCTCGATGACGCCGCCGCCGCCGCCGGTCGGCAGCACGCGCACCTTGTCGCCCACCGCGACCGGGTCGTGCCGCTGGGTCTTCACCCGCTGCACGGTCTTGCGCGCCGACGTGTTCGAACTCTCCGCGTAGACCAGTTCCTTGCGGAGCTTGCCCCGGATCGTGCAGGAGAACGGCCCTTCCGCCGTCTCAACCCGGTAGATGCCCCGACTGCCGTCGACGATCAACCCTTCCAGCAGGCCCGGTTTCGGTGGCGCTGCGACCGGGGCCTCGTCCGCCGGTTCGAGCACCGCCACCGCGCTCTCGGCCTGCGCCAGCTTGCGCTGTTTCTGCTTGCGCGCCAAATTGATTCGCTCCTCTGATGTGATGTGGTGTCATCGTGACACATGCAGATCGTCGTGCTCACCCACGGGCACACGCCAGTGGGCAGCATCAGCCCAGCGGCTCCGCGTCGGCGTCACCAGTATCGGGCGCAGATCGGTCCAGTTGCCGATCCGGCCGGCGCGTGGCGACATGCTATCGCCGCGACCGGTCGTCGCGCTGTGGCAGTTGCGTTCTGTAGGAGATGCTTGGGTGCGGAGCCGTTCCTACCGTTCGCTGCTGCGGAGGGCGCGACGCTGATACTGATGACGCGTACCAGACGCTGTCCTGATCATGGTCGCCCTCCTTCCCGCGATAGGTCCGGATGAGTAATGAGGTCTCGTTCCGCAGGGCGCATAGAGAGTACGCCTCTCACGGCCCAGGAGCATCATACCGTGTGACGGGGGTTGCGTCAAGCCCCGGACGAGGGGTGAGGAGAGTGGAGAGAAGAGAGAGGAGAGTGACGAGAGGGGAGTGGCGGCCGAGGTGATGCTGACGATTCGACGAGCGGCAAGTACCTCAAGCGGGTGCAGCCGCGCTACGTGGCTGCGGATCGGGCGGGGCGCGGGGTGTTGCTGACGGAGATGGAGCGCGTGACGGGCCTGCACCGCAAGAGCCTCACCCGGTTGCTGGCGGCCCCCTGAGCGGCAGCCGCGCCGTCGGCACCGCGGGCGCACCTACGGGCCGGAGGTCCGCACCGTGGTGGCTGCTGTCTGGGAGAGCCTGGACTATATCTGCGCGAGCGGCTGGACGCCGGCCTTGCTGCCGACGGCGCAGCACCTCGCCGCGTTTGGGAATGCTCGCCTGAGCCTCGAGACCGAGGAGCGACTGGGGACGATCATCGCGCGACGGTGCAACGGATGTTGGGCGCGCTGCTCCCGGCCTCACCGCGCCCGCCGCGCGGCGGCCCGGAGCAGGCCAATCGCCTCCGCCAAGCGGTGCCGATGTGGGCGCGCGTCCCGGGGCAGACGCGCGTCCCCGGCCACTTCGAGGTCGATCTGGTGCATCACTGCGGGGGCAGCACGGCGGGGAGTACGTCCACACCCTGCAGATGGTCGATGCGGCCACCGGCTGGAGCGAGCGGGTGGCGATCTTGGACGCAGCCAGCGGGCGATGGAGGGCGGTTTCCGGCGGATCCCGGGCCGCTTGCCCTTCCCGGTGCGGGAGAGCTGCACCCCGACAACGGCGGCGAGTTCTTCAACGACCACCTGGTCCGCTTCTGGGGGGAGCAGATCACGGGGCTGACGCCGAGCCGCAGCCGCCCCTACCACAAGAACGACAACCGGATCGTCGAGCAGAAGAACGACACGCTGGTCCGGGCCTACCTCGGGTACGGTCGCCCGACACGGCGGCGCAGGCGGCGGCGCTCGACGCGCTCTACGAGCAGCTGTGGCGCTACTACAACCTGCTCCCAGCCGGTGCTGCACCTGGCGGAGAAGGCGCTCGCCGACGGCAAGCTCCGCCGCAAGTGGGACACCGCGACGACGCCCAGAGCCAGCGCCTGGCGGCGACCGGGGTGCTCGCCGACGACTGGCGGGCGACCTCGACGCCCGCCACACCCGGATCAATCCGCGCCAGGCCGCGGCGCGCCATCTACGAGGGACTGGCATGCCCGGTGGCCGCCCCGACCACAGGCGCTCGCAGCGGACTAGGCACGCTGCTTCAAAGAGAAAGGAGGCCGGCCAACCCCCGAGGCCATCCCCGGCAAACATTAACAATTGAGGGGAACCGTCATCCCCGCGACCCGCTCGGTAACATTCTCAGTTGAGTTGACACGGCCCCGGACGAGGGGTGAGGAGAGTGGAGAGAAGGGGAAGTCGTCAGTCGTCAGTCGTCAGTCGTCAGAAAGGCTGAACGCCGCTGCGCCCAGGATGACACAAGAGGGGCATAGCTTTTTCCGTTCTGAGCGCAGCGAAGGATCTGTCTCAAGCCTTGCGCGTGGCTATCGCAACGCCAGCAGCGCGGCGATCTCTTGCACGATCGCGGCCCAGGCGTGGGTGGCGGGGTCGATCACGTCGAAGTGATCGGCGTCGGGGAGTTCGCGGAGGCGCGCGGGGTCGCCTGCGGCGAGGGCGGCGGTGGCGTAGGCGCGGCTCTGGTCGGGTGGGACGATGGTGTCGAGGGTGCCGTGGATGAGGGTTTGCGGCAGGCCGAGCGGCAGGAGGCGGGCGGGGTCGGCGATGGCGTAGCGCTCGGGCACGCGGTCGGGGCTGCCGCCGAGCAGGTCGGTCACGGCCCCGAGCCCGACGTTGCGCCGCGCGCCAGCGGTGAGGTCATTGACGCCCGCGAGGCTGATCGCGCCGATGAGTGGCAGGGCCGCCGAACCGGTCAGGCGCGCAGTCGTTTCCTCCACGCCGAGCGCGCCAACGGGCAGCTTGCGGCGCGCGGCGAGCCAGAGCGCCAGATGTCCCCCGGCAGAGTGGCCGACGGTGATCACACGCGCGAGATCGAGGCGATGGGTGAGGCCGAGGTCGGCGAGGCGGTCGGTGGCGCGAGCGGCGTCGATCAGCGTGCCGGGCCAGCCGCCGCCCGGTTCGCCGACGCGGCGATACTCGATGTTCCACGAGGCGATGCCGCGCCCGGCGAGGTCGTCGCCGAGGCCGTCCATCAAATCGAGGCCGTAGGGGGTGTGCCAGAACCCACCGTGGATGAGGATGACGACCGGGAACGGTCCGGGGCCGAGCGGCACCCGCAGCTCCACAAACCCGGTCGGCTCGGGCGCATAGACGAAGCGGAAGAGGCGTGGACCCGACGCCCCCGTCCCGCCGTCGCTGGTGAGCAAAGAAATCTCCGAGGGTGTTCAGCGGTTCAAAAGTTTGAAGGTTTGAAGGTTCATTTGCCTGTAACCGAACTTGTGAACTTTCGAACCTTCAAACCTTCAAACGCGCAGCCTAGCCACGCTTCTCCGGCGGCGTATTCGCGAGGTTGCGGGCCTGGGCAGCTTCGGTGTCTTCTTTGGCGGCGCGTTCGCGCGCCTGGCGCGCTTGTGTCTCGGCCTTGCGGATCTGCTCTTCGGCCTGTTCGCGCGCCTTCTTGAGCTGATCCTCGGCCTTCTTGGCGTCCTGGCGGGCCTTCTCGGACTCTTGCTCTTCCTTGCGCGCCTTTGCCTGCGCCTTGACGTACGCATCGTCGGGACTCTTGAGCGAGGCGGCCTTCTGGCCCTCGAACTTGCCGGTCAGCGCGGTCGGATCATTCACCGCCACACGGAAGGCGCGCTTCAGGCGCTCTTCCTCCAGCAGTTCGGCCTCTTCCCGCGCCCGCTTCGCCGCCTCGATCCGGTCGGCGACCTCCGCCTTCGCCTCCTCCCCGCTGCGCGGAGCGAGCAAGAGCGACAGCGCCGAGCCGACGGCGGCACCGAGCACCAGCCCGCTCCCGAAGCGCATGGTCCGTCGTGCGAATCCCATCTCATCCTCCAAGTGCTGAGTGCTGAGTGCTGAGTGCTGAGGAAGTACGAAGTACGAACGACGAAGTACGAAGTACGCGGGGTGGTGTCCTTCGGGATGCCGCCCCGTAGTTGTTGTTGTGAGGGCGGTGATATAACCCGAAGGTACTATGCGACCTTTGGCCGATTGTCATTGACAAATGGGGCGGGGCCACACATACTCCCGGCGGTTCGCAATCAGGCGACCGTTGGGGTGCGCGGCGGTTCTGCAGGGGTGGGTGGTCCTCCCCGATCGTCGCGTGCGGAGCGCGAGGAAGGGAAGATGCGGCAGCGAAACCGGTGGCTCAGGCTGGCACTTATCCTGACGAGCGTCGTGGCCCTCTTCGGCAATGGAAGCGCATCGGCTGCCGGTGACTGGCGACTCGTCGCCACCCCGGGTCCGGCGCTGATCATTCGAGCCGACCCTCGAGGGACGGATACTTTCGTTGCCGCACCGGCGCAGTCGCCAGCGTTACGCGCTCAGGCGGCGACGATCAGCGTCGAGTATGATGGCTTCTCGCCGGAGGCGCAGGCGGCGTTCCAGGCCGCGGTCAACATCTGGCAGGGGCTGCTGAATGCGTCGATCCCGATCCGCGTCAAGGCGACCTGGACCCCGCTCGACCAGGGCGTGCTGGGTGGGGCGCGGGCGGCCGGGTACCTGCTCAACACGAGTACCAACACGTACTTCCCCGTCGCGCTCGGGCAGCAGCTCGCCAACCGCGATCCGAACCCCAACGGCTTCGACATCGAGGCGCAGTTCAACAGCACCGGCGTCGATTGGTACTTCGGCACCGGGCAGGCCCCGGTCGGGCAGTACAACCTCGCCTCGGTGGTGCTGCACGAGCTGGGCCACGGCCTCGGCTTCTCCGATAGCTTCGGCGTCCAGGGTGGCGTCGGCGGCTACGGCGATGACGCTGGCACGCCGGTCGTCTTCGACCGCTTCGTCTTCAACGCTGGCGGCAATGCCCTGACCGACACGTCGAAGTACACCAACCCGTCGGCCGAACTGGCCGCGCAGTTGCAGAGCGGCGGGCTCTTCTTCAATGGGGCAAAGGCTCGCGCCGCGAACGGCGGCACCCCGCCCCGGCTCTACGCGCCGAATCCGTTCGAGGAAGGGTCGAGTGTCGCCCACTTCGACGAGGCGACTTACCCGGCGGGCAACGCGAACTCGCTGATGACGCCGTTCCTGAAGTCGGGCGAGTCGGTCTACGATCCGGGTCCGCTCGCGCTCGGCGTCTTCGGAGACATGGGCTGGTCGCTCGCCGCCGCCCCGGCCCCGTCGCCGTCGCCAAGCCCGAGCCCGAGCCCGAGTCCGAGTCCCTCGGCGTCGCCGAGCCCGTCGCCGAGCCCCTCGGCTTCGCCGTCGCCGCTGCCGAGCCCCAGCGCGCCGCCGTCCGCGCCGCCGTCGGCACCGCCGAGCCCGCCGGCGACCGGGAACGGTGGCTACCTGCCGGGTCTGCCGAACACCGGTGACGGTGCGATGAGTGGTGGGAGTGGCGGAGGCCAGGCTGGTTGGCTCGTCCTCTTGCCCTTCCTTGCACTCGGCGCGGGCATTCCGCTGGCCCGACGGATGCGCCGCCGCGTCGGTTGATCCGGTCTAGCCTTCAGTAATCTTTGCCAGCCCCTGCGTTCGGAAGGACGCGGGGGCTGGTTTATAATGGGGGACCCTCACCCCCGGCCCCTCTCCCGCGAGGAGAGGGGTGACTCATTCGAGGGCTGTGGCGATGGTGTCGCGGGTGGTGGGTGGAGATCGCCCGGAGATGAAGTCTCCGGGCTACGTGAATGCGCCGATCAATCTGGCTGGAATGCTCTGCTGACGTTCGTGGAGGTGTGGAATGAGTGGGGCAATCGCTGATAAAGGTACGATTCTGGCGACGGATGTGGGGTTTGACGCTGAACGCTTGCACGTTGCGCCGTCAGATGGGCGCGAGATCGGCGTGCCGCTAGATTGGTTTCCGCGATTGCAGAAAGCAACGCCGCAACAACGCGAGCACTGGGAATTGATTGGGCATGGTATTGGTTTGCGCTGGTTCTGAGCATGATGAGGATCTTCCGTCGGCGTGCTTGTGGGGAACCATTCGCGCCACTGACCTAAGCGAGCACAAGCAAGGTGCGGAGTAGTGGGTAGCAGCGATTTTGGTGATTATGAGCTGGTGAAAGGCGTAGAAGAAATCCTCACGGTTGGCAATGCGATGAGAAAGTGAAATAACGTCCTGCAGGTAGTCACAACCGAACCCAGTGGACGCCGGTGCGAGCATCGTGACGAGGAGTGATGGGGTATGGCTGTTGAGAAGCAAATCATCGATCCGGGCTGGGGCTGGAATGATCCGTTTTTGTTCTCGCAAGCGATCAGGGCTGGCGACTTTATCTTTGTCTCGGGCCAGGCTCCAGTTGCCTTTGGCACGACCGATCTAGTCGGTGGAGACGACTTTCTCGCGCAAGCTCGGCGCGTGATGGAGAATATCAAGGCCGTTCTCGCGACAGCGGGAGCGACGATGGATGACTCAGTGGAACGGTCGGTTCTGGCAAGCCACCGACATTGCAGAATTGCCGTTGATTGTGGATGGTGGTGCGGGAATACTACCCTACCAGGTGTCCTGCTTCGACAGCCGCCAAAGCTGTCTCCGCGCTCGGATTTCCTGGCCAAAAGCTCGAGATCAAGGCGGTGGCGATCGCGCGATAAGCCTGCTCACGAATCGCGAGTATCGATACTGCGTGGATAGGTGTTGCCGTGAGAATGGCGGCTGCCATTTGTTATGCCTTGTCTCTCGGCCTGCTCTGCGGACTCGATCTCTGATGGCGTAACTTTCAGGCTTACGTAGATACTGGAGATCGGTGGCTGGTGGCGCTAGCTGTTCCTTGAGGGTGCTATGCAGCGGGCGACGATGCGTGGGGCGCGACCGCAGGTGCAGATGCTGCTGATCGCGCTGGCGATCACGGTGATCCTGTGGTTCATTCCGTTCTTTGGTCTGGTGGCGTATCCGTTCCGGCTCTACGTGACGTTCATCCACGAGAGCGGGCACGCAATCGCGGCGTTGCTGACCGGCAACCGGGTGCATAGCCTGACGGTGTCGCCGAATGCCGTGGATGTGGTCTATACCTCGGGGGGTAACTGGCTGACGGCGATGTTCGTCTCCAGCGCGGGATATCTGGGGGCGATGGCGTATGGGACGGCCCTGCTGGTGCTGATCCGGCGCAGTGTCTCGCCGCGCGCCATCCTCTATGCGTCGGCGATCCCGATTCTGGTGTTGACGCTGGTCTACGGGTGGGGCTCGGCGTTCACGATCATCGCGGGCGTGCTGCTGGCGGCGGCGCTGATCGCGGTGGGGCGCTTCGCGCGCCCGGCGATCGCGGGCTTTCTGGTGGCGCTGCTGGCGGTGCAGTGCATCGTCAATGCGTTCTTCGATTTTATGGACGCTGCCTTTCTCTCCAACCCCTTCGCGGGTGGGGCGCGACACCGACGCGACGAATATGGCGCGCGTCACGCACCTCCCGGCCGTCTTCTGGGCGCTGGTCTGGCTGGCGATGTCGGGCGCGATGCTCTACGGGCGCTGCGGCTCTACATCGGCAAGGGGGAGGCGCTGCCCGAGCCGATCCCGACCGCCACGCGCCGTCGCTGCTCGCGCGTGACGTTCTACCCCCGACCTCGGCGACACGCCGAGTTCGCCGCGCAGCGCGCCGCGCCCGCCGCGCGAGACGCTGCCGTGGCCCCCGGCGAGCGAGCGGGGTAGGCGAAGAAGTCGGAAGTGGGAAGTCGGAAGTCGGAAGTTGCCTCCCTGGTGGGGAGTGGCTTTCGGCTTCTCGTTTCCTCGCTCGTCATCGGCGGCATGCATTCCCTGGTGGCCTTCCCGCGCACGCATTGGTTCGGGACGTGTTCCGGGTGGGGCTGCGCAACCGGGGGCGGGGTCGGGTCGTCACTCACGACGATGGTACACTGACCGCGAGGGCGAGACGGTGAGCGGGGGGCGAAGCGACGTATGGGGAGCGCCGGTCGGGACCGTTATCTGTTCACCAATGCCACGATCGTTGCCGCCGCTCGGATCATCGAGGGCGGCACCGTTGTTGTTGAGGATGGCACGATCGTCGAGGTCGCGGCGCGCGGCTATGGCGCGGGCGAGGGGGTGGTTGACCTCGGCGGGAGATTCTTGCTGCCCGGGCTGGTGGACCTGCACAACGATGCGTTGGAGCAGGAGATCTCGCCGCGACCAGGCGGGAGCTTCGACCCGACGTTTGCGCTGCTGCACCTGGATCGCAAGCTCGCCGCCGCCGGGGTGACGACCGAGTTCCACGCGGTCTACTTCGGCGAGCGGGACGGCGGGCGCAGCATTACCGTCGCCAACACCTTCACCCGCGCCGTCGCCGAGCTGCGAACCAGCGAGTTCGCGACGATCGATCACCAGATCCTCTACCGGTTCGATGTGCGCACGCCCGCCGCGCTGGATCCCTTGCTCGACGCCCTGGATGACGCGCCGATTCCCTATGTCTCGTTCAACGACCACATGCCGGGGCAGGGGCAGTTCAACGACCTCGCCGCCTATCGCGCGTACATTCGCACTCTGTTCCCCGCCGGGACGGACGACGAGACGGTCGATCGGGCGATGGAGGAGCGGCTCGCCGGCTACGCCGAGCGGGAGGCCGAGGCGCTGGCGGCGATGCATCGCCTGGCCGATGAGGGACAACGGCGGCGGCTGATCCTCTCGTCGCACGACGACGACACGCCGGAGCGCGTGGACCTGATGCACTCGCTCGGCTGCACGATCGCGGAGTTCCCGATCACGGTGGCGGCGGCGCGGCGCGCGTCCGAGCTGGGCATGGTGATCGCGATGGGCGCGCCGAACGCGGTGCGCGGCAGTTCGCTGACCGGCAACGCGAGCGCGCTCGACCTGCTGTCGCGCGGGCTGGTGGATGTGCTGATCGCCGACTACCACGCGTCGTCGATGCTGCAAGCGGTTTTTCGCATCGTGGAACTGGGGATGCTCGATCTGCCGACCGCGCTGCGGCTGGTGACCGAGACCCCGGCGCGGGCGGTCGGCATGGCCGATCGGGGGACGATCGCGCCGGGGCAGCGGGCCGATTTGCTGGTGGTGGAGCGGCATGGGCGTTTGCCGATTGTGGCGGCGACGATTGTGCGTGGGGCGATCGGGTATCTGGGTGGGCCGTTTGCGGCGGGGATGGTGGGGCTGAGGGGGAACCGGGATTGAAATCCCGGCGAAGGGCGCTACGCGCCACGAAGTCCGCCTGCGCGGACTCGGGCGGGCGGCGTACGATGTTTTGTGGGGATTGATGCGGTATATCGTGCATTTGTTGCCGGATGGGGCGCAATGTCGGGCGTTTGATGATTTGCGGGCGCGGGTGGCGGCGGCGATCGGGTCGAACCGGGCGCTCGATTATCCGACGGCGCATGTGACGCTGGTGTGGGCGATGCAGGATGCGCCGGGGGACCCTGCGCCGATTGACCAGGCGGCGTTGTGCGCGGTGCTTAACGGGTTTCGGCAGAGTGGGGTGATTTCGCTGCCGGTGCGACCGCCGATCGATACGCGCGAGCATTTGTTGCTGCCGCTGGAGAATACACCCGCGCTGGCGGAGTTGCGGCACGCGCTCTACGTTGCCGTGCGGGATGTGGTGGCCGGATCGGATGGGGCGCGGCGGGAGCGCGCGGAGCGCGTGCGGGAGCAGACCTGGCCGCACCTGACGATCGCGCAGGAGATCACCCCCGAGCACTGGGAGCGCGGGATGGCGATCCTGGCGGCGGAAGGGGATTGGCTGCGGGAGCCGATCGTCGGGGCGGAGCTGGCGCTGGTGGCGCGGGATGTTGACCGTGGCGAGCCGTATGCGATCACGCACCGGGTGCCGCTCGTGCCATGATCGGTGCAAGTGAGCGCAGTCTTGTAGGGGCGACCCGGTGGGTCGCCCGCGTTGTGTGTGGCGGGTGTTTGCGGGATTGCCCTCCTCGTCGGGTGGTGAATCAGCCTGACGGTCGGCAACTCCCACGCGGGCGACCTATCGGGTCTCTCTTGCCTATCGTGTGATAGGTGTAATGGTGGGAGAGGCGATGGATGCGCTGATTCGCGAGACGGTTGCCGCGATCGGGCCGCTGGATGCGGGGGCGATGGCGGCGGCGACGGCGCGGCAGGGGCAGCTGACCAAGCCGGCGGGGAGCCTGGGGCGGTTGGAGGCGCTGTCGATCCAGTTGGCCGGGATCACGGGGCGGGCGCGACCGCGCTTCGCGCAGCCGGCGGTGATCGTGATGGCGGGCGACCACGGGGTGGCGCGGCGCGGGGTGAGCGCCTATCCGCAGGCGGTGACGGCGCAGATGGTCGCCAATTTCCTCGCGGGCGGGGCAGCGATCAACGTGCTGGCGCGGCAGGTGGGGGCGCGGGTGGTGGTGGTGGATGCCGGGGTGGCCGCCGAGTTGCCGCCGCACCCCGAACTCAGGGCGCGCAAGGTTGCGCCGGGGACGCGCGATTTCGCCGAAGGCCCGGCGATGACGCGCGAGGAGGCGGTGCGGGCGGTGGCGGCGGGGATCGAGGTGGTGGGGGCAACCATCGACGAGGGGGCCGACCTGATCGGCACCGGCGAGATGGGGATCGGCAACACCACGGCGGCCAGCGCGATCGTCGCCGCGATCACCGGGCGGCCGGTGGCGGAGGTGACCGGGCGCGGCACCGGGGTGGACGACGAGGGCTGGCGGCGCAAGGTGGCGGTGATCGCGGGGGCGCTCGCGCTGCACCGGCCCGACCCGGGCGATCCGCTCGGGGTGCTGGCGGCGATCGGGGGCTTCGAGATCGGGGGGCTGGCCGGGGTGATGCTCGGCGCGGCGGCGCGGCGGGTGCCGGTGGTGCTGGATGGCTTCATCGCCGGGGCGGCGGCGCTGGTTGCCTGCGGGCTTGCTCCCGCGCTCGCGCCGCGCCTGGTTGCCGCGCACCGCTCGGTGGAGATCGGGCACGGGGCGGCGCTGGCACACCTCGGATTGGTGCCGCTGCTCGACCTCGATCTGCGGCTGGGCGAGGGGACGGGGGCGGCGCTGGGCATGGGGTTGTGCGCCGCCGCCTGCGCGTTGCTGGATGAGATGGCGACGTTCGGCGAGGCGGGCGTTTCGGAGCGGGAGGCGGCGGAGTGACCGGTACTTCTGTCGCGGTTTCGGCTGCGCGGCGCGCAATTTCGTTGACAGGCTTTGCATAATCCGACTACAATGGGCGAGGTCTGGAGACCCGGTAGACCTCTCCCCGCCGCCACGGGGGCTGCACCGGCGTTAAGAAGGGTGCAGCACCTTCGTTGGTAGCGGGAGGAACGGTGCATGGATCGCGTGCTCAACGGGCGGTATCGCCTCGGACCGAAAATCGGCGATGGCGGCATGGCGCTCGTCTATCGCGGGCTCGACGTCCGCCTCGGGCGCACCGTTGCCATCAAAGTCCTCCGCGAACAATGGGCCGCCGACCCGTCGTTTGTCGCCCGCTTCGATCGCGAGGCGCAGGCGGTCGCCGCGCTCAACCACCCCAACATCATCGGCATCTTCGACGTTGGCTCGGATTTCGACGAGGACGGCACCGACCGCCCCTTTTTCGTCATGGAGTTCATCGACGGCCCGAACCTGAAGGAGTGGATCCGGGCGCACGCCCCGCTGCCGGTTGACGAGGCGGTGGCGATCGCGACCCAGATGCTCGCGGGGCTCGGGTATGCCCACGCCCGCGCGCTGGTCCACCGCGACATCAAGCCGCAGAACATCATGCTGAGCCAGGACGGTACCGTGAAGGTGACCGATTTTGGCATCGCCAAGGGGCTGGGCGACGCGGCCCTGACCGACGCGGGCACCGGGCTGGGGACGGTCCACTACATCTCGCCCGAGCAGGCGCGCGGCGAACCGGCCACCCCGGCGTCCGATCTCTACGCGGTCGGCATTGTGCTCTACGAGATGCTGACCGGCTATCTGCCCTTCAGCGGCGATTCGCAGATCGGCGTGGCGATGCAGCACGTCCACGATCTGCCGAAGCCGCCGCGCCAGATCAACCCCGAGATCCCCGCGCCGCTCTCGGCGCTGGTGCTGCGGGCGCTGGCGAAGGAGCCGAATGCGCGCTTCTTGAGCGCGCGGATGATGGCGCAGGCGTTGGCCGACTGGCCGAACTTCCGCGAGCAGCC
>JAXLWN010000110.1:0-20706 GCA_046328475.1 Chloroflexia bacterium | reverse complement strand
CCCCGCGAGATCCCAGAGGATGATGTCACCATCATCACCCGCGCTGGCGAGCAGCTTGCCGTCCGGGCTGAACGCCACCTGCCTGATGCTCTGCTTCCCGGCGAGGGTCTGCCTGGGGGTGGCGACCACCGGAACAGTTGGTGTCGCCTGGGTTGTCGCGGTGGGCTTCGCGCTTTGCACCGGTGTTGCCGTGGCGGGCGTACTCGTCGCCGTGGCGGGCACGCTCGTCGCGGTCGGCGGGGGCGCGGTCGGGGGTGCCGCAGCCGGGACGGCGGTATTGGTCGGCACCTCGCGCAGGGTGGGGACGGGGTTGGCCGTGGCGACGGTCGTGCCGCCGCAGGCCCCGAGCGCCGCGACGAGCGCGGCGGCGACCATGGCCGTAACGAGCGAGCGCAGGGCGCGCGGGTGCAGCATCGCAGCCTCCTTTTTCTGGATCACGCCGCACCACCACCGACATGGGGCGAGCGGGGGCGACAGCGAGCGCCGTCGCATCGCGACCCAGCGTAGGAGAAGGGCGATAGCGGGCTGATAGTGCTGCGGCTACGCATACGTAGTCGGCCCTCGCCCGCTCCGTTGACGCAGACCCGCCCCGGTGCCACACTCGGCGCAGCGACACACAGCGCGCAGGAGGACGCGCGCGTATCGAATCCACTCGGACGTTCGTCATGACCGGTGCCCCACCAGGAGACAACTCGCGCGTTGCGACCAACGCGCCACTTCAGCCCCTACAAATCAATCTGCTCGGCGGCTTTCGCGTCGTGGTGGGCAGCTGCGAGATTCCCTCGGCGGCCTGGCGTCTCCGCAAGGCGGCGCACCTGCTCAAGTTGCTGGCGTTGGCACCCGGCCAGAGCCTCCACCGCGAGCAACTCCTCGACGCGCTCTGGCCCGACCTCGAACCCGCTGCGGCAGCCCGCAACCTCCGCTACGCGCTCCACGTCGCGCGCGGCGTCCTCGAAGCCGCGCCCGCGTCGTTGCCACGGGCGTTGCATGTGGAGGGGGACCGGATCGTGCTCCGCCCGGCCGGGCCGCTCCTGGTCGATGTCGCCGCCTTCCTGTCCGCCGCAGCCGCCGCGCGCCGCGCGCCGACCCCCGCCGCCTACGAGGCTGCCCTGGCGCGCTATCCCGATGATCTGTTGCCCGAGGATCGCTACGAAGATTGGGCCGCCGGGCCGCGCGAGAATCTGCGCGAAACCCACCTGGCGCTGCTCGGGGCACTCGCCGGGCTCCACGAGGCAAGCGGGGCGCTGCTCCCCGCCATCGCGGTGCTCGAACGACTGACCGAGCGGGAACCGTTGGATGACGAAGCCCAGGTGCGCCTGATGCGCCTCCTCGCGTTGACCGGGCAGCGCGGGCGGGCGCTGCGCCAGTATGCCCGGCTGCGCGACGCCCTCCATCGCGACCTCGATGCCGCCCCCGGCCCGGAGGCGCTGCAACTCTACGCCGCGATTCTCGCGCGCCGCTTTTCCGATCCGGCGGCAGATTCACCGAATTCAGCGCCCCTGGCTGCCCCGGTTCAACACAACCTCCCCGCAGCGCTGACAAGTTTCGTTGGTCGCTCGCGCGAGATTGCCGAGGTCAGCGCTCTGCTCGCGCAAAGTGCTGCATCGGTTCCGACTTCCGACTTCCGCCTTCCGACTTTCCATCGCCTCGTCACCCTCGCCGGCGCGGGGGGCTGCGGCAAGACCCGGCTGGCGCTCGAAGTCGCGCGCGGCGCGGCGGCTGGCATGGCCTATCCGGATGGCGTCTGGCTGGTCGATTTCGCGGTGGTGGCGGATCCGGCGCTGCTCCCCGGCGCGCTCGCCCGCGCGCTCGGCGTGCGCGAGGAACCGGGCCGACCGTTGCCCGACACGCTGGCCGATCGCCTCCGGGCGCGGGCGACACTCCTCGTGTTCGACAACTGCGAGCACGTCATCGACGCCTGCGCCGCCCTGGCGCAGGCCCTGCTCGAAGGCTGCCTGCGCCTGCGGATCCTGGCGACCAGCCGCGAGGCGCTGCACGTCCCGGGCGAATTGCTCTGGCGCGTGCCGCCCCTGACGCTCCCGCCCACCCCCGCAGCGGCCGGAGCGCCGGACAGCGTGCCGCTCCTGGCGAGCGAAGCCGCGACGCTCTTTTTTGAGCGGGCGCGCCTCGTCCGCCCGGATTTCGCCATCGACGCCGACTCCGCCGAGGCGGTCGTCGCGATCTGCCAGCGCCTGGAAGGGCTCCCACTCGCGCTCGAACTGGCCGCCGCGCGGTTGGCGCACCTGTCGGTCGCGCAACTCGCCGCGCGGCTGGACAATACGCTCCAACTGTTGACCGTCGGCGGGCGGGCGAGTGCGCCGCGCCAGCAGACGTTGCGGGCGGCGCTCGACTGGAGCCACGATCTGCTCTCGGCTGGGGAGCGGGCGCTGCTGCGTCGCCTCGCCGCCTTCGCGGGGGGCTGGACGCTGTCGGCCGCCGAGGCGGTCGGCGCGAGCGACGAGGTGCCGACGGTCGCCGTCCTCGAACTCCTGGCGTCGCTGGTGGACAAGTCGCTCGTCGTGGCGGACGACGAGGGGGGCGAGGCGCGCTATCGCTTCCTGGAACCGATCCGGCAATACGCCGCCGAGCGGCTTGCTGACAGTGGCGAACTGACCATCGCCCGCGAACGCCACGCCGCGCACTACCTGGCGTTCGCGGAGGAGGCCGAACCCCACCTGCGCGGCCCGGCGCAAGTGGCCTGGCTCGGGCGGCTGGAGCGCGACCACGACAATCTGCGCGCCGCGCTGCGGTGGGCGATCGGCCGGGGCGAGGTCGCGCTCGAAGCGCGCCTCTGCGCCGCCCTCTTCCGCTTCTGGTACGTGCGCAGCCACCTGGTCGAGGGTGACGCCTGGCTCACCGCTGCCCTGGCTCGCCCCGGCATCGACGAAGTTCCCGCGCTGGTGCGCGCGAAAATGCTGCAAGGGGCGGGCACGCTAGCCTGGAGCCTGGGCCAGCAGGCCCGATCGCGGCAACTGATGGAGGCGGCACTCGCGACCTTCCGGCAGGTCGGCGACCAGCCCGGCATCGCCGCCACGCTCCACAATCTCGGCGTCCTCGCCGAGCGCGAGGGTGACTATGAGCGTGCCCAGGATCTGTACGGCGAGAGCTTGCCCCTGCGCACGGCGCTCGGGGATAGCGAAGGGGCGGCCTCCACGCTGATGCAACTCGGCAACGTCGCGCGGCAGCAGGGCGACCGCCGCCGCGCCGCCGAATGCTACGAGGAATGCCTCGCGCTCCAGCGGCGGGCCGGGGTCACCCACGGCGCGGCGATGGCGCTCGGCAGCCTGGGAACATCGCCCACGATCTGCGCGAGTACGAGCGCGCGACGGCGTGTTTCACCGAGGCGTTGGCGCTGTTCCGCAAGGTTGGCGACACGTCGAACGCCGCCCGCACCCTCAATCACCTGGGGCTGATCGCCCTCGATCGGGGCGCGTATCGCGAGGCGGAGGCGCACCAGATCGAGGCGCTGCGCCTGGCGCGGGATCTGGGCGACACCTTCACCCTGCTGCACCTTGTCGAGGGGCTGGCGGCGTCCGCCGCGCGCCAGGGGCAGGGTCGGCGCGCGGCGCGACTGTTCGCCGCAACCGGCCGGGCGCGCGAAGAGTCGCACATCCCCATCCCCCCGGCAGCCCGCGATGCGCACGCCGCCTTCATCGACATGGCGCGCGATAGCAGCGGCGCAGCGGCGTTCGCGGCGGCATGGCACGCCGGGCACGCGCTCGATCTGGACCAGGCGGTCGCCGAGGCCCTGATCGCGGAACCGCCGCCAACGCCCGTCGTCGCGCAACCAGCGCCCGACTCACTCAGTCCGCGCGAGCGGGAAGTTGCCGCGCTGGTCGCCGCAGGCCACACGAACGCCCAGGTCGCCGCCGCGCTCGGCATGAGCGCCCGCACGGCGGACACGCACGTCAGCCACATCCTCCACAAGCTCGGCGTCGCCTCCCGCGCCGAGATCGCCGCCTGGGCGAAGCTCCATGTCCCCCTTTGCGGTGACGGCTAGAGCGTACCGCCCGACCGGGCGGTACGCATACGCACCCACACGCCCTCGGCGGGCTATCAATTGGCTATTGCGCCCCCGCTACAGTCCAGAGTGCGGGATTCGTGTGTCTCCCGTACGCCGGGCGCGGGCGGGCGATGCCCCTCGGCGGAGAACGCCCGGAGCACGAAAGCGGTGCGCCATGCCGAGGCAACGCTACGACGCATTCCTCCTCCGCCACTGGCACCTGCCGGGCGGGGCAGAGCGGGTCGAGATCCGGCACATCGCGTCGGGCGCAGCGGCCCTGGTCACCTCGCTCACCGCCGCCCTGGATTGGATGGTGCGTCGGGACTGGCCGGAAACTCCGCCGCCAGCACCCGCCGATCCGCCGGAGAGCGGCGAGCACGGCCAGCGCGAGTGACCGCGCGTCGCGCAGCGGAAGCACGGTCGACCAGCGACGAATGCTACAATCCGCTTGGCTGTTCTCCGGAGCCGAAAGGCGAGGGCCGCTATGCGCTATCCGATCACGATTGCCCCGATCTGGCGAGGCTTCTTCGCGCTCTTCGGCTGGTCCAGGGATCGCTGCTACGCGGAAATCGCCGGCCCGGAACTCCTCCTCCATTTCGGCGGGGCCGACGAGCGCATCCCGCTCGCGGAGATCGCCCACGTCGCGCCCTACCGCTGGCCCGCCTATTACGGCTTCGGGGCCAAGTACGGCCCGAGCGGCGGCGTCTCCTACGTCGGCAGCACCGAGGGCGTCGTCAAGATCGACTTCGTCCATCCCCGGCCAATGACCATCTGGGCACTGTTCCGCGCCTCGCGCGCCCGCTGCGCCATCGTCTCTATCGAAAATGCCGACCAGTTCATCGCCGAAGTGCGCGGGCAACTCGCGCGCGAGGCCGGGTCCTGAGGCGATGGTAATTCGCTGTCGCGCGCCATGGGCGTGGCGGTTGTCGTGATTCGCGCTGACCATCCCGAACGCATTCAGCCGGTAGGTGCTGCCGACCTTCTCGGCGGCATTCGTGCTGGATAAATTGCGGCCATACTGGAAGTGGATGTCGCTCCGATTCAGCGCGAACCAATTGTCGTCGACAGGCGCTCGCCTGGGCGATACCGCGGCACCCACCGACGGACAGAAGCACCGCCGATTCTTGGCTGCCCGAATGACACCCGAATGCGGAATTTACGCATTGTGATGCGATTCGTCGCCGCATTGCACAGTGCTCGAAGGAACCTTTATGCCGCGTTCGGCGTCTATCGAATACTGGCGCGGCGACCGGGCGCTTCCCGGTGAACCGTGCCAGGTGGGTTGGGTTGTGCTCGCGGTAACACAATGGGGATGTTACTCGACGAGCACCCATGGCGATGTCGCCAGGAGGAGGCAGTCCGATCATGGCGCAGGGTCCTTCTATCCACG
The DNA here is from genome assembly GCA_046328475.1 of Chloroflexia bacterium. Taxonomy (GTDB): domain Bacteria; phylum Chloroflexota; class Chloroflexia; order Thermomicrobiales; family CADCWN01; genus CADCWN01. Next base: position 15,313 of record JAXLWN010000110.1, on the reverse strand, counting down.
ATCTGACCGAGCAGTTCGCAGCCGGTCGCCTCAGCAGGCGCACCTTCGTGGTGCGCGCCGTCGCGCTGGGGTTCTCGGCCTCGGCGATCGCCGGCATCCTTGCCGCGTGCGGCGGTACGCCGACCGCGACGAGCGCCCCGGCCTCGTCTGCCCCGGCCTCGGCGGCTGGCCCGGCGGCGTCGGCTGCCGCGTCGGCGAGTTCGGCGGCGTCGGGCACGCCGCGACCCTCGACGGCCGCGGCATCCGCGTCGTCCGCAGCGGGGACCCCGGCGGCGGGGGGCACGCCCTCCGGCAGCGGCATCGGCGCGGTGACGACGAAACCGCTCGCCAAGGGCGGCGGCCTCGGCCCCGGCCCGACCAAGCGCGGCGGCAGCGGCGTGCTCAAGCTGCTCTGGTGGCAGGCCCCGACGATCCTCAACGCGCACCAGGCGCAGGGGACCAAGGATTTCGACGCCGCGCGCCTCGTCTACGAGCCGCTGGCCGACTTCGGCCCGGACGACAAGCTGGTGCCCTGGCTGGCGGCGGAGATCCCGACCCGCGAGAGCGGGGCGATCGCCGCCGACGGCAAGAGCGTCACCTGGAAGCTGAAGTCGGGCGTGAAGTGGAGCGACGGCCAGCCCTTCACCTCCAAGGACGTCGCCTTCACGTTTAAGTACTGCACCGACAAAGAGACGGCGGCGGTCAGCCTGGCCTTCTACCAGAACATCGCCAGCATCGACACGCCGAACGACACCACCGTCACGATCAACTTCAAGGAGGCGACGCCCGGCTGGTACGTGCCATTTGTCGGTGCGAACGGCTACATCCTGCCGGAGCACATCTTCAAGGATGGCATGGGCGCGGCGGCCAAGAACTTCCCCGCCAACCTCAAGCCGGTCGGCACCGGGCCGTACAAGGTCGATTCCTTCGCGCCCGGCGACCTGGTGAACTACTCGATCAACGAGAACTGGCGCGACGCCACCGGCCCGGCCTTCGACAAGGTGGAGATGAAGGGCGGCGGCGACGCGCCGTCGGCGGCACGCGCGGTCTTGCAGACGGGCGACTACCACGTCGCCTGGAACCTGCAGGTCGAGCCGCAGATCCTCAACCAGTTCTCCTCCGGCGGCAAGGGCCGGATCGAGCAGCTCCCCAACTGGGGCATCGAGCGCATCCACATCAACATGACCGACCCGGTCAAGGAAGTGAATGGCCAGCGCTCGGAGAAGAATACGCCGCACCCGTTCCAGGCCGACAAGAAGGTGCGCCAGGCGTATAACCTGCTCTGCGATCGCAAGACCGTCTCGGAGACGCTCTACGGCCCGGCCGGGCAGCCGACCGCCAACTGGCTGACGCAGCCCGCGATCTACAACTCCCCCAACACCAAGTGGGAGTTCAGCATCGACAAGGCGAACGCCCTGCTCGACGAGGCGGGCTGGACCAAGAGCGGCCAGTACCGCGCCAAGGGCGGCGTCCAGATGAAGGTCGTCTACCAGACCTCGATCAACTCGGTGCGCCAGAAGCACCAGCAGATCATCAAGGACGCCTTCGAGAAGGCGGGCATCCAGATGGAGATCAAGTCGGTGGACGCCGGCGTCTACTTCTCCTCCGACGCGGGCAACCCGGACACCTCCTCCAAGTTCTACGCCGACCTGGAGATGCACACCAGCGCGCCGAACATCGACCCCGGGACCTTCATGAGCAACTTCGCCGGCGACCAGGTCTCCCAGAAGGAGAACAGCTGGAACCTGGCCAACCTCTCGCGCTGGGTGAACGCGGAGTACGACGCGCTCCTGGCGCAGTCGCGCACCGAACTCGACCCGACCAAGCGCGCCCAGCAGTTCATCAAGATGAACGACATCCTGATCTCGGAGGTCGCGGTCATCCCGCAGATCGACCGCCTCGGGCCGATCGCCCTGGCCAACGATCTCAAGGGCCTCGAACTCTCCGGCTGGGCGGGGACGAACTGGAACGTCGCCAACTGGACCAAGGGCTAGATCTCGGGCGAACAACGAGCGGACATGCGGCGGCCCCCACCATCTGGTGGGGGCCGCCTACGTCAGACGCGCGCCCGATCGTCGGCTCGATGAGCGGTGGCCACTCCCTCTACCCGGCGGCGAAGCAGTAGACTTATCCAGGCTGCGGCGCGATCTTCCCACCTCGATTGGGGATCGCAGGACGCACGGAGGGAACAGGGGCAACGGTTGCCCCGAGGAGGTCAGCGTGGCGGAACGACTTGTCTACGTCTCGCGGCTCGTCAATCTGCCGCTCCTCGGTGCCGACGGGGCGGAGATCGGGCGGGTGGCCGACGTCGTCCTCGGCGTCCCCGCGCGCTCCGAGGCCCCCAACGTCCACGGCTTCGCCATCGCCGTGCAGCGGCGGCGCGTCTTCGTCAGCATCAACCGCATGGCCGAGCTGACGTCCGACGGTATTCGCCTGCGGCGCGACTCGATCAACATGCGCGATTTCGCCCCGCGCCCCGGCGAGACGCTGGCGATCGGCGAGATCATCGGGCGGCGCGTCGGGGCGGAGCGCGTGGCCGATATTGGCATCCGGCCCGCCCCCGAGGACATCTACGACTGGGAGGTTGCCACCGTCGCGCTCGTCGGCACGGGGCTCTTCGGCGGGCGTCGCGCGCCGCGCCAGGTGGCCTGGGACGAGGCTCGCGCCGCCTTCGGTGGCGAGCCGCTCTCGCGCGAGGCGGCGGCGATCACCCGCCTCCACCCGGCGGAGATGGCCGCGCGCCTGCGCGAACTGCCGATCGCGCGCCGCCGCGCGCTCGCCGCCGTGATGCAGGACGAGCGCCTGGCCGAACTGCTGGCCGAGATCCCCGAGGACGAGCAGGTGCGGATCGTCGAGGGGTTGGACCTGGAGCACGCCGCGCGCGTCCTCGACGAGATGGCGGCGGAGGACGCGGCGGACCTCCTCGGCGAGTTGCCCGACATCCGCCGCGCGCAGCTCCTCGGGGCGATGGACCCCGAGGAGGCCGATCCGGTGCGCCGCCTCCTCGGCTACAAGGGGGACACCGCCGGTGGCCTGATGACCCCGGAGCCGGTGATCATGCCGGCGACGGCGATCGTCGCCGAGGCGCTGGCGCGCATCCGCGAGCCGCGCCTCTCCCCCGCGCTGGCGGCGCAGGTCTTCGTCACCGCGCCCCCCTACGAGACGCCGACCGGGCGCTACCGGGGGCTCGTCGGCTACCAGCGACTCTTGCAGGAGCCGCCGATGACCCCCCTCGCGCGCTGCCTGGAGGAACACCCCGCGCCCCTGCCGACCAGCGCCCCGGCGCGGGAGGTCGCCGCGCGCCTCTCGGCCTACGACGCGCTCGCCATCCCGATCATCGACACGGCGGGGCGGCTGGTGGGGGCCGTGACGGTGGACGACATGCTCGCCGATCTGCTGCCGAACAACTGGCGCGAGCGTCGCGCCCAGGGGGCCTGACGAGGCCGACCGGCGTGCCGGTGGCTTCCCTCCCTCCCGGTGCGCTGCTATCATGCGACCGTGCCAGGCCCCCGGCACCAGGACGCCATCGCCGTCGCGTGCCCGCTGCGCGCGACCGGCGATCGCCGCAAGAGGCCAGCAGGAAGCCGATGCCGCAGGACGACCTCTCCACGCCGCGCGGGGTGCGCGCCCGCCCTTTCTACGATCCGGACGCCTTCGGGCGCTTCTCGGAGGCGATCGCGCGCTTCCTCGGCACCGGGCGCTACCTGGCCGGGCAAACGATCGTCGTGATCGTCTGGATCGCGGTCAACATCGCGGTCGTCAGCCTCCGGTTCGACCCCTACCCCTTCATCCTGCTCAACCTCGCCTTCTCGACGCAGGCGGCCTACGCCGCCCCGCTGATCCTGCTGGCGCAGAACCGCCAGGCCGACCGCGACAAGGGGGAGATCGAGCGCGACCGCGAGGCCAACGCCCGGTCGCGCGCCGACATGGACTACCTCGCGCGCGAGATCGCCGCCATCCGCATCGCGCTGGAGAGCAAGGCCAACCGCGACGACATGGCGGAGATCGCCACGCGCCTGGACGAGGTCCTGGATCGCCTCCCCGCCGCCTCGCCTGCGCGCGGCGAGGCGGCGGGCGGTCGGCACTAGGCCAGGCGGTCCTGAATCGAGCGTTCGGCCCGATTCGGCAAAGAGCAAGGCCACCTGGTGGCAGGTGGCCCGAGTGCTACATCTTGGCTGCATCCCAGGCGGGATTGCGGGCTGGGTGACGAGACCGTCTTGCCGCCACTCGGTTGTACACCAGTGCCCATCTGCCGCCCTGGGGATTATCGAGATGGGAGGCTACGCGTAGATCTCGACGCGCGGTGCCCCCACCACTCCGGCGCGCCGCATCGCCGCCTGGTGCACACGGTTGGTCAGGAAGCCCCGCGCCTGGGCGATGGTTGCGAAGTGGAGTTCCACCAGCACCGTGTCCGGTGTATCGGCCAGCCGGTGGACCGTCTCGGCGAGGACCCCCCAGTCCCGGCGCACCTCCGCCAGCCCGTCGTAGACGGCCCGCCAGGCCGCGTAGTCCGGCACGGTCTGCTGGATGGTGAGCAGCGCCATCGCGCCCCCTCCTCCCTATTGACGTCGTGGCACCCCATGACAGGGGTGCCACGGCCACACCCGGCCTGCCTCGTCGCCAGTGCCCCCAGCGGGACGGCGCGGCGGCCCACCGCAAGAGGGACTCCACGCTTCGGGGCACGGACGACCCGCGTTCGCCGCTACCCACCCGTGCAGGTTGCGAGAAATGGCGTGCCGCTGACCACAATGACGACGCTTGTGGCCCGCGCATACGCGCGGGTACACGCCGTTTGCCAACCGGTGATGCCGGTGTACTCCTGAATCAGGACGCCGACATTCGTCGCGTTCCCGGGGATCGTCAGCGTGACGCCCTGGTTGATGTTGAAGACCCCGCTGTACAGGCTCTGCAGCGGCTCACCGGGCAGGGTGTACGAGACGTAGAATTGGACAAAGAACCCCCCGGTGTTATAGACCCCGATGGCGGCCGGCGGGAGCGGCGTCGGTGTGCTGGTTGCGGTTGGGGTGGCCGTCGCGGTCGGCGTAAACGTCGGCGTGGCGGTCGAAGTAGGCGTGTTGGTGGGAGTCGAGGTCGGCGTATTCGTCGGTGTGGCCGTCGCGGTCGGGGTGCTTGTTGGCGTCGACGTGTTGGTCGCCGTCGGTGTGACCGTCGGCGTCGCCGTGGCAGCAGGCGCGTTGGTGGGGCGCGGGGTATGCGGCGGTGTGGGTGTGCAGCGCCGGGGAGGGCGCGGCGGATCATCGCGCTGGCCGCCCGCCTGCGGCGGCAGGGTGTCGCATCCGGTGTTGGTCGGGGGGGCGGTTGGCGTCGGTGTGCAGCGCCGGGGATTCCTCGCCGGATCGTCCCGCTGGCCGCCCGCCCGCGGCGGCAGCCGGACGCACGACGGGTCGTCGTCTGCTGCGGCCACCGGCGCGGCGCTCGGTGCCAACTGGGGAAGACCGGTGGACGCCACAAAGAGCAGGCCGAGCAGCGCGCCGCAGATCAAGGCGAGGCGTGAAATGTACCGCACTGGCACCTCCTCAGGTGAGGCTCGGGATGGCCGATCCTCTCCAGCGTAGGTGAGGATCGGCGAGGGCGCATCGTCAGAAGCACTTAATTCGCCGGGCATTCGCGGCGCGCGGTGCGTACGTAAAACTACAGGGGGGGCGCGGGGGTGTGGTCAGCGGAGGCCGTGGTCGAGGGCGAAGCGGATCGCTGCGCCGCGCGAGGCAACGCCGAGCTTGCCGTAGATCGTGGTGAGGTGGGCGTTGACCGTGCGTGGACTGAGGTCGAGGCGAGCGGCGACCTCTGCATTGGCGAGGCCGGTCGCGACGAGGCGCAGCACCTCAATTTCGCGCGCGGTGAGCCCGGCGGGCAGCGCCGCTGGTGGGGTGGGCGCGAGGGTGGGGAGGCGGGCGGCGAGCGCATCCGCCCGCGCCAGGGTCAGCGCGGCACCCATCGGCGTGCAGAGGGCACGGACGGTGGCGAGGTGCGCCTGCGCGGCCGGGACATCGCCGCGCGCGTGGCAGAGGTTCGCCAGCGAGAGGAGGGCCAGGGCCCGTTCGTGGCGCGCACCACAGGCGTCGGCCAGCGCCAGGGCGGCTTCCAGGTGGACGGCGGCGGCTGCGTGGTCGCCAGCGGCGGTGTCCAGTTCGCCGAGCATGCGCCGGGCCGTCAGCAGGGCGAGCGGCTGTCGCGGCGCGCTCGCGGCGTCGAGCGCCAGCAGTGCCCGCTCCCGCGCCAACGACGCGTCCCTCGTCGCGCTGTGGTACGCCGCCCAGGTGATGTGGGCGGCGGCCCGCCCCCCGGACGCCGCCGCTCCAGGCCACCCAGCGGTCGAGGGAGTCGATCCAGCGGCGGGCGGCGGCGAGGTCGCCCGCGTCGAGGGCCAGGGCGACGGCGAGCATGCGGATCGGCAGGATGTAGCTCACCGCGTCGCCGGGTTCGGTCTCCGGGCCGGATGGCAGCGCCTCGCGCACCAGCGCCCAGGCCCGGGCGGCATCGCCCTGGTTGCGGATCATGGGCGCGAGCAGGGTGAGGCTCATGAGCCGCAGCATCCGCAGGTCGCTCTGCTCCAGGATGGTGACGACGTCGGCCCAGGCCCTCCAGCAGGAGGGTCACCACGCCAGCGGCGCGGGCTGAGCGCGGGACGAAGACGGCGTCGAGGGTCGCGAACGCTTCGCCGAGTTCGGCCTCCAGCCGCCGCCGCTCCTCACGCTGATCGGTCTGGTAGGGGTAAATGACAAGCACCAGTTCCTCGAAGAGGGTTGTCACGACCATGGTGCGGTGGTCATCGGCGCGGAAGATCGCGCGGGCGGCGGCGAAGGCCCGGCGCGCCTTCACCGGCTCCCCCAGGGCCGCGTAGGCGTAGGCCAGGCCATAATAGGCATCGCCGCGCGAACCAGCCGTCTGCGCCGTCGGCAGACCGACGATTCGCTCGCCGAGCGCCACGGCCTGCGCGAACGGCCCGGTCTCCCCCAGCGCCAGCGCCAGGTCGCCGCGCCCGTTCTGCGCGTCGAGCGGGTCGCTGGTGGTGTCGATGGCGGCCAGGCGGTCGCGGTCGGCCGGGGCGAGGGCGTCGAGCAGGGCGATGCCCTCCTCGGTCAGGCCGTTCCCCTCGCGGATATGGCCGGCCATACGCCGGAGCATGCCCCGGTAGAACCGCGCGTAGGCGACCAATCCGGCGTCGCCCGAGGCCGAGCCCAGGCGCTCGGCCTCGGCCAGCGAGGTCGTCCACCGGCGGGATCGGCGAAGCGACGCAGGAGTGCGAGGCGGAACCGGAGCCAGCCGCGCCGGTTCTTGAGCGGTGTCGTCATCAGCGAGCGCGGTGAGCGCGGCTCGAAGCGATCGGCGGCGGTCCCCCAGGCGAAGGCGCGCTGCGCCCGCTCGCCCGCCCAGGTCAGCCAGTCAGCTGCGCGCGGGTCGCCCGCCTGCTGGAAGTGATAGGCCACCACGTCCGGGTCCGGGGCGCGCTGGGGCGTCAGCATGGCGTCGCCGATCGCGCGATGCCAGGCGCGTCGCCTGGGCGGCAGGATGCCCTCGTACAATGCTTCGCGGATCAGCGCATGGGCGAAGGCCACCGCCAGGCCATCCGTCGTGGCGTCGAGGACGCGCGCCTCGATCGCCCGCTCGATCAGCGGCAGCAGCGCCCCCTCGTCCGTCGCGCCGACGGCCGCCCAGAGCGCGAGCGGCACGACCTGGCCGATCACGGCGGCTATGGCGAGGAGAATGTCGGCCTCCTCGCCAAGCCGCGCCAGGCGCGTCAATCACCTGCCGCAGCAGGTACCGGGATCTGACCCTCCCCGAGCGCGCCGAGGGACCAGCCCTCCGTCGCTGCCCGCACCAGGGCGGTCCCCCCTGCAAGGAGCGCAACAACTCGCCGAGGAAGAAGGGATTGCCCTCGGCCCGTGTCTGGAGGTAGGCCGCGAGGCGGCTCGCGTCGCCGTCCGGGAGTTGGTAGGTGCGCTCAATCAGCGTGCGCACGTCCTCGGTTTCGAGCGGCGACAGATCGATGCGCACCGCCAGCGTCTCGCGGACCAGCGCGGGCAGCAGTCGGTAGAGCGGGTGCTGGCGCGAAACCTCGTCGGTGCGGTAGGTGACCAGCACAAGGATCGGCGCCGCAGCGATCTGCCGTGCAATAACGCGCAGGAGGTCGAGACTGGCAGCATCGGCCCAGTGCAGATCGTCCAGGAAGATCACGAGCGGCCGGTCGCGCGCGATAGGCGACGAGAAAGTCGCGCACCTGGCCGAAGAGCGCCGTTTGGCTGGGGCTGTCGGTGATGCTCGGTTCGACGATGGAATGCAGGGCCGGGGAGTGGTCGGGGAGGGCGCGGAATTGCTCGAGGGAGTTCGAGCCACGGGCCGTAGGGGGGCGTCTCCGTGCGATCGTAGCATCGCCCCCACGAGGACGAGTGCTCCGGCGGCTGACGCGGCCCGGCAGGCCTGTTCGCGAGCGTGGTCTTCCTGATGCCGGCCTCGCCGCCGAGGATGTTCAGCTCCCCCTGTCCGGCGAGTGCCGACCGGAGCTGTGCATCGAGGATTTCTTGCTCCCGCGCACGCCCGACCAGGAGTGGTGGCCCGCTACCAGGAGAGACGGGGCGCATCATATCAAGGCTCCCCACGGGCAGCGGCGAAACAGCAAGACTCTATGCACGCAAGCCAACGCGAAGCATACCACAGGCGATTGCGCGTCGATCAGCCGAAATATGGTTTGCGGCGGGCGACGGTTGGTGTGGAGGACAGGCGCACCAGGGGGTACCGGAGGTGTAGCCAAATGCACCGGGTGGAATCAGCTAGTCGCTGGGGCGCGGCCTCGCCATTTTTCCTTGTCCCGGCGCGAAATTTCACGGTTAGCCAGGCACACGCGCCGATCTGCCGTTTGATCGGCGATCAAACGGTGCGTTCTCCGGTTTTCTTGCTACCACTGACAAACTGGGTGGCTGGGCTGCAGGGATTCGAACCCCAACTTTCTGATCCAGAGTCAGACGTCCTACCGTTAGACGACAGCCCATCGTCGCCGGAGAAGTATACCTGGGGCACGGCGTTATTGCAAGGGGATCGCGCCGTCTGCAACACTCATCCACCACCAATTTCGCCTCATTTCTCCCCCAATCGCGCTTCGTCCGAGAGGGAGCGGGCAAACGGCGCGCACCTTGCTCACACTCAACCCGCGCCGTATGATCTCTACAGCGCGCTGTCGTGCCTCGGGCTTGCCATCCTGAACAACTGAAGCACAGACGCACAGACGCACAGACGCACTAGCCGCACCGAGCGAGGAACACGCCGATGGTAACCTCACCCCTGGCAACCCCCACCGCCGCGCTCGTCTGCGACGAATATCCCGTCCAACTCGAACTGAACGGCGTGTCGGTCGTCACCCTGCTCTGCACGCCGCACGACCTCACCGAACTCGCGGTCGGCTGGCTCTACTGCGAGGGGCTGATCGTGGGCACCGACGACCTCCTCGCGGTCGGCGCGTGCGACCAACTCAGCCGCATGCGCGTCTTCGCCGAAGGCGACCGCCCGCTCGTCCAATCCGAATGGCGGCGCGTGATCACCAGCGGCTGCGGCTCCGGCCACGCGATCGACCCCGCCGAACTCGCCAGCCTCCCCCCCGTCGCCAGCGACTACACCTTCGCCCTCCCCCGCCTGGAGGAATTGCTGCGCGAGATCGCGCTCGGTGGGCCGATCAAGCGCGCCGTCGGCGGCGTCCACTCCGCCGCGCTGATCGACGAGGGCGGGATCCTGGCGCACTACGAGGATGTCGGGCGGCACAACGCCGTGGACAAGTGCATCGGCCGCGCCCTATTGACCGGGATCGACCTCGGCCGCGTCGTCCTCTGCGCCACCGGCCGCGTCTCCTCCGAGATGGCCTTCAAGGCGTCGCGCTGCGGCATCCCGATCGTCGCCTCGCTCAACAGCACCACCAGCCTCGCCGTCACCCTCGCCGACCACGCCCGCGTCACCATCGTCGCCAAAGCGATCGGCCGCAAGCAGACCATCTACACCCATCCCCACCGCATCACCGACCAGCAATTCGGGCGCTTCGCCAACGCCTGAGCGCAAGGGTCTCTTTCCCACGCAAAGCGCCGTAAAGCCGGATTGATCCGGCGCATTCTCGTAGCCCGGAGACTTCAGCTCCGGGCGGGCGGCGCAACGGCAACCGCTATCTCGGAATGCCACCACTCATCTCCCCCCGTGGCACACGCCGTGCCCTGGGAATAACCGATGCCCCCCGCGCGTCATCATCATCAGCAGGACAGTTTAGTCCTAAACGGAGGAAACAATGGAACTCGAACTCGGCGGTCTGCACCACATGACGGCGGTGACCGCCAACGCCCCCGGTAATCTCGCTTTCTACACCGATGTCCTCGGCCTGCGACTGGTCAAGAAGACGGTCAACCAGGACGATGTCTCGGCCTACCACCTCTTCTACGGCGACGAAATCGGCCGACCCGGCACCGAAGTTACCTTCTTCGACTGGTCGCAGATCCCGTCCAATCGCCCCGGTCGCGGCGAGATCGCGGCGATGGCCCTGCGCGTCCCCGGTCGCGCCGCGCTCGACTGGTGGGCAGCGCGCTTCGCCGACCTCGGCGTGCCCCACGGCGAGATCGCGCAGCACGGCGACTACGCCATCCTCCCCTTCACCGATCCCGAAGGGCAGCGCCTCGAACTGATCGCCGACGACCACGCCGCCGCTTCCGGCAATCAGCCCTGGGAGCGGAGCACCGTCCCGGCCGAGTGGGGCATTCGCGGCCTCGGTGTCGCCACCCTCTCCGTCGCGCGCCTCGAACCGACCGCGCGCATCCTCACCGACGCCCTCGGCTTCCGCCGCACCGGCGAGTATCCCTCTCCCGCTGACCCCTCCGTGCCCGTCGTCGTCTTCGAGACCGGCCCCGGCGGCCCCGGCGCGATCGTCCAGGTGGTCGCGAACCGCAACCTCGCCCCCGCGCGCCTCGGCCACGGCGGCGTCCACCACATCGCCTTCCGCACCCCGAACGACGAGGAGCACGCGGGCTGGCAGCGCCGCCTCCAGGGCCTCGGCATCCCCGTGACCCCCGTCATCGACCGCTACTACTTCCGCTCGCTCTACTTCCGCGAGCCGGGCGGCGTCCTCTTCGAGATCGCCACCGACGGCCCCGGCTTCGCCACCGACGAGGACGCCGCCCACCTCGGCGAGGGCCTCGCCCTGCCCCCCTTCCTCGAACCCCACCGCGCCGAGATCGAAGCCGGCCTGCAGCCGCTGACGACCACGGCTGGCGCGCGGTCACCATCACCCTCACGTCCGCGGGGGGGGGAGGAAAGCCATTTCTCCTCCGCCCCCCACGCTTTTTTCCCCTCTTTCTCCCTTCATCCCCTCGCCCTTGGCGTCCTTGGCGTCTTGGCGGTTCAACCCGTCGCCTCTGTGCTCTCTGTGCTCTCTGTGGTTCAATATCCCCGTCGTACTTCGTCTCTTCCACGAGGGGCCGCCCATGCCCGTTCTCACCGCCGACATGCAGCGCCTGGTGCGCGAGATGCGCCTCGGCTACACCGCCACCGTCTGCCCCGACGGCACCCCCAACCTCTCGCCCAAGGGCACCATCCACGTCTGGGACGACGATCACCTCGTCTTCGCCGACATCCGCTCCCCAGCACCATCCGGAATCTGCGCCAGAACCCGGCGATCGAGATCAACGTCGTCGATCCCTTCGCCCGGCGCGGCTACCGCTTCAAAGGCACCGCCACGATCCATCCCCAGGACTCCCCGCGCTTCGCCGAGTTGCTCGCCTTCTTCCGCGAGCGCGGCACCACCCTCCCGATCCGCGCGATCATCCTCGTGCGGGTGACGCGCGCTCTCCCCGTCACCTCCCCGGCCTACGATGACGGCACAACCGAGGACGAATTGCGCGCCCGCTGGTCGGACTACTATGCTTCTCGCCCTGTCGCGATCCCCCACGACGAGTGATTGTGCAGCGATCTAGCGATCTGCACAAAAACCACCGATCCGAATGTGCGGATGGCCCGAAGCATCCTCCCCCTCCCCGGACTATACTCTTGTGCGGATTGCCCTATGCGGACGCACGAGCGGGCAGCGGTGCCCGGTGCGGTGATTTGAGTGGGAGAGGGGTACCCATGAGCGCTGGTCTGCGCGATTTCCTCGAAATTCCCTACGATCAGCTCGAAGAGTTAAACTCCGAGGCGAAAGCGGAGCGCCTGGCGCGCACGTCCGCCGACAAACTCCAGGAAAAGCGCCTGCGCTACCTGACCGACGAGAAGCGCATCAAGGCCGTCACGGTCTGTTTCACCGACCTCGAAGGCCGTTTGCACATGCTCGACTACGACAAGAAGTTCCTGATCAAGTCGGCCGACAACCTCACCTTCGACGGCTCGTCGGTGCGCGGTTTCTCCGCCCAGCACGAGTCCGATCTGCGCCTTGCGATCGACTGGTCGGCCTTCTACTGGCTCCCGGCCGACGTCTTCAGCCCCGGCAAGGTCCTCGTCTTCGGCGACGTGCTGGAGCGCGACGGCACCCCCTACGTCTCCGACATGCGCGCCCGCCTGAAGGGCTACACCGACCAGCTCTTCGCCAAGGATGGGACGATTTGCAACGTCGCCAACGAGATCGAGGGCTTCCTCTTCAACGGCAAGTTCGCCGAGCGCACCTACGCCGAGACCGGCAAGCTCGACTTCGTCAGCACCGGCGGTTATTACCACTCGCTCCCCGGCGACCCGCTCCGCACCTTCATCGACACCGCCGCCGAGGTGCAGCGCGCGTTGGGCTTCGAGAACGAGAAGGATCACCCGGAAGTCGCCCCGGCGCAGTTCGAGATGAACTACTCCTACTCCGAGGCGATGATCGGGGCCGACCAGGTCATCCTCTACAAGCTGATCTGCCGCCAGGTCGCCGACCGCCTTGGCATGACCGCCTCCTTCCTGCCGAAGCCGGTCACCGGCGTCAACGGCAACGGCATGCACACCAACATGTCCCTCGGTCGCGGCGACACCAACCTCTTCTGGGACGAGAACGGCGAGGAGAAGATCTCCAGGTACGCCTGGGACTACGTTGAGCGCATCCTCACCAGCGGCCTGGACCTCTGCCTCATCCTCAACCCGAGCGTCAACGGCTACCGCCGCCTCGACCCGCACTTCGAGGCCCCGAACCAGATCAAGGCCTCCGCGATCGACCGCGGCTCGATGGTCCGCATCCCGATCGGCAACCGCCGCTCGGCCCGCATCGAGGTCCGCTCGATCGCGCCCGATGCGAACCCCTACATGGCGATCTACTCCATCCTGAAGACGGGCCTTGACGGCCCGCACAACACCGCGATCCGCCAGAACGAGCGCATTCTCCCCGACAACATCTACGACGCGATCGAGGACTTCCGCAGCAGCAAGCTGATCGCCGACATCCTCGGCGAGGAGGTCCAGACCCGCTACGCCGACCTCAAGCAGGCCTCCGCCGACCGCTGCCCGCGCCGCCTCGGCAACCTGATCAAGCCTGCCGAGATCCAGTTCCACCACGAGGTCTACAACCAGGACCTCTGGAACCGCTTCTAACCTCTGCAAACTTCCAGCGCGAACGCCGAGAGCCCCGACCGAATGGTCGGGGCTCTCGGCGTCCAGCGTCCCTCGGCGCATGGGAAAGTGCGCTCACCCAGCGGCGCGGCAACCTCGCGTTGTGCCAACTGCCCGGTGCCGACCTCCCAACAAGTCGCCGCGCCCGCCGCAGCGCCCCCTCGGATCGCCAGGACGGAGCATTTCGCTGTTTGGATCGGACTACAGAACGGCTTCGCCCGCGCCCGCGCCGGGTGCCCGCTTGCGGGTGTGGCTTTGCGGCGACCCGCAGGTCGCCCCCAGCCCAGGGCTTCAGCCCTCGGGCCTCCCCGCTTGCTCTAGAACCCTCCTTCCTGCTCCCTTGCCCGCCCCAAGAGAGGCGGTCGGAGAATTTAACCCACCATTGACAGTCCGTTAAGCCTCCACTAAGCTCCCGTTAACGTCTTGCCCGTATCCTCACCGGTGGCTGGGGAACTGGTGTGTCGGCAAGTGCCGCGCGGTAAGGCTGTTCGCGAGGAACCATGAAGCTGATCGAGGTCGGCGGCAGCGATGCCACCGCCAACACAGCGCGTGCCCAATCTCCGTCGCGACCGCGCACATCGCGCACGCGCACCGCGCAAGCCACGCTGATCTCGCTGCTCTATCTCCTCCCGTCGCTGATCGTCTTCGCAATCTTCGTCTTCTATCCGCTCATCAAATCGTTCTACCTCAGCCTCTACGCCAGCAGCCCCTTCGGCTTCAACACCGGCGTCTACGTCGGCCTGAAGCAGTATCAGATCGCCCTCACCTCGCCGACCTACCGCAACGGCCTGCTGGTGACGGTGATGTTCACCCTCTATACCGTGCCCCTCGGGCTGCTGGTGGCGCTGCTGCTGGCGGTGCTCTCCAATGCGCGCGTTCGGGGCATCGGCCTCTTTCGCACCATCTACGCCCTGCCCATCGGCGTCTCCGTGGCGGCGACCGCGCTGATCTTCGCGCTCTTCTACAACCCGCAGGCCGGGGTGCTGAACTACTTCCTCCGTTCGCTCGGCCTGACCGGCGTGCAGTGGCTCACGCAGCCCCGCTCGGCCCTCTGGTCGATCACCCTCGTCTCGATCTGGATCGGCCTCGGCTTCAACTTCATCGTGCTCCTCAGCGGCTTGCAGGGCATCCCCGAGGAGTTGTACGAAAGCGCACGGATCGACGGCGCGGGCGGCTTTCGCCTCTTCCGCTCGATCACGCTGCCGCTCCTCTCCCCAACCCTCTTCTTCGTCCTCGTCGTCTCGATCATCGACGCATTCCAATCCTTCGCGCAGATCGACCTGCTGACGAAAGGCGGCCCCGCCGGTGCCACCGATGTTGTCGTCTACGGCATCTACCGCGACGCCTTCGTCAATTCGCGCAGCGGCTATGCCTCCACCCAGGCGATCATCCTCTTCGTCATCCTCCTCATCCTGACGGCGATCCAGTTCCTCGTGATCGAGCGAAGGGTGCATTACTCATGAGCAGCGCCCCCAGCGCGCGTCCCCGCGCGCCATTCCCCTGGTGGCAAATCGGCGTCTACATCCTGCTCATCGCGGCGGCGGTGGTGATCGTCTTCCCGCTCCTCTACGCGCTCGCCGTCAGCTTCATGACGCCCGACGAAGCGAGCGCCTTCCCGCCGCATTTCTGGCCGCACGCGCCCAACCTGCGCTCCTATCGCCTCGTGCTCCGGACCCTGCCGATCCCGCGCTACCTGCTCAACAGCCTGCTCGTGTCGCTCGCGGTCGTCTGCGGGCAGCTGATCACCGCCAGCCTGGCGGCCTATGCCTTCGCCATGCGCAAA
>JAXLWN010000011.1:0-129502 GCA_046328475.1 Chloroflexia bacterium | reverse complement strand
TCGGCGGCGAGCATCTCGGCGTAGCGCAGGCGGATGGTCGCGCCGCGCGGGCCGCGCACGGCGAGGCGGATGTTCCCGGCGAGGTTCTGGCCGAGATCGAAGATCTGGGCGACGCGGCTCCAGCCGCCGGGGACTTGCACCGGATCGGCGATGGGTGCGAGTTCCTTGACGGCGCGTACGGGGGCGTTGGGCGCGGCGACGAGGCGGGTGTCGGGCCAGGCGTGGGGGAGGACCGGGGCGAAGCCTTGCTCGTCGCCGTTGGTCTCGGCCCAACCGGGGATTTCGTGGCGGGCGTCGTATTCCTCGCCTTCGAGCAGGTCCTGGCCGCGAATCGGGCCGACGCGCCAGCGCCAGCCGTCGCCGGTGACGACGCGGGTGGTGGTGCCGTCGTCGTGGGCGATTTCGAGCTGCGCGAGGAGAGCGGGGCGGGTGCCGTAGAGCAGGCCGCGCTCCAGGTGGGCGACACGGCCGCTGTACCAACCGTCGCCGAGCAGGACGGCGATGGCGTTGTCGCCCTCGGTGAGGTGCGCGGTGACGTCGTAGGTCTGGTAGTGGAGGCGATGGTGGTAGTCGGTCCAGCCGGGGCGAAATTCGTCGTTGCCGACGCGCTGGCCGTTGAGGTGGGTTTCGTAGAGGCCGAGCGCGGTGATGTAGAGGCGGGCGTGGCGGATGGGGCGCGCGACGCTGAAGGTTGTCCGCAGGATCGGGGCGGGTGGGAGCGAGAGGCCGGAGGCTTCGACCGGGGTGATGATCCAGGTGGCGGACCAGTCGGCGCGGTCGAGCAGGCCGAGTTCGAAGGTGGCCGGGTCGGAGGCGGGGCCGGGCGTGCCGTCGGCGTCCCAGAGGGAGACGTCCCAGTGGGCGCGGTCGCGCGAGGTGAGGGGCGTGCCGGCGTAGGCGATGTGGGCCTGCTGCTGGCTGGCGACCTGGCCGCTGTCCCAGAGGTCGGGCGTGTCGTGCGCGAGGAGGTCGGGGGAGGAGGCGACGCGGACGCGGTAGGCGGTCTGGCGGGCACCGGGGCGGGGGTCGTCGATCCACCAGGAGAAGCGAGGGGTGGTTTCGTCGATGCCGACCGGGTTGGTGAGGTATTCGGTCCGCAGATTGGTTGCTTGCGACGACATTGGCCGCCTCCGTTTCGTGTTCACTGCGCGTTGTTGTCGGCGTGAGGGTAGCAGATTGTTGGGGTGTATGGGGATGGGGCTAGGGGAGAGTGAAGGTGGGTGGCGTCCCGATGCCCGCCCGGACATGAAGTGTCCGGGCTACGCAAATGCGCCGGATCAATCCGGCTTGGTGGGGGTGGGGTGGGTGGAGCGGTGGAAGTCTTGGGATGCGGATTCTTCGCCAGGAGGTGTGGTAGCTGCGTGGGATGGCGTTAGGCACGGTGAAGGGGAAGGATACGGGCTTTTGTTGAGGATGGGTGGACATTTGGTGTACTTCCCATGGTATGAGGGCGGTGCTATACTGCGGATAGGCCAGGGACACGACCCGCACAGTTCCAAGGAGGCAAGCCTATGGACAGCAAGGCAGGGCGACGGCGACACATCATCCGGCGGATGTGCGATCAGGGTGACGCGGTGACGGCGTGGGAGACGGGTGCCGACACGGACACCGATCCCGAGGCGTTGGCGGCGATCGCCGAGGCGGAGCGCATTTTCCGCGAGGCGCTGGTGCGCGGCGATGTCCCCTTCAAGGTCGATGCTGAGCATGGCCCGGTGAAGCTGGATCGCTGGGATGCCCAGGCGCAGGAGGCGGATGAGATCGTCATCGCGCCCCGGTTGATGGGCGGCTGATCCGGTTCGGGTATGTGAGTATGAATGGCGGCGCTGCACGGGTGACTGTGCGGCGCTGTTTTGTGTGGCGAGGGGTGAGAGGGGACGATAAACCGCCAAGACGCCAAGGACGCCAAGAGGGGAACGATCTAACCGCAAAGGTCGCGGAGGACGCAGAGACGAGGGGAGAAGGGCGTGGAGAGTGGAGAGTGGAGAGAACGGAGAAAGACCGCAGAGGCGCAGAGAACGACGCGGAGACGAACGAGGAGTGAGGAGAGAGAAGAGAAGAGAGAGGAGAGAAGGACGGCGCTCAGAATGACAGGGGTGGGGCGGTGCCTTCCATTGTGTCATTCCGAACGGAGCGCAGCGCAGTGAAGAATCTGTCTCTCCACACTTTTCTCTCTTCTCTCTTCAACATCATTCAAGGAGTGTGCGGCGATGTGGGATCAGGAGACGTTCGATCTGGCGATGCGCGAGGCTGAGGTGGATGTGACGACCTGGGGACGGAAGTCGGGGAAGGCGACGCGGAAGACGATCTGGATCTGGGGTGAGGGGGGGAGGCTCTACATACGCTCGGGGTTCGGGTTGGGGCGGGATTGGCCGCAGAATTTGCTGGCGAGCGGCAAGGGGATCATTCATATCGCGGGGCGGGATATTCCGATCAATGCGCGCCATGTGACAGATCTGGCGGAGGCGCGCCGGTGCAGCGGGATGGTGATCGCGAAGTATCCGCAGACGACGAATCGGCCGGGGACGGGGGATGAGCCGACGCCGGGTGAGCTGGCGACGTTTGAGATTACGCCGGGGGAGGGGAGTTAGGGAAACCTGTGGGGCGGTTGCCGCGTGCGAGGAGCCCGAGGGCTGAAGCCCTGGGCTGGAGGCTGCGCCGCAAAGCCCGCCTGCGCGGGCTAAGATGCGCAGGCCATCCATACATTACTACCGTAGAGGCAGGGGCCTGGATCTTGAGGAGCGCGGAAACCTCGCCGCAGGGCGAGGGTGAGGGGAGGGAGGAACGATGGAGCCGGTGGTTGTGGCGGCGACGTGGAGTGTGGAGCGGCTGCGGGAGGATATGCGCGCCGGGTTGGCGGGGCAGTCGATGGAGGCGCTGAACTGGCGGCCGTACCCGGAGGGTAATACGATCTCGGGGCTGATCTCGCACATGTACGAGTCGGGGAATTTCCTGCTGCGGACGGGGCTGGGGCAGGAGGTGGTGCGGGAGCGGGATGCGCAGTTCGCCGCGACGATGACGGATGCTGACGCGGTGCTGGCGCACGTCGATCGCAGCACAGAGAACCTGCTCGGGCTGGCGCGGTCCTACACGGCCGAGGATCTGGCGCGGCAGCACGATTTCCGGGGGCTCGACGTGGTCGGGGCGTGGTTTGTGCTGCACATGTGCGAGCACTTGCAGGAGCACTGGGGGCAGATTCAGACGATCCGCGATCTGGCGGCGAATCGCTAGGTCAGGCTTTGCGACGGACGCGCAGGACGGCGATCTTGGTGGGGTGGTTGAAGGGGGCGGGATCGGCCGGGGGCTCGGCGACGCGGGTCTCGGGGTAGCCGGTGAAGTCGGGCGGCGCGGGGATGAGTTCTTCGATCGCGAGATAGCCGTCGGCGCAGAGGAGTTCGAGCGCCCGCAGCCAGTCGGCACCGCTGACGAAGAGCGCGTTGTTGATCGCCACCAGGGTGCCGCCGTCGGCCACGAGCGGGCGGACGCGGTTGATCGGGCGGTGGCTCTCGGCCACGAGATCGACCGTGCCGCCGCGCGTGGTCGTGAAGAAGGGCGGATCGAGGAAGACGCAATCGAAGCGTTCGCCCGACCGCTTCAGCCGCCCGATGCCCGCAAAGAAATCCTCCGCGCGAAATTCCTCGCGCACCACCGGGAAGCCATTGAGCGCGTAGGACGCCTTCGCCACGTTGAGGACGGCGCGGTTGTGGTCGAGTTGCACGACGCGGCGTGCGCCGCCCGCGCGGGCGGCGACGCCGAGGCTGCCGGTATAGGCGAAGGTATTGAGGGCGCTCTTGCCGTCGAGGTGCGTGCGCGCCCAGTCGCGCAGGGCGCGCGTGTCGAGGTAGAGGCTGGCGTCCTGATGCATGGTGAGGTCGAGCGCGTAGCGGACGCCGTGTTCGCGCACCCGGCGGTCGGCCTCGGTGCCGTGCAGGAAGAGACCGCGTTTGGCGGCGGGGTCGGGTGCGTGGCGCTGCTTGAGCAGGATGGCGCGGAGCCAGGGGAGTTCTGCGCGCAGGAGGGCCGCCGCCGCGAGGACCGGCGGGCGATCGGGCGCGGGCGGCGTGGCGTAGTCGTGGATGACGGCGGTGCGGGCGTAGAGGTCGATGGCGAGATTGGGCGCGCCTTCGAGGAAGCCGTTGAAGAGGCGAAAGGGTGCTTCGTGCGCATTGTCGAAGAGCGCGCTGCGCGCCCGGAGCGCGCGGCGCAGCAGGTCGGCAATGTCGGTGGGGTGCGCCGCGATCTCGCCGGTCATGCTCACGCGCCCCGCATCAGGGCCTCGCGCGCCACGGTGAGGGCGGTGTCGATGTCGGCCTCGCTGATGTCGAGGTGGGTGACGGCGCGCAGGCGGCCCGAACCGGGTGCGCCCATGCGGACGTCGCGGGCGCGGATGCGTTCGAGATAGGTCTGCACGGGGACGCCGGTGCCGCTGATGTCGAAGAAGACGATGTTGGTCGCGGGCTCGGGATTCTCTACGATCACGCCAGGGATGTCGCCGAGACCGGCGGCGAGTCGCCGGGCGTTGTTGTGGTCGTCGGCCAGGCGGTCGATGTTGTGTTCCAGGGCGTAGACGCCCGCAGCGGCGATGATCCCGGCCTGACGCATCGCGCCGCCAAAGAGGTGCTTGTAGCGCCGCGCCTCGGCGATGAAGGTGGCGGAACCGGCCAGGACGCCGCCGACCGGCGCGCCGAGGCCCTTGGAGAGGTCGAGCCAGACGGAATCGAACGGGGCCGCGTAGTCGCGCGCGGCGATGCCGCTGGCGACTACGGCGTTGAGCAGCCGCGCGCCGTCGAGGTGGGTCGCGAGGCCATTGGCGTGGGCAACGTCGCAGACGGTTTGCAGGCGGTCGAGCGGCCAGACGGCACCGCCGCCGAAGTTGTGGGTCTGCTCGGCGCAGAGGAGGGTGGTGCGCGGGACGTAATAGTTGCCGGGGGCGATGGCTGCGGCGACCTGTTCCGGGGTGAAGATGCCGTGATCGCCGTCGAGCGGCTTCACCAGCACGCCGGAGTGGAAGGCGGGGCCGCCCTGCTCGGAGCCGAAGAGGTGGGCCAGGCGGTCGGCGATGATCGCTTCGCCGGGTTTGGTGTGGACTTTGATCGCGATCTCGTTGCACATGGTGCCGCTGGGGAGGAAGAGCGCGGCTTCCTTGCCGAGCAGCTCGGCTGTCATCGCCTGTAAGCGATTGACGGTGGGGTCTTCCCCCTTCTGCTCGTCGCCGACTTCGGCCTCGGCGATGGCGCGGCGCATCGCGGCGGTCGGCTTGGTGGCGGTGTCGCTGTAGAGATCGATCAGCACGGCTCACTCCGTTCGCTAGTCGTGAGTCGTGAGTCGCGAGTCGGAGAATCTTGCTTCTGATGGTGGCGTCAGGTGCGGCACCGAGCCGAACGAAGACACTCACGACCTCACGACTCACGACTCACGACTCATCATCAAGTGGCACGAGGCGCTGGCGCAGGGCGTAGACGGCGGCTTCGGTGCGGTGGGAGACGCCGAGCTTGGACAGGATGTTGCCGACGTGGGTTTTGACGGTCTCTTCGCCGATCGAGAGTTGGTCGGCGATTTCTTTGTTGAGCAGGCCGCGCGCGAGGAGGCGGAGGACGGCGAGTTCGCGGCTGGTGAGGGCGGCACCGCGCCCGGCGGCGGGCGGGTTGAGGCCCTGGATGACGGTCGCGGCGACCAGCGGGTCGAGCACGGAGCGTCCGGCGGCGGCGCTGCGCACGGCTGAGATGAGGAGATCGGGGTCCGACTCCTTCAGGACGTAGCCGGTGGCACCGGCGCGAAGGGCGGCGATGACGCGCGCATCGTCGGCGTAACTGGTCAGGACAACGACGCGGGTTTGCGGGCGGGCTTCGCGGGCGCGGCGAGTCGCCTCGATGCCGTCCATGCCGCCGGGCATCAGCAGGTCCATCAGGATCACGTCGGGTGCCCAGGAGTCGTCGGTGAGGTACGGCAGGAGTTCTTCGCCGCTCGATGCCTCGCCGACGATCAGCAGGTCGGGCTGCGCCTCCAGGAAGGAGCGCAGCCCGCGTCGCACGATGCGGTGGTCGTCTACCAGCGCGACCCGGATCGGCCGCGCGTTGTCGGTCTGGGGTGTCGCCATCGCCTCCGCCTCGTCGCGATAGGTCGTTATCCTGCAGTATACCCGGTCGGGGCTGCTCGCCGATCTATCCCGCGACCCGCCGGTCATTGCCCTGCCAGAGCCGGAGTGAGGCGACCGCCATATTCCAGGAGGCGATCACGGTGAGGATGCCCAGGAGCGCGGTCGCGGCGGTCTGCGCCACATCGGCGATGCTGCCGGGGATGAGCAGGACCTGGCCGGGGATGAAGTGTGTCGCCCCGGCCGTCAGCAGGATGCTGGACCAGAGGATGGCGAGGTGTGCGATCCGAGCGCGGTTGAGCTGCGCGTGCGTCGTCCAGCGGTCGATCAGGCGGGTGAGGGTGATCTCGGAGCGGATCAGTTCCCAGCCCGCCCAGGCGGCCAGCGCGAGGTAGCCGAGTCCCGCCAGACTGAGAATGCCACCAAGCCAGGGATAGGGGGTGTCGGCGAAGATGAGCCGCAACATCGCCGGGGCGATCTGCATCGCGAGCAGGTACTCGGGGATGCGGCTGATGGCGGTGTTGCGGTCGAGCCTGAGCCGCCATTCGGGGGCGTCGCCGACCAGTTGCTTGAAGCGGCGGGCCAGCAGTTCGGCGGCGGTGGTGGTGCCGATCGCCATGCCGAGCAGGCCGAGAGCGATCAGGTTGCGCCAGGAAGGGAGCGTTGCGAGCGTGTTGACGACGATGACCGACCACATGAAGCCGACCGCCGCCGCCGAGCCGACGAAGCGCAGCGCCGTGGCGGACCAGAGGGCGCGTTCCTTGGTTTTCATGGGGATGATCTCCTTTGCTTCCTCGAAGGCGGGCGCGGCATAGAGCGGTACCCGCACGATCAGTTCGGTGCCACGGCCCGCCCGGCTGTCGATTGATAGGGTGCCGTCGATCTCGGCGGCGCGGGCGCGCATGTTCTGCAGGCCCATGCCATTCCCAGCGCCGGGGTCGAAGCCGAGGCCGTCGTCGCGCAGGCGCAATTCGACGATCGGCTCGCGGCGCGCGGGATCGTCGGCCAGGCCGAAGGTGACCGCGACGTGCCGGGCACGGGCGTGGCGGGCGATGTTCGCCAGGCCCTCCTGGGCGATGCGGAAGAGGGCATCTTCGGCACCGGGGGCGAGGGTGGCCCCTTCGGGCAGGGGGCGCAGGTCGGCGTCGACCGCGACCTCGGCGCGGTAGGCGAGCGCGTCGAGTTGCTCGCGCAGGGCGGCCAGCAGGCCGATGGTCGCCACGGGGGCGGGGCGTAGCTGGGTGAGCAGGGCGCGCATCTCCACCTGGGCCTCGCCCGCCAGGGCGCGGATCTCGCCGACCGCCGCCCGCGCGCCAGCCGGATCACTCTCCCAGCGCGCCTCGGCCGCCGCCGCCGTGACGCCGATGCTGAAGAGTTGCTGCTTGATCGTGTCGTGCAGCTCGCGGGCCAACCGGTTGCGCTCCTCCTGCGCCGCCGCCTCGCGCAGCGGCGCGTCGAGCCGCGCGGCGTGCTCGCCCAGTTCGCGCGCCCGCCGCTCGCGCTCGGCGAGGCGCGCGGCGAGTTCGTTCAGGCCGATGGTCAGATCGGCGAGCGCGCCGGTGGCGGGGACACGACGCTCGCTCGCGGGGAGATCGCGGGCGAGCGCGGTGGCGTAGATGGCGAGGTCGGCGATGCGGCGCTCGACCGGCCGCTGGATCAGCCAGCCGAGGCCGAGGCCGG
Organism: Chloroflexia bacterium; assembly: GCA_046328475.1. GTDB lineage: Bacteria > Chloroflexota > Chloroflexia > Thermomicrobiales > CADCWN01 > CADCWN01. The sequence goes on along the minus strand of JAXLWN010000011.1, from coordinate 121,731 downwards.
GCAGCAGGCTAAGGGCAAGGAAGAGCAGGCGCGTCGCGTCGAAGCCGGAGGGGTCGGGCGTCAACGAGGCGAGCCAGGTGAGGGCGAGCCAGAGCCAGGGTTGTCGCCACGCCGAGCAGCAGGCCGGCCGCGATGCTGCTGGCTCAGGGAGAGCGACAGTCCGAAGCGTCCGCGCTGCCCGTTGCTGGTTCCTGCCGTTGGCTGATCCATCGTCCTCCTCGTCGCGGGGCTGGGTGCTTCCTCGACCACGTCCTTACTTTAGCAACCTGGGTCGCGCGGCGCGTCACCACGGGTGCGGAATTGGGCTCCCTGGTGGTGGGGAGGGGTGATCTCCCTCGGATGGGGGAGGTGGCGTGGGGGTGTGAGGGCGTGAGGGCGTGAGGGCGTGGGGGTATGAGGGGGCCGGTGGACTGAAGTCCCGGCTGGAGGCGACTGTGGTCGCCGCGAAGTCCGCCTGCGCGGACTATGGGCGGTCTCTTTGCACCAGCATCTGCTATTGCCGCTATACTTTGCGCGCCGCACATTTTGTGTTGGCTTGTTTTGAGGTTATCGATGATTTTTGCGCCTTATCTGTTCGCCCCACCAGCCTGAGCGGAGCCCTCTCGGGTCGACCGCTCGGGTACTGATACGCCGCGCAGCGATGCCTCGCGCGGTGGCGTTGCATTACCCCGCTGACCTGCCCTGATCGCACGGGCGAGGGCTCCGAGCTGCGCCGCATCTGCCGAAAGGCGGTGCGGCGTTGTCGCGTGCCCGATTTTTCGCCGTGCATCGGGAGCTGGACATGCGAGACGCTGTGGGGTTCTTTGCCTTGACGACGTGCGGGTTGGAACGGGTCGGTGCTGCCGAGATCGCGGCGCTGCCGGGGGTGTGGGTCACGGAGGTTGGCTATCGCCGGGTTGCGGCGGCGTGTGCGGCACCGCTGGCGTCGTTGCTGGCGCTGCGGACGGTGGATGACGTGTTCATCGATCTCGGGAGCTACGCGGGGATCGGGAGGGCGCGCGATGCGCTCGCCCGCTTGCGCGCGGTAGGGATGCGGCTTGATCTCGGAGTGGTGACTGAGGCATGTGCCGGAGTGCGGACGATCTCCGGGCGTCCGACATTCGCGGTGACGGCGAGTTTTGTCGGGAAACGCAACTACTCGACTGCGGAGATCAAGGCGGCGCTGGTCGCCGGGATCGGCGGGCGGGGGGCGTGGCGCTTTGTGGAGCGCGACGATCGGGCCGATCTCGGCGTGCGGGCCTTCATCGAGGGGGAGGTCGTCCGGGTGGGCGTGCGGCTGGGGGCGCGGCCGTTGCACGAGCGGGGGGAGCGGCGAGTGACGAGTGCCGGGGCGCTCAGGCCGCCGGTGGCGGCGTCGTTGCTGGCGCTGGCGGGGGCGGGGGCGGGCTGCCGGGTACTCGATCCCTGCTGCGGGTCGGGGACGATCGTGGTGGAGGCGGTGCGCGGCGGGGCGTGCGCGGTCGGTGGCGATGTGGAGGCGGGGGCACTTGCGGCGGCGCGGGCGAATGTGGGGGCGGCGGGGATGGGTGCGGTACTTTGCCAACTGGACGCGCGGGCGTTGCCGTTTGCGACGGGGGCGTTCGATTGCGTCGTGGCGAATCTGCCGTGGGGGCGGCAGGTGGGGATGGAGGGATCGTTGGGGATGTTCTATGCGCAGGTGGTGCGGGAGATGCGGCGCGTGGTTGTGCCGGGTGGGTGTGTTGTGCTGCTGACAACTGCGCCGGAGTTGGTTCCGTGGGTAGGGTGGCGGTGCCGGGAGGAGATCGCGATCAGTCTGGCGGGGCAGCGGCCGACGGTGGTGCTACTGGGGGTTTAATGGTTCAGAGGTTGCGTATTGCTGTAGGGGCGCTTCGCGAAGCGCTCGGTATCCCTGGCAACCACGAGCCACACCGAGTAGGGCGCGTCACGATGCGCCCCCACGAGCAACGACGAAGCCCCGGCGCATTGGGGTGCGCCGGGGCGGGGATGAGTGTTTGGTGGCGAGGAGGGTTACTTCTTGAAGTAGTTGGCGTTGATCGCCAGGTACTCCTTCCATTCCTCCGGGGTGTCCTCTTCGTAGAAGATCGCGTTGACGGGGCAGACCGACTCGCAGGCGCCGCAGTCGATGCACTCGTCCGGATCGATGAAGTACATGTCCTCGCTGTCGTCGGAGTGGATGCAGTCTACGGGGCAGACCTCGACACAGGAGGCATCCTTCACGCCCTTGCAGGGCTCGGCAATGATATAGGTCACGGTTCGAGTCCTTTCGTTCGACCGCCGCCCCGACGGCGGCGTTTCGTCTCCCTACCGCGAGCGGTTTCCCCTCTCGTTGCGGACATTACAGCGGAAACGGGACGTTCTGTCAACGGGAGTTCCGTACCGGCTTGACGTAGCCGAACGTTCGCGGGAGAATTCGGGTCGCCCAATTGGGGCCAAGCGAGCATTGACACGGGGATGCGCGATGAGCGGTCTGGTCTATGCCTGTATCGCGCCGCATGGCGGGATGGTGCTGCCGACAATTGGCGACCCCGATGGCCGGAAGGCGCTGGCGACGCGCGAGGCGATGGAGGAGCTTGGCCAGCGCATGGCCGCGTACCGCCCGGAGACGATCGTGCTGGTGACGCCGCACGGCACGCTGGTGGATCGCACGCTTTCGCTGCTCGACAGCGGGCGGGTCGCCGGGGAGGTCGGCGGGCCGAAGGGGGTGGCGTCGGTCGAGTTCCGGGTCGATGGCGAGTTGATCAACACGATCGCCGAGACGGCGGGCGCGGCCAATCTGCCGATCGCGCGGGTGATCCCGAGGGGGAAGCGGAACGACCCCACGTCCTGCCTGCCGCTCGACTGGGGCGCGGTGGTGCCGTTCTGGTTCATGGGGCGCGACTATACGCCCAGGCCGCGCGTGGTGGTCGCCTGCCCGGACCGGCGGCTGCCGTGGGGCGAGTTTCCCCGCTACGGCGCGGCGATCCGGCAGGCGGCGGAGTCGCTGGGGCGCAGGATTGCCTTGATCGCCAGCGCCGATCTCGGCCACGCGCACGACAAGGATGGGCCGTACGGGTTCGATCCGGCCTCGGCGGAGTATGACCGGGCGTCGGTGGAGGCGGTGCGGACGCAGGATCTCGGGCGGCTGCTGCATTTCGACCGCGCCTGGGTGTCGCGCGCCCTGCCCGATGCGCTCTGGCAGATGCTGATCCTGCACGGGGCGATCGAGGGGCGGGGGTTCCACGGGGAGTTGCTGTCGTACGAGGTGCCGACCTATTTCGGGATGCTCTGCGCGTCGTATGAGCGCGGAGGGTAGGCGGGTTAGGCGCGCGGCATAGCGGAGAACCACGCGGCGCGGGCGGAATCTGGTTCCGCCCGCGCCGCGTGGTTTTTGGCGATGCGGTTGCTGGGCCGCAGAGGGCGGGTCGGTGACCCGCCCCTACCAGGATCGCGATGGTATTCGGAGGCCGATGTTGGTGCCATCCCACCGTTGGACGTTGTAAGTGGCGGCTAGGGGGCAGCGAGGGGTTGGTCGAGGGGCCAGGATTGCACGGGGAAGGGGGCTTCTTCGCCCGCGAGCCAGTGGTCGATGGCGAGGGTGAGCCAGGTGAGGAGGGCGAGACCCTCGGGCGGGTCGAGGCGGAGGAGGGCTTCGTAGGGGGCAACGGTTGCGGCTTCGAAGAGGGTCGTCTCCTCGCTCCAGCGCCCTTTCATGATCTTGCGCTCGACGGCGAGATAGAGGCCGCTGTCGTCGCGGTGGAGCGCCACGTCGTAGCTGGCGGCGTCGCGGTGGTGGAAGTAGTTTGCGCGCTGGCCAGCGCGGTGCGCGGCGTAGCGGTCGGGGCCGAGGCGGCCGTGCTTCACGGCGGGGCGCAGGTAGGGGAGGATCGCGCGCAGGCGGGTGGGGAGTCCGCCATCGGCGTTTTGCGCGTTGGCCCACTCCACGAAGAGCAGGGTGCCGATCGCCAGTTGGGTGGGCGTGAGGGCGGGGTCGCCGGGCTCCGGGGTCGCGGCGACGATCAGGGAGGGCTTGTAGTGTTCCTCGTCCTCCGGCTCCTCCGGGTACGGGCTGACCGCCGTGACGCGGAGCGCGAAGGAGGCCAGGGGTTCGCCTCGGGTGCCGCGAAAACGGCGGCGCAAATGTCGTAGCATGCCTCTCCGAGCCACATAGCAAGCCGGGCCGGTCACTTCGGGCGACCTGGCGCGTTCTCTTCAGCAGGGTGCGCGATGCGCCCCGATACAGTATGCCACAGGACCGGGACGGTTAGGCCAGTCGGCCGCAACCGTCTTTCAACCGGGCGGGTGGTATACTGGGACCGCCTGCGCGCGAGCGGCGGGCAGGGTTTGCCCGAGCGCCGCGCTGACGCGCTGTTGATGCTGGGCCACCGCTCGATTGGGGCACGCGGGAGTCTTCATGGGCCGGATGATCGATCAGACGGGGTTGAACGAGCGGCTGCAGCAGCATTCGCAGCGCAGCGGCATGATGATCGGCGTTTCGATGGCGGTGGTCGTGGTGGTGCTGATCGGGTCGTTCACCTGGCTCTTCTTCCGCCTCGATCCCTTCTTCTCCGATTTCGCCGGGCGCACGGGGGTTGACCGCTCCACGGTCGAACCGGTGCGGGTCGCCGCTTCGCCGCGCTCGGGCACGCCCGGGGTCGAGAACAATCTCACGCCGCTGCCGATCCCCCCGACGCCGACTTCGCTCTTTCTCACGGCTATCCCTGCTGCGGGGACGCCGCAGTTCCAGGCGACCCACGCGATTGCCGATTTCGGGCAGCAGGTCAATTTCCGCGCCGCGCCGGGCATCTCGGCGACGCGCATCGCGCTGCTGCCGCCGGGGACGCGCCTGCGCTACCTGAACGAGCAGGAGACGGTGGGCGACGTGGTCTGGATGCACTTCCAGCTTGAGCGGGGCGAGGTTGGCTGGGTGCGCCAGCTCGATGTCACGCCGCTGAGCCGCGGCGACGCCGAGGGTTTCGCCGACGGTCACGCCGGGTCGCACCCCGACCACGACACCGACCGTGCGCCGGTGAGGCCGCGAGGTTAGAACGATTGCGTCTCCTCGGCGTAGGCCACCTTGTGTGCCCACGGCTCCCCCTCTTCATAATCCCAACAGGCATCGAGCACGGCGTGGACGACGCACCACGCCTTTGTGCGCTCCCGGTCGAGGCGCAGTTCGGCGCAGAAGATGTCGAGACGGCGGCGGTTAAGCGCGGGGTCGATCGGGCCGGGGTGGGGATTGCGCAGGAACTGGCAGATGTCGAAGCAGCGGTCGCCCGCGAGGCCCTTGGGGTCGATCGCCAGCCAGGGTGCGCGTTGGGCGCGGAGGATGTTGAAGTGGTGCAGGTCGCCATGCAGCACTGTCTGTTCGGTGGTAGAGGCGAGCAGGTCGTGTCGTAGCGCGTCGGCGCGGCGGAAGAGCGCGACGGGGAAACCGCCGATTCCGGCCAGGATCGCCGTCGCGATTGCGGTCGTAGGCGGCGCACCACTCTCCAGCGAGCGCAGACCGTGGCCTGCCGGGATTGGTCGCCAGAGACGGCGCAGGATGTCGGCGGCGATGGTGGTGGCCGCATCGTCGTCGGCTGCGGCGACGGTGGAGAGCATCGTGCCCGGCTGGAGTTGTTCCAGCAGGAGCGCGCCGAGTGCCGGATCGGACTCCAGCACGCGGACCGCGCCGTCGCCAGCCCAGATGCGGAGCGCGGCGATCTCCTGCGGCAGCTCGCCGTGGCGGCTCACCTTCAGCACGCAGGGGGTGCCGTCCGCGCGCGTGGCGGGCGCGACGTAGTTGTAGCGAATGCCGGGGAAGTAGTGCCCGATGGTGAGCGACCAGCGCGCGGCGAGGCTGGCGAGCAGGTCGGGGAGGGCGTCGAGCCAGGCGGGGTCCGCCGCGTTCAGGTGGATGAACTCGGGCGGGTAGTCGGGCGGGTGGCCCGGTGCGGTCATGGTGCTCCCCTGCGGTTCGCCGGTTGCGCGATGCCGCCGAGCGCGTTACCGGCGCGCGGTTTTTTCGGTTGGGAAGAGTGCGGTCAGTTCGCGCACGAAGCGTTCGGGATCGCGAAATTCGATTGCGTAGCGGGCGTTCGGGGCGAGCGGGATTGGCGGGCATGATCAGCTCGGCCCAGCCCTCTTCGATGCCGCGACAGATCAGGTCGGTGGTGCGACGGACGAAGCGGGAGTAGTACATGCTGCCCGGCTGGCAGATCTCGAAGTAGCGCTGCCCCATGCCATCGGCGGTCCAGATCGCCTCGATCAGTTGCAGGTGCTTCTGCTGGACTTCGGAGCGGTTGCCGGTCCCCTGGCCGACTTTGCGGAGGGCGGCCGTGAGCCAGCTGATCCGGGTGGTTAGTACGCCGCAGGTGGGGCACTCGCTCCCGGCGACGAGGTCGTCGGCGATGTAGGTCTGCTCGCAGCGCGAGCACCAGTGGAGGGGTTCGGGCATCGCTTCGCTCCAGTATGAGTGCTGAGTGCTGAGTGCTGAGTCAAGTACGAAGTGACGAACGACGAATGGTACGAACGAGGGGGTGAGCCGGGAGTGGAGGAAGGGGTGGCGAGGAATTTTCCTCGCCACCCCTTTACTCAGCACGCAGCACTCGGCGCTCAGCACTCGTTAACGCGAGGTGCGCTTGCTGATGAGGTAGACGAGGTAGATGCCGAGGAACATGACGCCGATGACAATGAAGAGTTCGAGCGTTTCGCCGACTTCACCGAAGACCATGGGATTCTCCTCTCGGCCAGATTGCCGCTAGCGGGCCGTCGTCTTGAAGCAGGACTTCGCCGCTTCCGGTGCCGCCTCCTCGGTGTGCGTCGCGAGCCAGTCGGTCAGCGCCTTCATATCGCTATCCGAGATCTTGTCGGGACCGAATGCGGGCATACCGGAGCCGGGGCGAATCGCGGATGGGATTGCGAATCCACGTCGCGATTCCGGCGGCACCTTCCGCAGACACGTCGATTTGATTCGGGACGCTTGGCGCGCGGCTGGGGATCTTAGGCGCGCACCCACGCCGGTCAGATTCGGCCCGACCTGCTGGCCGTTCGCGAATTCTGGCGTGATCCGGTGGCAGTTGATGCAGTTGGTCTGGAAGACAGCGGCACCGGGATCTGCCGCCGCCGCACCTGCCGCCGCTGTCGGGCCTGCGGCTTTGACGCCCGGCAGGAAGGTCACGTTCGGCGTGCCGAGATTCGGCGGGGTCAGGATGGCGGCGACCGGTGTGCCGAGTTTGACCGAGACGATGTCGGCCACTTCCTTCCATTCGTCGTCGGTGGCGCAACCGATGAAGGTGATCACGTCATTGATCTGTTGCTCGTTGAACGCGCCACCCTCGGAGTTGCCGAAGGCGGGCATGTTCGGATCCCAGCCGTTGCTGTTCTGCCGTCCGCGCGAGATGGTGTTGAAGAGGAAGGCGCGGCGATCATCGTCGGGGGCCTTGTTGCCATCGGTGTGCAGCGCGAAGCCAGCACCCTGGATGCCCTGCCCATTCGTGCCGTGGCAGACGATGCAATTCTCCGCGAAGAGTTCGCGCCCACGCTCAACCGCCGTATGCACCTGCTCGTTCGACGCCGCAGCCTGCCGCTGCGGCTCGAAGATCATGTACATCAGGATGATCAAGCCCGCCGCCATGAACATGGTGACGAAGGCCGTTACCTGTCGTCCGATAGTATCCACTAACCCGCCCCCCATCCAGTAACGAGTAACGAGTGATGAGTAACGAGGGAGTGACGAGTGCCGAGGCTTTCCTCGTTACTCGTTACTCATCACTCATCACCCGACTTTGACCGCCTGACTCGGGCTGTAATCGGTGCGCTGGGTGATTTCACCGGTGTCCACGGTCACCGTGCCGCCATCGACCTTGACCGCCATGATGTCCAGCGGTCGCGGCGCGGGGCCGGCGGTGCGGACGCCGAAGCGATCGTAGATCGAGCCGTGGCACGGGCAGTGGAATTGGTGCTCGGTCTCGTTCCAGGGCACCGTGCAGCCGAGGTGGACACACTTCCAATAGAGGGCCAGCACACCGTCCTCGTTGTTGATGAGCCAGAATTTCCCGTCACGGTTGACGATCGGGGCGGCACCGACCGCCGGGATCTGCGCCGGTGGGACCTTCACTTCCGAACCGAACGCGCCGATCTTCTGCGGCCAGAAGAAGGCGACGAAGCCGACTGAGGCTTCGGCCAGGAAGAAGGTCGAGGCACCTGCGACTGTCCAGCGGAGGAAATCGCGCCGCATGGTGCGCGGCGACGAATCGTACTGCGCGACGACAAAGCGAACCGCCGCCGATGCCGCCGAGGAGAGGAGCGCCGCCCGGACCGTCCGACTTTCCAGGCTGGCGCGGGCGCGTTGCCCGATCTGCTTGAGACTCTGTGCGAACGCCATCACATACCCCTGAGTACCACGCTACACCGGGACGCTCGCAGCACCCCGCTCAGAACCCGAAGAGATCGAGGAGCACGGACGCGCCCTCGGGGACGCGCGGGTTCTCCCACGGCCAGTGCAACTCCATGCCATGCCCGCGGAATGCGGTGCCGGAGATCGTGAGGATGACGTAGGAGACGACAAACCCGGTGAAGAGCGCGACCATCACCTCGCGCATGTCGGCATTGTAGAAGCGCTTGACGAGATAGACCAGCAACGCCGAGAGGCCGAGCATGATCACGACCGGGATGACCCAGTTGTAGATCCAGGTCGGCACGCCGAGCTTGTTCATCTGATAGGAGATCCCGATGCCGGGCCAGAAGCCGAGCGTCAGGCGGCTCGCCCCGGTCTTATCGTCGATGCGCGGCGGCTCATCGATCAGGATCAGCGCGAGCATCAAGATGGTGGTGTAGATGGCCGAGAACCAGGCGATGCGCTTGCTGTTCGCGGTGTACCAGTAGACCCCTTGCCCGAGCGGACTCTTATCGATGTAGGGAATCGCCGCCAGGGCGACCAGGGCACCGCCCGGCACGAAGACCCCGGCGAGACCGGCATCCATGTGCAGCAGGAGTTCCTGCAGATTCAGGAAGTACCAGGGGGCCTTCGAAGGATTCGGCGTGCGCGTCGGGTTCGCCACGGTGAGCAGCGGCGCGTTGACCAGGACCGACATCGCCAGCAGCAGCAGCGTGAAGACGAGCGCCGCCACCGCCTCGATCACGACGAGGTCGGGCCAGACCATCACCTCGTCGCCCTCGACGTACTTGGGGCGGGCGAAGGTTTGCCCGCGCACCAGGGCGAGGAGGCGATACGTTTTTTCCATCTCGACGGGGATTTCGCGTCCCGCGTCCTCCGGCAACCGTCGTTCGACTTGTGCCATGTGCTTCGCCTCCCAGTAGTCAGTAGTCAGTAGTCAGTAGTCAGTGAGTTTTCTTCACTGGTATCTGACCGCTGGCTACTGACCTCCTACCCCTAACTGGCTACTGCCAACTGACTACTGACTACTCGCTCTACAGCGGCCCGCTGATGCCACCGTCCTTGCGGATCCGCCAGAAGTGGGCGGCCATCATCAGGGCGGCGGCGAGGGGCAGGAAGATGACGTGCAGCGTGTAGAAGCGCAGGAGGCCGTTCTGTCCGACCTCGAAGCCGCCGATCAGCAGGAAGCGGATCTGCGGGCCGACCACCGGGGCATAGTAGGCGAGCTGCGTGCCGACCGTGATCGCCCAGAAGGCCAGCTGGTCCCACGGCAGCAGGTAGCCGGTGAAGGAGAGGAGGAAGGTGAGGAAGAGCAGGACCACGCCGATGACCCAGTTAAATTCGCGCGGTGGCTTATAGGAGCCGGTGTAGAAGACGCGGCACATGTGGAGGAAGACGACGATCACCATCGCGTGGGCGGAGTAGCGATGTAAGTTGCGGAGGAGCGTGCCGAGCGTCACCGAACTCTGCAGGTCGAGCATGTTCTGGTGCGCCTGGGTCGTCGAGGGGATGTAGTAGAACATCAACATTACCCCGGTGACCGTCAGGAGCAGGAACATGAAGAAGGAGAGACCACCCAGACAGAAGGTATAGGGAATCGCCAGCGCGTGTCGCCGCAAGCGCACCGGGTGCAGGTGCAGATAGACGTTCCCGAGCACCACCAGCGCCTGGTTGCGCGGCGTGTCGGGATACCCGCTCCGCACGATGGAGCGGTAGAGCTGCGACCGGGTGATCCGGTCTACCAGGGTACTTTGACGCCGCAGTGCCATGCCTCCCCCTTACCAGTAGTCAGTAGTCAGTAGTCAGTAGTCAGACGATGTAGCCTGCTGGCTACTGACTACTGGCGGCTGACTACTCGTCCCCTACCAAACCCTCCCGGTTGCACCGCCGACGAGCATCTGCCGCCCGGTGTCGCACGTCTCGAAGTTCTTCATCGAGAGCGCGTTGGTCGGGCAAACATTCTCGCAGATGCCGCAGCGGATGCAGAGTTCCTCGTCCAGCGCGAAGACAATCCCCCCGATGTCCTCGCCGGGCAACACGCGGTCGGCGGTGAGCTCGTCCCACGGTCGACCGTAGGTCTCGGCCGCGCGCTGTTCCAGGTTGCGATCCCCGATCGTCTGGTTGATCGCCTGGACGTGGATGATGCCGTACGGGCAGTACTCCACGCAGCGGTAGCACTCGATGCAGAGATTCGGGTCGATCTGGATGTTGATCTGGCACTGGAGGCAGCGCTTCGCCTCGTCGTCGCCCTGCTCCGGCGTGTAGCCCAGGTCGGTCTCCAGCAGGAAGTCCTTGCGGAGTTCGGGCGGCACGGCGGGCATCTTCTGGCGCGGGATTTCGGTGTAATCGAGCGGGCGGAAGAAGGGTTCGAGGGTCTTAATCTCGCCCTGCTCGGCGACCACCGCCTTGTCGATCGCGGTCGCGCACTCGCGGCCCTCGGCGATCGCCTCGATCACCGTGCGCGGGCCGTTGGCGAGGTCGCCGACGGTGTAGACGCCGGGATAATCGGTGGTGTGGAGCTTCTTGCGCTTGGCCGGGACGGTGCCGTTGCGGTTGACGCGCAGGCCGAGTTCCTGCTGCACATCCTTCGGCAGCACCTTGGAGAGGTCGGGCGTCTGCGAGTAGGCCGGGATGACCAGATCGCACTCCAGGATGAACTCGGAACCGGGGATCGGCCGGGGCGAACGACGGCCGCTCGCGTCGGGCTCGCCGAGTTCGTTCTTGATCATCACCGCGCCGCGCACGCGGCCGTTTTCGTCGCCCAGCACCTCGATGCAGGAGGTCAGGGTCATCACCTCGATGCCCTCTTCCTCCGCGCCCTCGATCTCCTCTTCGGTCGCGCCCATCTCGGCGATCGTGCGACGGTAGGCCATCCAGACTTTCTCGGAGCCGAGGCGCACCGACGAGCGGACGCAGTCGATGGCGGTGAAGCCGCCACCGAGAACGAGGACGCGCGCCGGGAGCTTGGTGAAGGGTTCGAGGTTGATCCGCTTCATGAAGAGGGAGCCGCCCTCGACCCCTTCCAGGTCCTCGCCGGGGACATCCATCGGGTTCGGGATGATGCAGCCCATCGCCAGCACCGTGGCGACGTGCCCGTTGACGCCAGGCAGCAGATCGCGCATCGGCACCTGCACGCCGACCTCGGTATTGAGATGGAAGGTGACGCCCATCTCCTCCAGGTCGCGCTGCATGTCGTAGATGTACTTGCGCGGCAGGCGGTAGGGCGGGATGCCGATGTAGAGCGCCCCGCCGACCGCATTCAGCGACTCGTAGATGTGGACGTTGAAGCCGCGCGCGGCGAGGTCGTGCGCGCAGGCGAGCCCGGCCGGGCCAGCCCCGATGATCGCGACCTTCCCCTTGTCCTGCGACGGGGGGGTCATCTTCCACATGTTCGGGGCGACGCCGGTGCGGCCATCGTCGTGCATCATCTGCACGGGGGAGAAGGCCGGGGTGATGCTGTCGCGGAAGTCGGCGGCCACGCGCTTGAGGTCGCGGATGGCGATCGGCTTGCCGTCGATCTTCTTGCGGCGGCAGACCGTCTCACAGGGGTGGGAGCAGACGCGACCGAGCACGTCGGGGAAGAGATTGGATCCGCAGTTGACCTCGTAGGACTCGCGATAGCGATGCTGCGCGATCAGGGAGATGTAGCGCGGGATATCCGTTTTCGCCGGGCAGGCAACCTGGCAGGGTACGTTGTTCTTGTACCACTCCAGGTCGGGGGTCTGAACTCGCATGAACCGCATCGGCGTTACCTCCGAGGGCGCGCGATGAAAGCCAGTCCGTACATCGTCGCGAAGTATAGCGTACCTTCGCGCAGGGTCCACGACACGCGCCCTCGCGGGCGCGGTGCCTCCATGAAGATTCTCCCATCAAGTGCAAAAAGGATCAAGTGCGCTTGTGAAGCACCGCACAAGCAGGGGCAAGGTTAGGGGTGTTGGGGGGCAATGGGGCGGTTCGCGCACAACCTGGGACAAAGTGGGACAAGTTGGTACAGATTTGAGGGTGACAAACCCCTGTTGGTTCCGTTAAATGATACGTGTGAGTTGGAAGACGATCCTGGGGCGGGTGTGCCATGGGCCACGCCGCTGTGGTAGCGGTGTGCGGCCCGCCCCGAGGATCTGTGCGTGGGCCGCCGCCTCGCTGGTTCTTGCCCTGCCCGCGTAGCTCAGAGGACAGAGCAGCTGCCTTCTAAGCAGTACGTCGGAGGTTCGATTCCTCCCGGCGGGCACCAGGCGTGTGGGCAGTTCGGGCGAAGGTGCTCGGTGATCGTGTACCCGGCATGATGGGTCGGCGGGCTTTGTGTTGTGGTGGGGGATGGTCTCGACGATGATGATGAAGCTGGTGCCTGCCCAGCAACGTCAACCCGCCACCGGCGAGCGGCGAGTCCGCAACGCCTTTGGAGATACGATCATCAGCGGCGACCGCTGGTCGTCTGGTCGCGCTGCGAACGCGGCGCGCGACCGGGGCAGCTATCGCCTCGTCTAGACCCGACCCCACCCATTGAGAGTGCGCATTCCTCCGCTGCGGCGGTGCCCGGCGCGACCGGGTCATCGCGCCGCATAACTGCTGTCGCCTCACAAGTTGTCGGATCGGTCGGTGATCGCTTTCCGGGCAAGCGTCTTGCCCTATAGGGAAGTGGGGGCACCATTCCTGTGCCTGCGTAGCTCAGCTGGATAGAGCGGCTGCCTTCTAAGCAGTAGGTCGGGGGTTCGAATCCCTCCGTGGGCACCAGACAGGCAACAGCGCAACCGGAGTGCGCGTGCGCGGACGCCCCCCGCCACCGGGGGCATCCGCGATGAGCGCCGTGCGTTCGCCCCGCCCAAACCTGGCGAGCATCCCCCCCATTCCACGAAGTTGATCGCGACGATAGCCTGCCATCGCGCCGCTGGCGCCGCTGCTTGGGGCCGGGATCGCACTACAATTGGTCCAGGCGGGCGGTACAGGTGCCCGCAGTCACGCAGCGCGAGGGCGCGATTGGGGACGATTCGGGATGGAGCAATGCGCACGCGACAACTACGACGCGGTGGTCGTCGGGGCCGGGCCGAACGGGCTGGTCGCGGCGATCACGCTGGCGCGTGCGGGGCGGCGGGTGCTGCTGGTGGAGGCGAATGCCACAATTGGCGGCGCGGTGCGCTCGGCCGAGTTGACGCTGCCGGGCTTCGTCAACGACCTGGGGTCGGCGATCCACCCGCTCGGGATCGGCTCGCCAGCGCTGCGCACCCTGCCGCTCGCGGACTATGGGCTCGAATGGGTCCACCCCGACGCGCCGCTGGCGCACCCGCTCGACGATGGCACGGCGGTGATGCTGGAGCGCTCGGTCGCGGCGACCGCCGAGGGGCTGGGGGTGGATGGGGCGGCCTATCGCCGCTTGATGGGGCCGATTGTCCATGACTGGCCCCGGCTGGTGCCGGGGATTCTCGGGCCGCTGCGGCTGCGGTCGGCGCGGCACCCGATTGCGATGGCGCGCTTCGGGATGTTCGCGCTGCTGCCCGCGCGCCTGCTGGCTGCGACGTGGTTCCGGGGGGAGCGGGCGCGGGCAATCTTCGCGGGGCTGGCGGCGCACGCGATCCTGCCGCTGGAGTCGCCCGCGACCGCCGCCATCGGGCTGGTATTGGGCGCGCTGGGGCATGTGGTCGGCTGGCCGATGCCGCGCGGCGGGGCGCAGGCGATCGCCGATGCGCTCGCGGCGCATTTTCGCGCGCTGGGTGGGGAGATTGTGACCGATTGGCGCGTGGCCTCCCTGGACGAATTGCCGCCCGCCCGCGCGGTGTTGCTGGATGTGCCGCCGCAGCGGCTGGTGGAGATCGCGGGCGGGCGGTTGCCCGAGCGGGACCGGCGGCAGTTGGGGCGCTTCCGGCACGGGCCGGGCATCTTCAAGGTGGATTGGGCGCTGGATGGGCCGATCCCCTGGCGGGCGCGCGAGTGCGCGCGGGCGGCGACGGTCCACCTGGGCGGGACGCTGGCCGAGGTCGCGGCGTCGGAGCGGGCTTGCTGGCAGGGACAACACGCGGCGCGGCCCTTCGTGCTGCTGGCGCAGCAGAGCCTGTTCGACCCGACGCGCGCCCCGGCGGGTCAGCAGACCGCCTGGGCGTACTGCCACGTCCCGCACGGCTCGACGGAGGAGATGACGGCGCAGATCGAGGCGCAGGTGGAGCGTTTCGCGCCGGGCTTCCGCGACCGCATCCTGGCACGGGCGGTGTCGGGTCCGGTGGAGTTGGCGCGTCAGGATGCGAACCTGATCGGTGGCGACATCGCCGGGGGGGTGACGGATTTGCGGCAGCTCTTCTTCCGGCCCTGGCCGCGCGTGGTGCCGTACCGCACGGGAGCGCCGGGGGTCTACCTCTGCTCGGCCTCGACGCCGCCGGGCGCGGGGGTCCACGGGCTGTGCGGCTACTACGCGGCGCGGGCGGCACTCAAGCGCGAGTTGGAGTGAGGCGGGCGCGGGGCGGTCAGTCGGTCATGATCAGCCAGCGCTTGCCGTCGATCAGTTCCCGCACGATGTCGAGGTGGCCGGCGTGGCTGGCGGTCTCGGTCATCACATGCAGGATGATCTCCCGCACGGTGTCGAGTCGCCAATCGCCGAAGAGTTCGGGGGGCCACCAGGCCGGGGCGTTGTCCGGGGGCGTGGCGGCGATGATGGCGTTCGCGCGGGCGACCTCATCGCGGTAGAGGTCGAAAACGGCGACAGCGGGCATATCCGCGCCAACCTGCCAGGCGTTGTCGATGGTGGCGAGCGAGTCGATGGCGTCCTGCTCGCTGGCGACGGTGCAGCGGAACCAGAAGCGCTCGACATCGAGGGCGAGGTGCTGCACCAGCCCCAGGCAAGACCAGCCCGAGGGCAGGATTGACCGGCGGAGCGCCTCATCATCAAGGCCCTCCAGGATACCGAGCACATGCTCGCGCTGGGCGTTCAGGTAGCGCAAGAGATTTCGGGTTTCCGTGCCCGGGGCCGCGTCTGACATCACTTCCTCCGTGGTTGCGGGCGAGCTTTCGCCGCTTACTTCGCGATCTCCCAGATGTGGCCGCCGGGATCGCGGAAGCAGGCGGTGCGGATGCCCCAGGGGCGGTCGAGCGGGCCGTTCAGCAGTGCCACGCCGCGCGCGGTCAGCTCCGCGCAGAGCGCGTCCACGTCATCCACCTGGATGGTGAATTGGGCGCGGGACCCGGCCTCGGGCGGGGCGACCGGCGCGGGTGCGATGAGTTCCGGTGCCTCGGTGGTTTTCAGCAGATTGATGAGGGTGTTTCCGAAGTTGAAGACGGCCGAATTGTCGTCCTCGAACGCGACCGGCAGCCCGAAAACGTCCTGGTAGAACTGCCTGGTGGCCGCCAGGTCCTCCGTGAAGAGCGTGACGGCGAAGATATTTCCCGGCCAGGTACCCACTGCTCACCTCCCACGGCACTCTCGCGGCGAAGGATCGCCCCGTTTCCACGAGGTAGTCGTGCGGGGCAGCCCGAAATCGACAATGCGGCGCATTGCCCGTGAAGTAGTCGCGCGGCGATGGGCGAATTCGACAGCGCCCGCCGGGGCGTCAGGCGTAGAAGTCGCGCGGCGGGCGCAGTTCGAGCGGCACCTCGATCAGGGTTGACTGGTCGCCAGCGAGGGCTGCTGCCAGTGCCGGGCCGATCTCGTCCGACGAGGCGAGGCGCAGGGCGCGCATCCCGAAGGCTTCGCCCAGGCGCACGAAATCGGGGTTGGCGAGGGTGTAGGCGGTCGCGCGGCCGAAGCGCTCGGCCATGTTGTGCTTGATCGCGCCATAGATGCCGTCGTTGGCGATGATGATGGTCAGCTTCTGCCCCCGGAGCAGCATCGTGGCCAGTTCCTGCGGGTTGTAGAGGAACGCGCCGTCGCCCGCGACGACCACGACCTCGCGCCCTGGCTGGGCCATTTTCGCGCCGACGGCGGCGGGCACGCCGAAGCCGAGCGTGCCGGTGCCGAAGGGCATGCGAATCGCCGCCGGGTCGGGCGCGGCATAGAGGCGATCGAGCCAGAGGCCGACCATGCTGTCGAGCAGGATGATGCCGTCGCGTGGCATGGCGGCGCAGATGCCCTGGAAGAAACCGAGCGCCCAGGGGACGCGCGTCTCGGCGTAGTCCCAGGCCCAGCGGCGCACTTCGTCCAGGCGGGCGGCGGGGAAGCCAGTTGCTTGTGTGCTTTCGCCGACGGCATCGGCCAGGGCGGCGAGGATGCTGGGGACGTGGCCGCGCAGGCGCAGATCGGAGGCGAGCGGTGCCTGTTCGCTGTCGTCCCAATCGACGAGGATCGCCTGGCGCGGCGAGCGGGCCATCTGCGGATCCCAGGGGGCGGTCACCTGCCCGCCGCCGAGCGGCGCACCGATGACGAGCGCCACGTCGGCCTCGCGCAGGAGTTGGTCGCCGGGGCCGCTCGGCGACCAGTTGCGGCCGAGCGCGAGGGGGTGATCCTCGGGCAGGATGCCCTTGGCGATGCCATCGACGAAGACCGGCGCGTGCAGCGCCTCGGCCAGGCGTTGCACGCTGGCACCGGCGTCGGCCGCCACCGCCGTCGCGCCCGCGAGGATGACGCAGCGCTGCGCCCCGGCGAGGGTGCGGGCGGCGGCGGCGATCTCGCTGTCCGCGATGGGTGGCGGGGTGGGGCGCTGGTAGGGCGCGGATGGTGCTCCGGTGACGGGATCGGTGAGGACGTTGCTGGCGACTTCCAGGATTGCCGCGCCGGGTCGGCTGAATTCGAGCTGGTCGAGCAGCGCGTGGATGGCGGGCACCAGTGCATCACTCGTATCGACGCGGCGATAGTGGCGCGCGACCGAGTGCGCCACACCGGCGTGCAGGGGGTTCGCCTCGATGACGAAAAAGAGGCGAGCCTGGGTGTTGTTCGCTTCGAGCAGGCCGGTGGCGGCGTTGGTCAGGCCCGCTTCGGGGACGCTGGTGGCGACGACGGTGGTGCCGCTGGCCCAGGAGAAGGCGAGCGCGCTGAAGAGGCTGCTCTGCTCGTGGCGACCGACGACCGGCTCGATCGCGGGGAAGTCGCAGAGGGCGTCGTAGATCGGGTAGGCACCGTGGCCGGGCACGCCGAAGAGGTGGCGCGTGCCGCGCGCCTGGAGCGTGGCGAGGAGGAGGTGCGCGCCGTTCGGCGGGGTTGTGGCGGGCTGGCTCATGCTCTCCCTCCTGTGCGGCCTGCGCGGCCGGTGTGGCGCTCGGCGAAATGCGTCGTCGGGCGCATTGTCGCACAGGGTGGGCGGCGCGGGGGCGCAGCGTTACAGGCCGCAGGGACATTCACTTGCTCACGCGTTGCGGCACGATAGAATGCCAGTCGGCGGCGATGTTGCGCGAACGGGGGCACGGCGATGCCGGACCAGGGACAGGCGGAGGGGACGGTGCTGCTCGATGCGGCGACCGCCGCCGACCTCCTGCGCCGCTATGGGGTGCCGATGGCGGCGCAGCGCGTCGTCGCCACGGCTGCCGAGGCGGTGCGCGCAGCGGCGGCGATCGGCTTCCCGGTGGTGCTGAAGGCGAGCGCGCCCGACCTCGTACACAAGAGCGATGTGGGGGCGGTGCGGCTCGGCCTGCGGGATGGCGAGGCGGTCGCCGCAGCGGCGCGCGAGTTGGCGGAGCGGTTGCCGCAGTTGACCGGGTTGCTGGTGCAGGCGCAGGCCGCGCCAGGGCTGGAGGTCATCGTCGGGGCGCGGCGCGATCCGGCGTTCGGCCCGGTCGTGCTGGTCGGCCTGGGCGGAGTGTGGGTGGAGGCGCTGGGGGATGTGGCGCTCCGCCTCGCGCCGGTCGGGCGCGAGGAAGCGGGGG
The DNA here is from genome assembly GCA_046328475.1 of Chloroflexia bacterium. GTDB lineage: Bacteria > Chloroflexota > Chloroflexia > Thermomicrobiales > CADCWN01 > CADCWN01. Next base: position 103,619 of record JAXLWN010000011.1, on the reverse strand, counting down.
AGATGCTGCGCGAATTGCGCGGTGCGCGGCTGCTGGATGGGTATCGCGGCGCGCTCCCGGTCGATCGCGCCGCGCTCGCGGAGGTCGTGGTCGCCGTCAGTCGGCTGATTGCGGCGGAGCCGGGCGTGGCGGAACTGGATCTGAACCCGCTGATCGTGCGCCACGATGGCGTCGTGGCGGTCGATGCGCGGGTGATGGTCGGTGCGGCGTTGCCCGCCCCGGTGGCAGCGTCCGCGCCACTCGACGCGGTGCGGCGCATGCTCAATCCGCGCAGCATCGCGGTGATCGGGGCCTCCACCAGCCGCGCCAGGCAGGGTGGGCGGCTGTTTCACTACCTGATCAAGCACGGGTTCGGCGGGGCGCTCTACGCGGTCAATCCGGGCGCGAGCGAGGTGCAGGGCAAGCCGAGCTACCCCACCATCGCGGCGCTGCCGGAGGTGCCGGACCTCGCCTGCATCATGGTGCCCGCCGGCGCGGTGGCTGGCGTGCTGGAGCAATGCGGCGCGAAGGGCATCGGTGCGGCGATCGTCTACACCGCCGGGTTTGGTGAAACGGGCGAGGCGGGGCAAGCGGAGCAGGAGCGATTGCTCGCGGTCGCGCGGGCGCACAACATTCGGCTTTGCGGCCCGAACACGGCGGGCGTGGTACACGCGGCGGCGGGTACGTGCGCGGCGTTTGGCATGGCGTTCGAGGTCGAGCGGATGCCGCCCGGCGAGATCGCCTTCCTGACGCAGTCGGGCGCGCTCGGCGGGTCGCTGCTCAGCCGCGCCTGGGCGCAGGGGATCGGCTTCAGCCACTGGGTCTGCACCGGCAACGAGGCCGACCTGACGCTGAGCGACTACCTCGCCGCGCTGGTGGAGGACCCGGCCACGAAGGTGATCGCCGTCTTCATGGAGGCGGCGCGCGACCCGGCGGGTTTTCTCGCCGCGTGCAGGCGAGCGCGCGAACTGGGGAAGCCGGTCGTGGTCTATAAGACCGGGGCGTCCGAGGTGGGGCGACGCGCGGTGCAGTCGCACACCGGGTCGCTGGCGGGGGACGACGCGGTCTACGACGCGGCGTTTCGGGCGACCGGGGTGGTGCGCGTCCACGATTTGCAGTCGCTGGTGGATGCGGCGGTGGCGCTGGCCTGGCAACCACTGCCGCGCGGGCCGCGCATCGGCGTCGTCTCGGCGTCCGGCGGCGCGTGCAGCGTGATCGCCGACGAGTGCGCCCGCCACGGGCTGGAACTCCCGGCGCTGCTGGAAGAGACGGAGCGGCGGGTGCGGGAGATCATCCCGCCGTTCGGCGCGAGCAAGAACCCGATCGACGTGACGATGCAGATCACGGTCAAGCCGGGCATGGTGGGGCAGGTGGCCGCGCTGCTGCTGGCCGAGGAGCAGATCGACGCCGTGCTCGTGATGATGACCACCAACGCCGACCCGCCCGCGCTGGAGGTGGCGCGGGGGGTGGCAGCGGCGGCGGCGGGCAGCGACAAGCCGGTCGTGGTGGCGCGCACCGGGGCGGAGTTCCTGGCACCCGACTCGATCGCGTTCTACCAGGAAGCGCGCATCCCGCTCTTCCCGATGCCCGACCGGGCGGTGCGGGCGATCAAGGCGATGGTGGACTATGGCACCCGGCGCGGCGACGACGTGAGGGTGTGAGGGCGTGAGGGCGTGAGGGCGTGAGGGCGTGGGCGGTTGAAACGCCGTTGCGGCGGGAGTGGCGATGGATTTTCAACTGAGCGACTATCAGCGCGAGCTGGTCGCGGTCACGCGCGAGTTCGCCCGGGCGAAGTTCGGCCCGCAGGCCTTCACCTGGGAGGGGCGCGACGCCTTCCCGCGCGAGTACCTGGCGCTGCTGGCGGCGCAGGGGTTGGCGGGGATCACGATTCCCGAGGCGGACGGCGGCCAGGGCGCAACGCTGCTCGACGCGGTGCTGGCGATCGAGGCGATCGCGCAGGTCTGCCCCGCCGCCGGGGATTGCGTGCAGGCGCTGAACTTCGGGGCGATCCAGCAGGTCGCGCACTATGGATCGCCCGCGCTGAAGGAGCGCGTTCTCGCCCCGGCGCTGCGCGGCGAGCGGGTGATCGCGATCGCGATGACGGAGCCGGAGGCGGGCTCGGCGGTCACGGATTTGCGGACGCGGGCGCGGATCGAGGGGGGCGAGGTTGTCCTGAACGGGCAGAAGGTGTTCAGCACGAACGGCGACCACGCCGACGATTTTGTGGTCTGGGCGAAGTTCGGGGAGGGGTCGCGATCGGCAGGGGCGGTGATCGTCGAGCGCGGCACGCCCGGCTTCGCCGTGGATGGCAGCCACACCTTCATGTCGGGCGAGCACTACGGGATGCTCTACTTCGACGATTGCCGCGTGCCGATCGCGAACATCCTGCTGCCGGAGGATGGCTTCCGGAAGATGCTGGCGGTCTTCAATGTGGAGCGGCTGGGGAATGCCAGCCGCTCGCTGGCGCTCGGGCAGGCGGCGTTCGACCGGGCGGTCGCCTACGCCCGCGAGCGCCAGCAGTTCGGGCGGCGTCTCGCCGAGTTCCAGGGGCTGCAATGGCGCTTCGCGGAGATGACGTTGAAGCTGGAGAGCGCGCGGCTGCTGCTCTATCGCGCCGCCGCGAATGCCGACGCGGGGCTGCCATCGGCGCTGGAGACGGCGCTGGCGAAGCTCGCCTGCAACCGGGCGGGCTTCGAGGTCGCGGACGCCGCGCTGCAAGTCTTCGGGGCGTATGGCTACGCCGATGATTCGCCGCTCAACTACCTCTTCCGCCGGACGCGCGGCTGGATGATCGCGGGCGGGACGATCGAGCAATTGCTGAACCGCGTGGCCGAGGAGGTCTTCGAGGAGCGCTTCCCGCAGCGCCCGCCGCGCGGGTCTGCGACACCGATCACGACCAGCAATCGGGGCGAATAGATCGTCGCACCGGCGCGATGGGGACGCGGGAAAAGGGGCCGACGACTTCCCGGTCGTCGGCCCTTGCTGCGTGCTGCCTGCCGCGCAGGCGACAGGCAGTGGCCCGAAACTTGCCCGCATCTACGCCGGGCAGCCGCACCGACGCCGAAATGACCGGAGGGGGCTGCCCTGGCGCCGTGCGGTGGAAATTGCGGCAACCGGGCCGGATTCCACTCGTTCTTCGGGTAAGGCGGGTCTGCGACTCCGGGCCCGACGCCGGCTCGCCGCTGTGCCGTCTCGTCGCGTGTCCGTCGCGCGCGGTGGGGCGAGGCAAGGCGGAGCCGCGCACCATCGGACGTCGTTCTGGATGCGCCCGCGTCCCGCAGGATAAGCCAGAGGTTATTCCATGTCACGTTTGCGGTTTACCAGGCTGGTGCCCTGGGCGCTGGCCCTGGCGCTCTGTATGGGTATCGCCCCGATGGCGATGCCGGCGGCGGGGGCGACCACCGATCCGATCGCCCAGCCGACGTTCGCCGATCCGGCCTTCCAGACCGTCTGGGAGCGCCACGATCGCCCGGTCTACTTCGGCCAGACCTCGCGCTCCTACACCTGGGGCGGGCAGGTCAGCGCCGGGATTCAGGAGAACTATAAGGAAGGGCCGAACGGGAAGCATCTCGTCCAGTACTTCGACAAGAGCCGGATGGAGATCAACAACCCCAGCGCCGACAAGAATAGCCCCTTCTTCGTCACGCAAGGGCTGCTGGCGCGCGACATGATCCGGGGCGAGGTTCAGGAGGGGGACACGGTTCGACGCCCGCGTTGCAGGGGGCGTCAGCAGGCAGCCGTCTGGCGACCTGGACGATACCCAGGCGGCGAGCCCGGTCTACGCGTCGTTCCAGGGGGTGCTCGAAACGACCGCGACCCCGGCGGGCAGACGATCACGGCGCGCGGATCGACCGCGCGGGGACGGTGACCGACGACCAGACGACGACGCAGTACGCAGTGAAATCGGAAGGGATCATCCCGGGCACGCCGCCGAACTCGTCCGGCTTCACGCAGCACAGCATCGCCAATGTCTTCTCGCCTACATCCAGCAGGCTGGCCTGGTTCATGAGGGCGGGCAGCCCACGACGGCGTCGCTCTACTCGCCGATCCAGTACGTCTTCGGCTTCCCGATCACCGAGGCCTACTGGGCGACAGTGAAGGCGGCGGGGACGAACCGGACGGTGCTGATCCAGTGCTCGAGCGGCGCTACCTGACCTACAACCCGGCGAACGAGGCGGCGTTCCGCGTCGACATGAATACGGCTTCGAGTACTACCAGTGGGTCTACCGGCAGGGTCCGCGCTCGCCAAGCCTGAGTCCCAGCCCCAGCCCGAGCGCCAGCCCGTCGGCATCACCGAGCCCGCCTGGCTTGCCGAGTCCATCGGCTTCGCCGTCGCCGAGCGCGAGTCCGTCGGCGTCGCCATCGTCGAAGCCCACGTAGTCGCCGAGCCCGAGTCTCGTAGGCAGGCCGCGCCTTCGCCGAGCAGGGACGCGGCGATCCAACGCGCGGCGATGAGTTTTCTGAGCGGGCACCAGGAGCGGGCGGGGAGAGTCTCGACTGCCTTGGTTGATGCGTTTGTGCGTTGGTGTGTAAGCGTGTAGGTGAGTTACATGTAAGCGGATTACGGCGCTTACGGGGTGAAAAGTAGGTTTGTTTTGCGCTTTAACTTTCTCTCTCTCTCTTTTCTCCGGCGCGGGTAGGGGCAAGGCAAAACCCCTGCGAGAATGCGGGATTTGGGCGTTGGTGGGTGTGAGAAAGGGTGCGGCTGGCGATAGGTTGGTTTCAAATCCTAGGAATGGGGGACTTTAGCTGAGTGGCGCTGGGAATGTGGGTGGCCGCGGTGAGGCCTCCAGTGTTTGGGTAAGGTGGCGTTCCGGCGGTGCGGTGGGGGCGGGCAGCCTTGCGGTGAAGTGCCGCTATCTCCGGACCCGTCGAATGGGCAAATCGTGCCACGTTGGGCGGAAAGGAGCGATTTAGCTGCTGTGGTGACAGGGGTGGTTTCAGTCTGGTTTGCCCGCAGCCGGAGAAAGCGGAAGGTTCCGCCGAGCGAGTGGCGGCGCAGCGCACCATTGCCGGAGCACCACGACCATGGTGTACCTACATCGGGGACATGCTCGGCAGCACCGGGCGACGACGAGCAGCGCGGGGGTAGCCTGCCGACTGACGCGGGCAACCCAGCCAGGAATCGTGCCACACTGCCGATGCTGTGCGTGGTTAACTGCGCCGTGCGGCGTCCCAGGCCCAGCCGGAGACGTCGGGCGGCTCGATGCCTTGCTGGGTGAGGATCGTGGCGATGTGGGAGCGGTGCTCGGTGGCGTGGTTGATCGCCTGGACGTAGAGGGTCGAGACGGCGAGTTCGTAGGGACGGTCGATACTCGCCGCGCAGGACTTCGTCGGGGTCGGCGCGTCCGGCGAGGTCGATCAGGAGACGGCCGCTCTCGTCCAGGGTTTGCTGCAGTGCGGCACCGGGCCAGGCCGTCGCGCCGCCGGTGGCGCAGCCGCCGCCTGGCCGTGCGCAGGATGCGCGCTGCTCGGCACCGGCGAGCGCATCAGCGTGTCGCGGATGGTCTCGCCGTGCCGGGGACGGTCGAATCGAGTTGCGCGTCGGTCAGGTTGGCGCAGGCTGCGGCAGTCTGTAAATTCGCCCAGTGGTGATGCGCGAAGAGCTCGACCAGGAGCGACGCCATTGGTTCACCTCCATTCGCTAAAGTGCGATCCCGGCAGCCGCATCCAGTGTTGCAGCATCAGTTGCATTGCCAAACCACATGCCGAGACTGCCGTGGATATTACTGGGGATTCAGTTCTCAGTTCCTACTGGGATCCAGTCGTCGTGGGGCCAGTCGTAATGCATCGGCCACTTTGATGGCTTCAATAACCGGCGGTGTCCGGCGTCGATGATGCGGCGTACCAGCCCAGGCGTGATAATGCGCATCCCGACCTCTTCACCGATGTGGCGTTGTGGGGTTCAAGGGCGGATCGAACCGCAGCGATACCCAAAGGCTGCATTCTGCGGGGAGAGCAGGGCGCGAAGGGTGAGTGCAACGAGGCAGGCCAGACTACCAGATAGATGTGCTGCTCGTCGTGATACGAGAGCTTCCAATGATAGGATAACATCATCATAGTGATTCTGCGCGGTCGCGCTTTCATCTTCCCCCATCCTGCCTCACCCACAGTCGTTACTGCGTCAGATAGCACCGTTCCGCGCTCGGCGTGCGCGCAGGAATGAATGCAGCGGCGCGGGTGTTGTGCCCATACGACCGCCAGAGGGCACCACCAGCAAGAACCAGCGAGCAGCCACGAGGGAGGAGATGCCGATGCCGACGCGAATCGCCGTGCTGGACGATTACCAGGGGGTGGCCCGGCAGTACGCCGATTGGGATAGCCTGCCCGAATGCGAGGTCCAGGTCTTCCGCGAGCATATCGCCGAGACGGCGACGCTGATCGCCGCGCTGCAAGGCTTCGACGTGGTCGTGGCGATGCGCGAGCGGACCGCGTTCACGGCGGAGCGGCTGGCGGCGCTGCCGCGCCTGCGGCTGCTGGTGACGACCGGGATGGCGAACGCGTCGATCGACATGGAGGCGGCGAAGCGCAATGGGGTCACGGTCTGCGGCACCAGCGGCAATTCGCGCGCGACGAGCGAGCTGGGCGCTGGCCGATCCCGTCGCTGGCGCGGTCGATTCCCGCCGAGGATGCGCGGCTGCGCGCCGGGGCTGGCAGCGGACGGTCGGGGTCGAGTTGCAGGGGCGCACGCTCGGGCTGGTCGGGTTGGGGAACCAGGGCGGGGCGATGGTGCCGGTGGCGAGGGCGTTCGGGATGGCGGTGATCGCCTGGAGCCAGAACCTCAATGTCGAGCGCCGAGGCGGGGTTGAGGCGGTGGGCAAGGAAGCGCTCTTCCGGCGCGGCGATTTCGTCAGCGTGCATTACAAGCTGAGTCCGCGCAGCGTCGGGTTGGTCGGCGCGGCGGAGATCGCGCTGATGCAGCCAACCGCTTTCCTGGTCAACACCTCGCGCGGGCCGATTGTGGACAAGCAGGCGCTGCTGGAGGCGTTGCAGGCCGGGCGGATCGCGGGCGCGGGGCTCGATGTGTACGACACCGAGCCGCTGCCCGCCGACGATCCGTTCCGCAGCGCGCCGCGCACGGTGCTGACGCCGCACCTCGGCTACGTCAGCGACCGCGCCTATCGCGCCATGTATCCGCACGCGGTCGAGGATATCGCCGGGTTCCTGCGCGGCGAGCCGGTGCGGGTGATCGCCGCGCCGTGAGCGCTCGCGGGGCAGCTCAGTCGCGCCGGTAGCGCGAGCGCAGGAAGAGGTGATCGCCCGCGCGGCGGATGTTGAGGAGCCGCTGCGTGGGTGCCTGTCCCGGTGCGAAGGCGATGCCCTCCACCAGACTCGGGCGATGCCGCCCGGCCCCGGCCGGGTGATTGCCGATGATGATCGGGCTGAGGGTCAGGAATTCGTCGTCGACCAGCCCGGCCCCCAGGAGCGAGCCGTAGGTGCGCGGGCCGCCCTCGCAGAGCAGCGAGCGGACGCCATACTCCCGCCTGAGCGCCGCCAGCAGCGCCGCCGTATCGACGCTCTCCACCCCGAAGTCGCGCACCGTGGCATTCGGGCGGTCCTCCAGCACGGCGCGGGCCGTGGCGACGCCGCGCGTCGTCGTCGCGACCAGCAGGGGGATCTCGGACAGCCCGAAGAGCGCGGCCTCGGCGGGCAGATCGCCCGCCAGCGAGAGGATGACGTGGAGCGGCACCGCTTGCCTGCCCTCGGCGGCGCGCAGGGCGGCGAACGCGGCGGCGTCGGCGGGGAAGATGAAGTCCGGGGTCAGGAGCAGCGGCGGGTCGAGGCGCAGGGTGTTGTCGCCGTTCAGGACGGCGTCGCAGCGCGAGCGGAGCAGCCCCATCAGCCACTGATCGTGGGCGTTGAAGAGGCTGACGTCGCCGCCGCCGAAGTGCCCCGGCGCGGAGAACGAGACCCGCCCGTCGCGCGAGGCCACGAAGTTCATGTAGGTGTAGGGGCGCGTCGCCTCGGGTTCCGGCACCAGCCAGTCGCCGCCGTACATTTGCCGGAAGGGCTCGGGGAGGGACAGGCCGGGTCCGGTATCCTCGTCGAGCAGCGACACGAACGGCGTCCCGGGTCCGACTACGGGCACGGTCAGTTCCACAGTTCCTCCCCACCTGCTGGCTCCTGGGCCGGGCGTGGCGACACCGCCGCGCCGGGGCATCAGCTTACCGCACCCCGGCGCAACAGACGAGCGCGGGGTGGCTGTGCGCGACGCGGGGGCCGGGTCAGGCACCGCCGGGGGAGAAGAAGAAGGCGAGCGCGAAGATGGCGTAGACGCCGAGGAGCATCAGGCCCTCGTACCAGTGGGTTTCGCCGTCGCGCGCGACGGCGTTGCCGATGAAGACCGCGCCGATCAGCGCCGTCAGTTCCAGCGGCCCGCGCAGCACGAGATCCATCGGCTGCCCGATCACCCAGGAGAGCAGCACCAGAAGCGGGGCGACCAGGAGGGCGATCTGGAGCGCCGAGCCGAGCGCGATGCCGACCGCCAGCTCCATCTTCGCCTTGAGCGCGAAGGTGACGGCGGAGGCGTGCTCGGCGGCGTTGCCGATGATCGGGATGATGATCAGGCCGACGAAGGTGGCCGGCAGCCCGACCGCCTCGGTGAAGCCTTCGAGCGCGCCCACCAGCAGTTCGGACATGAAGGCAATCGCCACGGTCGCGGCGAGCAGCACCACGATCGCCCGCATGGGGGACCAGGCCGCTTCGCCCTCGGTCATCTCCTCGTCGGAGAGCAGGTCGGTGTGGGTGCGGAAGGTGAAGACCAGGCTGGAGAGGTAGAGGAGGAGCAGGACCAGCGCCACCCCCAGCGAGAGCCGCTCGTCCGTCTGGAGGGACTTGCCTTCCGACAACACCTGCTGGGCGTTGAAATCGACGACGGCGGGGACCACGAAGCCGATGATCGCGATCACCAGCAGGCTGGCGCGCACCTTCACCTGCTCGGCGTCGAAGCGGAGCATCGCGTGACGCCAGCCGCCGAAGAGCGCGGCGGCCCCCAGGACCAGCAGGAGGTTGCCGATGATCGAGCCGATCAGGCTGGCCTTGACCACCTCGGCCTGCCCGGCGCGCAGGGCGAAGAAGGCGATGATCAACTCGGTGGCGTTGCCGAAGGTGGCGTTGAGGAAGCTGCCGAGCCCCGTGCCGAGGCGGGCGGCAAGCATTTCGGTCGCGTGGCCGAGCCACCCGGCCAGCGGCACGATGGCGAACCCGGCGGCGATGAAGACCGCGAGCGGCGGTGCCCCGGCGGCGTATTCGAGCACGAGCGCCAGCGGCACGAAGACGAGCAGCAGATCGATCCAGGAGCGCATGCCTACCTGACGGCGATTCGATCTCATGGTGTGCCGGCGCACACCCGGGCAAGGATAGCGCACGAATCACGCCACGGCCCGCGCGCCCAAAGGGAACGCGCGGGCCGTGGCGTGTGATCGTCAGGGGAGGCGAGAGCTATCTTGCGGCGATCAGGGGCTGCAGGGGCTGGGAGCCTGGCTCGGCGGTGCGCCGCCGCCACCGCCAGGCGGCGGGCCGCTGGGGCGCGCACCGCCGATCGGGCCGATCGGGCCGGCCGAGGCGCTCGGCTGCGGGAAGGTGGAGATGTAGGCGATGATGTCGGCCAGGTCGGGGTCGGAGAGGCGATCGGCGGAGAAGCAGGGCATCCCCGGCTGGCCCGTGCGCACCGTCTGGCTGATCATGGTGTTCTGCGGGCTCAGGGCGATCTGGCCGGGCAGGCTGCCGTGGCAGTTGACGCAGCCCTGCGCCCGGAACTGGAGGGCACCGCGCTGGGCGTCGCCACCGGCCGGGACGCGCGCGGCGGTGGCCCGCTGCCCGGTCGGGGTGCCCACCGCGAGGCGCCCGCCCTGCTCGTTCTGGAGCGTGCGCACATCGTTCACCAATGACCAGATCATCTCGTCGGAGTACCGGTCGCCGTAGCCCGGCATCGAGCTGAAGCCGTAGCCATTCTTGATCACATAGAAGATCTGGGCGTCGCTCATGTTGCGCACGTTGTCGTCGAGGAGGTCGGCAGCGGGCGGGAAGGTCTGGTTGCCGTAGACGCCATTGCCGCGCCCCGCCGAGCCGTGGCACTGGAGGCAGAGGCCGTTATAGGCAGTCTGACCGTTTCCGGTCGCCCGTGGCGTGCTCGCAACCGGATTGTCCCCGGCGCTGCGTGAACCGAGGCGGGTGGTGAAGCCGCGCGCCACGGCGGCGGCGGATTCCTCCAGCGCCCCGGCGCTGCGATGGGTCAGCATGAGCGGCGCGGAGGCGAGGCCGACGCAGAGACCGGTGAGCACGATGCCGACCAGGAGACCGATGAAGAAGCGCGAGCGCATACACCCTCCTGCGTGATCGATCAGATGCGCGATGTCGCCCACCCCGGCGGAGCAGGGGATGCGACACGAATACCGCCGCCAGGGTCGATACGGTCTCGAAGCACCAGCCCCGTTCCGGTCCGACGACGGGGCCGGGGCGGGGAGGATGGTGCTCCACACCAGTCGGGTCGGTAGACAGCATTGGTACCGACGATGGATGAACGATGCTGCGCTTGCGTTTTCGGAGGCCGGTGGCGCGACGTTGACACCACGCTTCTTGTGTCTTGTGGAGGGCACTATAGCAAATTTATGGACCTTCGTCGCCCGGGTAGCGGATGGTGCGGGCGCGGAATTCCTGGTAGGGGCGGCGGGCGAGCGCCCGCTCGTCGATATCGAGGCCGAGGCCGGGCGTCGTCGGCAGCGTGATGTAGCCATTCTCGGCGACCAAGCCGCCGATGGCGACCTCTTTCGCGACCGGTTCGAAGTTGACGAAGTACTCGGTGATCAGGAAGTTGGGGATGGTCGCGCAGAGGTGGGCGGTGGCGGAGAGGCCGACGGTGGTGCTGTTGTAGTTGTGCGGCGAGACCGCCACGGAGTAGGTCTCGGCCATCGCGGCGATCTCCTTCAGTTCGAGGATGCCGCCGCAGTTGCAGATGTCGGGGTTGATGATGTCGGCCGCCTGCTGCTCGAAGACGGCGCGAAACTCCCCCTTGGTGTAGAGCTCCTCGCCGGTCACCACCGGCAGGGTGACCTGGCGCTTCACGGCGGCGAGGCCGCCCATGTCGCGCGAGGAGACCGGCTCCTCGTACCAGAAGGGGTCGAACTCCTCCAATAGCCGCGCCATCCGCACGGCGTAGGCGGGGGCGAGCCGCCGGTGCGCCTCGATCAGGATGTCGATGTTGGGACCGACCGCTTTGCGCACCGCCCGCACGTTCGCGACCGCCTTGCGCTCCTGTTCGCGGTCGATAATCTCGCGCCAGGGGCCGGGGAAGGGGTCGAACTTGAGCGCCGTGAAGCCGCGCTCGACGACGGCAAGCGCCGCTTCCGCCAGCGCCAGCGGCCCGCCGCGTTCGCCACCCCAGCCGTTGGCATAGACGCGGATTTTGTCGCGGCAGCGCCCGCCGAGCAGGTTATAGACCGGCTGGTCGGCGACTTTGCCCGCGATATCCCACATCGCCTGCTCGATGCCGGAGAGGGCGCTGTAGAAGTCCATCGCGCCGCGCTTGTTGGCGAAATCGAGGTACATGACCGACGTGAAATGCTTGATGTCGAACGGGTTGCGCCCGATCACGTAGCGCTTCATCGCCTGGATGTGCGCCTCGATCGCCCTGTCGCGATCCGCCTGGGTGTAGGACTCGCCCCAGCCGTGGACCCCTTCGTCCGTTTCGACCTTGACGAGCAGCCAGTTCTTGCCGGTGCCGGGGTGGACGAGGAAGGTCTTGATGTCGGTGATCTGCACGGTGGCCTCCACGAGTCGTGAGTCGTGAGTCGTGAGTCGTGAGAGGAGTAACGAGTAACGAGTAACGAGTAACGAGTAACGAGGAGTCGGTCGTCATGGGCCAGGGATCAGGGGTGGGTGCGGGGTGTTTTCTAGCATTGTTTGGGGGTGGGCGCAATGTGGGGGCGGGCATCGTCGGTGGTGCGGTCGGTGTATCCTGATAGCCGCAGGGGTGGCGAGGGGGCCGCCCGCGATGGAGCAACCAGGGGAGGATCGATGACTGGTGGGCAGACCACGCCGGGACGTGCCGCCGGGCCGACCGCGCGCATCGCGACGGTGGAAGCGTTCGTGCTGGTGGGCGATAAGGACTATGTGGCGGGTGCCGGGTTGCGGACGGCGACGGATGGCGGGCAGGCGACCAGGCCGCGCCGCGCGCTGGCGGAGATCGGCGATTTGCACATCTGCGTTTACCCGCCCCAGGCGCAGACCTGCCTCGTCAAGGTCACGGCCGATGATGGGACGGTCGGCTGGGGGGAGGCGCACGCGCCACTGGGGCCGCGCGCGACGAAGGCGGTGGTGGAGGATGTGCTCGCGCCGATCCTGATCGGCGCGGACCCGCTGGCGGTCGAGTATCTCTGGGAGCGGATGTATGGATCGATGCGGCTGCGCGGCCACAGCACCGGCTACCAGCAGGAGGCGATCGCGGGGGTGGATATCGCCCTCTGGGATCTGGCGGGCAAGCTGCTCGGCGTGCCGGTCTACCGCCTGCTCGGCGGGCCGTATCGCACGACGTTGCCGACGTACGCCTCGGGCGTGCCCGGCGCGACGATCGAGGAGCGGGTGCGGGCGGCGCGCGGCTTCATCGCCGACGGCTACACGGCGATGAAGCTGTCGATCGGGCGGGGCGACATCGACAGCGACCTGGCGATGGTCGCGGCAGTGGCTGAGGCAATCCGGGGCGAGGCCGACCTGCTGATCGACGCGCACGGTGCCTACACGGCGGAGAACGCGCTCTACGTGGGGCGCAAGCTGCAGGATCTCGGCGTCTACTGGCTCGAAGACCCGCTGGCCCCGGAGGATGTCGAGGGCTACATCCACCTGACGGCCGCGCTCGACATGGCGGTGGCGGCCGGGGAGACGGAATGCACCCGCTGGCAGTTCGAGGAGCGGCTGTCGCGCCGCGCCGTCGATATCATCCTGCCCGATATCTGCCGCGCGGGCGGGATCAGCGAGGGGCGGCGGATCGCCACGGTCGCCAGCCTGCACGGGATGAAGTGGGCGGCGCACGTCAGCATGGGGTCGTCGGTCCACGTCGCGGCGGCGGCGCACCTCGCGGCGGCGAGCGCCAATTTCCTGGTCTTCGAGTTCTCCAGCACGCCGAACCCGATCGGGGAGGATCTGCTGACCGCGCCGCTGCACCCGGAGAACGGCTTCATCGACGTGCCGACCGGGCCGGGGCTGGGGATCGAGTTCGACGAGGAGCGGCTGCGGGCGCACATCGCGCACTGAGGCTGCGTGACCGCAGGAGCGGGCGGGGCAGTGCGGGAGGCGCGGCTTCCGCCACCGCGCGCACCGGGTCGATTGCTGCGAGCGGATGATCGCCTGGGTGCGCAATTAGCACGCGGACTGACCGGGGCGTCGCACCGCCGCGCCTTCTGCTACCATTCGCGCCACACCGCACGAGAACGAGCGAGGATGTGGGCGGATCGGCGCGGGAGGAGGAAGAAATGGCGCAGCAGCGGATCGGCCTGATCGGGCTCGGCTCGATGGGGCGCGGGATGGGTGGGAACCTGCTGAAGCATGGATTCCCGCTGACGGTCTACGACGTGAACCCGGACGCGGCCGAGTCGCTGCCCGGGGCGATGGTGGCGCTGACGCCGCGCCTCGTCGCTGAGCGATCCGACATCGTCATCACCGTGCTGCCGGATGGGCCGGATGTGGAGGCGGCGGCACTCGGGCCTGACGGGATCGCCGCCGGGGCGCGGCCGGGGACGCTGCTGGTCGATTGCAGCACGGTCTCCCCGGCCGCCTCGCAGGCGATCCGGGAATCGCTGGCCGCGCGCGGGGTGCGGATGATCGACGCGGCGATGGGGCGCTCGTCGCCCGAGGCCAACGCCGGGACGCTCCTCTTCATGGTGGGGGCCGAACCGGAGGATTTTGCGACGATCGAGCCGCTGCTGCGCGCGATGGGGAGCGATGTCTTCCACGTCGGGCCGCCGGGGCACGGGATCACGCTGAAGCTGATCCACAACCTGCTGTCGCTGACGATGCTGGCGGCCAGCACGGAGGCGATGGTGCTGGCGGGCAAGGCTGGATTAGACTTGCGCCGGACGCTGGAGGTCTTGCAGGCGAGCACCACCGGCCACGGCCACCTGCGGGGGGCGATCCCGAGCCAGGTGCTGACCGGCGACTACACGCCCGGCTTCCGAATTGTGCTCGGGCAGAAGGATATGCGCCTGGGGCGCGATCTGGCGACGCGGCTGGGGGTGCCGCTGCAAACGCTGGCGATCGCGGGCGAGGTCTATACCGCCGCCGTCGGCAAGGGGCGCGGCGATTGGGCCAGCGGTGGCATCGCCACGGTGCTGGAGGAGATCGTCGGGCTGCGCCTGGCCGATCTGGCGGCGGAGCAGGCCGAAGCGGCGCGGGGGAGCGCCGACTGATATCCCCGGGCAAGTGCTTGCGAACGTACACTAGCGTACACTTCCCGGGGACAACCCTCGGTGAGTGCGGTCGATGATGTGCCCGGTGGCCCCCTGCCGGGTGTGCTACCCCGATTCATGCGCTGAAGAACAGTGGGAGACGACCAACCGCATGCTGCGAGACTCGCGATCAATCGCTATCGTCGCCCTATCCCTGGCCGTGCTGCTCTTCACCGGTGCGGTGGTCTTCGCCGTGGCGAGCCAGCGGAGTATGCCGCCCACCCCCACGGTGAGCGGTCGCCAGGCGGCGACGCCGGTGCGCGGCACGCCGACGCGCGCGACCCCGGTGGTCGCGATCGCCGAGACGGCTACACCGGAGGAGGCGGACGAAACGCCCGAGGTCGAGGAGGAACCGACGGCGACGCCGACCGCACCGGCCACGCCGACGCTGCCGAGGGTCGCGGCGACGCCGACAACGGTGGCGGTTGCCCCGGTGGCCACGGCGACGGTTCCGGTGCAGCTGCCGACGCCGACGCCGACCCGCTCGACCGCGCCCGCCGCCACCGCGACCCGGCCACCGGCGACGCAGGCCCCGACGCCCACGCCGACCCCTGCGGTCGCGGCGGCAGGGATTACGCCGCTGCTGACCAACGGCCTCCAGTATGGCTTCAACGTCTTCCTGGCGGGCAATGCTGCGGGGGCCAGCGACAACGCCTTCGCGATGGGGAAGGTGCGGGAGTCGGGCTTCGGCTGGATCCGCATCCAGTTGCAGTGGCGCGAGTTTGAGCCGTCGCCGGGTGCCTACAATCCCCTGCCGTACGACATCATGATCGGCACGGCGGCGAAGTCGGGGACGAACGTGCTGGTGAGCGTGGTGAAGGCACCGGACTGGGCTTCGCCCTCGCGCCCCGGCGCGCTGCCCGAGGATACCCCGGCCTTCGAGCGGACGATGAGGTTCCTGGCGGATCGCTATCGCGGGCGGGTGCAGGCGTGGGAGATCTGGAACGAGCAGAATCTGGCCGGTGAGGTCGGCGGGCACGTCCAGGTCGCGCCCTACTACGAGACGCTGAAGGCGGGCTACGAGGGGGTGAAGGCGACCGATCCCGACGCCTTCGTGCTCTTCGGCGGGCTGACGCCGACCGGACTGAACGATCCGAGCATCGCGATCGACGACATCGATTACCTGCGCGCGTTCTACGAGTATGCGGGCGGCGACGGGCGCAATTATTTCGATGCGCTGGCCGCGCACCCCGGCAGCGCGGCGAATCCGCCCGACACGAGTTTCCCCGATAAGCCGGGACCGGGGCACTGCCCGCCGAAATTCGCGGCGCAGGAGGGGAGTTGCTGGCGCAACGCGCCCGATTTCTACTTCCGGCGGATCGAGGATCAGCGCGCGGTGATGGAGGAATATGGCGACTCGGGGAAGCAGGTCTGGCTGACCGAGTTCGGGTGGGACTCGTGCCAGGGGTTGCCCGCGCCGAATGGCTACGAGTATTGCGCGCTGACGAGCGAGGCGCAGCAGGCGGAGTATCTGGTGCGCGCGGTGGAGATTGCGCGCGAGGAGTGGCCCTGGCTGGGGGCGATGTTCGTCTGGAACCTCAACTACGCGGCGACGCCGTCGATCGGCCCGACCGACGAGAAGTTCGGCTGGTCGCTGCTGCGCGCCGACGGCAGCAATCGCCCCGCGTTCATCGCGCTGCGCGACTTGCCGAAGTAGTTCGCACGTCTCAAGCAGGCCTGTCTCGCTACAGTGCGGTTGCCTGCAACGCCTCGGCGATCGCGCTATCGACCGGGAGCGCGCGACCCGCCGCCCAGGCGGCGGCCCAGGCCGTGGCCTCGGCACGCTGGCGGACAGCGGCGACGCGTTGTTCGTGGTAGCGGGTGAGGTTGGGCGGCAGGGGTGCGCCAAGCGCCTCGCGCAACGCCTCGGCCGCGCCCCAGAGGCGCGCGGCGCGGTCGATCTGGCCCCGGTTTCCGGCGAGTTCTCCCAGCCCTTCCAGGCAGCGTGCGATGGACCAGCGCGCCCCGATATCCCGCGAGAGTACCAGGCTTTCGCCAAGCAACACCGTGGCCCGCGCGTCGTCTCCCCGTCGCAGGACCAGGTGGCCCAGGTTGCTCATCACGATGCTGACGCCCCACGGGAGGTGCAACTCCTGCAGCATCGCGAGACCTTCCGTGAAGAGCGCCTCGGCACGCTCGTAGTCGCCCGCGTCGCGCGCGACGATCGCGGAGAGGTTGAGGGAGTCGGCGATCCCCGACCGATCACCGAGCGACCGCATCAAGGCCCGGCTCTCCTCAAGCAAGGCGCTCGCCTGCGGCAGATCGCCCAGGCGAATTGACACCTCGGCCAGCGCATAGAGCGCCCTGGCGATTTTCGCCTGATCCCCCAGCGTGCGCGCCAACTCCAGCATCTGTCGGAACGACGCCTCGGCGACGGCATAGTCGAGCTGCCTGAGCGCGAACGTGCCGTACGCGTGGAGCAGGTCCACACGCTCGCGGGGTGGGGCCTCCCCGGCGGCCAGCGCCCGCTCGGCCCAGCCCCGTCCCTCGCTCAGATAGGCGCGCACCTCCCAGAACCACCAGATCTTGATGAGCAGTTGCCAGCCAATGTTCGCCCGATCCGCGTCTGCCCCCGGCGCGAATGCCCAGTGCAGCGCCGCCCGCAGGTTGTCTTGATCCTGCCCGATCCGCCGCAGCCAGGGTCCCTGCTCCGCGCGCCTGCCTTCGAGGAGCACCAGAAAATACTCGGCGTGGCGGCGGCGCAGGGTCTCCTCCCTCCCGCTCGCGGCCAGCAACTCCGCCGCGTACTCCCGGATCGGTTGCAGCATCCGCACGCGCGGTCCGAGCGTGCCGTCGTCGTCGCCGGAGGTCGCCTCCCGCACGAGCAGGTTGTTGTGGAGCAGCGCGGTCACGCGGTCGAGAACGACGATAGCGTCGTCATCAACGTCGGCGCAGACCGCCTCAACTGCGGCGAGCGTGCCGCCACCGGCAAAGACCGCCAGCCGGGCAAAGGTCTCCCGCTCGGCGGCGGTGAGCAGGCCGCAACTCCAGGCGATGGTGTCGCGCATCGTCCGCTGCCGGGCGGGCAGATCGCGCGGGCCGTCGGCCAGGAGCGGCAAGGCCCGGTCGAGCCGCGCGAGGAGCGCCGTCGGTGGCAGGAGCTTGATGCGCGCGGCGGCGAGCTCGATCGCCAGCGGCAGGCCGTCGAGGCGGCGGCAGATCGCGGCCACGGCGGCGGCATTGGCGGCGGTGAGGGCAAATTCGGGCTGGCTTTCCTGCGCGCGGGCGACGAAGAGGCGCACCGCATCCGCCGCCAGCGCGACGGCCGGATCGGCGCTGTCGGCGGGATCGGGCAGGCCGAGCGGCGGCACCCGGTATTCCTGCTCGCCGCGCAGGCGCAGCGGCGCGCGACTCGTCGCCAGCACGGTCAGCGCCGGGCAGGCCAGGAGGAGGGCGGCGACATCGGGGGTCGCCCCGGTGAGATGCTCGAAGTTGTCGAGCAGCAGGAGCAGTTGCCGGTCGCGCAGCGCCGCCGCCAGGGTGGCGAGCGGCGCGGTGCGGGAACCTCCGGCACGCCAGCGCGCGGACGATTGCATCGAGCAGCAACTCGGCATCGGTCAGCGCGGCGAGCGGCACGAAGGCGACGCCGCCGGAAGTCGCCCGCCGCTTCCTCCGCCGCGCGCAGCGCAGGCGGGTCTTGCCGACGCCGCCGGGGCCGATCAGGGTCAGCAGGCGCACGTCGGGCCGGGCGAGCAACTGGCGCACGCTCGCCACCTCCTGCCCGCGCCCGATCAGCGCCGAGAGTTGGGCTGGCAAGGTTGATGCGACGACTGGAGCCGGTGGCGCGGCTGGGGCGGCGGCGGGTCGGCGCACGGCGGCGGTCAGGAACAGCTCCCGCTCGGCTGGCGTCAACTTGAGGGCGTCGGCGAGCGCGCGGACGGTGTGCGGATAGGGATAGCGGCGGTGGCCCTGCTCCAGCGCGCCGATCGCCTTGGTGCTCAGCGCGGCCCGCTCGGCCAGGTCGTCCTGACTCAGCCCTGCCGCCGTGCGGTAGCGCCGCAACAATTCGCCGAACGTCGTGTTCCCCCGGCCCACACCCGCCTCCCCATCTGCCGCACAGGTGTGCTCCCAGCGCGGAAGATTGTAGCATCCCGCCCCGCTCCCGATTCCATAGCAGCGCCGCGCACTGTGCCAGCGTCGCGGTGCGCGGCGAATGACGCTCTCCCCGGAATGGCCGGGTTCTTGCAACCGCTGCGGGTATCGCGGCGAGCGGTGGACGCCGCACCAGCACCGGAGGAGGCGACGATGCGAACATTGCGAGCACTTCGCGAGGCGGCGGGGCTGACGGAGCGGCAGCTGGCGAACAAGATGCTGATGCGGACGGATCGCGTTGCCGAGTGGGAACTGGGGACGCGCCCGCTGGCGCGGCAGGAAGTCGGCCTGTTCGCCCTGGCGGTCGGCGTCACGCCCGCGTCGGTGCTGGCCGCCGACCCCCGCCTGGCGGTCCAGGGCGGCGACTAGCATCGTACCCTCGGGGATATGTCGAATGGCGGCGCAGCGCCCGGCTGCGCGGCTGCGAGCGAGGAGTCTGAGCATGTCGGCGCGAAGTGACAGCGAACGAGGCAAGCCCGTGTTGGGCGATACCCTGCCGGAGGCGGCGGCGCAGCCGGTGCCCCGGGAGGCCGAGGTCGCGCCGGGATCGTGCTCGATCCCGAGACGCGGCAGCCGATGCAGGTCGAGGCGGGGGCCACCACGCCGCCAACCGCGCCGCCCGACATGCTCGGGATGACCGGCGATAGCTCCCCGCAGATGGAGCAGCCCGACGATTTGCTGGGGCCGCCGTCCTAATCGCGCCCCTGGCAGGGCAAACAGCGCGGCAATCCCCGACTAACGGCCCTTCAGCCACGGTCGGGGATCGCCGCGTTGCGCGCCCAGGGCGAATCGGCGGGCACCGCGCCGCGCTCGCCCCAGCTGTACTGCATCGTCTGGAATTCGCGGAAGCAGGGCCGCACGACCGTCTCCCAGAGGTTTTCCACCTCCTCGAAGGTGCGCAGCCGGACCTGCGGTTGTTCGCGCGCGTAGTCGGCCAGCAGTTCGCGACCCTTTGCCCCCAGCCAGGCCACCTCGTCGGCGACCATGCGCTCGCCGGTGCGGCGGTTCGCCTCGCGCGCGTTCGGCCCCATCGCGAAGTGCGGCCCCGGCTCGTCGGCGGGTGGCAGGCGCGAGGGATCGACGCACTCGGGATGGAGCGCCCAGAGCAGCGAGGTCTCCACCTTGCCCGCGTGGTCGCCGCCGCTGCGACCATCGCCGTCGAAACCGGGCGTGTTCGCCTCGAAATCGGGCAGGCCGTAGAGGCGCATCCCGACGTGCGGCTGGATCAATTCGAGCAGCGTCTTGAGATCCTGCCAGTTCGGGCCGTAGTGCCCGGTGAGCAGGATCGCGGCCTGGAAACCGAGCGCATCGGCCGCCCGGATGTGGTAGCAGATCGCCTTGAAGTGGATCCACGGCGGCACGGCGGTGAGCCAGGAGCGCGCGGGTCGCCCCACCGCGCGGTCGGACCACTCGGCATAGCCGCCGATCTCGTGGATGTGCCAGGAGTCGGGGGGCGCGACGATGCCGCCGTGGGCGTGCGCCGCCGCGCGGGCGATCGCGTGCGCCTTCAGCATGTCGAGGCCGACGGCGTTGTGGGGGCCGTGCGGCTCGCACAGCCCGTAGGTGAAGTAGACCAGCGGGCAGGCCGCGAACGCCTGCTCCAGTTCATCGGGGAACATCCGCTCCCAGCGCACCTCGCGCACGGCCTCGCTCCTTCCGTTGATTCGGTTGCAGGTTGGCAGGTTGCAGGTTGCAGATTATTGGAATGAGAAACTTGGAACTTGCCAACCTGCAACCTGCAACAGGGTACCGGCAATCCGCTCCCGGCCAGTTGAGCGTAGATATCACGGAGTGCGTTGCATCGCAAGCGCGGCGCGCGAGCATTGTTCGGGGTGAGCGGTTGGCGTATCCTGATGGTGTGAGGGCGGCATTCCTAGTGCGGGGTGAGGTCGGCGGATGAGCAGGACAGCGCGCGGTTGGGTGGTGGGGATCGTCTCGGGCATCCTGATCTGGCTCGGCGTCGCCTTCCTCGGGCAATTCGCCTTCCTCGCGCTCGGCCTCCCCGCTGCAAGCAGCGAGACGACCGCCGGGCAGATCGCCCGAATCCTGCAATATGTCGTCGCGCTCTCGGCCTTCGCCATCGGCGCGCTCGGCGGGCTGCGCATCGGGCAGCGCGTCGCCGGGCCGGAGGATGTGGTTGACGAGGAAGGGTAATCGCGATGGAACAGGGTAATAGGCAGAGACCGGGCGAGAGCGTACAATTATGTCAGGCATGACGATTCCAACGCTGTACCGCATCGTGCAAAGTGCGTCGCCCACAGCGGAGGACTTCATGTCTACGATGATGCGGGGGCGACCACCAGAACGGCGAGATCGGCAACATCCTGGCGAGTGGGCGGGGCTCTCATTGTTCGATAACGCCGCACAGGCGCGACGCATGGCACAACGCTTTCCGGCTTTGGGAGCATGGATGGCGACCGTGAGCCTTGATCCCCGGCGTGCCGTGGTCAGACAGACCTTCGGGGAGGGGCATCACACCGTCTGGTGCCATCCCACGGCGGGACTTGATGCAATTGTGGCCGTGGAGCCAATCGACCAGGGTGAAGGATAAGCGGATGGCGCGCGGCGAATACCAGCTCTGGGACATGACGACCGGCAACTGCGCCGGTGCCTACGACGACGAGGCGACGGCGCTGGCCGAAGTGCGCGCCGGCGTGCAGGAGGATGGACCGGACTCCTTCGAGGGCATCGCCCTGGTCCGCAGCCTGGGGCGCACGGGCGAAGTCGAGGATCTTGGTCAGGGTCGTGTGCTTGTGGCCCGTGCGCTGGCTGCCCCCAAACTGCCTGCCCCCATCGACAACGAGCCAATTGCAGACAACGCCGCTGACCAGATGACGGAGAAGGTCATCGACATAGCTGGGACGGTGCCGCACCTGGACATTCGTGGCCGCGCCGACGTGCGAATCACGGCTGATGGGCGAAGGGTCATAGTGGAATTCGACACGGAGAGCACCGATTCGGTTGCCGACCCCGCCAGCGAAATCCGACGCCGCGCTTAGCCTCTGCCCCGATCACCAGCGTATTTCGCCTGCTGTGACCTGACCGCACTCGCCCCAACAGCCTGCGCATCGGGCAGCGCGTCGCCGGGCCGGAGGATGCGGCCGAAGAGGAGGGTAATTGCCCCCGAGCGATCAAGCTGCGTTCAGGGGCAATCGATTGTTGGGAGCAGGATAGCCGACCGTAGTATGCGAGGATCGGCACTCGCCCAAATGATCGCCATGACTACCGCCCGGCGAATGACGAGCACCGCCAATTGCCCCGCAACAGTCGCGGCGACGAGCGTATCCTCGTCCCCGACGGGGTATTCCGTAGGCATCGTTGTCGATCAGGCAGCGAAAATCGTTGTGCAGGCCGCGGAGGATCGCGTATTTGCTCGATGTGCGGAAATCGCCATATTCCAGCCCGCCGAACGTGACGTTCGTGCTGAGATCGGTGTCGTCGGCGTGGCGCTGGCAGCATTGCAGGAGGAGCTGCGCGCACGATGGCGGCGGAATCGGCTCTGCGCGCCGGATCTTCGTCGGGATCGGCGAGCGCGATAGCGACGGCTGCACCGTCCTGGTACCATTCCGCCTGGGCGAGGGCGGAATAGGGATAAAATGGGTCGTTCTGTGCCGATTCGGCTGCAAGTGCGGCCCGGTATGGGTTGACCTTCACCGCCCGTCGCCGCTTTCCGATGATCGGGCGAAAGCCCAGACCTTCCCTGAATGACGCTCGGCAATCGCGCCAGCCACCCCATCCCCACCCCGGCTCAGCACCGAAGAGTGGGGCGAGGACAGCAGGCATGTCCTGTCCGAAAGAGCAGCGGGTCATCCCCACAGTTCGTAGGTCGGCAAAACAGCAGGGATAGCCCTGGGTTATCAGAAGGTGCGCCACGCTCCTCGCGGCCCGATAGGCCAGTAGCTGTCGCCGGTTGCGAGCGGTACGCCATCTCGGGATTGGTGGAGTACGCGTCAACAAACGCGCCGTCCCGATAGTGATTCAGTTCGAGCACATCGTCGTGCTCAGCCCAGATACCGAGCGCCGAACCGCGTGTGGCGCTGGAGACCATACGTGACGGCTCGCAGGATTTTCTCCTCTGCCCGATCGATATGCTCATCGAAGATGCCGATCCAGCGCGCCGCATCGTCACCAGAGAGGTAGATCGCACGGTCGGTTGGCTCGCCTCGCCCGGCCTCCGCCACCTCCTCGAAGCCTTCCGCCGCCATCCAGAGCCGATATACCTCGATGATGGCGGCGCGCCTTCCCTGGCTTCCATGCCCGCGTGAACGTGAACATTGCCGAACGAGACGCCCATACCGCCCTCCACGTTCGCTTACCCGGCCCTTGCCACAACGATTTCCTGCTGCGCGGCCGGTAGGTCGCGCTTGTTGATGGCGGCGGCATCAGGTCGGGGAAGAGATCGAGGGTGCAGGCGAAGGAGGGGACGCCAAGCGTGGCGAGTTCGCCCGCAGGTGTTCGTCGTAGGTGGGGCACCGCCGTCGTTGAGCGCGAGCAGGTAGACGACCTGCACGCCGCTGGCGACGAGGCCGCCGACGCGCTTCACCAGTTGGTTGCGGTCGCCCCCTTCGTAGAGGTCGGTGATCAGCGGGAACGGCTGCGCGGGGCGGCGGACGAGGCCCTGGCAGTAGGCGACCGCGCGGTTGATGTCGGTGCCACCGCCGAGCTGGGTGCCGAAGAGGAGATCGACCGGGTCCTGCAAGTCCTCGGTCAGGTCCACCACCGCCGTGTCGAAGACGACCATGCGGGTGCTGACGGCGCGGATGGAGGCGAGGACCGCCCCGAAGATGCCCGAGTAGACGACCGAGGTCGCCATCGAGCCGCTCTGATCGACGCAGAGGATGATGTCGCGCTGCGTCTGCTGCTGCCGCCGCTGGTGGCCGATCAGCCGCTCGGGGATGATCACGCCGCGATCGGGCAGGTAATTCTTCAGGTTGACGCGGATGGTGCAGTCCCAGTCGATCTCGTTGTGGCGCGGGCGCTGGTTGCGCGCGGCGCGGTTCAGGCTGCCCCGGATGGCGCGGATCGTCTTGTCGGCCAGCCGCTTTTCGAGGTCCTGCACCACCTTGCGCACCACCTGGCGCGCGATGTCGATGTCTCGGGGATGACGCGGCCGAGCGAGAGCAGCGTCGCGACGAGGTTCACGTCGGCCTCGACCGTCTCCAGCAGTTCGGGTTCGAGCAGCATCCGGCGCAGCCCCAGGCGCTCGAACGCGTCCTGCTGCATCACGCGCACGACAGAGGTCGGGAAATAGGTGCGGATGTCGCCGAGCCAGCGCGTCACGTTCGGCGCGGATGCGCCGAAACCCACTGCCGTGTGGAGTCGTGGTGAGCGAGCGCCTTATCCATCCCCTGATCGGCCTTGCTCTGGCACGCGCCCAACCCTGCCTCCGCCTCGCTGCCGAGGATTAGCCGCCAGCGGCGCAGGCGTTCCTGTTCGTCGGTTGCAGCCATGTTTTCTGCGCTCATATCCCCTCGTAGGGGCTTCGTCGCCGCCCTGGTATCCCTGTCAACAGCGAGCCACACGGAGCAGGGCGCTTCGCGAAGCGCTACGAGCCGAGGATGTGCGCCAGCACCAGCACCAGGTCGGCGCGGGCACGATTGATGCCAGCCATCGTCTCGTCATCTGCATCGAGTGGCAGCCGCTCCTACGGCCGAGGCGCTTGACCTTGTCGCCCATCCGAACGGCGTTCGAGGCGGCTGGAAGTCGGCGAAGGCGCGGCGAACGAGCGGGAGGGCTTCGGTGAAGGCGTCGGGCGAGAGGTCGCGCAGCCGGGCGTCGAGCGCGGACCGAAGCCGTCCTGCTGCAAGGAGGAGCGCGCTGCCGCGCACCCGCCCACCCCGGAAGCGGCGGCGGTGCCGGGGTCGGCGTGGCGGGCGAGAAGAGCAGGCGGGCAGGCGCTGCACCTCGCCGCCGTCGATCGCGCCCTCTTCCAGCAGCATGACGGGTGGCGCGACCGCGCACGAGGCCGTGGATCGCCTCGCGCTCGACCAGTTGCCGAGCGTGCCCTGCCAGTCGGTGCCTGGATCGGCGCGATCCAGCAGCGCCAGGCTCTCCTGCGCGCGGTCGATGGAAGCGACCATCTCCGCCGCCGCCGGATCGTCCAGCGAGGCCAGCAGAGCCGATCACCACGCGCGCCACGAAGTACCTTCGATGATCGGGAAGACCTGTTCCTGGTCGGTGCCGCGCACGTCGCCGTAGCGCGCCACGCGGGCGACGGCGGCAGCGCGTCCATCCAGGTGGCGCGCGTCGGCCGCGACCGCCGAGGCGTCGCGCACGCCCGAGCAGGTGCGCCACCGCGCCGGGGAGCGCGGCGAGGATCGCGTCGTCGAGCAGCTGCGTCGGCACGGGGAGGTCGCTGGTCGCGTCGCCATCGTGGCGCCGGCGTCACCGCCGCCTCGATGGTGTTGCCCCAGACGCTCGCCTCGATGATCGTGACGGCCAGTTCGGGTCGCCAGCCGAGTTGCCAGATCTGGAAGGTCCCCTTGCCGCCGCCGCTGCGCTGCAACGCCCCCACTCGACGCCGAGCAGGCGCAACGCGTGCAGGAGTTGGCTCCGCTCGCGATCGGTGTCGTTGCGCAGGTCGAGATCGAGCTGGCTTGATCTCGGTCGTCGGGCGGAGGCGCAGGCGACGCTGCTTCTGCTCAGGTCGCGCTGGAGCGGGACGGCGAGGGTCTCGGCGGGCACCTCGCCCAGCCGGTCGCCGATCTCCAGGCGATCGCGGATCAGCCGCATCGGCGCGTCGTCGCCTTTGCAGAGGACCGTCTGGATCGCCTCGTGCAACTCGGCCCAGCCCCGGCAGGGGAGGTCGCGCAGCGCAGCGTCTCGGCCAAGCGCACCGCCTCGATCACGCCGCTGGATGGCGCGTCGAGGTCATCGCCGCGCAGCAGGTGCGCCGCGCGCGACACCCAGCGGATCGCGTGGCGGTCGGGCGCGGTCAAGAGGTGCTCGTACCAGCCGGGAGTAGACGCCCGCGCCGTAGCCGCTGCGGTACGAGGCGCGGGTCCAGGATCCAGGTCGCGGCGACCCTGGCGCGCTTCAAGCCCGCCAGCAGCGCGGCGTCGGCTTTCGCGTTGCCCAACCGGCCAGCACCGGCGCGTGCCGGAGGCCCCGCAGACGACCCTCGATCCGCGCAGACCCTTCCTTCTGCGCGGCGCGGATCGCCTGGCGCATGTGCGCCTCGCGCCGCGCCTCGTCGAGTCGGTCGGCGGCGCTGCGGCGCGCAGCTGGCCATCGCCTCCATGATCCCGGCGAGATCGGTCGCGTCCTGCCGCTGCTCGATCTGGTGCTCCCACCAGAGTTCGTGGTCGGCATAGCCCGCCGCCTCGGCCGAAGCTTGCCGATCGGGTCGTCGCGCCAGGTCACCGCGTCGGCTTCGACCTCCTCCTCGCCGGGTGCCTCCGTGGTAACGGAAGGCCTGCCGGCGAGCCATTCACGGGCGTATCGCCGGTTTTTCGGCACCCTGCGCGGCTTCAAGTTGCGCCGCAACGCCGCCTCTTCCTCCATCCCGCTGCATTCGACTGCGGCAGTCGATGAAGCGCGCCGGGACGCCGCGCGCAACGGCGTAGCGCAGCGCCTGCCACTCCGGCGAGTACGCGGCGAAGGGATAGAACGCCGCCCGGCGCAGCTCGTCTGCGCGTAGACCAGCAGCGCCTGCGGCGGCGCTGCAAGTCCTCGTGCGCGATCAGCGGCAGCGCCTCGGCCGCGTCGGGCGGTCCTTCGACCCAGCAGGATATCCGGCTGCAACGCTTCCAGCGCGGCCAGAGCTGCGGGCGCAGCCGGGGCCATGGTGGCGAATGCCGAAGATTGTGAGTGCTGAGTGCTGAGTGCTGAGTGCTGAGTGGGTCATCGCCGCTCCTCGCGGTCATCGCGTCGCTGGGCAACCTTGGCACGAAGTCCGCCAACAGCGACCTCCTCTGCCTGGAAAAGCAATACTGTAGATTGTTCCTGTGTGAGATATCCTACGTCAGCGGCGACATAGAGTTGGGCGCGAAGTTCGGCGCACGATCCCTTAGCGATTGAAAGAAACTGGTGGAATTCGCTGTGCGACTGCGCTCGAAGCCCTCGGCAATGTTCGGCAGATTGAAACTGCGGCGTGCTGCATCTGCCGCGCCAGACCATAATCATCGGCCAATCGTCCCGCGCTTGTCGCCTGGTAGATAGCCTTCGCCAGAAGCCGTGCTTTCAATAGGCAATCAAAGTCAAACCGCTCAACTCTCGCCATCGTCACCCCTACTCAGCACTCAGCACTCAGCACCGTCGCTGTACTCACAGCACCTCCTGGCAGCTCCGATAGAGATCCTTCCAGCCGTTCCGCTCCTTCACCACCGTCTGCAAATACTCCAGCCAGACGACGCGGTCCTGCACCGGGTCCTTGACGATGGTACCGGTGAGGCCGGAGGCGATGTCGTCGGCGCGCAGGACGCCGTCGCCGTAGTAGGCGGCGGAGGCGAGGCCGCCGGTGACGACCGAGATCGCCTCGGCGGTCGAGAGGGTGCCACTCGGCACCTTCAGCTTGGTCTTGCCGTCGGCGGTCAGGCCGTCGCGCAGCTCGCGGAAGACGGTCACGACGCGGCGGATCTCCTCCAGCGCGGGCTTCTCGGCCGGGAGTTCGAGCGCGCGGCCGAGTTGCGACACGCGGCGGTCTACGATGGACACCTCCTCGTCGATCGTCGCCGGGGTCGGCAGCACGACCGTGTTGAAGCGGCGGGCGAGCGCGCTGGAGAGTTCGTTGACCCCTTTGTCGCGGTTGTTGGCGGTGCCGATGACGTTAAAACCCTTGCGCGCCTGGACCTCGCTGTTCAGTTCGTGGACCGGCAGCGTCTTCTCGGAAAGGATGGTGATCAGCGTGTCTTGCACCTCGGCCGAGATGCGCGTCAGTTCCTCGATCCGGGCGATCTTGCCCAGTTCCATCGCGCGCAGCATCGGGCTGACGACCAGCGCGGCCGGGGACGGCCCCTCGGTCAGCAACCGGGCATAGTTCCAGCCGTAGCGGATCGCGTTCTCGTCGGTCCCGGCCGTCCCCTGGATGAGGAGCGTCGAGTCGCCGCAAATCGCCGCCGCCAGGTGCTCGCTCACCCACGATTTCGCCGTGCCGGGGACGCCGTAGAGGAGCAGCGCGCGGTCGGTCGCCAGCGTGGAGACGGCGATCTCGATCAGGCGGGCGTTGCCGATGTACTTCGGGCTGACCTCGAAGCCGCCCGGCAGCTTGCCGCCGAGCAGATAGGTGCGCACGGCCCAGGGGGAGAGCGCCCAGTTCGGCGGGCGCTGGCGGTCGTCGGCCCGCTTCAGCGCGTCCAACTCCTCGGCGAATTGCTGTTCCGCATGTTGGCGCAAAACCTGGCCGAGCGCGCCATCGTGGCCGTTCGTTGCCATACTCATAGTGGAATCTCCTTCATCAATCGTTGCCGAGTGCGGACGATATCGGTGAATTCGGCGATGCGGCGAAGCCACCAGTTAGCAGCCGCAGATTGCTCGTCCTTGTCGAGACCCGTATGAATTGTCAGGGCTTCATCGAAACAGTTCGGCGGGATGGCACAGGCTATGTCGGTAATAACCATCAGCCAGGGTTCGTTGTAGTGGAAGCCACCGCTCTCCTTGCTCCAGCCTAGGACGCGGGCGTGGAGACGACGCAGCAACGGGCTAGCGAAATCGGCGCTCCAGGGCCGTGGAAGGTGTTGGAGGGTCGGAATCAAGCGATCATCGAGCGTATTCGCGCGGGCAAGGGCGGCAAGAACAAGCTGCTCGCTCTGATCTTGCGGTAAACACTCGGAAAGGTCGCCCAGCAGTTGGTCAAAATCAAGCCCGCGCGGACGATTGAGCTTTACTCCGCTCCAGTAGTGCCAGAGTGCTGCGGCCCAGGCTTCGTTGTGATGGAGGAGCGTCGCCTGCGACCACCCTTTGAGCACCGGGTCGGACCAATCCCCTCCTTCGGCTGCGGTGATCAGGGTCGCGGGATCGGCGGCGAAGCGCGCGGACCAGTGCGACGGCGGGATCAGCGCGAGGAATTGCTGCAACCACCAGGCCCGCGCGCCGATGCCGTGCGGCGGTTTCTCGATGATGCCGTCGCGCGCCCAGGCTTTGTCGTAGGTCTCGGGCGGGGTGATGGTCAGTTTGCCGCCCGATGCGCCGCTGACGAGCGCCTTCGCTGCCGCGCGCCAGCCACCCGCGAGCAGGCCGGGGCTGAAGCTGAGGAAGCGGTCGGCGCGTTCGCGAAGGCGTGCGGCCAAGGCCGAGCCGGGCAGCCGCGCCAGCAGCGACGCCGCTTCGGGCCGCACAGCCTGGCTGCGATCGTCCAGGGCGGCTTCGAGGAACGCTTCGTCGTCCAGGGAGAGGCCAGTTTCGAGCGCCTGGACCGCTTCGGCGCGGAAGTCGGCCTTCTCGCCCTTCCAGGTCGCCTCCAGCCAGGCGCGACCTTGCGCCGCGTCGTGGGCGCGCACTTGGCGCAGGAGCGCCGGGGCGCTGCGCGGGCGGACCTTCCTCCCACAGAGATTCAGCGTCGGGCGGTAAGGCACCATCGCTTGCGACGGGACGCGCCGTGGCCCAGCGCCAGGGCTGGTTGTGCCCGGCCAGCCAGCGCCCGCGCTCGCCGATTGCCGCCAGCAGCGTCGGGCGCAGTTCGGCGCGGCGCGCACCGGCTTCCAGCGCGGCGGGGAGCAGCGCGTGCGGAAGACGCTGCCCGGCGCGGTTCAGGCGGTCAAATGCTTCGGGCAACAGTTCGTTGTGCTCGCCGGTCAGCATCCTGGCGAGCAAGCGGGCCGCGCCGGGTGAGCAGAACGGGGCCGGATCGTCCCGCGCGGCGGGCGGGGCGGCGACGCCGCGCGTCTCCACGCCCGCCCGGCGGTAGGTCGCCCGCGCCCCGGCGGCGAGCAAGATCTGGCGCTCCGAACCCAGCACGGAATCGGGGGGAACGAGGGCGTCGGCGGGGGTGGCGGGTGTGGGGAGTTGCCCCCGGCGCGCGAGGTGCCCGCGAGGGCGGCGTTCAGCAGCGCGTCCATCAGTGCGCCTCCGCGAGCAGGTGGTAGGTGCCACCGGCCAGCGCCGAGCGGCGTCGGTCGCGCCGTCCCACTCGGCGGCGAGGTCGAGCGGGTGGCCACCGGAGAGCGCCAGCAAGCGCCAGTGGTCGCCTCCGGCAAGGGGCAGCGCCGCGCCCTCGGCATCGCGCACGACCCAGGCCGACTCGCCGCCGCAGATCGGCACGACATCGCGCAGGAGCGCCAGGTCGCGGTCGGGCCAGGGCTGGCGCGCGGTCGCCTGGGCGAAGCGATCGAGGAAGGCGGCGAGCGTCGGCGCACCGGGCGGCACGGTGGCGAGCGGCGACGGCGGGCCGCGTCGCTCACGCAGCAGGGCGCGCTGCGGGTGGGCGCTCGGCCAGTAGGCGAGGTCGGCGGCGAAATGCGTGCCGGGGGCGATGGCTTCCTTGAAGGGGGTGCCGCCGTGCGCGAATTGCAGCACCAGTGCGCTCCGCCCGCTCTGCTGCCCCGCCAGCCAGGACCACTGCGTCCGCAGCCGATCCTCGGTCGTGATCCGCTGCCCGACCACCGCCCAGTCGTCCCGCACCGTCTCGCCGCGCGCCGCAACTTCCTCGGCATCGAGCGTCCAGCCGATCAGGCTGCGCACATCCTCTTGCAGCGCGGGTTCGAGTTGATCGAGGCGGCGAAACGCGTGCGCGAGGAGCGCCAGTCGCCCCAGTTCGTCCAGCAAGCGCGCGGGCCAGTCGGGCGTGGCGTGGGGGATCGCCGCCAGTCGCCGCACGCGTCCAGCCAGGCCCGGGGCCTGCGCGTCCACCAACCGCCGCGCCTGCCCTTCCCAGAAGGACGCGGGCTGCGCCTCCACGCTCGCCAGCCCGTTGCGCACGAGGTCATCGAGCCAGCGATCGAGCGCGTCGAGCCCCCCGACCACCCGCTTCAGGCGCTGGTCCGCCTTCTTCGCGCTCGATTTCGCCGCCTTCGCCTGATCGTCAGCACTCGCCTCGGGCGTCTCGCTTTTCGCTCGTTCGCCCGTTCGCCCGTTCGCCTGTTCCGCCTTCGCCGCCCGCCGCTGCAACCACTCCGCCACCCACCCCGGCGGCTGACCCAACGGCAGCGCACCGGGCTCGGTGGCGGCCAGGACGAGCAGGCCGAGGGCGTGCTTGCAGGGAAACTTGCGGCTGGGGCAGCTGCATTTTGTGGTCAGATCGCCGAGATCGACGCGCACCTGGTAGAGCGCGCTCCCCTGGCACTCGCCCCAGAGCGCTGCCGCGCTTTGCCCCAGGTTGCACCAGGTTTTCGGGCTGCCGAGCTTGCGCCCGGCCGACGCGGCGGCACCATCGGGTGCCAGGGCCAATGCTTGCTCGACGGTCAAGGTCATGCCGTTCGCTCCTGATGTCGGCGGTACCTCGATTCCATCTAACGCTACTACGAGCATTGAATACGAGCACATCGAACACTATAGGAAATTGGTCCAGCAAAGCCAGGATGGCAGGCGCTACGAGGCGGACTTTACGGGAACCAGAGACGCGCGAGGATGCGGGAGGTTACAGGTCGCGGCGGAGGGTCGAGTCGCGCGCATCGATGCATAAGAGCGGTTCGTTGGGGCAATCATATAGAATATTTGTTCTATATGCAAGAGCCGGAAGTACCGAACGGCTGGATGGATAACGCGCCTTGTCGGCCAGTCTGATGGTCGGCAACGCGCGGCAAGGGCGGGCTGATTAGCGCCAGCGGAGGAGGTTGATGACGCTGGAGAAGCTGTCGGTCCAGACCGGGGTGCCGGGCTGGGCGGCGAGCGATTGCCAGCGGGCATCGCCGTTCAGCAGGGCGACATCCGACGCCTGGCGGGCGATGACCACCCACTGCGAGGTGTACTTGCCGTTGGCCGCATCCTCGGCGCTGACGTTGAAATCATCCTGGGACAGGCAAATCAGGCCCGCGTCCGCCGCGAGGCTGGCGACTACCGGCTTGAGATTGAGGTATTCGTTGGAGATGTGGAACGCGATCAGGCCGCCCGGCGCGAGCTTCGCCAGATAGACCGCCATCGCCTCGCGCGTCAGCAAGTGGACCGGGACGGTATCCGAACTGTAGGCGTCGAGCACGAGCAGGTCGTAGGCACCGTCGGCGGCATTCGTCAGCGACAACCGCCCGTCGCCGAGGACGACCGCGCTCTCGGGCGCGCAATCCTGCAAATAGGTGAAGTAGCGCGGGTCGCGGGCGATCTTCTCGACGGCCGGGTCGAGCTCGTAGAAGGTCCATTGCTGCCCAGGCGCGCGGTAGCAGGCCAGCGACCCGGCACCGAGGCCGACGATCGCCACGCGCTGCTTCGCGTTCGGGCCGCTGTAGGCCGAGAAAACCTGCCCGATCGGGCCGTTGGGGTAGTAGTAGGTCAGGGGAGTCGTCCGCTGCGCGGGGTCGGTGCTCTGCATGCCGTGGTTCGTGCCGCCGTGCGCGATGGCGTGGAACTTCCCGTTCGGGGTGAGCAAGACCCGGTTGAGGCCGAAGAAGCTCCGCTCGGAGGCGATCACCTGCCCCTGGCCGCTGGTGTAGAGCAGGCCGGTGACCAGGAAGAGCACCCCGATCCCGAGCGCGAAGCGCAGCGGACGCCGCGAGAAGCTGAAGCAGATCAGCGTCGGGAGGCCGAAGACCACCGGCAAGGCGAGCAGATCGTCCGGCAGGCCCAGCCTGGAGACGCCGAGGATCAGCGCCGCCAGGAGCGCGCCCACGGCGGGCGGCAGCAGCAGGTCGAGTCGCTTGAAGAACGGCTGCTGCGCGTCGGCCCCGTAGCGCGGCAGCGCCAGGCAGGCCAGCGCCAGCACCAGCGGGTATTCGATCAGGCTGCTGAAGATGACCGGGGCGAGCAGCGCATTGAACATACCGCCCAGGACGCCGCCGAGCGACATCCAGAGGTAGAACTCGGTCAGATGGCGCGGCGCGGGGCGATCGGCGGCGATCGTCCCGTGGCAAATCATCGTCGCGACGAAGAAGACGATCAGGTGCAGCAGCGCCAGCAGCATGATCAGCAGCGTCGCCTGCGCGAGCATCAGGATCACCAGCGGCACGAGCAGCAGCGGGAAGGCGCGGACGAGCCAGAGCTGCGGGATCAGTTGCCGCCCGGCGAAGACGAGGATGAAGGTGAGCAGGTAGAGGGCGAGCGGGATGACCCAGAGCAGCGGCAACGGCGCGATCTGCGTCGTGATGTAGGTCGTCACGCTCATCATCAGGCTGGAGGGGATGAACGCCAGGCCCAGCCAGCGCAAGCGCCGGGTCAGCGTCGGGCTCGCCTCGCGCGCCGCGCCACTCGCGGGTGCGGCCGGGGCAGCCTCGGCGGGTGCCCTCTCCGCAGCGGTCGGCGCGCGGGCGATCAGCGCCGCGCAGGTGAGGGTGAGGACGACGAGCGCGAGATAGCCGAAGGTCCAGAGTCGGCTCTGATCCCCCAGTTGCAGCCGGGGTTCGATCAGGGTCGGGTAGCCCAAAAGCGCGGCCATGCTGCCGACATTGCTGGCGGCGTAGAGGATGTAGGGATCGCGGTGCCCGGTGCGCGCGAACCAGGCCTGGAGCAGCGGGCTGCTGGTGGAGATGACGAAAAATGGCAAACCGACCGCGACCGCCAGCAACGCCAGCAGCCAGGGGATCGGGTTGGTGTCGGTGGGCGGTCGCCAGCCGCCCGGCACGGCGATCGGCAGGACGAGCAGCGGCAGGAAGAGCAGCACCCCGTGGAGCAGCGCCTGCCGCCGCACGCCGAGCCAGCGGGTGGTCAGGTGCGAATAGAGGTATCCGCCCAGCAAGATCGCCTGGTAGAAGACGACGGCGGTATTCCAGACCGCCGGTGCGCCACCAAGCAGCGGCAGGATCATCTTGGCGAACATCGGCTGGACGAGGAAGAGCATGGTCGCGCTGACGAAGGCGGTCAGCCCGTAGACGGCGGGCGTGGCGATGCTCCACCACGCGGCGGGGCGAGACGCGGGCACCGCTCGCAAACGACCAGTCACGGGCGCAGTCATGGACTCCCTTCCTCAGCAGCAGGCGAGTAGCACGCGGGTGGTTTGGGCGGCGAGCCACCGCGGAAATACCGCCTTTACGGTACCATCGCCCCCCGGCCGCGCACAGATCGTGGCGCTAGTACTTGTCTCCTGTTTCCGCGCGATCGAAGCCGAAACCCTGCCTGCCCTGACGGGAAGCGGACAGCGCAATTTCGAAACGTTGCGTCTAGCTTACGCACAGCAGTCTGGCACGCGGCTTGCCCCTGCTGCTCGTAGCGGAACTACCGAACGATCGCAGGGAGCGAGCCGATGAAAAAGATGAGATCGTTGCAGAAGCAATTAGGCACCCAGCTACGCGGTGCGACGCGCAAGGCTATCGAAAATGCCCGTCGCAAAGCCCAACAGAGTCACATAGCAATCAGCGGGCGCGCGAATATCGTCGCCAAAGTGAACGCTGGCGACGAGGGGGTGATCGCGATCAGCCAGCAACAACGTCCGATCGTCCAGGACACACAAGAGGTTACACCGCCAAGCGCACCTCGATCTGGCACATGAGTTGCAAACGTCGAGTATTGCCACAATGGCACGCCTTTCAGCGAAATGGCGGCTATCGGCGGCAGAATCGGTACCGAGGTGCGGCAAACAGGTGCATGCACCGAGGTGAGCGATCCGTCAGCGGGGCGGAGAGTAGGTTTGGTCAGCAGTACGCGGTACAGGAGGTGAAGGCATGTCCCAGAACCCGAAGAACCAGCAGCGCGAACTGACCGACGAGGAATTGGCGCAGCAGGAAGCGGCGGAATTGCCCGACCGCGAGGCGATGTCGCTGGTGAACGCGAATCTGGCGATTCCGGTGAACGCGGCCGTGGCGGCGAATGTGCTCTCCGATGGAGCAGTCGCGTATGCCGACGCGACGCAGCAGACCCCGATCGACCAGGGGAACCCTGACCGCCGACTCGCCCCTCGCTAACCCGTAGTGTCGGGCCGCCAGGTGACCGGGTATCGAGCCGTATTAACGCTACAGGAGGATGAAAATGGCCAAGGATGAGCGGAACCGCGAGGATCAGGAGTTGACGGCGGAAGAATTGGAGCAGCAGGAAGCCGCCGAGCTCCCGGATCGCGAGGCGATGTCGCTGATCAATGCCAACGTCGCCGCGCCGATCAACGCGGCCGTCGCAGCGAACGTCCTTTCTGATAATTCGATCGCCTATGCCAACGCCGAGCAGACCGCCCCGATTACCCAGAGCAACGGCTAGCGCCACCGAGCGCGGAACGCGAACATGGAGCTAGGAGGCAATCGTATGGACGAGCGAGAACGCAAGGACCAGGAGCTGACCGCCGAGGAGCTGGAGCAGCAGGAAGCGGCGGAATTGCCCGACCGCGAGGCGATGTCGCTGGTGAACGCCAACGTCGCCGCGCCGATTAATGCGGCCGTCGCCTTGAACGCGCTGTCGGATGGCTCGGTTGCGATCGCGAATGCCGAGCAGACCGCGCCGATCACCCAGAGCAACGGCTAATCCCGACGAGAACGATCGCCCGCGTGCCGCGCTGCCTGTGGCGGCGCGGCACGGTGCGAGGAGGTGCCGTATGGCACAGCAGGAACCGGATCATCGGCGGGACGAGCGGCCCAGGCAACTGACCGACGCCGAGATCGCGGCCGAGAGTGCGGCCGGAAGCTCCCGGCGCGGGAAGCGATGTCGCTCGTGTCGCCCGCTGGTGGGCTGGGAGCGCGGCCGGAGTGGATCTACGTACCGGGGCCGCTCCCCCACGATACGCCCCTGCCTGCGGAGCCGACGACCGGGAGGCTTTAGGCGTGTACGCAGCGATGCCCCTCGATCAGGAGGGGCGTACCGAGCCGCCAGCCGCCGACCGTCGTAAGGGAGGTGCCCTTTGGTGCAACAGGAACCGGAACGCCAACACGACGAGCAACCCGAGGAATTGACCGAGACCGATCTCGCCGCCGAGAACGCGGCCGAACTCCCGGATCGCGAGGCGATGTCGCTCGTCTCGCCTTCCAGCGGGCTGGGACTGCAGCCGGGTCCGACCCTCTGGCCCGGTCCGCTTCCCATGGACACGACGCAGCCCATCGAGCCATAAACTCCGGATAACGACGAGCCCACGTCTCCTTCCCCAGACCACAGCGCAATAAACGGGGCGTGCCGAACTTGCGGCACGCCCCTTGGGCGAGTGTGCCCGCGCGGCGTGCGGTAGCTAGAGGTGAGTCCGGATGAGCCAGACGACACTACCATCGCGAGCACCCTCCACCAGGGGACCGGCGAAGCAGGCCGCTGCGACCCCGGAGGTCGCCATCCCCGATCGTCCCGCGCTCGCGCCCAATGTCGAGCTGAGCGGCGCGATGCAGGAGAGCGGTTTCGAGAAGGAGCAGTGGCTGGTCCAGCGCGACGGCCGGTTCATCCAGCTCACCGAACTGCTGTACCGCGTCGCCGAGCAGGCGAACGGGGAGCGCTCGGCGGACGAGATGGCGCAGGGCGTGTCGGAGGCGACTGGGCGCAAAGTGAGCGCCGACAACGTGCGACAATTGCTGGGGAAGCTCATCCCGCTCGGCATCATCCTCCAGGCCGACGGCACGGTCGCCGAGAGCGCGAACGCCGGCGAGGGCACTCGCTCGCCGCTCTCGGTCAACATGAAGATGATGCGCGTCCCCGCGCGCTTCATCGATCCGGTCACGGCCGTCCTGCAATGGCTCTACCAGCCTGTTGTGCTGATCGCGGTGCTGATTGTGTGCGTCGGGGCGCAGGTCTGGCTCTTCTTCACCCACGGCATCGCGGGCGGGGTGCGCGAACTGCTCTACCGGCCGGGGCTGATGCTCGCGATGATGGGGATCATCATCATCTCGACGGCCTGGCACGAATTCGGGCACGCCGCCGCACTCCGCTACGGCGGCGGGCAAGTGCGCGGCATGGGTGCCGGACTCTACCTGATCTACCCGGCCTTCTACACCGATGTGACCGATAACTACCGCCTGGGGCGCTGGGCGCGCGTGCGCACCGACCTCGGCGGCTTCTACTTCAACCTGATCTTCTGCGCGGCGATGATCGCGCTCTATTTGCTCACCGGAATCGAGTTCTTGCTCTTGGTTGTGCTCTTCATCGATCTCGAAATCATCCACCAGTGCCTCCCGTTCGTGCGACTCGACGGCTATTGGGCACTGGCCGACGCCACCGGTATCCCCGATTTCTTCTCGCAGATCGGCCCATTCCTGCGCACGGTGCTGCCGCTCTCGTTTTGGAAAGGGCCGCAACTGCCGCCGCTGAAGGGTTGGGTCAAGCTCGTCTTCGCGCTCTACATCCTGATCACCGTCCCCATCCTGGCATTCCTGCTCTTCATGATGATCAAGAGTGTGCCGCACGTGCTGGCGACCGGCTGGGATTCGTTCCAGAAGCAGCGCGAGTCGTTCGGGCACGCGCGGTCCGAGGGGAGCCTGACCGGCATGGCGGCGGCGGCGGTGCAGATGCTGCTCCTGGCGCTGCCGACGCTGGGGACCGTGTACATCTTCTACACGCTGGGGCAGAAAGTGGTGCGCGGGATCTGGCGCTGGGGCAGTCCAAGCCCGGCGCGGCGCGCGACGAGCGTCGCCGCGATGGCCGCGCTCGCGGGGATCCTGGCCTTGCTCTGGGCGCCGCAACTCCCCGGCCTGCCCGGTCGCGATGGCCAACCGTCGCGCGGCCCGCTCCTGGCCTACACGCAGGAGAACTTCCGCCCGATCCCGCCGCAGGCGCGCGGCACGATCCCCGAGGGGTTGTCCCTCCCCGCCGCCCCCACGGAATCGCCTCGCCCGACACCGACCGTCCAGCCCACGACCACCACGGTCGCGCCGACGGGAACGGCCGCGCCGACCGGCACCGCAGCGCCAACGACGACCATCGCGCCGACCACGACCATCGCGCCGACGATGACAACCGCACCGACCGTGCGGCCGACGACGAACGTCGTGCCTACCATACCGGCCGCACCGGCCGCACCAGCCGCGCCATCGGCAGCCCCGCAAGCGCCGCCCGCGCCGACCCTGCCGCCCGCCATTGCGCCAACCTTCGTCGCGCCAACCATCGCGCCTACCGTCGCGCCGCGTCTCCGTCCCCTCGGCACCGCCATCGGCAGCCCCGGCACCGACGACCGCGCCGGGCGAGGCACCAGCCATCGGGCCAACTCCGACAGCACAGCCGTAGGCTCGCTGGCAGCCGGTCCTGGATATTCCATTGGGCAGGGGGACGGCAGCGCCCTCGCGATCGCTTCGCGAGGGCGCTGCCGTCCCCTGCCCGCGCCGGACCCGAGCGAATGGCGCGGTGGCATGAAGATCGTCGCTGGAGTCAGCGATCAGCAGGGCGCGGCAACGACAGGGAGACTCCCGCCACCGGAGACGAGACCGGGGTGCCCCGACAATCACCGGAGACCGCTTCCTCCAATGCCATCCCATCCTGATGCAGTCACAGGGAGGGCCGGGGCAATGGATGTCCCGGCCCTCCCTGTGACTCAATCATCGCAAGAAGACGACTATCGCATCACGGGCCAGTGGTTGGTTTAGTGGTAGGCAATGGGGGGCACTCGCTGGCGTGGCGGTGGGCGAAACGGGCGGCGCGCTCGGGGTCGGCGTGGTGCCGGCGGGCACCACCGTGGCTGGCACGCTGGTTGCGCCCGGCGTTGGCGTGGTCGGCGTGCCCGTCGGAGTCACCGTGCCGCCAGGGGTGCTGGTGACGGTGGGTGTGCCGCCCTTCTCCGCTGTATCGTTGGCGCGCTTGTCATCCAGACTCGCGGCCAAGGCCTGGAACTGCGCGATCACCGCGTCGATGCGGTTCGCGGCCTCTTCAAGGGTGATCCCCCGCTCCTGCCTGATGTCGCCCAACGCTTTATCCATCTCCTTGACCAGATCGCGGACTTCCTTGGGCGTGTCTTTCGGGTCATCCACCTGGTAGGTGTACTGGAGCGCGAAAGCGATCGTGACGCAGCGCGTGCGCAGCGCTCGTTCAAGGCAACCGCGACATTCTTGGGCGCGATGGTCGTGGCGGTGCGGCTGATCAGGTTGATTTGCAGTGCCACGGCGATGGTCTGGCAGTCGGTGCAGGAGCTGGAAGCGTAGGCAGAATTGAGCGGCGTGACGGAGTCGCCGCCGATACGGTTCAGTTGGACCTCACCGCGCGTCACCAGTTCGCCATCGCGCCGATTGACGACGCGGGCTTCGATTGCTCTTGCCGCCGCTACGAGTGTCGACCTCGACCGCAGCGAAGATGTCGGGGGTCGCCGTCTCCGCCAGCGCAGCGGATGGCCCGCCCGGTGTACCAGCCGTCGTGGCCTGCGGGGTGCTCACCGGGGGCGCGGCGGGAGTCGCCGTGGTCGTGATGGCCGTCGAGGGGTTCGCTGACGTCTCGGGCGATGCAGCGATAACAGCATTGCCCGCACCCGTGTTTGCCTGCGCAGGGCCGCCGCTCTGGGTCGAGGATTGCTCCCCGCAAGCGACGAGCAAGGTAATCGTGAGCAACAACGTCAGCAACCCGCGACCCTGGCGGGTTGTGGCGTCACTCCTGGCGTAATCTGGCATCATCCCCCACCTTCCGGGCAACGACCCCTGCCCTTTCTTCAGGTATAGCAATTTGCTGGGATTGCACTGCACGAGCGCCCCCTGGGCAACCCTGGACTAGCCAGCACCTGCCAGCATTTGCAACGGCGCTCGCAGCACATCCCATGCCACGTTGGCACACTTGCGCTAGAATCGGCGCGCGGCCTACCCGCCGTTGCATCGTCGTGGCTGGCCATCGGGATGGCGACCAGAGAGCGTGGGTTGGTCAATGTTCGGGGAGCGAAGGAGCGGCGCATGGCCTACATGGTGACGGGGCGGTACCGGGTGCGGCAGGGGCAGGAGGGGCGCTTCGTCGCGCAGATGGAGTTGCTGGAAGATTTGCTGCGTCGCGAGGCGCGCGGCCTCCAATACTGGGCGCTCGCCCGGTCGCCGCACGAGCCGGGCGTCTTCAATAGCGTCGCCATCTGGGCCTCGCCGGAAGATGAGCGGCGGATGGCCGACCACCCGATCCGCCAGGCGATCCTGCCGAACGTGCAAAAGATGCTGATGGAGCCGCCATCCGGCGTGGGCGGGACGATCGCGCTGGAGATTAAGCGATAGACGAGTCGTGAGTCGTGAGTCGTGAGTCGTGAGAGTCTTGCTTCGAGCTGGTCGCTGTCTGTGAAGGCACAAGCCACGAGAGGGTTTCTCACGACTCACGACTCACGACTCACGACTCACGACTACCCCATTCCCGCCTGTGCTAGAATACGGCGAGGGGGAGTAGGCGATGGCACAAAACGCGAGCGAACCGGTAGGGCGCGGGGCGCGGCTGGCCGCCCGAATGGCCTTCTGGCGACTGACGCCCGAGACCGCCTGGCGGCGCAACCTCTACGTGGTGATGCTCGCCGTCTTCGTCTCCTTCACCGGCTTCACCTTCGTGATGCCTTTCCTCCCGCTCTATATCAAGCAACTCGGCGTCACCGACACCGGCAACGCCGCCCTCTGGTCCGGCTTCATCTTCGGCGTCAGCCCGCTCATCTCCGGCCTGCTCGCCCCGGTCTGGTCGATGCTCTCGGAGCGCTACGGGCGCAAGGTGATGCTCCAGCGCTCGCTGGGGGCATTCGTCGTCCTGATCGCCCTGATGGCCTTCGTCACGAATATCTACCAGCTCGTCGGGCTGCGGTTGCTGATCGGCTTCTTCGGCGGGATGGGCGCGATGTCGGTGGCCCTGGCCTCGACGATCGCGCCGCGCCAGCAGGTCGGCGAGGCGGTCGGGCTGATCCAGGCGACGCAACTCTCCAGCGGCATCGCCGCGCCCTTCATCGGCGGCGTGCTGGTGGACGCCTTCGGCCTGCACGGCTCCTTCTTCATCGCCTCCGCACTCTGCGCAATCGCCTTCCTGGTGATCACCGTCGCCTACCGGGATGAGGACGAGCAGGGCGAGACGCGCGCGGTGCAATCGACGGGCGAGAAGGCCAAAGCAAAGCCGGTCTCCTCGATTCGCGCCTATCTCCATTTGCCGATCTTCATCGGCCTGCTGGTGACCGTCTTCACGATCCAGTTCGTGGACCGCTCCTTCGGGCCGCTGCTGCCGCTCTACATCAGCACCCTGGACGCGCCGCTCGAGCGGATCGGCTCGATCACCGGGCTGGTGATGACCCTCGGCGCGGTCGCGGCCAGCATCGCGGCGGTGCAGGCGGGGCGACTCTCCAGTCGCGTCGATCCACGCCCATTGCTCCTCGGTTCGCTGGTCGCCGGGGCGATCCTCTGCCTGCCACTGGCGTTCGTCAGCCACTGGGTGCAGCTACTCTTTATCCGCGCCTTGCTAGGCCTGCTCGCGGGCGGGGCGTTGACGCTGGCCTACGCCATCGGCGGCCGGGAGATGCCACCCGGGGCCAAGATGGGCGCATTCGGCACCCTGGCCGGGATCGGCCAGGTCGGCGGCGCGACCAGCCCATTCGTCACCGGCATCCTCTCGAAGTGGGCCAGCCTGAGCGCCATCTTCATCGTGGACGCTGTGCTTTATGTCATGCTGATCGGCTGGGTCTGGATGATGCTGCGCCGGAAAGATGCCGAGGCAGCCACCGAGCCGGAGACGGTCCCCGCCATCGCCACCACGAGCAAGACGGCGCTCGCCGAGGGCGATGATTAGGCTTACCTACGTCAATATGGCTGTGATATCGGTGTGTCACGTTGAGAATGGCTTGCATGCTGGCGCATTGACCCGCTGGTGCATAGCCCAGGCGGCGATTGAGAATTCTGAACGCTGGTTCATAGGGCCAACAAAGGTTCAATTCAAGCGCACTATCTCTACCGCCTCCATCTATACTGCGCAATGAGCTGATTCGCACCGTATTGGACTGCCAGCGCAGCTCGTCGCCTGGGCAAGGTAGAGCATGGCGTGAACTTCGCCCAATTGACTTTCCCCTCACCAATGCTAGAGTGATGGCGCACCTAACATGACGAAGTCCGCGATCATTGTAGTGAGCGTAGGAGGAGCAGATGTACGTCGTAGTACGCGAGGTCACCCCTTTGCCGGGGCACGAAGTCACCACCGCCCAGCGTGATGAGGCAGAAGCACTCACCATGGTTCTTGCAGGATTTCACGGGCAACTCACGGTGGACATCGGGGATGGCAAACATCTCCGGATCGCAGTATGGACATCAGCCGAGGAGCGGGCATCGAACGATACGAATCCCGCAGTCCAGGCAGACCTCACGCGAATCGATGAACTCTACAGTGACCATGTGAGCGCCCAGATCATCGGCCGGGGCGAGGTAGTCTCGAATACACTCTTGAAGGTGTGAGCGCTGACCCGATGACCCTGGACGGGAAAACTCAGATGGCCTGCTTGATCTGGCGAAGAGCCCTGCCGTAACAGTTGCCTCGTCGCGTAATCGTGCAAATGAAGCGCACCCTACTGCCCCACGACTCTACCCGCCCCCGCGCCCTCTGCTACACTTGCCGGAGACTTCGCCGAGCGCTACCCGCTCCTGACCTTGTCGGGCGATGCCGCCAAGCCGTCGCTCGACCGTTGCCCGGGAGTTGACCATGCAGCTGCAATTCTCGACCGCCTGCCTGCACCGCCTGCCGCTGCGCTCCAGCTTCGCGCTGGCGCGGGATCTGGGCCTGGGCGGGCTGGAGGTTGCACTGACGCCGACCCTGCTGCGACGCGGCCCGGAGCGCTTGCAACGACTCTCCGAACGCTACGGGATCGCGGTTCGCAGCCTCGACCTGACGCCGAGCCATCGCTTGCTGGGCGAGGAAGGGGGTATTGAGCGCGCCGCCGCTTTCGCCGCCGCGCTCGATGGCTGCGCTGTCGTGTCGCTCCCCGCGCCGCATGCCGACCAGCCCGAGGGGGTCAGTGGCTATCTGCGCTTGCTGCGCGCCTGCGGCGAGGCGTTCGGCGACGATGTGTACCTCACGGTCGTCAACGCGGCGGGGGGCGGGATCGCGCCGCCGGGTCCGCTCGACAACTTCCTCCAGTTGCGTCGGATCGTGGAGGAGTGGGAGTTCGGCTACACCTTCGACACCAGCCACGCCGGGAGCGCCGGGTGGGTGATCACCGAGCCGCTGCCGCGCATGGGCAAGCGCCTCCGCAACATTCGCCTGGGCGATTTCCGCCACCTCCCCGCCTATGGTCACACCTTGACCGCGCCACTTCTGCCGCAACAGGTGCAGCCCTGGCAGTTGCACCGCCCGCCGGGTGACGGCGTGCTGCCGCTGCGCGCGTTCCTGCGCTCGCTGCGTCGCCGCGACTATCAGGGACT
The DNA here is from genome assembly GCA_046328475.1 of Chloroflexia bacterium. GTDB lineage: Bacteria > Chloroflexota > Chloroflexia > Thermomicrobiales > CADCWN01 > CADCWN01. Next base: position 60,877 of record JAXLWN010000011.1, on the reverse strand, counting down.
CGTCACCATCGATCTGCGCGCCGACGGGCTGCGCACCTGGTGGCTGCCCGCGCTCCGCACCCTGGTCTCCGGCGCGGTCGGGTTCTGCCAGGTCGCCTTGCAGGATCAGCGCACGCCGCGCGCCGAGCGCATCGAACGCCCTTTGAGTAAACTGAAGAACGAAGAATAACGTAGTAACGAGTAACGAGTGACGAGTGACGAGGTAAGGCAGCCGCCAGAATCGAGCACCAGCATATGAGCGCACGCACTGCCTTCCCACGCTTCAATCCGCAATCCGCAATCCGCAATCCGCAGTTGTCAGTGTTCGCCTTCTGGGCACTGCTCGGCGGATCGGTGCTCGGACTGGTCGCCGCGCCGTGGCCGATCGCCGAGAAGCTCTATGCCGTCGTGCACGGCCTTTGCGCGCAGCGACAGAGCCATTCATTCGCGCTCGGTGGCACCTATCTGCCATTCGATGCGCGGATGGCGGGCATCTATGGCGGCACGGTGACGACGGTGATCTTCCTGGCGGCGCGCGGGCGCTGGCGGGCGATCCGGCTACCACGGTGGCAATTACTCGCCGCGCTCGGGTGCTTCGTCGCCCTGATGGGACTGGATGGGATCAACTCGACCTTGCAGGATTTCGGCTATCCCTACGCCTACGAGCCGGATAACCGGTTCCGCCTCGCGAGCGGGCTGCTGATGGGCGTCACGCTCGGCGTGATGCTCTGCTACCTGATCGGCGCGACGCTCTGGGCCTACGTCGTCGATGCGCCGATCCTCAGCGGCTGGCGCGAATTAGGCTTCCTGATCGCCTGCCAGGGCGCGATGTACCTGCTAATCGCTTCGGGCTGGGGCTGGCTCTATTTGCCGATTGCGCTCGCGCTCGTCAGCGGCGCGGTCACAGCCGTCCTCACGCTCACCCTCACCTCGCTCATCCTGATCTACCGGCGCGAAAACCGCGCCCGCCGCCCCGCCGACGTTGCAGGCTTCGCCACGGCCGCGCTCCTACTCGGCTTCGCGATCATGGCGCTGATCGCCGTGGGCCGCTGGTATCTGGAAAAGACTCTCGGCGTCGAACTCCCGATCTAGTGGCACACCCCGGCTGACTTGCTGCATCGCCTGGGTAGGCTACGGCCAGCACGGCGGCGCGTAGATTTCGGAGAGGGGAAGGGATGTGTCGCTGCGCATCCCCTGGAGCAACAATACGCGGCCGTCGGGCAGGAGTGCCGCACCATGCTTGCGTCGGCCAATCAACAGTTGGCCAGCGGCGCGCCAGCGATCCTCGCCAGGGTTGTAGAGGTAGGTGCTAGATTCACCAGCAGATCCACCAACTGTTTGCCCACCCGTAACGAGAATCTGGCCATCGTTCAGCGCGGTGGCGCGATGCCAGGCAAGCGGAACCGGTAGGGGCGCGCGAGGGCTCCACGCGTTCGATGCAGGTTCGTAGACTCCGACCCACGATCGCACTTCGGAAGCCCCCCTTTGCCCCCCAGCTAGCAGCACTCGGCCGTCACTGAGCGCCGTAACAGAAAAGCCCTGAGGCGGGCGCTCGCGGCTGCCGGGAATTATTTCGGAGGTGCCTCCGGGGATCGGCGGGATCGCCCGCCAGTCGTCCGCTTGCGGATCGTAGATCTCGGCCTCGGTGGTGAGGGTGCCGTAATCAGCGATGAACTGCTGCCCGACGAGCGCCATGACGCGACCATCGGACAGCGAGAGGAGTATCGCTGCGGCACTCGTCCGCTTCGGACCGGTGAGGGCGATCGTTTGCTGCTCGGTTTGCACGCGCCAGGCGTGCTCGCTGCCCACCAGGAGGATCTCGCCGGTCGGCAATAGTGCCGCCTGCGCTCCAGACGTGGCCCGATAGCCGGGCAGGGTGAGCGTCACGACCTGGCCGAACCGGCGCACGCTGGGGTCGTATTCCGCGTAGATCACCACGTCACCGTGCACAATACCGCCGATAGCTCGGCCTTGCGGTAAAGGGAAGATCCAGTCGAATTCGCTCTGATAGGAGGAGAGTCCGATCGTCGCGACCTGATCGGTCGCGGGATCATATGTGCCACCATAGAGCGCCCCGCTGCTGCGCCTGCTGATGAATAGGGCTTCTCCATTCGTGAGAACAATGACCCTGCGCGCGTCGTCCGGATTCAGCAGCGGCAGGCTGGTCGGGGTGGAGCGGCCGTTCTGAGAGGCACACGGGGTGGCGACGGGCGGGAGCGGAGTCTCGCTTGCTGGCGTCGGTATAGTCACCGTGCCGACGAGGCGCGGGCTCACGACAGTACTCGTGATAGTCGGGGTGGGCACAACGGATTGCGCGTCACACCCCGCCAGGACGGCGAGAAGCAGGGCCACCACAACGGCCACAGCTACAGCCTCCCGTCGCGACTGGTGCATCGCCGCCTATCCTCATCCCGACAATCTTGACGCCGCCTGGACGTGGTCAGGGCATCAATTCTCGATATGTGCAAATCGCTCCTGCGACGAGGGTAACGCAGCACACCTATCGGGTGCAACCAATTACCTACGCAGCATGAGGAGCGCGAAAGCAGACGATGCGCGTTCACCCGCGTCGCCTGCTCTGCATCTATGCGCCGAAAGTCCCGGCGAATCGGTTACTCGGCCTGAGACACCGGCCGCAGCACCATCGATGTCGCGCCACGCCGCTCGGCAACCTCGCCCTGCAGACGCGGAGCTTCGGCGGGGATGGTGGCGGCTTGCGCCTCCGCCGGGGAGACCGGGGCGTTGGTCGGGGTCGGCGTGATGAAGGTCAGCTCCACCTCATCGCTGCCGAAAAAGCGGGAGAGCACGTCGCGAACGGTCGAAAACATCGGGAACTACACTTTCTGCCACCTGGCGTGCAACATCGAACGCCGTTAACAACCATCTCCTAAGCGTCGCAACGCCCCAATTTGTTCCCGACCGTCAAAAACGGGGAGGAGGCATCCATTGCCTCCTCCCCGTTCCTCATCACTCGTTACTCGTTACTCGTTACTCGTCACTTATTCCGGCCAGCGCGACCCCGGCCAATCGGCCGTGGCGGTGTCGTCGTCCTGGATGTCCTGCTCCAGTTGCTCCAACTCCTCACCGACCGCGACCAATTGCTCGTGGAGCGAGAGTTGGTGGTCGATCAACTGGCGACGGCGGCGCGAGCGCATGACGCGCAGATCGCTGCTCGGCAGTTCGAAGCGGTGATCGGGGTACTCCTCGAAGTTCTCGGCGTCGCGCGGGTCCTGGCGATAGAACCAGACGGTGTGCGGCTCGTCCACCTGCACCAGCCGCCGCCGACCGTCGGGCATTCGCAACCAGAGGCGCAGGGTGGCGGCGGGCGTGTTGACGTAGACCGAGGCGGCGTAGCTCAATTCGAGTTCGGCCTCTTCGATCGTCGCCCCCTTCAACACTTCGGCGGCGGGCCAGAACTCGCTCGGCTGGTCGTCCCCGGCTTCTTCTTCGTCCAACTCGTCGTCCGCGATCTCGTCCTCGTCCTCGTCGAGTTGCGCGTCGAGTTCTTCGTCGGGCGTCTCCGCCTTGCCCTGGGGCACATCCGCCGGGCGATATCGATAGCCGCGTCGCGTCTGGTCCTGGTCGCTCATGCACTAACCTCCTTGAGGACTCAGGGAAGGAGTTCCACACTCCACCGCGCTCCGTTCAGCATGACGCACGAGAGCGGCACCCGGATTCGTACTTCGTCGTTCGTACTTCGTACTTCAGCGCCGCTCACGCCGTCGCAGCCGCCTTGCGACGGCCGCGCGCGGGCGCGGGCACCGGCTCCAGCCGGGCGGGAGGCGGCGCGGGCGGTGCGGCGCGGCGCTGGGTCTTCCAGCCGGCGGTGCGCTCCAGCATCGCGCGGGCGTTGGCGCGCGATGCGTCGGTCAGCGGCACCCCGTCGAGCATCGCCGCGATCTCGTCCACGCGCTCCTCGCCGTCGATCCGCGAGACATTGCTGACGGTGCGGTCATCGAACTGGTGCTTGGCGATCTTGAAGTGGCTGTCGGCAAAAGCGGCGATCTGCGGCAGGTGGGAGATGCAGAGCACCTGGTGGCGCTGCTCTCCGGCCGTGAGGCCCCACAGCTTCTCGCCCACCACCTGACCGCTACGCCCGCCAACCCCCACGTCCACCTCGTCGAAAACCAGCGTGGGCGTCGTGTCCACCTCGGAGAGGATCGACTTGAGCGCGAGCATCAGGCGCGCGGTCTCGCCACCGGACGCGACGCGCGCCAGCGGCTTCAGCGGCTCCCCGGCGTTGGCGGCGAGCAGGAACTCGACCTTGTCGATGCCGTGCTCATCGAACCAGAGGAGCCGCGTGTTGCCATCGGCGTCGGTCACCGGCGCACCGCGCGGATCGTCGGCGTGATCGATCTGCGTGGCGAAGCGGGCGCGACCCATATTCAGTTCGGAGATCGAGTGGGTGACCGCCTCGCTCAGGCGATCCCCGGCGGCGCGGCGCTGGGCGCTCAGGCGCTCGCCCCGTGCGCCGATCTCGGCCAGCAATGCGGCCTCGCGCTCGCGCAATTCCCCCGCGTGCTCCTCGCGACGCCCGATCTGCGACAGCTCGGTCTGCGCCTCGTCGCCGAAGGCGATCACCTCTTCGATCGTCGCGCCATACTTGCGCTTGAGATCCTTCAGCAGCGTCAGCCGCTCCTCGATCTCCTCCAGGCGGCGCGGATCGGCCTCGACGCGCTCGCGATAGTCGCGAATCGTCGCGGCGGCATCCTCCAGCAGGTAGACCTGCTCCTCCACCGCCGCTCGCGTCTCCTCCATCGTCGGATCGAGCCGCACCAGTTCGAGCAGCGCGCTGTTGACCTGGCGCAGCAGATCGATCGCCGCGCGCGGGGCCTTGCCGCCCGCGAAATCGTCCGCCGCCGCGCCGTTCAGCTTGCGATAGGCGAGGTCGGCCAACTCCGTCAGACGCTCGGCCGAGCCGAGGATGCGGCGCTCGGCCAGCAGGTCCTCCTCCTCGCCAGGGCGCAGCTTCGCGGCAAAAATCTCCTCCACCTGGAAGGAGAGCAGATCGATCCGGCGGGCCAGTTCGCGGTCGTCGCGATCGAGCGAGGACAACGTCTCGCGCACGCCGCGCAACTCGGCGACGACGGCCGTCAGCGCCTCCCGCTCGGCGGTCAGCCCGGCGTAGCGGTCGAGCATGTCGATGTGGTTGGCCGGGCGCAGCAGCGTGAGGTGATCGCTCTGACCGTGGATATCGACGAGCTTCTCGCCGAGCTTTGCCAGCGTCCCGGCGGTGACGGTGCGCCCGTTCACGCGCGCGGTGCTGCGCCCGCCGGCGGTGATCTCGCGCGCGAGGATCAGCGGCTCGTCGGTCGCCGCACCGCCCTCGTCGTCGATCAGACCGAATTCCTGCAACAGGGCGCGGATCCCCGGCGCACCGGGACCGTCCACCTCGAAAATTCCCTCGACCCGCGCGCTCGCCGCCCCGGCGCGCACGAACTCGGCCCCGGTGCGCTCCCCGAGGATCGCGCCGAGCGCGTCGATGATGATCGACTTGCCCGCGCCGGTCTCACCCGTGAGCGCATTAAAGCCAGGCCCGAAATCGACGCGCAGCCGGTCGATAATCGCGAAGTCGCGGATGCTGAGTTCCAGCAGCATGGTCTCCCCCATCACCACCCGGCGCGCGATGCCGGGTGTCCGTACGACAGAGATAGTATAGCAGTGAGTCGTGAGTCGTGAGTCGTGAGAATCTGCTTCTGGCTGGTGGCTGCATATGTAGCACCGAGCCGAACGAAGAAACTCGACTTCACGACTCTCGTCCGACACCCTCGCCACCACCCGCACGTAGATGGGACAATAGGGACGACGGAGGGAGGCGACGATGCTACCGACAACAGAAATACCAGCAGTCGAGGCGCGCGGGCTGCGCAAGGCCTACGGCAGCACATGGCAGTCAGGATGTGAACCTGACGATCGGGCGCGGCGAGATCGTCGGCTTCCTGGGGCCGAACGGCGCGGGCAAGACCACCACCATCAAGATGCTGACCGGGCTGCTCAAGCCGACGATGGGCAGCGCCGCGATCCTGGGGCACGACATCGAGCGCGACCCGATCGCCGCCAAGGCCGCGTTCGGCTACGTGCCAGACACGCCGAACCTCTACGGCAAGTTGCGCGGCTGGGAGTATCTGCGCTTTATGGCGCGACTCTACCGCGTGCCGGTCGAGCAGGCCGAGCGCCGCGCGGCCGAACTGCTGCGCCTGTTCGATCTGACCGAGGCCGCCAGCGACCTGATCGAGGGCTACAGCCATGGCATGAGTCAGAAGATGGCGCTCGCGGGCGCGCTGGTCCACGACCCGCAAGTCCTCTTCCTCGACGAGCCGACGGTCGGCCTCGACCCGCGCTCGGCGCGGCTGATCAAGGATCTGCTGGTGCAACTCGGCGAGCGCGGCGTCGCCGTCTTCCTCTCGACCCACATCCTCGAAATCGCCGAGCGGATGTGCGACCGCGTGGTGATCATCAACAAAGGCGAGATCGTCGCCGCAGGCACCCTGGCCGAACTGCGCGGCCAGGGCCGCGAAGGCTCGCTGGAAGACATCTTCCTCAGCCTCACCGGCGGCGCGGAATACGCCGCCATCGCGGAAGTCCTGGCCCGATGAGTGCCAAGTGCGCAGTGTCGGGCAACTTCTACCCGACCGCCTGCCTGGCCTACTGAGCACTGAGCACTGAGCACTGAGCACTGGGTGAACATGCTACAACGCTACTTCTCCGACCTCTGGCTGCTGCTGACGCTGCGCATACGGGTGGGGTGGAACACATTCCGGGGGATGGCGGCCTGGAAGCAACTGCTCCAGGTGATCGGCATCCTGGTGGGCGTCGGATTCGCCTGCGTCACCACCGCGTCGATCGGCTTCGGCCTCGGCTATTGGCACCGCCACCAGCCCGACCTGCAACTCTCGGCGGCGCTGCCGGGGCTGATCCTGACGGTCGTCGGCCTGCTGGTCCTCTTCAGCAGCTTCGGACTGGCGCTGGGATCGCTGCTGCTCGCCGACGACCTGGAGACGCTGATGACCGCGCCGGTTGACCGGCGCGCGGTCTTCACCTCGAAACTGCTGAACGGCCTCTGGCTCTACTACGCCCTGGCGCTGATCATCGGCATGGTGCCGCTGACCACCTTCGGGATCACCGTCGGTTACAACCCCGCCTTCTACATCCTGACACTGATTGCCCTCTTCACCGCGCCGCTGCTGCCGGTGGGGCTCGGCAGCCTGCTGGTCCTGCTGGTGGCGCGCTTCGCCCCGGCGCGGCGGGTGCGCGAGGTGCTGGGGCTGGTCGGGGCGCTGGTTGGGATGAGCTGCGGTCTGGTCGGGCAAACCTCCCGCTATTGGACCGAGCGCTTCCAGCAGGGCAACGACAGCCCCGAAGCCTTCTTCGCCCTCATCCGCGGACTCGCCGGACTGCCCCTGCCCTCCTTCATCGCCGGGCGCGGGCTGGCGGCGGCGGGCGAGGGGCGCTGGGGGGTCGCGGCGGGCGAACTGGCGCTCTATCTGCTGCTGACACTCGGCTTCTTCGGCGGCTGCGTGATCGCGGCAGATCGCCTCTACGCCGCTGGCTGGGTGCGGATGCAGGGGAGCGGCACCGCGCGCCGCAGCCGCGCCCGCTCGGCGCGCGAGGGCGCGAACGTCGGCTGGCTCGGTCGCGCGCCCGCCTGGGCGGCGATCGCGCTGAAAGACTGGCGCGTCATCCCGCGCGACCTGCGCAACTTCGCGCAACTGCTCGCCCCGCTCCTGCTGCTGCCGGTCCTCTATCTCAACCTGCTTGGCAATCGCCGGAACGCGCGCAACGCAACCGAGATCTTCGACCGGATCGCCCCCGGCACGCTCGACCCGGCCAACATTGCCATCGCCGTGGGCGTGCTGACGGCGACCGTGCTGGTCTTCCGGCGCATGGCCGCGACCTCGATCAGCATGGAGGGGAAGGCCTGGTGGATCATGAAGGCCGCGCCGATCGCCCCGGACGAACTGCTGCGCGGCAAGCTCTCGGCGGCGCTGATCCCCTTCGCGGCGACGAGCACCATCTTGCTCTTCGGCGCGGCGATCTGGCGCGGCTTCAGCCTGGTCGGCGCGCTCTACGGCTGGTACGGCGTGGAATTGCTCGGCGCGGGCATGCTCGCCATCGCCACGGGCGCGGCCGTCCCCTGGGCCAAACTCGACTGGGACGACCCGCGCCGGATGGGCTCCGGGTGGGGCGGGCTGATCTCGTTTCTGGCCAGCGGACTCTTCGCGGGTGTGGCGGGGGCGCTGCTCTGCCTGCCGGTGGCGGCGTCGGCCTTCTTCCCCGGCGCGACCGCTGTCGCCTGGGTCATCGGCCCACTCGGCGCGCTGGCGGCGACGGCGGGGATCGTCTGGCTCTCGCTCTGGTTCGGCGGGCAATATCTGGGGCAGGTCGGCGAGGCGTGAGATGCGGGGTCAGGCCTCGTCGGCGAAGTCATCCTCCTTCGGGCGGAAGATGCTCACCTGCGAGAAGGCCGCGCCGATGAAACCGAAGAAAGCCCCGGCAATCATGGTGCCGATCGCGCTGATGATCAGGCCGAGGACCATGCCGATCGCCGAGCCGGTGGAAATCACCCCCGCCTCCGATGAGCCGAAGCCTATCTCCCGATACTCGGGCAGCGCGGCGTAGTAGATCAGCTGACTGAAGACCGAGTTGATCGCGGAGACCATGATCCCGGCCCAGACGCCGTTGATGACGGCGGTGTAGCGCGCGGCGACAAACCCGGTGACCATGATCAGGAACATGGTCACGAAGAAGCTCAGGCAGATCGCGACAAGGAAGTGGATGCCGGTTACCCGCGCGACAACTGCCCCGACGCCGTCCAGGATGATCGACAGGACGCCGAAGAAGATCGCCGCTTCGAGCATCGTCATCGGCTCGTCGCCCTGCTTCGCTGGGGTTGGCTCGACATAGCCATAGGCCGATTTCGCCGGACCGCGCTGCATCGTGCCGCTCCCACGCCCGCCAACTGCCGCATCAGTTCTCGGATCACATCATCTCCCAGTACAGCAGAATGCGCGGGCAGCGTCTATAGGAGACAGGTCCCGATTTTTCGCCGTTGGCGATGCGCCCAAGAATAGGCGGCGGCTCTCAATGGCTCAAGAACGGATTCTTCGCTCTGCTCAGAATGACAGGGGGAAGGCGGTGCTCCTCCTTGTCATCCTGAGCGCAGCGAAGAATCCGTCCCCTTCGTGCCCCAATTAGCCTTCGGTCTACCACCCCTCCCAATGCACCACCTCATCCAGCGCCGTGCGCGCCCCTGCCTTGAACTCGGTGCCAAGCGTATAGGCCACCGGCACCAGCGCCGCCTGCATCACCTCACGGTAGGGAATGCCCAGGATCCCGGCCACCTCCTCCTCGTATTGCAGGTGTACCGTCGTCCAGGCCGTGCCCAGGCCGCGCGCCCGCGCCGCCAGCATGAAGCTCCAGACCGCCGGGAGGATCGAGCCCCAGGTGCCCGCCTGCACCACGACCGGCTGCTGCTCCGTGCGCCCCCGGATGCAGGGGATCAGGTGGACCGGCACCTCGTGCAGATGGTCCGCGAGGTAGTCGGCCGAATCGAGGATGCGTCCCAATTCCGCCTCGCGCCCCGTCGGCCTGCGCCCGGTGTCGCGCGACTTGTACTGCTCCCACCCCCGGCGATAGACCTCGGCTAGCGCCAGCCGCTTCGCCGGATCGGTCACCACCACGAAGCTCCACACCTGGCGATTGCGCCCGCTCGGTGCCTGCTGCGCAATCGCCAGGCATTCCTCCAGCACCGACCGCTCCACCGGGCGCGTCAAATCAAGCCGCTTCCGCACCGCCCTGGTCGTCGTCAGCACCTCGTCGGCCGTCATCACGCCCGGCTCCATCGGCCCCTCCGTTCAGCCATCCACCGAATACGGCCTGCCCTGCGCGCCCCCACTATCCCGATACTCGAAGTACAACCGCAGCAGATTCGCCTCGATCGTGATCGGCTCAGGTAGCTTGTCGAGCTCCGACAACACCCACAACATATCGTCCTCGGTGAAAGACTGGCGGTACCAGCCGGTTCCCATCAGCCCGTCGTGGTTGAAGGCGAAATCGAGCTCCTGCAGCTCATCCGTAATCGTGCCGAAATCCTTGACCGCCATGTGGAGCGACTTGCGGTCCCCGACCACGTAGAAGAAGCGCGGCCGGCCCGGCGCAATATCCGTTGTCAGCGCCATCCGTCTGTCCTCCCGTCCCGCCCGGCCAACACCACCACACAGGAGGGTACCCCGTCAGCGCCGCACAGCGCAAGTGCGTCCCACCGTCGCACACAAACGCGGCGCGGGGCACCACCGCCCCGCGCCGCTTCGCCCAATCACCGCTCCTCACCGTCATCCGGTCACTCGTCAGTTCGTCCTTCCTGACTCACGACTTTAAGCATCACGCCATCCCGGCGCACATGTCGCCCGAAGTCGGTCAACTCGTCCGACACCGCCGCCACCTCGTCGGCGCTGGGGCTGCGCCACTCGCCGCCCGGCAGATGGCGCAGTCCCGCCGGATCGTGATTGTAGAAATAGGCGTAGCGCCGCAATCTCTCGACCATCGTCGGTCGCGGCGCTCACCACCCGGCGCAGGTACAGCGATCCGCCGGTCGGACGGCGCGAAACCCTCCAACGCGTCGAGCACCCGGTCAGCAGACGCGGCAAATCGTCGCGCTCGACCACCAGCGCACCTCGCCGCGCACCTCTCATCCCCCGCGCCAGCGCCGGGAACGGCCCCACGTCATACAGCCGTCCCCGGATCGTCGCCGGAAGGACTCCGCGCACCGCCGCCGCGACCAGCGGAAAGTTTGCCTGTCCCCGCTTCAAGGTGCCATAGACGAAGAAGGCGGCCGGTCCCTCTGCCATCGCACTCCCCGATCGACTACCGCACGGCGGACGCATCACGGGCGCGGAATGGCCGCGCCCGGCTGCGGCGTCGGCGCGATGGATGGCACGGGCTGCGCGGGCGACCCATCGCCCGGGGCACCATTCGGATACTCATTGAGCAACTTCTCGCGCCCCAGCAGCGTCAGCAGCACGTCGTTGGGCGAGAAGTTCTCCGGGTGCGCCTCGAAGACCGCGCGCTCGAAATACTGCACCTGATAGATTTTGCCATCGACCTTGCTCCGCTCCGGGAAGGCATTCGAGAGCGGCAACCCCTGCTGCGCCAGTCCGCCGTTCTGTTGCCAGTACTGGAGGAAGCGCCCGCAGACCGCCTTGCCGGTCTGGGTGAAGACGACGCAGTCGTCGGCGGCCAGCGTGCTGCTCGGCGCGAAGAGCTGCCTGGTGCCCGCGTAGTACCCAAGCCCGAGGCTGGCGAGGATCGCGACGATCATCCCGATCGCGAGTGGCCGTCCCATAGTCGCCTCTCCTGCATCAATTGTCGGTTTCCGCGCCCGAGGGTGGTTGTGCGCGCCTATCATAGACGAAAGACAGCGGCCACGCCGCACCGGCGCGAGCGGGGCAGACTCCCATGCCCCCTCGCACCAGGCGCGGCGTGGCCGCTGCCCGCCGTGCCAGACGTCGCTCCCTACTTAACGCAGCGACGTGCGGTTATTCGTTGTCGCTCACGCCCCTACGTTCGGATCGAACACGCCGATCGGCACGCCGCTCGGGTCCACGAAGGCCCCGAACCAGCCGACGTTGGGGATCTCCGTCTTCGGCATCGCCACCTGCGCACCCAGCGCGCTCGCCTTGGTGAGCATCGCGTCCACATCGTCGGTCCCGACGTAGATCACCACCTGCCCGGCCGTCGCCCCCTGACTGCCGATCCTGGTGAACCCGCCGCCCGCACCGCCGTCGATGGCGAAGCCCGTATAGTCGAGGGTCGCGTCGTGCCGGATCTCCCAACCGAACACCCCGCCATAGAACGTCGCCGCCGCCTGCGGATCCTCGACCGGAATCTCGATATGCACCACCGGGTGCGCCGTCGGCGCGGTCGCGGGCGGCATCTCCCCGCCCATGCTCTGCGACAGGCCGATCCGGTTCCCGCTCGGGTCGGCGAAGATCGCGAACCAAACTACGCCCGGCACCTCCGTCTTCGGCACAAGCGTCTTCCCGCCCAGCGCCTCCACCTTGCCCAGCGTCGCGTCGATGTCATCCGTGTCGAAATGCACCAGCACCCGCCCCTGCCAGACCTGCTGATTGTCGACTTTCACGTACGCCCCACCCGGCCCCGGTCGCCCGTCGAACATGGTGTAGTTGAGCGCCTCGTCGTGCATCGATGGCCAGCCGCACAACTCCCCATAGAAGCGCGCGGCAGCCTGCGGATCCGTGCCGGGAATCTCGATGTGCGAAATCGCGTGCGTGGACATTGACCCTGCTCCTTCACGAAACGGCGACATGTACGTTCGGGCATCCCCACACAGTTAATAGCACAAATGTTCTCTTGTGTCAATATGGCACAGCACCAACAAATCGGCTCGCCCCGCACCCATCGTCACCGCTCCCAATATCACCACCCGCGTTCCCTTATACCCCATACCCTCTCCTCATCAGGGGAGGATCGCCGCCGCAGCGGCGGGGAGGGGTCGTCTCGCTCCCACGCCCTCACGCCCTCACGCCCCCTACCTGTCGAAACCCACAGGCCCATCCCCGCACATCCGGCCATTCCCGGTCCCGAGTACCCTCGTTATACTGCCCCATAGCGGGCTGGGGCTCTCCACGATCCTCGCCAGTCCGCGCAGGCGGACTTCGCGGCGACCCGCAGGTCGCCTCCAGCCGGGACTTCAGTCCACCGGCACCTTTTCGTGGCCCGCAGGCCCCTCACCGGGATCTCACCCCCGGCCATTCCCGGAGCAAACACCATGCAAATCGAGCACCTCGAACTCCTCGCCACCGACCTCCCCGCCCTGCGCGACTTCTACGCCGGGCGCTTCGGCCTCCCCGTCCTCCCCTCCCCGGCCGACCGCCTGGTGCTCCAGGTTGGCACCTCCCGCCTCACCTTTGCCCAGGCCCCCGCCGACTGGACCGGCCGTTACCACTACGCCTTCAACATCCCCGAGAACCAGTTCCGCCAGGCGAAGGCGTGGCTCGCCGCCCGCAATGCGCTCGCCACCGCCGCCGACGGGAGCGACGAGTTCCACTCAACCAACTGGGACGCCGACAACCTCTACTACTACGACCCTGCCGGGAACATCGGCGAACTGATCGCCCGCCACACCCTCGACTCTGCCTCCGACCGCCCCTTCTCCCCCGCCAGCCTCCTCGCCATCAGCGAGATTGGCCTCGCCACCCCCGACGTCCCCGCCACCGTCGCCGATCTCTCCACCCGCCTCGCCCTCACCACCTACGGCGAAACCAGCGACACCTTCACCCCCGTCGGCGACGAACAGGGCCTCTTCATCGTCGTCCGCGCCGGTCGCATCTGGTTCCCCGACACCGGCATCGCTGCCCACCCCCTTCCGCTCACCGTCACCGTGCGCAACGCGCAAGGTCAGCGCTTCCAAATTCAAACATCAGATTCCGGCCTGACGATCGATCAATCCGTAGGGTAAAAGAGAGACGGATTCTTCGCTGTTGCTCAGAATGACAGGATAAGGCGCTACCTCTCCCTGTCATTCTGAGCGAAGCGAAGAGTCCGCCCCCGTCTCACGACTTACGACTTACGTGTCCCCGTCGTTCGTCCTTCGTCCTTCATACTTACTCAGCACTCAGCACTCAGCACTACTCCCAGGCAATCCCCTGCTCCCCCAGCACCCCCTTGAACGCCTGCGCCGCCGTCCGGAACAGATCCGGCCCGCTGAACCCCCCAAACTTCCCGCCCGCCTGCAAGTGCGGCTCCAGCGAGAAGAACCCATCGAAGCCCGACGCCCGCAACGCCGCGATCGTCTCCCGCAGCTCCCCGTCTCCCTCACCGGCCGGGACCACCTGCCGCGTCGCCAGAATCGAATCCTTCACATGCACATACGCGATATACGGTCGCAGATCCGCATACCCCTCTTGGTGTGGCCGCACCCCGCACTGCACAAAATTCGCCGGATCCCACGCCGCCCGGAAGATCGGCGAATCGATCGACCGCAGCAAATCGAGGCAGCGCTCCGGCGTATCGCCGTAAATCTCCTTCTCATTCTCGTGCAACAGCATCACTCCCGACCCCTCCGCCGCGCGCACAATCTGCCCCAGCCGGTCCAGCACCGCCTCGCGATGACTCGCCGGATCCTCCCCCTCGGGCATGAAGAACGAAAAGATCCGAATGAACGGCGCTTCCAACTCCGCCGCCACCGCCAGCGCCCGCCGGAAATCGGCCAGGTGCGGCGCAAAATCATCCCCGATCCCGATCTTCCCGATCGGCGACCCGATCGACGACACCCCCACCCCGCGCTCCCGCAGCGCCCCTTTCACCCGCGCTATCTCGGCATCATCCAGCTTCAGAACATTCTTCCCCCAGACCCCGCGCAACTCCAGAAACCGCATCCCCTCCGCCGCCAGCGTATCGAGTTGCACCTCCAACTCCGGCGAAATCTCATCCGCAAACCCCGTCAACGTCCACACCATCACCGCCCTCCTCTCAACTTCACCACATGCTCACCTCCCCCGCATCCTCAAGCTAGGAGAGGGTGGCCGCCGCAGCGGCCGGGTGAGGTCAAACCCGCGCTCGGTAACGAGTAACGAGTGACGAGAAGGGCTCATCCCCCTCGTCACTCGTTACTCGTTACTCGTTACTCGTTACCGGAAGGTCGAGAAGCTGATCTCCTTCTGCGTGATAAATTCCAGCAGCGCCGGCTTGCCCTCCTGCGTCGCCTTGATGCCCCGCTTGATCGCCGCGACGATCTCGCCCGGGTCGGTCACGCGCTCGCCGTAGCCGCCGAACGCCTTCGCCATGTCGGCATAGTGGCCGCTGATGTCGGTGCTGCGGTACTTCTCGGTCGCCGTCTGCATGATCGGCAGCTCGATCGCCATCGAGAAGTTGTTCAGCAGGATCGAGAGGATCGGGAGCCGCTCGCGCACCGCCGTCTCGAAGTCCATGCCCGTGAAGCCGATCGCCGCGTCGCCCCAGACATTGATGCAGAGCTTGTCCGGCTTCGCCAGCTTCGCCCCCATCGCCAGCCCCAGCCCATAGCCGAGTTGCGTCGTCTTGCCCCAGCCGATGTACGACAGCGGCACCGTGCTCGTCCAGAAGGGCGTGATCTGGTCGCGCGGGCTCCCCGCGTCGTGCGTCACGATCGTGTTGTCGAGGTCAACCGTGTGCAGCAGATCCCAGATCACCCGGTACGGGTTGATCGGCGTCGAGGCATCGGTCAGCTTCGGCTGCCACTCCGCGATCCACTCCTCGCGCAGCGCCTTGATCTCGGCCGCGACCCCCTCGGCGCGACCCCGCGCCTTGCCGCCCAGCCCATCCTTGACCGCCGCGACCAGCGCCTCCAGCGTCAGCCGCGCGTCGCCGACCAGCGCGTAGTCGCACTCCTGGTCCTTGTTCAGGTCGGTCGCATCGAGCGTCGCGTGGACGATCGTCTTCCCCTTCGGCATCGCCTGCCCGAAGTTCGTGCTCGTGAAGGAGCACCCGATCCCGAAGATCACGTCCGAGTTTTGCAGGAAGTGGTGGACCGGCTTGGCGACCGCCCGCCCCGCCGCGCCGAGCGCCAGCGGGTGCGTCTCCGGGAAGGCGCTCTTGCCGCCCAGGCTCGTCGTCACCGGCGCTTCGAGCAACTCGGCCAGCTCGCGCAGCGCGTCCCAGCCCTTCGCGTAATGGACTCCCTGCCCCGCGTAGATCACCGGCCGCTCGGCCGCGATCAGCACCTTCGCCACCTCGGCCACCGCCTGCGCATCCGGGCCGCTACGCGTGCGCGGCACCGGCCGATAGGTCACCTCGCCGATCTCCTCGCCGTAGAGGTCCACCGGGATCTCCACCAGCGTCGGGCGCGGCCGACCGTTGCGCACCCCGGTGAAGGCGCGGCGAATCGCCGCCTGGACCGCGCTGGCGATCGTCACCTGCTCGGCCGTCTTGGTCACATTCCGCATGTTCAGCGCCGAGCTGAAGTTGGGATCGACCCCCGCGATGGCGCGCGGATAGCCCGCCGGGAGGACGACGATCGGCGAGGAATCGCCATACGCCTGCGCGACGCCGCCAAAAGCGTTCTCCGCACCCGGCCCGTGCTGCATGGTGAAGACACCGATCGACTCGCCGCTCGTCACGCGACTGACGGCGTCGGCCATGTGCAGCCCGATCCGCTCTTGTCGGACGATGATGGTGCGAATGTCGGCCTCGGCCGCCGTCTCGATGATCGGGTTGACCGGGTAGCCGATCAGGAACTCGACACCCTCGCGCTTGAGCATCTCTGCGACCGCCGCCGCAACCTTCATGCTTCCCTCCCTCGGGCGAATCGCCCCCGCGTGCGTGTCATCCTCGGCGCACGCCGGGAGTATCCCACATGCGGGGCGACGGTCAAGCAGCGGATAGCGAGGCGTTCGCTATGCTCCGGGCTACCCCTCATCGTGTGGCGTGACATGAACATCTGTAAGTACCGGTACCACTGCCTGGGCCGAGCAGTACTTTCCGGCTATTCAGGAGTACATGGTACCCCCGTACAATCGTACTATCAGGGTGATCGTGTCGATGCGTGCGCTGCCCGATCGGGGTTAGCCAGCTGGCTAACGCGCTCCCCTGGCGTGCCCAATTCGGTGTGGCGAGTGCTGCGGCGTGGCGGGACAAGGAGAGGGCGATGCGCAGAGACCGGGTCTGCCTGCTCCTGGTCGAGGTCGATTGGGCGCGGACCTACGCCGCAGCGCTCGCGGCGATCGTCCACCGCGAGGAAATGTTGTGGGAGGGTCTGCCGTCGCAGCCGCCCCAAATGTCGGTAGCGATGCGCATCCCAGCCACCATGCAGGGGGCCGTATGACCACGCCGATGAATGCCGAACTCCGCGCCGCCTACGAAGCCTACGTCGCGCTTTTCTGGAGCTACCACCACCTGCCGCTCGACAACCCCCAGCGGGCGGTCCTCGCCAGGGCGGTCGCCAAGGCCGACGCGCGCTGGCGTGCGCTGGCCGATCTGCCCACCTATCTGGTGGGGGCCAGGGCCGACGACCTGCCTTCAGTCTCACCCGACGCTGCTGCCGTCTAGCAGGCTTCCTGGCCATGCTGCTCTCTCATTGGCTCGCACTTGAGAGTGGCTCGGCCAGCCTTCAGCAAGATGACTCGGATGACCAACTTGCGCACCCGACTCGGCTTCCTGATGGTGATCCTTCGCCAGCTAAAGGCGGATGGCGATAGCCTGCGGCGACGCGCGCATCATGGACGAACGTACCTTCAGCGCTTCGTGACGAAGGTGCCCGCCGTTATTGCAGCGAACAACGCGGTTCCCATGAACCGTGCCCTATGCTCGCCTCTGGCCCAGGCGTACGCCGAGATACGCGCCGCCCAGTGCTAGTGCCGCAATCGCTCCTGCGTAGGGGAGATACCAGCCGCTTCCATCGTCGTTCGCGACGTAGAGCAGCAGCACCGCCACCCCAGGCACCGCCAGCCCGAGGCCATACCAGAGCGTGGCGCGATAGCCGAGCCCCAGGCCGGTAATGGCGTAGGCGATCACGATCACCCCGATGACGACCGCCCGCTCGCCCGGTTGCCCGTCGGCGAAACCCGACACCGCCACGAAGAAGCCGAGCAGCACGCCCAGGATCGCGGTACCGGCGACGCGCAACAGCGTCTCGACCACCGGACCATCCCTCCTGTCGTGTCTTACACGGCGACCTCGGGGCGCTGCTTCCAAAATCCCGTCGCTTGCTCGAAGGCGTGGGCCAGTTGCAGCACGCCGAACTCGTCCTGGTGCCGCCCGACGATCTGCAGCCCCACCGGCAATCCTTCCGGGGTGAAGCCGCACGGCACCGAGATGGTGGGCAGCCCGGTGATGCTGATGTAGTAGCAGGAGCGCATCCACTCGATGTAGGAGTTCATCGGCACGCCGTTGATCTCGGTGATGTAGCGCTGCTCGATCGGGAAGGGTGGTACCTGGGTCGTGGGGAAGACCATGAACTCGCGCGTCGCCATGAACTCGCGCACGCGGTGGTAGATGGCGGTGCGGCGCATTTCCAGGCGCGAGAGCTGCGGCCCGGTCAGTTGCTCCCCCTCGGCGACCTCGCGCAGAATCGTCTCCTTGATCTGGTGGCGGTGCTCGGCCAGGAGTGGGCCGCGCGCCGCTTCGCTGCTCCAGGCCCGCCAACCCTTAAAGACCTCGTCCGCGCCGTCGAAGTCGGGCTGATCGTCATCAAGCTCGCAGCCGAGGGCTGCGAAGACCGGGCGTTGGGTCTCCAGCACCGCCGCGATGCGCGAGTCGATCGGGAGGCCGCCGAAGTCGCGACTCCAGGCGATCCGCACGCCCCGGAAGTCGCGCGCGAGGGGAGCGGCGAACTTGCTCCCCGGCTCGGCGATGGAGATGGGGACGCGAGGGTCCGGGCCGGCCATCACGCTGAGGAGCAAGGCCACGTCTTCGACGGTGCGGGCCATCGGGCCGGAGATCGAGAAGGGCCACCAGCCGAGCGCCGAGGGGTAGTTCGGCACGCGCCCTGGCGCGGTTCGGAAGCCGACGACGTTGCAGAAGGCCGCCGGGTTGCGGAGCGAGCCGCCGAGATCGCTGCCGTCGGCGATCGGGATCATCCCGGTGGCGAGCGCCACCGCCGCGCCGCCGCTGCTGCCGCCGCAGGTCTTGGTGGTGTCGTAGGGATTCAGGGTCTCGCCGAAGACCTCGTTGTAGGTCTGGGAGCCCGCGCCGAACTCGGGCGTGTTGGTCTTGCCGATGGTGATCGCCCCGGCCGCCTGCACGCGCTCGACGATCAGCGCGCTCTCCTGCGGCACGAAGTCGCGGTAGATCGGCGAGCCGTAGGTCGTGCGGATGCCCCTGGTCAACTCCAGATCTTTGTGCGCGATCGGCAGACCGTGCAGCGCCCCGACCGCGTCGCCGCGCGCCAGGGCATCGTCGGCTGCCTGCGCGCCGGCGAGCGCCTGTTCGGGCAGCAGGGTCACGATGGCGTTCACCCTGGGGTTGACGCGCTCGATCTGCGCCAGGTGCGCCTCCATCACCTCGCGCGCAGACAGCTCGCGCGCCCGGATGCGCCGTGCCAACTCGGTTGCCGTCATGAAGCAGAACTCACTCGCGCCCATATTCCCCCTCACCACGAAACTCTGTGCCACAGTCGGCGGAGCATACCGCCGACTGGTGTCGCGCGCAATCGCGGCATCATCCGGCGGGATGCGCCTGCTATACTCCCCTTGACTGTCCGTACGACCGGGGGCGAGATGGCAGAGGCAGCCCAGGAGGGCTATCCATCGCTACAAGGGAAGATTAAGGCGTTCCTGCTGGCGCATGGCGGGGCCGTGCCGGAGGATGCGCTGATCCGGCATCTCTTCGGGGCCGGGACGAAGGTGGACCTCTGGCGCTCCTTCCTGCAGCGGCAGGTGGGGACCGATGGCACGATTGCGTTCTCGGCCGATGGGCGCTGGACGCTGGCGGGGTTTCGCGCGGGGACGACCGGGGTCGACTCGCTCGACGCGCTTGGGTACGTGGTGCTCGATGTCGAGACGACGGGGCTGAAAGCCTACTCCCAGCGGATTATCGAGCTGACGGCGCTGCGCTTCCGGGGCGGGCGCGAGGAGGGGATCTTCAGCACGCTGCTGCGGCCCGATCGGCGGCTGAGCGGGCAGATCGTGCGGCTGACGGGCATCACGGACGATTTGCTGGTGGACGCTCCCGCCTTTGAGACGGTCGTTGATGAGTTGATCGCCTTCCTCGGGGATGACCTGATCGTCGGGCACAACATCGGCTTCGACCTGGGCTTCCTCGATGCGGAGTTGCGGCGTGCGGGGCGTCCGACCTTGCTCAACGCGCGGCTGGATACGCTGGCGCTGGCGCAGCGGACGCTGACGGGGCAGCGGCGCTGGAATCTCGATGCGGTCGCGAAGGGGCTCGGGCTGCGGTCGCCGGGGGGGCGGCACCGGTCGGAGCCGGATGCGCGGCTGACGGCGGCGGTCTTCGCGGCGCTGCTGCCGCTGGCGGCGCAGAAGGGCTTGCGGTCGCCCGATGCGCTGCTGGGGGTGGCCGGGGCGCAGGGGGCGGCACCGGCGGCGTCCGACGAGCACGGGGCGATCAGCCGGGCGCGCGTGATCATGGAGCCGAGCTGGCTGGAGCAGATCCCGCATGTGCCGGGCTGCTACCTGATGCGGGACGCGCGGGACGAGATTCTCTACGTCGGGAAGGCGAAGGACCTCAACCGGCGGGTGCGCTCGTATTACTCGGAGAACCTGAACGAGCCGCGCAAGCCGGGGCTGCTGGAGGCGGTCGCGCGGATCGAGACGGTGGTGGTCGGCTCGGAGCTGGAGGCGCTGCTGCTGGAGATGCAGCTGATCCGGCGGCACCAGCCGCGCTACAACGTGCAGGGGCGCTACCACGAGCATTATCCCTACATCAAGGTGGACCTCGCGGATGCCTGGCCGCGCGTCTACGCGACGCGGACGCGGCAGGATGACGGCGGGCGCTACTTCGGGCCATACCGCAACGTGCGGGCGGTGCGTCGCACACTGGCGACGCTGGAGGAGATCCTGCCGCTGCGGAACTGCCGCCAGAAGGCGCGCTCGCCGGTCAAGCGCTGGTCCTCGTGCTCGCGGCTGATGGTCGGCAAGTGCCTGGGGCCGTGCATCGGGCAGACGACGCAGGAGGAGTATGGGGCGCTGGTCGCGGACCTGATCCGGTACCTGGAAGGGGACGTGCAGGCGATCATCGACCGGGTGCAGGCGTTGCGGGTGGCGGCGCGGCGGCGGGGCCGGGCGGCGGCGGAGGACGGGACGCTGCGCCGGGTGCTGGCGAGCGTCGCCAAGGAGGGGGCGCTGCTGACCACGGCGGAGGGGCTGGCGGACGCGATGATCGTGCTGCCTGCGGTGGAGGCGGGCGCGGTGGAGACGTTCCTGGTGACGCGCGGGCGGCTCTGGTCGCGGCGGCGGGTGCGGGGCGACGAGTCGGACGAGGATGTCGCGGATGACCTGCGGGAGTCGTGGGTGCGGGCGCACGCCGAGGACTTGCCGCCGCTCAACAATGAGACGATCGACGAGGCGGCGATCGTCACGCGGTGGTTGCTGCGGCATGCGGGGTCGCCGGCGATCCTGGCGCTGCCGGGTGAGGATACGCCGGATGGGTGGCTGGCGCTGGCGGCGGCGGTGCAGGCCGCGCGCCCGGCGGAAGAGGTGTGGGAGGTGGACGAGGTCATCGAGCAGGAGGATGAGCCTGAGGATGACCTCGGCTTCGTCGGGGTTGACCTCTTTGCGGAGGCGGATGAGGCGGAGGGGGACGAGGCGTTGGGGTGAGGATATGCCGGGTGGGACTTGACGATAATTAGGTTTGATTTGCGGTTTTTAACTTTCTTTCTTTCTTCCCCAGGTAGGCTTGCTCTGGTGTGGAAAACGAGGCGGTGTGGGTGCGGGGAGGCCTACATCCCCCAGATGCTGGGGGGACTTTAACAGCGGTGGCGCTCTTGTGGGTGGTTGGCTGGGGTGGGGTTGGCCCTAAATCCCCCACATGTGGGGGACTTTGACCCGTGGCTGGGGTGCGGGTGCGTGGTCATGGTGGGGGCTCCTTTCTGGTGTTGGATGGAGTGTGCCAGCGGCGATATTTAGTTGCCATGCACCCGTTGCCACGCGGGCGCGTCGCGACGCGCCCTACGGGATGGGCGATGCCGTAGCCGATCTCACGCGGGCGACTGAGCGGACTGCCCCTACAATACTGAACCCGTCGGGGGTGGTAAATCATGCCACTTTGTTGGGAAAGTGATCGCTTGGCGAGTGGGAGGACAGGGCTGGGCGTGGGGGAGGGTTAGTCGTCGCCGAGGAGGGCTTTGAGGAGGCGGATGGCGACTTCGGTGGAGGCGCCGCGGGTGTCGAGGAGGGGGTTGAGTTCGACCCAGTCGACGGAGCGGATCGGGAGGGCGCTGTCGCGGAGGAAGCGCAGGCCGGCGAGGGCTTCGCGGACGATCAGGCCGCCGGGGACGGGGGTGCTGGTGGCGGTGAAGCAGGAGGGGTCGAGGACGTCGAGGTCGAAGGAGAGGTGGACGGCGTCCACGCCGCTGGCGGCGAGTTCTGCGGCGGCGCGGGCGACGGTGGCGACGAAGCCGCCGATGCCGTCGATGGCGGCCATCGGGTAGACGCGGATCGCTTCGCGGGCCAGGAAGTCCTCTTCGCCGGGGTCGAGGTCGCGCAGGCCGATCATGGTGACGTCGGCGGGGCGCACTTTGGGAGCGGCACCGGCGATGGTGGCGAGGGCGCGGTCGCCGTGGCCGAGGGCGACGGCCATCGACATGCCGTGGATGTTGCCGCTGGGCGTGGTCTCGGGGGTGTTCAGGTCGGGGTGGGTGTCGATCAGAGGACGCCGAGGCGTTCGCACGCGGCGGCGGCCCCGGCGATCGAGCCGATGGAGAGGGCGTGGTCGCCGCCGAGAACGAGCGCGAGGCGGTCGTCGGCGATGGCGGCGCGGACGTATTGGGCGACGCGCTTGCAGGTGGCGAGGATCGGGTCGTGGTTCTTCAGGCGAAGGTTGCCGTACTCCGGTGGCGGGAGTGAGGGCAGGACATCGGTGACGGTGGTGGGATCGAGCTTGGCGATGCCGGGCCAGCCCGCCGGGATAGCGGTGGTTTGCGTGCGCAGGCCCGCGTCGAGCGCGAAGGGGCCGATCTCGGGGCCGAATTCGCAGACGCCCAGGCCGAGCGGCACGGCGATGGGGGCGATGCGGGCGGTGCGGAGACGATTGCTGGATCGAACGGGCGAAGGAGACGACGGGCGAACGGGCGATGGATCTGGGGTCTCGCCCGTTCGCCCGCGCTTCCTTCGGCCCGCCGTCACATCGCCTCCGGGGCTTCGATGCCGAGGAGGGTGAGGGCGTTGGCGAGGGTCTGGCGGGTGGCGGCGACGACGGCGAGGCGCGCGGTGCGCGTCGGCTCGGGCGCGTCGATCACGCGGCAGTGTTCGTAGAAGTCGTTGGTCAGGGTCGCGAGGTCGTAGGCGTAGGTGGCGATGACGAGGGGCTTGTACTCCTTCGCCGCGCGCTGCACCTCGCCGGTGGCCTCGATCTGCGCGATCAGGTTGATCTCCTGCTCGCAGAGATCGACGAAGACCTCGGCTTCTGCGGGCGCGGCGGGGAGTGTTCCGGCGCGTTCCAGGATGCGGCAGGCGCGGGCGTGGGCGTACTGGATGTAGGGCGCGGACTGGCCGTGGAGGCTGACCGCCTCGGCGGGGTCGAAAGTGATCACGCGGTTGTTGTCGCGGTCGAGCATGCTGTAGAGGAGCGCGCCGACGCCGACCTGCCGGGCGACCTTGGCCTTCGCCTCTTCGGGCAATTCGGGATTCTTCTCGTCGATGATGGTCCGCGCCCGCCGGAAGACTTCGGGCGCGACATCCTCGTAGAGGACGGCGTTGCCGCTGCGCGAGCTCATCATCCCTTCTTTGAGGGTGACGATCTCGTAGGGCAGGTGGAAGGACTGCTTCGCCTGCTCGAAGCCCCAGAGCTCCAGCACCTTGAAGACTTGCTGGAAGTAGAGCGCCTGCGGCACGGCGACGACCCAGATCGCGCGGTCGATCTGGTAGTCCTCGAACTTGCGCTTGGTGAGCGCGAGATCCTTGGTCGAGTAGAGGGTGGTGCCGTCGGAGCGGAGGATCGGGAGGACGCGGTAGGTCTCCTTGTCGATCCCCAGCTTCTCGTCGATCTTGACGACGGGCAGGCCCTCGCTGATCTCGGCGATGCCCTTGTCGAGGAGTTCCTGGACGATCGCACGGCCTTCCTCTTCCAGTTCGCTCTCGTAGAACCAGGTGTCGAAGGGGACGTGCAGTTCGGCGTAGATGCGGTGGAACTCCTCCATGCTCCAGGCCTTGGTGCGCTCCCAGAGGGCGACGAACTCGGGGTCCTGCGCCTCCCAGAGCCGCCAGCACTCCCTGAATTCGCGCTCCCACTGCCCGGCGGGGATCCACCAGTCGGCGTGCTCGTTCAGTTCGCGCCAGCGCTTCAACTGCTCCTCGGCGGTCGCCTCGTCCACGACGGGGGCGTTGGCGCGCGTCGGCCGCGCTTCCTGCTGGAGCTGCGCGCCGATGATCTGCCAGAGGTCGGCCATGCAGTCGGGGTCGTGGACCTTGGCGAGGGTCAGTTCACCCTTGCCGCTGAGCTGGCCGAGCAGATAGGCGATGTCCTCGCCGGAAGCCTTCTTGCGCCGCCAGAGTTCCTTCATCATGCGGTCGGAGGCGGTCTTGAAGGCCTCGTCGTCGGTGCTGAGCTTGTTGATGAAATCGACGACTTGCTGGCGGTAGCCGAGGCGCTGGACGCTCTCGGTGTAGACCTGGCCGAGCCAGCGCCCGCGCCCCTCGGCCGGTTCCTGGCCGTTGTGGAAGGCGCGGTAGCACCAGAGGCAGGAGATGACGTGCCGCCCGATGTCGCCGATGTAGTTGGCGCGCAGGACGGTGAAGCCGGAGAAATCGAGGATGTTGCTGAGGGCGTGGCCGAGCGCGACGTTGCGGAGGTGGCCGACGTGGAAGGCCTTGTGGGTGTTGGGCTGCGAGAACTCGACGAGCACCCGCTCGCTGACGGCCGCGCCGCGCCCGTAGGTGGCCCCTTCGTCCGCCACGCGGCGCACGGTCTGGGCCGCGACGGCGGCGGTGTCGAAGTAGATGTTGACGAAGCCGTTGACCGCTTCCACCCGGTCGGCCGCGCCGATGGCGAGGAGGCGGGCGGCGATCTGCTCGGCGATCTCTTGCGCCTTGGCGTTGGCGATCTGCCCGGCGCGCTCGCGCGCTACCTTCTTGTCCAGCCCGGCGGTCTCGGCGGCGATCTGGTCGGCGGCGGCCTGGCCGGAGAGGGCCTTGGCGACCGAGGTGGCCGCGCCCCAGGAGCCGGAGAAGGGGACGCGGCGCAGATCGATGGTGCGCGGCGGATAACCGAGATCAGCCACGACGGCGGCAAGTTGTTCTCTCAGGGCTGTTTCCCGGTCGCTCGACATGGTCGTTCCTCTCACGAGGTTCAGAGTTCAAGGTTCAAAGTTCGAGGGGTCGGTTGGAAGGTTGGAAGGTTCGAACGTTTACCCCACCAACCTCTCGACCAGGAGTCCAGCATGAGTCCAGCATACTGTATGCAGAGTGCTGGTAAGCCTGCATCGACGACTGCCACACTTGGGTGCTGATCGAGTGCTTCCACGGTCAAGGCGTCGCGCGAGAAGCTCGCCGGTCTCGTCTCCCTCAGGCTTGCCGCTCGCCCTCGGCGGTTTCCTCGGCATCGTCTTCGAGTTCTTCGTCGTCCTCGTACTCGGCGTCGCCCTGGCGCAGCAGGATGATGCCCGCGACGACGAGGATGATGCCGAGGACGAGGCCGAGGAGTTGCTTCCAACCGAAGGTGGTGCCCCTGGAGCCGAGGAAGACGTCGGCCAGGGCCGCGACCGCCGCCAGGATGATTCCGATGGCGATGAATGCGATGGCCAGGATACGCCCTTGTGACATGCCCAATCCCCCATCCCGGTGCCGCGCCTTCGCGGCAACACTAAATCACCCATCCATGGGATAGGCCGATGGGGGAAGTATAGCACGGGGCTGGGCAGGGACCGGACCTGGGGCACAGTTCAAAGTTCAAAGTCCAAAGTTCGGTCCCGCCGCCGGGTACCCGACTCGCCCGTGGCGGGTGCCCCGGCGGGTGATGCGCCGATCAATCCGGCTGGTTGGGGTTAGGGGGCGATAGTATCGAGAGCGAGGCGCGATGGTTGGGGAGGCGTTCAATTGACAGGAGTTACGCGGTCACCCGTGACGGGCCAAGGAAGGCCGCGAACGTACTAGCAGCGGGGCGTGGATTCGCCGCATTCCCGGCCAGAATGTGCCCCACCGCGTAACTCACGTACACGCCTACACACGAACACACAAACGCACAAACGCACAACCCGTCAATTACCGCATCAGGAAGCCCTAATCAAGGTCCATCCGCCCCAGCCGCCATGTCGCCAGCGCCAGCGCCGCCACCACCAGCACCACGAGCACGGCCAGCGCCACGCCCACCCGCGCCGTATCCCCCGTCGGCGCGGCCACATCGTCCAGCAACCGCGGGTAGAGCGACGCCGCGTAATACCGCACGCTCGCAAACCGCAGACTCGTGATGAACCGCGCCAGCGTCGTCTCCCAGATCAGGATATAGACAATCCCGATCAGCAGCGCCCTCGGCGCGATCAGGCTCACCAGCAGGAAGAGCGCCCCATACCCCGCCACCCCCGCGACCACCGCCACCAGCAGCGCGATCAGCGACCGCCAGCCCAGCGGCTCACCACGGCCCACCCCCGCCACCAGCCAGGTCGCCCACGCCCCCAGCGCGAAGAAGGCCCCGCCGCTCAGCAGCGCCGCCAGATACTTCGCCAGCACGATCCGTGCTCGCGCCAGCGGCTTTAGCGTCAGGTAGACCAGCGTCCGGTCCTCGATCTCATTGCCCAGCGCTGTCGTCGCCAGGATCAGCGCCCCCAGCGGCACGATCGTCGGTGCCAGCAGGTTCAGGTAGAGCCCCGACAGGAAGACGCGCGGCGGATTGGTGCTCGTCCCCACCCGGTAGAGCGCCGCCAGCAGGACCGGCAGCGCCGCGAAGCCGATCGTCGCCCAGGTCGCCTTCCCCGCGCGATACTGCCGCAGCATCAGCCAGAAGATCGGCCAGCGCACCGCCAGCTCCATCGCCCCCCCTTACCGCGCGACCACGTACGAGAAGACGCTCGCCAGCGAGTCATCCAGCGCCCCGATCTCGTACAGCCGCACGTCAGCCGCCCGGGCGAGGCGCGGCAACTGCCAGTAGCAATCGCGCGGGTCGTCCACCTCCAGCACCAGGCTGTCGCCATCCACCGTTAGCCCCCGCAGCGACGGCAGCCCCACCAGCGCCGCCGCCAGCCGCCGCGCATCGCTGGCCCGCACCCGGATCTGCCGCGCCTGCTCAGTGATCAGGGTACGGATTGCCCGGAAATCACCCGCCGCCGCCAGCCGCCCATGCACGATCACCAGGATCCGGTCCGCGAACCGCTCCACCTCGTGCAGAATGTGCGACGAGATAATCACCGTCCGCCCCTCCGCCCCCAGCCGCTTGATCAGCTCGATGATCTGCACCCGCTGCACCGGGTCGGTCCCGTTCAGCGGCTCATCCATGATCACGATCTGCGGGTCATGCACCAGCGCCGCCGCGATCTTCACCCGCTGCCGCATCCCTTTTGAGTAGCCGCCAGTCTTCCGCTCGGCCGCCTCCGTCAGGTCCACCAGCTCCAGCGCCCGCCGCGTCGCCCCATCGAGGTCCGCGACCCCCTGCAGCGCCGCATTCAGCCGCACGAACTCATACCCGGTCAGGAACGCGTACGTCGCCTCCTGCTCCCCCACCAGCCCGATCTGGCGATAAACCTCCGGCTCCCCGCGCGCTGGCTTCCCCAGGATACTGATGCTCCCGGATGAAGGGCGCAGCAAGCCGGTCAGCATCTTGAACGTCGTCGATTTCCCCGCGCCATTCGGCCCCAGCAGCCCCGTCACCCCCGGGCCAACCTGGAACGAGACGTCGGCCACCGCGACCACATCGCCATACCACTTGGCGAGGTTGGTCACTTCAATAGTTGGTCCCTGCGCTGCGGGCATGGTCATCGCCATCGTCCGCTCAATCCTCCCGCAGATAGCGCCGGTAGAGCAGCACGCCGCAGACCACCACGACGACCAGCACCGAGATCAAGAACCAGGCACCATTGAACGGCGGCGGATTCTCCTGTACTTCCGGTGGGAAGATCCAGCTGGTCAGCCCCTCCGCCACCCGGCCCGGACTGGCGAGCAAGACGTAATCCCGCCCGCTCCACGCGATATTCTCCCGCACCGCCGCGACCAGTCCCGTACCGACCAGGAACACCCCGGCAAAGATCGCCGCCGCCACCCCCTTGCGGTCAACGTTTGCGGCGATCGCCAGCGCGATCGCCGCGTAGAAGACCGACACCAGCAGGCTCAGCGCGATCAGCCGCCACAGGTCGTCGGCATTGTCCCGCGCATAGCCGGTCAGGTCGCTCGCCAGCAGGATGTTGCCCACGAACATCAGCAGCATCGGCAGCGCCGTCACCGACAGCAGCACCACCGCCAGCGCCCCCAACTTGGCGAGCAGATAGTCGCCGCGCGTGATCGTCCGCGAGAAGTAGAGGGGCAACACCCCCTGCCGCCGGTCGTCGCACAGCATCTCTGGCGCAGCGGTTGCCCCGAAGATCAGCACCACCAGCGTCAGGATCCCGAAGATGTTGCCGTAGTCCGGGCCATTCTCCAGCAGCGAGCCGAGGATCACCCGCAGCCCGATGAACAGCAGCACCGGCCCGAAGGCGACCAGATAGAGGAAGATCGGTAGAATCTTCGCCGTCCAGCGCCTCCCGATCCCGACCGCGCGGCGCAAGGAGTAGACGAACAGCGCCCAGATCGCGCTCGCCCGGCCCGCGCGCGGTCCGTCGTAGCCCCGGTAGCCCCGGTCGTAGAGCACCCCCTCGCCCATCGCCCGCGCGTCAGCCATCGGCGCTCCCCACCGGCGTCGCCGCCCCGACCCGGTCCAGGTAGACATCTTCGAGCGACCGCGCCTCCGAGCGCAGCGAGCGCAACGCCACCCCGGTATCGACCGCCGTGTCGCGAATCAGGTCGTAGACCGCCTCGTCCTTGCGGGGGATCAGCAGCGCCCCGTCGCGCGGCGTCACCGTCACGCCCGCGCTGCCGAGCGTCGCGACAAAGCCCGCCCGCGCCTCGTCCGGCCCGTCGATCTCGACCAGCAAATCGCCGCCACCCCCCAGCAGCGTGGCGAGGTGCCCGTTGGCGATCACGCGCCCCCCGGCCAGGATCACCACATAATCGCAAGTCTGCTCAACATCCTCCAGGACGTGCGAGCTGAGCACGATCGTGATCCCGAGTTCGCGGTAGATGCGCTTGACCAACTCAAGCATCTGCGTCCGCCCGCTGGGATCCAGCCCATTTGTTGGCTCATCGAGGAAGAGGAGTTCCGGCCCGTGTACCAGCGCCTGCGCCAGCTTGACCCGCTGCTTCATGCCGGTCGAGAACCCGCCGATCGGCCGGTAGCGTTCCTCCTCCAACCCGCAGTGGTAGAGAGTCTCCGCCGCGCGTAGCCGGGCCGCCTCGGGTGGCAGGCCGCTGATCGCCGCCATGTGCCCGACGAACTCAGCAGCAGTAACATCGCGCGGCAGGCAGTCCGACTCGGGCATGTAGCCCACCAACGAACGGACCGTCGCCGCCTCGGTCGCCACGTCGCGCCCGAGCACCGTCATCGTCCCGGCGCTCGGGCGGCGCAGTCCGAGCAGGAGGGAGATCAGCGTCGCCTTCCCCGCCCCATTCGCACCCAGGAAGCCAACCGACGCGCGCGGCACCTCGATCGTCAGGTCATCGAGGGCGATGACATTGCCGTAGGCTTTCCGCAGCCCGACCGTGCGAATGATCGGCTCATGCTCCATCTGGGCGTGCCTCGGCGTCTGGGGCGAGCCCCGGATAAACCGCGTCGCCGCCGGGGTGTTGCCAACAACCAGCCAAGCGGCGACACTACGATTGTAACAGACGTGGGGTTCTCGAAGAGGGAGAGGCCAATGAGCGGGATCGACTATGCGGCCGAGGCGGCGCGGTCGCTGGCAACG
Organism: Chloroflexia bacterium; assembly: GCA_046328475.1. GTDB lineage: Bacteria > Chloroflexota > Chloroflexia > Thermomicrobiales > CADCWN01 > CADCWN01. The sequence goes on along the minus strand of JAXLWN010000011.1, from coordinate 31,308 downwards.
ATCGGCGAGCGGACGCCGCTGATCCACCACATCACCAACGTCGTCGTGACGAACGACGTGGCGAATCTGACGCTCTCGTTCGGTGCGTCGCCGGTGATGGCCTACGCGCCCGAGGAGGTCGCGGAGATGGCGGCCCTCGCGGGCGCGCTGGCGCTGAACATCGGCACCCTCTCGAAGGGGGAGATCGAGGCGATGCTGATCGCCGGGCGTTCGGCGGCTGAGCACAATGTGCCGATCATCCTCGACCCCGTCGGCGCTGGCGCGACCCGCTTCCGCACCGAGAGCGCGCTGCGCCTGCTGAGCGAGCTGCCGATCACCGTCCTGCGCGGCAATCGCGGCGAGATCGGCGCGCTGGTCGGCTCCGGGCAGATGCGCGGCGTCGACGCCATCGGCAACGAGGACCCGCGCGCGGTCGGCGAAGCCGCAGCCGCGCACTTCGGCCTGACCGTCGCCGTCACCGGCGCGGTCGACGTCGTGGTCGGCGGCGGGCGGGTGCTGGAGGTCCACAACGGCCACGCGCTGCTCGGGCGGATCACCGGCTCCGGCTGCATGGCGACCGCCGCGATTGCCATCTTCCTGCCGCCGGTGGCGATCCCGCGATCCAGACCGCGCTCGGCCTCGCCTCCTACGGCCTCGCCGCCGAGCGCGCCGCCGAACCGGTGAACGGAACCCTCCCCGGCCCGCTCACCTTCCGCACCCGCCTGATCGACGAGGTCGCGGCGCTGCGCGAGAAGGGCGTGGCCGGGGTGCGCAGCGTCGGGTAGTCAGAGATCAGAGGTCGGAGGTCAGAGACCAGAGACCAGAGATTAGAAGATCTTCTTAGACTGATCTCTGACCTCTGGTCTCTGACAACTGGAGCACACATGGCCTACAAGGCGACGCACGAGGTGGTGCAACGCGTCCGCCCGCTCCTGGAGCGGCTGGCGACGCGCACGATCGACAAGGCGCGGCTCCTCCAGTACCTCTCCGCGATGGCGGGGGTTGATTGGGGCGTGCTGCGCCTGCGCGATAGGGCGCTGTCCATCGAGGATGACCGGGAGATCGAGACGCTCACGATTGAGGATGTCGCCACGGGGGCAGCGTACGAGTTGCAGTATCCCCAGTGTTTGCCGCGCGAGATCGACGCGGCGGTGCGCGAGGAGTACAAGCGCCTCGCGCTCCACCGCCGCCTGACGGTGATGAATCCGGTGCTCTTCGACCACCTCTACGCGACGAGCCATTGTGCCCACTGCCGCTGGGCGGGTCCCGAACACGAGCAGATCCACCTCGAATGTCGCTTCGTTGGCTGGCCAGTCAACTTCGAGGAGGTGTAGCCCGCGCCCCGGCATGTCCCATCACGCCGGGGTGCGGGTTGTGACTCATTTGGGCGGTAGGTAGTCGTTCGAGAAGCTCTTCGCCACGTCCACATCGGCACCAAGGAAGCCGAGCTTGCGGAGGAGGGCGGCGGAACTCTGCCAGGAGGCGGGGTTGCTGTAGCCGTAGCCCTGCTGCGCCGTGTTCGCGCTCTGGAGGAGGGGGATCGTCGCGTCGAGGACGGCGCGGAGTTGGTCGCGTTTGTCGGCGGAGCCGGGGATGTAGGGGATGCAGAGCGTCACGGCCTCATCGGGCTTGGCGACGACGTCCTGCACGCCGCGCACCATCGCGCGGACGACGCTCTTCACGAGCTCGGGGTTCTCCTTCAGCGTCTTCTCGTCGGTGACGAGGCCGTTGGCGACGAGATCGACGGTGTCGAAGACGTTAATCGTGGTGATCGCCTGCCCCATCGCCTTCAGCTGGACCGGCTCGTTGTTGGCGTAGCCGACGACGGCGTCCACCTGCTTCTGGGTGAGCGCCTGCACCTGGGTGAAGCCGATCTCGCGTATCTGCACGTCCGATTCCTTCAGCCCGGCGTTGTCGAGCAGCGCGCGAAGGCCGACGTAGGTCGCGCCGAAGCGGCCGGGGACGCCGATCGTGCGCCCCTTGAGGTCGGCGGCGGTCTTGATGTTGGCGCTCGCCAGGGCGACCACGGTGACCGGGTACTTCTGGTACCAGGTCGAGACATAGACAATCGGCACGCCCTGCGAGCGGGCGATCAGCAACTCGTCGCCGCCGACGACGCCGAAGTTGAGCGCGCCGGTGCCGAGGAGCTTCAGGACATCGGTCTCGAAGCCTTGCTTGAACTCGACGTCAAGCCCCTCGTCCCGGAAGTAGCCGCGCTCCTTGGCCACGTAGAAGGAGGCGAACTGGATGTCGGGGATGTAGCCGAGGCCGATCGACAGCTTCTTGAGCGGGCCGCCGGCCGCCGGTGTGCCCGCCGAGGTGGCGGCGGCGCTGGCTGCCGGGCTGCTCGCCGCTGCCGAGGCACCGGCGGCGCGCGACGGCGCGGCGGTGGCGGGGGCGACGGTCGCGGTGGTGCCTGCGCCGCAGCCAGTCAGCGCCACGATGAGGATGAGGGCCAGTCCGAGGATTGTTGGTCGCCGCATCGGTGCTCTCCAGTAGTCAGTAGTCAGTAGTCAGTAGTCAGTAGTCAGTTGGATGAGTAGGTGGTTACTCGTTACTCGCTCCTCGCTCCTCTCCTCAGCACGCAGCACTACCAGCGAATCAGGACGCGCTCCAGGATGGTCACCAGGCCGTAGGCGAGCATCGCCAGGGCGACGAGGGTGAGGAGCGCGACAAAGAGGAGCGCGGTGTCGAAGAGGCCGCGCGAGACGTTGAGCAGCACGCCGAGGCCGTGGTCGGCCCCCATGAATTCGGCGACCGTCGCCCCGGTGACGGCGAGGGTGAAGCTGATCTTGACCCCGCTGAGGATGGTGGGCAGCGCCAGCGGCACCTCGACATGCAGCAACGTCTGCCAGCGATTCGCGCCGTAGACCTGGGCGACTTCGCGCAGCGATGGCTCGATCTGGCGCAGGCCGCTGACGGTGTTGATCACCATCGGGAAGAAGACCATCAGGGCGGCGGCGACGATCTTCGGGGCCTGGCCGTAGCCGAGCCAGAGGATGAGGAGGGGCGCGATGGCGACGATCGGGAGGGCCTGGCTGGCCGGGATGTAGGGGCCGATGATGCGCTCCAGGAGCCGGATGTGGGCGAGCAGGTAGCCGAGCAGGTTGGCGACGACGAAGCCGAGCGCGAAGCCGAGCAGGCTCTCGACCAGCGTGACCTGCGTCTCGGCCCACCAGGTGCCGTCGGCGACCGCCGAGACGAAGCGGGTGGCGACCCGCTCGGGGGGCGGCAGGATGAAGGCGGGGATGTCGCGCGCGACGACCAGCCACTTCCAGGCGAGCAGGCCGATCAGGAGCGAGAGGGGAATCGCCAGCAGTTCGAGCCAGTGGCGAAACTGGCCACGCCGACGCCTCTCTGGTCGCGCGGTGGTGGTGTGATGCGCGGCGGGGCGGGAACGTCCCGCGAGCGTCGGCGCATCCAGGGCATCCATGACATACCTCCTGCGCTCGTCGGTGGTGACGGCGCGGCTCGGAACAACAAAAATCCCGAAGGCCTAAGCCTTCGGGGCAAAACGCGACGCGACATGTATCGGCAAGCCGACCTGACTAGTGTAGCCAAGCCGAAGACATGCCGACACCAAATGGTGTCACGGTCGCGACCTTCTCCCATCCGGACTCTACCGTCGGCCCCGGAATCACACCGGGTCTGCCGCTACGCGGCTCGCGGGCTTGACGTGTTGCACGCCATACCGCCGGTCGGGAATTGCACCCTGCCCCGAAGGTCGCCATTAGCGTAGCGCACCGGGCGGGGAGTTGTCAATCGCCCTGTTCATCGAGAGGACTCACCCGGTCGGCTGAGATCGGGGTGGCCAATTGGCCATGGCACGCACGTGTGGCGACCGGGCGAGGCAAGCGCTAGCCGACGAGTCGTTCGGCGACGAAGGCTTCGGCGCGGGCGATGTCGACATCGAGGGCGACGCGGGCGTTGACGGGGAGATCGGCGGTGGGTTGGCGGAGGAGGGTCATGCCGGTGGTCTGCTCGCCGGAGAGTTCGACGGAGAGGTGGGCTTCCTGCCAGGTGACGAGGTCGGGCCGGACGACGGTGGCGACGGCGAGCGGATCGTGGAGGTAGGTGTGGCCGAGCTGGCCGAAGCGGGGGTAGCGCTCAACTTGCTCGGCGACGGCGTGGTGGTAAGGAGTGTCGGCGGCGCGGAGGCGCGCGACATCGGCCGGGCGGATGGAGACGCGCAGGGTGACGTCCAGGGGGACGAGTGAGATGGGGATGCCGGAGGCGAGACGACCTGGGCGGCCTCCGGGTCGCAGCGGATGTTGTGCTCGACAAAGGGGAGGTGGAGGCTCTGGGGGCCGCGAATGGAGCCACCCATGATCGTCAGCCCGGCGAGGCGGAGCCGAGGTCGGGGTCGCGGAGGAGGGCGATGGCGATGTTGGTGAGGGGGCCGATGGCCACGAGGTGAATCTCGCCGGGCCGTTCGTTCGCTGTACGGACGATGTATCCGGCCGCATCGTCGCCGGTGGCGGAGAGCGAGTCGTCGCCGGGTTCGAGCAGCCCCACGCCTTCGTGACCAGCCCAGTAGACCGAGCGCTTGTTGAGGAGTGGCGGTCGCGCGCCGGTGATGACGGGGATGCCGGAGATGCCGCGCAGGCGCAGCAGTTTCTGGACCATGCGCGCCCGGAGGGCGACGTCGCCGTAGACGGTGGTGACGCCGACGAGGTCGAGTTCGGGGGAGCCGAAGATCACGCCGAGCGCGAGGCAGTCGTCCACGTCGGTGCCGATGTCGGTGTCGAGGATGATGCTGGTGGCCATCTCGCCTCCGTGTCGTCGGGGTGGGGTGCCGCCAGGTTGCGGCTTCGGGGCGGAACTATCGCACAGATGCGGCCCGGTGGCACTAGCTGCTCGCCTCGGGCTTGGCCTGGGCGCGCTCCGACCGGGTGATGATGTCGGGGGAGAGCGTGAGTAGGGCGAAGAGGCCGGCGAGCGGGAAGCTGATCGCCTGGACGGAGAGCATGGTGGTGATATCTACCCGGTTGCCGAGCGCGCCCGCCACGCCGGAGCCGATCAGGAGGGCGAGGGAAATCGCCGCCATGAGGCTGCCGAAGACGCGCCCGCGAAACTCGTCCGGGACGACGCGCTGGAGGAGGGTGGTGTAGCCGATGCCGACTCCTGCTGCGGGCAGGCCGACGATGATCATCAGGATGATCGGCACCGGGATGCCGGGGAAGAGCCGGTGGGCGTTGAAGGTCAGCAGGTCGATGGTGCCGACGCCGATGGCTCCAAGGGCGAAGAGGCGCTCGGGCGGGAGGCGGCGGCCGACGCGGCCGATGGCGATGCTGCCGACGACCCCACCGACCGCCTGCGCGCCGACAACCAACCCGTAGCCGAAGGAGTCGGCGCCGAGGACGGTGGAGACGAAGGGGACGAGGAGCGAAGAAAAGACCCCTTCCCCGAGGCCGCCGATCACCCAGAAGAGGAAGATGGTGGCGACGATACGGTCGCGGCGGACGAACATCAGCCCGGCCAGCCATTCGCGCCAGACCTTTATCCAGGCTCCCGCCCACGTGGAAGGGAACTCGTCTGGCGTCGTGGGGGAGGGAGCGGCGCGCACGGCGCGGCTGTCCGCCGCGACGAGGGAGACGAGCGCGGCGGCGATGGCGAAGGAGGCGGCGTCGAGCAGCGTTGCACCGGTGAGGCCCCAGGCGGCGGTGACAAGGCCGCCGAGCGCGGGGCCAACCAGGAGGGCGAAGTTCTCGCTGAGGCCGTTGAGGGCGTTCGCCGGGACGAGGTCTTGCTCAGCCACGAGGCGAGGCAAGAGGGCGTTCTTCGCCGGGGAGACGAACTGGGCGAGCGCGGATTGGACGAGGGAAACGGAATAGAGCAGCCAGAGCCAGTCGGCGGTGCGGACCAGGATCAGCGGCAGGATGGCGACGCCGAGGAGGAGGTTGGCGATGACCATCGTGCGACGCCGGTCCCAGCGGTCGACGTAGAGACCGGCCACCGAGCTGAGGAGGAAGCGGGGCAGGACGCGCGAGGCGACCGTTGCGGCGGTGGCGGCGTTGGAGCCGGTGAAGCCATAGACGGAGAATGGCAAGGCGACGAGGAGGAACCAGTCGCCGGTGAGGGAGATCAGCCCGGCGAGCCAGACGAGCGCGAAGTTGCGCTGCCGCAGGACCGCCAGCATCGGGGGACCTCCTTCGTCGGTGGCGACGTTCGTGGCGTGGGTCGGGGCTGCAAGGTGCGCGTCGTGGTGGTGCTCGATGGGTAGGGTAGCAGGTGATTTGGGGCGTGTGACTGCCCGTCTGGACAGGTTTTGGGGCTGATCATTGTGGCGAGTTGGGGCAATTGACGTCGGACACAGCGGGATGTTTACGTTATTGGGATAGGCTATTTGGCGATTTGATGAGTTAGGTTTGTTTTTGCATTTTAACTCTTCCTCTTCCTCTCCTCCAGGGGTGGGGTGGGGGCGTGGAGAGAAGCGAGAGATGACGAAAGACCGCAGAGGCGCGGAGACGCAGAGAACGACAGAGACGCACGAGAAGACGGATTGAACCACAGAGGGCACAGAGAGGGCACAGAGATGAAGAACGAAGGGAAGGACGGATCCTTCGCTGCGCTCAAAGGATGACAGGAGGGAGGGTGGGGGACTGCGTGAGGCGCGGTGGCTGGGGCGAGTTGGCCCCCGACCCACCTGCAGTGTGTGCCCGCCCCCGCATGCGGGGACTTTGACGGGTGGCTAGGGGATAGGTGCGTGGTCATGGTGGTGCCTCCAGGTTTGGTGGTGGCCTGGGCGGGGCAGCCTGGGGCTGCGTCGCCTTGGCGGTGAAGTGCCGCTATGTATACGGACCCGTCGAGGGGGCAAACCATGCCACGATGGGGGGGGAATTGGGTGGGATTAGGAGGTGAGCGGAGTGGGTGCCGCCTCCGCGCAGGAGCGCGTCGCGACGCGCCCTACGAGGATGGTGGCGAGGAGCGAAACGGGTGCTGTCCCCACGAGGGCGGGTCGGTTACCCGCCCCTACCGAGATGGAGGGGGATGGCGAGGCGGGTGGCGGGGGTGCGCGGGCGACGCGCCGCGTCGCCCCTACAAGGCTGAGCGGAGGGGCGGCAGTGGGAAACGGTTGTGGGTGATCTGGGGTGGGGAATGCGTTGGGGTTAGACGATGGGATCGCCTTGTTGTTCGAAGATGCGGAAGGCGGCGGTGCCGATGGCGAGGGTTGCCGTCGGCGTCCTTACTGGCTTCGGTGGTGGCGGTGCGGCGGGTGCGGTGGACGGTGATGACGGTGCAGGTGATGCGCCCGGTGGTGATCGGGGCGAGGAAGTGGATGTTCATCTGGGTGGTGGCGATGCGGACGCGGGCGGGGGCGGCGACGGCAGAGCCCATGGCGTTGTCGATCAGGGAGGGCGTAGACGCCGCCGCCGTGGAGGGTGCCGTTGCCGTTGAGGTGGAAGGGTTCGACGTCGATGTAGAGCGTGGCGTGGCCGGGCTGGACCTCCTCGACCTGCACGCCGATGTGGCGCTCGAAGGTCATGCGGTCGCGGAGGAAGTGGGGACGTTGGTCGCTCCATGCTTTGCTCCCGTGGACGGTCGGACATGGGGGCCTCCGTTGGGCGTGGGGCGTAAAGCGTGGAACGTGGAGCGACAGGCTTTCCCACGCTCTACGCTTTACGTTCTACGTTCGCTCGATCCGTGAATAGGCGTGTTCGATCAGGACGCGGACGCGTTCGCCGAAGTCGGCGAAGCGTTCGTCGCGGGTCTGGCCGTTGCGCCAGCGGGCGTAGATTTGCTGGAGGATGGCGGCGAGTTTGAAGTAGGCGAAGGTGAGGTAGTAGTCGATTGCGGCGAGATCGCGCCCGCTCCGGGCGGCGTACTCGCGCATGAATTCGGCGCGGGTGTAGAAGTGGGGCATCCAGGTGACGTTGGGGAGGACGGCGCGCAGGGCGAGCGAGTCGCCCGGCTCGATCCAGTAGGTCATCGAGACGGCGAGGTCGAAGAGGGGGTCGCCGATGGTGGTCATCTCCCAATCGAGGACGGCGACGACGGGGACGAGGTCGCCGGGGGCGAGGAGGAGGTTGTTGAGCTTGAAGTCGTTGTGGATGATCGTGGGGGCAGTTCCGGGCGGCAGGTTGTCGGCCAGCCAGCGCAAGAGCGGGGCGACCTGGGGGTAATCATCGGTGCGAGCGCGCTCGTAGCGTTCGATCCAGCCCTGGACCTGGCGGGCGAGGAAGCCGTCGGGGCGGCCGAGGTCGGCCAGTCCGGCGACTTGCCAGTCGATGGCGTGGAGTTGGACGAGGGTCGCGACTGCGGAGGCGGAGATGCGCCGGCAGCGGTCCTCGGTGGGGGGGATGTCGGGCGGGAAGGTGTCGTCGAGGACGATGCCGTGGCGGCGCTCCATGACATAAAACGGGGCACCGATGATGCTCGGGTCGTTGCAGATGGCGTAGGGTTCGGGGGCGAGCGGGTAGACGGGGTGGAGGCGACGGAGGAGTTTGGCCTCGCGGACCATGTCGTGCGCGCGGGGGGGGAGCGGACCGAGCGGCGGGCGGCGCAGGACGCCTTCCCAGTCGCCGATTTGCAGGAGATAGGTGAGGTTGGAGGCCCCGGCGGGATACTGGCTGACGGTGAGGGGGGCGTCGGGGAGGCCGGGGATCTGGTTGCGCAGGTAGGCGGTGACCCGGTCGAGGTCGAGGTCTTCGCCGGGGCGGACGGCGATGGTGCTGGTTGGTGGGTTGGTGGTCATGGCTGCACTCCCAACGGGCGACGCGGGGCCTGTTGGGGCGAGTATAGCAGGGGAGTGCTGAGTGCTGAGTACTGAGTGCTGAGTGGGGGTGGACCTCACCCTCGCCGCCTGCGGGCGGCACCCGCCATCCACTGCGGTGGGTACCCGGCCGCGAGGAGAGGGGGAGCGGACCGGAGGATGAGGGGATGGTGGAGGGGCGTGCGTGGGGGGGGACCCCGCCCCGCCGCTGCGGCGGCGGCCGCACCCTCCCTGCGGGGGACCCGCCTTGCGAGGGAGAGGGTGGGACGCGGGTGGCGGTGGTGTTGGTGGGGCAGGGTGCTGCGGGCGGGGTGTGGACCTCACCCGGTCGCTGCGGCCATTCTCCTCGCAGGAGGGTGAGAGGTGGTGAGTTTGTGTGTGATGGTTTGAGGGTGTGGAGGATCAGCGGGTTGGGGTGGAGTGGGGGATGGGTTTGGGAGCGAGGTTGGTGGGTTGTGGGGCGGGGTGTTTTGGGGTGCGGGTGGGGTGGGGTGGGGCGTAGGCGCGTTTGATCAGGGTGGCGGCGAAGTTGGCGGTGAGGGCGATGCCCTGGCCGAGGGTGGCGGCGCGGTTGCGCGGTGCGGCCGGGCTGACCCAGGTTTCGTTGGCGGGGAGCGTTGGTGGGTTGTGTTTGGCGGTTGTTGTGACATGGGACATGGATTGCTCCTTACACACATGGTGGGGTGGCAACTGCGGGTTCTGTTTGGGGATGCGATTGTCGCGACTGGCCAGTCGAAATCGATGACGGAACAGATAACGAAAATCTGCCTGAAAAGTGGCGGTGGTTACTGGGCGAGGGTCGCCGTTGACCCGGCCAGTTCGACATCGGGTCGGCCATTCGGTCCGGTGGCCGCGCGGGAGAATTCGCCGATCCAGGCGGAGGCGGAGGAGAAGTCGGCGACGACGGTGCGCTGGCCGGATTGGACGTGGGCGATCTCGTAGCGTTCGCCGGTGCGGTCGGAGGGCCAGCGGCGGATGACGAAGGTGTTGACGGGGCGGTCGTCGCGGCGGGGTGTTTCGTTTGCTTTGCGTCGCGTCTCCAGGTACGCCATTGTGACCCTCCCGCTGCGGCTGTCCCGCGTCGCGTTGTTGCCTGTCGCCCGTTCGGCATCGGCCCGCAGGTCGCTGCCTACATTGCTATTATGCGCGCTCGCGATCGTATGCAACACGAACAGCGCCCCCACAGTCCCACCACAGTTTGTGGTGTGGGATTGAGTACGAATGACGAATGACGAATGACGAAGCGATGACGAATGACGAATGAGAAGGGCGGTGGGGGTGGGGGTGGGTGGCATCCCGACAGTCGCCCGGAGATGAAGTCTCCGGGCTACGACAATGCGCCGGATGAAATCCGGCAGGTGAGCAGATTGTTGCCTTTGTGTGGTGAGCATTATGGATGCTGTGGTGCGGGTGCTGTCGCCGCGGGTTGGTGACCGCCCCGGCCGATTGGGTGGTGATTGGGTCAGGGTGATGGTAGCGGCGGGGTGAAGTTTATGAAGAAATGGGGAACCGTTTGGTGACGGCATGCGTATTAGTTGCGAGCGGCGGTCCGCAGCGACGCGATCGCCCGGGCAGAGATCCAATCGCGCCTGATGAGCGTACAGTCGAAATGGAGTGCTTCGCCCTGCGGAGAATGATCGCGGGTGTTGGAGTTCTATTCTCGATGTGGATCGCGGCGGTCATTGGTACCGGCGACGCGATGGTGCTGCCGGTATGGGCGAGCTAGGCATAAGGATGGTGTGGTCCATGATGAGGCGATACGGGGCGGCGATTGGTGTGCTGACGATGCTGGTCTTGCTGCTGGCGGCCTGCGGCGGTGCGAGCACCGCGACGGCCGTGCCGAGCAGCCCGGCTTCTTCAGTCCCGGCGGCTTCGGCGGCCGGGGCCGCGCCCTCGGCTGCTGCGCCTTCGGCTGCGGCGGCGTCGGTGGCGGTGGCTTCGGCTGGTGCCGCGAGTTCGGCGGTGCCGAGCGCGGCGGGGAGCGGGAGTGCTTCGCCGGTGGCGGGTGGGGCGAGTGGCACCCCGGCGGCGAGTGCTGGTGGCTCGGCCCCGGCTGCTGCGGCTGCCGAGAAGTACAAGATCGTGCCGGATAAGTCGAAGGCGACCTACAAGGTTGGCGAGAATTTCATCAATCAGGGCGGCCAGTACAACCTCGCCGAGGGGACGACCGGCGATGTGAATGGCGAGCTGGCGATCGACCGCAGCAATCCTTCCAAGAGCACGATCGGCGAGATCAAGGTCGATATCAGCAAGCTCGAGTCGGATAGCGGCCGGCGCGATGACATGATTCGCGGCGATTGGCTGCAGTCGAACAAGTACCCCATCGCCACGTTCAAGACGAAGCGGCTCGAAGGGCTGCCGACGACGGCGTATGCCGATGGCACGGAGTTGAAGTTCAAGATCATCGGCGACATGACGATCCACAACACGACGAAGGAATTGACCTTCGAGGCGACGGCGAAGATTGTGAATGGGGTGCTGACCGGTACGGCCGTCGCCAAGTTCAACATGACCGACTTCGGTTTCGACCCGCCGTCGATCCTCGGGATCCTGAAAGCCGAAAACGCGGTTGAGCTGACAATGACGATCGAGGCGAACCGCCAGCCATAGTGCGACGACGCTTCGGCGCGGTGCTGCGATGGCACGGTTTGCCGGGGAATCGTCGCGGCCAATAACCCAGCGCGCTTGATAACTCCAGGGCGCGTCCAATCGCCGGACCGATCGGTGCGGTGGTGGCTGCGCGCACGCTGCGAATGGGGGAAAGGAGGGGGTATGGCATGAGAGACCGGGACTTTGTGCGAGGTCCGCAACGCGCGACGCAAGGGTAGAGGGATCGTCGGTGCTGCCCGATGGGTTCGTTGGACAGGGAGGAAAGCATGAAGGCACGTCGGAGTCGCGGTCGCTTGTTCCGCTCGTTTATCCCGGCCCTGGTTATCGCACTCTTCGTCGTCGGCGTCGGCGCCGCTGCCGCCGCCGAGAATGCCAGCAGTGGCGCGACGGTGAACATCGAGATCGGCGATAACTTCTTCAACCCGGCGACGATCAATGTCAATGTTGGGGACACGGTCGTCTGGACGCACAAGGGCACGGGCGGGCGACCGCACGATGTCACGGCCGACAATGGCGCGTTTGCCTCGCCGCGTCGCCTGGCGAATGGCGCGACGTTCTCCTATACGGCGACGGCTCCGGGCACGTTTAACTACCAGTGCACGATCCACTCCGGTATGAACGGCGTGCTCAACGTTCTGGGCGCGCCCGGGGCTGCGCCGCGCACCGGCGGTGGCGGGATGATCGGTGCGGTGATGCTGCAACGGCAGCAGTTGCTGGCGCTGGGGTTCGTGCTGGTTGCGGGGTCGGTGGCGTTGACCGCGCTGCGGCTGCGCCGCCGTGCGTAACGGCGCGGTAGCGTTGTGAGCGTGGACGCCGCGACCGGCCTGCGTTGTGGGGGGCCGGTCGCGGCGTGTGTGGGACAGTGCTGAGTGCTGAGTGCTGAGTGCTGAGTGGGGTCGTCAGTCGTCAGTCGTCAGGAGAGACGACCCGCACCCTGCCGACTGCGGGCGGCAACCGCTCTCTCGCGAGGAGAGCGGGGAGTGCTGGCCGGAGGGGGCGGGGATGCCGAGATGGTGCGCTAGGTATGAGGTGTGACCCCTCCCGCCGCTGCGGCGGCGATCCTCCCCTTGCGAGGGAGAGGGTTTAGGGCACTGGGCGGCGTGGGTGGTGGTGGGATGGGTGGTGGCGTTGGGAGGTGCCCGGAGATGAAGTTTCCGGGCTACGAAGCTGCGCCGGATGAATCCGGCTGGAGGCAATTGGCTGCCGGTATGCCTCTGGAGATGTGACTTCTTCCGCGCGTGGGATATCTGGTGTAGCATCGGTGTGGGTGTGGCTCGGCCGGGGTGGCCGGGTGGGACGCCGTAGGGGAATGGAGAATCGAGCATTGAGAATGCAGAAAGGGATGCGGGCGGGCGCGATCTTGGCTTGATCCCAATCGCATTCTCAATTCTCCATTCGTCATTCTTCATTCAATACTAGGAGGGGTGCCATGCGTCGGTCGCGGAGCTGGTCTCGCCTCGGTCGGTCGTTTCTTCCGGCGCTGCTGATCGCGGTGGCGGTCGTTGCCGTTGGCCTGGTGATGAGTAGCCAGGGCGCGGCGGCCAGTAGCGGCGCGACGGTGAATATCGAGATTGGCGACAATTTCTTCAATCCGAAGAGCACTACGGTGAATGTCGGCGACACGGTGGTCTGGACGAACAAGGGGAAGGTGGCGCACGATGTGACGGCGAACAATGGCTCGTTCACGTCGCCGCGCAATCTGGCTCCGGGGGCGACGTTCTCGTTCACGGCGACGACGGCGGGGTCGTTTCCGTATCAGTGCACGATCCATGTGGGGCACGATGGGACGCTGGTGGTCCAGGCGGCGGCTGCGCCATCGGCCGCGCCATCGACGGGTGGGACGACGCCTGCGGCTCCGCCGGCCACGGGTGGCGGTGGGATGATCGCGGTGGCGATGCAGCCGTGGCAGCAGTTGGCGGCGCTGGGTGGCCTGGCGGCGATGGCTGCGGTGTTGGTGGTGGCGCGGCGGTGGCGGCGGGCGGGGTGAGGTTTAGTTCACCTAGCGGGTGGCGCGTTCGCGTGGCGCGTGGCGGGTGTCCCAAGGTTGAAACCCTGGGCTGAAGGCTCGCTGCGGCTCGCCGCGAAGCCCGCCTGCGCGGGCTGAGTTGCGCGGCATCGAGATAGCCGATTTGTAGAGACGTGGCGGGGAGAATTCCCTGCCACCTCTGTTTTCGGCGGTGGACGGGGAGACCTCTCCCCCGACCTCCTCAAGGGGAGGGACCTACGCCTTGGGTTATGCGCCTTCGATGTGGCCTTTGGTGGTGGGGAGGGCGTTGCCGAGGCGGGGGTCGAGGGTGGTGGCGGCGTCGAGGGCGCGGGCGAAGGCTTTGAAGATGGCTTCGATTTCGTGGTGGGTGTTGCGGCCGTAGTGGAGCAGGATGTGGATGTTCATGCGGGCTTCGCGGGAGATGCTGTCGAAGAAGTGCCAGATGAGTTCGGTGTTGAGGCCGCCGACGGCGGGGCCGGTGAAGGTGGCGTTGAGGACGCAGTAGCTGCGCCCGCCGATGTCGATGGCGACGGTGGCGAGGGCTTCGTCCATCGGGACGACGGCGTGGGCGGTGCGGCGGATGCCGCGTCTTTCACCGAGGGCGCGGCCGAGGGCCTGGCCGAGGCAGATGGCGACGTCTTCGACGGTGTGATGTTCGTCGATGTGGAGTCGCCCTGCGCGGCGACGGCGAGGTCGAAGAGGCCGTGGCGGGCGAAGAGGGTCAGGAAGTGGTCGAGCGCGCCGACGCCGGTGGCGATGGCGGCTTCGCCCTGGCCGTCGATGGTGAGGGTGAGGTCTACCTGGGTTTCGCCGGTCTGGCGGCTGACGGTGGCGCTGCGGTTTGTTCGTCCTCCTCCCCGCATTGTTGTTGCTCAGTGCATCGGCGGTTGAAACCGCGCCTGAGGGCTCACGCGCCACGAAACCCCTGCGGCGGTTAGGTTCCTGCCAGCGGCTTGCCGCTTTGCTCGTTGTCCTCCAATTTCCCCCTCTCGTCGTCTCTCATCTCTGGTTCTCTGCGCCGTCTCCGCGCCCTCGGCGGATTAAACCCTCGTCTCCTAGCCCGCGCGGAGTTGGGTGATGGTGGCGCTGACGGAGATTTGCTCGGGGTCGGTGATGACTTCGATCAGGGCGGGGGCGCGGCGGGCGAGGGCGCGTTCGAGGGCGGGGGCGAAGTCGCGGTTGTCGGTGACGCGCTCGCCGTGGGCACCGAGCGATTTGGCAAAGAGAGCGAAATCGACGGAGCCGAGGTCGGTGGCGCTGATGCGTCCGGGATAGGTGCGCTCCTGGTGCATGCGGATGGTGCCGTAGATGCGGTTGTTGAAGACGAGGGCGATGATCGGCAGGTTGTGGCGCACGGCGGTTTCGAGCTCCTGGCCGGTCATCAGGAAGCCGCCGTCGCCGGCGACGGAGAGGACCGGGGTGCCGGGGCGGGCGAAGGCCGCGCCGACGGCGGAGGGCCTGGCGTAGCCCATCGCGCCACTGGTCGGGCCGACGAAGGCACCGGGCGGGGCGAAGCGGTGGTAGCGTCCGAACCAGCCCCAGAAATTGCCGGCGTCGCCGGTGATGATCGTCTCGGGCGGTAGGAGGCGGGCGAGATCGGCCATGACGCCGGTGGCATCAACGGGGGTGCCCGACGCGACCGCCTTGGGAGTGGCGATGGCCTCGAAGGTGGCGCGGTCGGCGGCGGAGGCGGCGCGGCGGGCTTCCAGGCGCTCGTCGATGCGGCCTGCGAGGGCGCTGTGCAGGGCTAACAGGGCCTCGCGGGCGTCGGAGACGATGCCGACGGCGGGCGGGAAGTTGACGCCGATGGTGTCGGGGTTGATGTCGATGTGGATGATCTTGGTGCGTGGCGTCGGGACGGTGTAGGTGGCGGTGGTGAACTCGTTCAGGCGGGTGCCGAGCGCGAGCAGCACGTCGGCGTCGCGGATGCGCGCGGCGACGGTGGGGGGCGCGCCGAGGCCCATCGCGCCGATGTAGAGCGGGTGGTGGTTCGGGAAGGCGTGGTAGCGGCGGAAGGCGCAGGCGACCGGGATGCCGGTGGCGTCGGCGAAGGCGACGAGGCTGTCGGTGGCCCCGGAGGCGATCACGCCGCCGCCCGCGAGGATGAGGGGGCGCTCGGCGTTGAGGAGCAGATTCAGGGCGATCTCCACGTCCTCGGCGATCGGCGCGGGGCGCGGGGCGGTGGCGGCGGGGCGGAAATGGTCGTCGGTGAAATCGGCCTCGTCGTCGAGGATGTCGGTGGGGATGGCGAGGAGCACGGGGCCGGGTCGGCCGCTGAT
Source organism: Chloroflexia bacterium (assembly GCA_046328475.1). Lineage (GTDB taxonomy): Bacteria > Chloroflexota > Chloroflexia > Thermomicrobiales > CADCWN01 > CADCWN01. The sequence continues at coordinate 15,740 of JAXLWN010000011.1, read as the reverse complement.
CGAGCGGCGCACGGCCTCGTGGATGAATTCGGGGAGGCGGTCGGTGCGGTTGACCTCGGCCGTCCACTTGCAGATGTGGGCGAAGAAGGGGGCGAGTTCGACTTCCTGGAAGGCTTCGCGGCTGCGGTAGGGGGTCTCCACCTGCCCGATGATCGCGAGCATGGGGGTGGAGTCCTGGTAGGCGGTGTGGAGGGCGATGCCCATGTTGGTGGAACCGACGCCGCGCGTCGCCATGCAGAGGGCGGGGCGCTGGTCGAGCTTGCCGACCGCCTCCGCCATGAAGGCCGCGCCCTCCTCGTGGCGGGTGGCGACGAGCTCGATCTCGTCGGTGTCGTAGAGCGCATCGAGGATCGAGAGAAAACTCTCGCCCGGCACGGTGAAGGCGAAGCGCACGCCCTCGCGTTTGAGTTGCTCGACGACTGCTCGCGCGCCGGTGAGTCGCATTTGGCCTCCAAGTGCTGAGTGCTGAGTGCTGAGTGCTGAGTCGAGTCGGACAGTCGGATAGTCGGGCAGTCGGGCAGTCGGGCAGGGAGGACTATCCTCATGTCTTGCCGCTCAGTGGTGCACTCAGGGATGTCTCATTGGTGCCATGCTGGTCGCCGACCTGGCGATGCCGAGGGCATGGCTGTCAGTGGCGGGACTATACCGCGTCGGGACGTGAAGTGGGAAGTGGGAGGTGGGAAGTGGGAATGAGCACAAGCTGTGTGCGGTGTCTTTTCTGAATTCTACCTTCCCACTTCTCACTTCGCGAAGTGGTGTGGCCAGCCGAGCCAGATGGGGAGGGGGACGGTGCCCTGGACTTCGAGGAGGCGGAGGAAGTAGCGGTAGAGGGGGCGGACGGGGCGGAGGTCGGGGAGGGGAGGAGGGTGCGGTAGCCGCGCGCGAAGGCGGCGGCGCGGGGCACGTCGAGTTCGAATTCGTAGGCGATCAGGTCGAGGGCGCGCGGGGCGATGGCGTAGGCATCGGTGTCGACGAGGCCGGTGAGGTGGGTGCCGTCGGTGAGGAACTGGGTGCCATCGACATCGAGCATGACGAGGGCGGCGTCGGCGGGGGGCGGGAGGTGGGCGGCGAGCGTACACATGGCGTCGAGGGCGGCGGCGAGCGGGGCGTCGTGCGCGAAGAAGCGGGCGACGAGGCCGCGCAGGGTGGCGGCGAGGTCCTGGTGGAAGGCGGCGAGCGGCTGGTGGGTCGATCCGCTCAGGGAGCCCCAGTGGGGGAAGCGGTGGGTGTGGATGCGGGCGATGGCGGTGCCGAGAGTCTCGATTGCGGGGAGGGGGAGGTCGTTGAAGTTGTCCAGGCGTGCGCCGGGGAGGTGTTCGACGATCAGGCAGGAGCGCCCGGCGAGCGCGGCGGTGCGGAGGACGCGCGGGACGGGGATGGGGCTGAGTTCGGCCAGGAGTGCGTTGACCGGCGCGATGGCGGCGGGGTTGCGGGGATCGATGCCGAAGAGGCGGTGGCTGCCCCACCAGAAGGGACTGTCGAGGTTTGCTGTCTGGCGCGGTGCCCGCACCACCACATCCTCGGTGGTGGTGCGGACGCGCCAGACGTGGTTGGTGTGGTCGGCGTAGGCGGGCGGGAAGGCGGTCTGCTCGACGATCGGCGTGTCGAACAGCGGTTGCAGGTCGATCGCGAGTCCTCCAGTCGCCTACAGTCCGCTCATTTGCGCGCCGGGGAAGAGCGGCAGGGAACGCGGGCGCGTGCCGGTAAGTTTAGCGTACGCGTTGGCCAGCGCCGGGGCGAGCGGCGGGACGCCCGGCTCGCCGACCCCGCCGACGGGGACGCCGGGGTTCGGCGGCAGGATCGTCACGGCGATCTGCGGCATTTCGTTCAGGCGGAGCATCCGGCTGTTCCGGAAGTTCTTGGCGCTCGCCATTCCCTTGCTGAAGGTGACCTGGCCCCAGAGGGCGGCGTTGAGGCCGTGGACGATCCCCCCTTGCATCTGCGCCTCGATCGAGTTGGGGTTGACGGGGCGTCCGCAGTCGATCGCGCAGGAGACGCGATGGACCTTGACGCTGGTGGACGTTGCCTGGGAGATCTCGACCACCTCGGCCACGATGCTGTTGAAGCAGGTGGCGATGGCGATGCCCCGCGCCCGGCCGGACGGGACCGGCGTGTTCCAGCCGCCCAGGTTGGCGGCGGCGTCGAGCACGGCCAGCCAGCGCGCGTTGCCCGCGAGCAGCGTGCGCCGGAACTGGTAGGGATCCTTGCCGGCGGCGAGGGCCAGTTCGTCGATCATGCTCTCGACCGCGAAGGCGTTGATCGACGAGCCGACGGAACGCCAGTAGCCGACCGGGACCGGGGCGGGGTGGGTCACGTATTCGGTCAGGCGCGAGGCGAAGGCGTAGGGGAGGTTGTTGGAGCCTTCGGTGCCCTGGCTGTCGCCGGTGGCCGCGAGGGTTCGGCCGCGCTGGGCTGAGATCGACGGGGAGACGTTGCGATAGTGCCACCCGGCGATGTTGCCCGCGCCATCGAGTCCGGCGCGGGCGCGGACCAGGGCCATCGGGCGGTACTGGTCGCGGCCAAAGTCCTCCTCGCGGGGCCACATGAGCTTGACGGGCTTGCCGATCGCCTTGGCGACCTGCACGGCCTGGGCGATGAAGTCCTGCTCGATTTTGCGACCCAGGCCGCCGCCGAGGAAGGTGGTGTGAACGGTGATCTGGGCCGGGGCCAGCCCGGTGAGCGCCTGGACGGTGCTGAGGACGATCCCCGCCGCCTGGGTCGGTGCCCAGACCTCGCAGCTGACGCCGGGCACGAGGTTGACGGTGCAGTTGAGGACTTCCATGCAGGCGTGGGCGACGTAGGGGAGGGTGTAGGTCGCCTCGACGCGTTTCGTCGCGCCGGAGAGCGCCGCCGCCGCGTCGCCGACTTTCTCGGCGGTGTAGAGCGTGCCGGGGGGATTCGCCGCCCCGCTGGCGTAGGGGGTGGCGGTGGTGAGCAGGGTTTGGGCCTGGGTCTGGAACTGGGCGCTGTCGATGGCGTTGGACGACGCCGGGATCGTCCAGGAGACCTGCAAGCGCCTGGCCGCCTGCCAGGCGTTCCAGGTGGTGTCGGCGACGACGGCGACGGCGTTGGTGGCACCGACGACCTCCGAGCCGCGCGCCGAGGCGGCGATCACCGAGGTCGGCACGACGGCCATGGCACCGGACGGGGTGGCGGGTGCTTTGGCGAGCGTGCCGCCGAGCGACGGGCAGTGCTTGATGACGGCGTAGACCATGCCCGGCACCCGGACATCGAGCCCGTAGATCGCGCTGCCGTCCACCTTCGCGGGGATGTCGAGCCGGGGGAGTGACTGGCCGATCAGCTTGAACTGGCTGTCGGGGACGAGCGGCGGCCAGGTGCTGGTGACCGCCGGGACAGGGAGCGCGGCGGCGGCGGCGGCGAGTTGGCCGTAGGTGAGTCGCCTGCCCGATGGCGTGTGGGTGACGACGCCGCGATCGACGCTGACGTTCGCCCGGGTCTGGTCGCCGAATTGGTTCATGGCCGCTTGCACGAGCATTTCGCGCGCGGCGGCCCCCGCCTGGCGCAGCGGGAGGTAGTGGCTGCGGACGCTGCTGCTGCCGCCGGTGACGTAAGCCTGGCTGGCGGATGCCTGGAGTGCGCTCACTTTGGTGTAGTCGACCATCAGTTCTTCGGCCACGATCTGCGGCAGGCCGGAGAGCGCACCCTGGCCCATCTCGGCGCTGCCGACGACGACCGTGACGCTCTCGTCGGTGCCGACCTGGATCCAGGCGTTGACCCAGGTGGTGGTGGCGGCGGCCCCGGCGGCCTGCCCGAACTCGCCGGTCAGGCGCGAGAAGCCGGGGAGGAAGAAGCCGAGCGAGAAACCGCCCACTGCGGCGACGATGAAGCTGCGGCGGCTGATCGCGAGCGGGCTGGCTGGCGTGGTGCTTGTTTCGGCTGACATGCTGTTGTGTGCCCTTTCTCTTGCAACCGTTTGTTGGCACCGACGATTCGCGCGGCGATCACTTCCCGATCGTCTGCACCGCCGCGCGGATGCGCTGGTAGGTGCCGCAGACGCAGAGGTTCTGCATCTCGCCGAGGATTTCGGAGGCGGCGGTGTGGCCCTGCATCATCTGCGCCGCCCCGCTCATGATCATGCCCGACTGGCAGTAGCCGCACTGCGGCACCTGCTGCGCGATCCAGGCCTGTTGGAGCGGGTGGCTGCGATTCGCCGAGAGCCCTTCGATCGTCGTGATCTTCTTGCCTGCGGCCGAGGAGACATCGAAGACGCAGGAGTGTTCGGCCTGGCCGTCGATGATGACCGTGCAGGCACCGCAAACCTCGATGCCGCAGCCATACTTGGTGCCGGTCAGGCCGAGGTTGTCGCGCAGCACCCAGAGCAGCGGCGTGCCACCGTCGTTGACGGTGACGGATTGGCTCTTGCCGTTGACGTTGAGCTGGTACGTTGGCATGGTCGTCTCCCCCCATACTCCAGGACACACGATCCCGTCCCCCGGACGGGGCTGCCACAATGGTCAGCGCGATCTGTTGGTCTGCTGGGCTTCCAGGGTCAGGATAGTGAGCCGAATTGCCCGGAACAATAGCCGAATATTCCTATTCCCAGTCATGGAATCAAGGGATTGGGCCGGGAGAGCGGTCCCGGTCGGGTTCAGGGCACAAACAATCCCTGTGCGCCTGGGTCTCCGGCTGGGGCCGCCCCCGCTGGCCCATCGATCAGCCGTACTACCCGCACATTGTGCTTGCAGCCTAACGATGGCCGATCGTTTCGGGAATGGTCGCAGGTCGGTGTTTTGTTCGGACCTTCGTCTTAACTGGACTCAGACCTGGCCGTCGAGAGGCGCGTTCGCGGGTGACAGGGGAGTTGCGTGGCGAGATTCGAGACCCTGGGGGAGATGGGGCGGTGCGCAGCCGCGAACTCTCGCCGGTCGCTGCGCGCGGGTTCGAGGAAGATGCTGCGGGGCTGGTCTGCCCCAGTTACCGTACGCCCGCCGCAAACGTTCTGTTTACAGGGCGTTGTGTGGTAGTGTTTCCCAGATACGATGCGGTGTTCGGGCCGCAGCCCCCAATCGTCAAGATGAGAAGGATCGGATAGCGAACGATGAGTGCAGGGACGGCCCCGGCCGAGACGGGGATGTCGGTTGAGGAATTTCGGCGGGTTGCGAAGGCGGTCGAGGACGAGGTCGGGAAGCTGATCGTCGGGCAGCAGGAGATCCTGCGCGAGGTGCTGATCTGCCTGATCGCGGGGGGGCACGCGCTGCTGGAGGGGGTGCCGGGCCTGGGCAAGACGATGCTGATTCGGACGATCGCGGAGACGCTGGACCTCGAATTCAGCCGCATCCAGTTCACGCCCGACTTGATGCCCGCCGATATCACCGGCACGAATATTTTGGCCGAGGGGGAGCGCGGGGCGCGCGAGTTCCGCTTCCAGGCGGGGCCGCTCTTCGCGAACCTGGTGCTGGCGGACGAGATCAACCGCGCCACGCCGAAGACGCAATCGGCGCTACTGGAGGCGATGCAAGAGGCGTCGGTGACGGTCGCGAACAACACCTACAAGTTGAAGCCGCCGTTTTTCGTGCTGGCGACGCAGAACCCGCTGGAGATGGAGGGGACCTATCCCCTGCCGGAGGCGCAGCTCGACCGCTTCCTCTTTAAACTGATCGTGCGCTTCCCGACCGCCGCCGACCTGAGCGAGATCCTGTCGCGCACCACGACGACGGCGCTGCCGCGCGTGAAGAAGGTGGCGAACGGGGAGCAGGTGGTGCGGATGCAGCTGCTGGCGCGCGAGGTGCCGATCGCGTCGCACGTCCGCGACTACGTGGTGCGGCTGCTGCTGGCGACGCACCCGGACAGCGCCACCGCGCCGACCGCCGTGCGCAAGTATGTGCGCTACGGGGCGAGTCCGCGCGGCGCGCAGGCGATCGTGCTGGCGGCGAAGATTCGCGCGCTGCTGGAGGGTCGCCTGAACGTCGCGTTCGAGGATGTCCGCTCGCTCGCGATCCCGGCGCTGCGCCACCGCGTGGTCCTCAACTTCGAGGGTGAGGCCGAGGGGCTGGCCACCGACGAGGTGATCGAGGACGTGCTGGCGAAGACGGGGGAACGGTGAGCGGAATGACGAATTGAGAATGGGGAATTGAGAATGTAGAAATGGGTCCGGGATAGGCGACGCGGTTTGCTAACCCTGGATCTTTTCTCAATTCTTCATTCTCCATTCTCCATTCGAAAAAGAGGAGGGGGCGGTGGCTTCAGGGCCATCGCCCCCTTTTTCGGTAGGGGTTTAGAGGAGGTCTGTGGTGGAAGCGCGTCTGCCCAAACAACAGCGGTTGGGCCACTCCCAATGATGTAACGCACGGCATTTCCGGATGATTCCCGGTTTTCGGGGCAATTTTGGGGCAATTTTTGAGTTTGGCACGAATCTTGCTCCTGCGCGCCGCATACGCCATTGTTTTCGGGTCATTCAGGCGTCTGCGCGGGTAGGACGGCAGACCTAGCCCATTCCGCTATCCGGGCCGGGACCGATTGCCAATTGCCCTCTCCAGCGCCAGTCGTTATGCTGGGAGGAGTGCGATTGGGTGGGCTTCGCGTGTAGGGAGGAAGGATGCTGGGACGGCTGCTGGCCGCACTCAGCTATTTCGGGTTGACCGGGGCGCTGGTGCCGCTGGCCCAGCCCGATAACCCGTTCGTGGTGCGCCACGCGCGGCGTGGGATCGCGCTGCACATCGTGCGCATCGCCCTGATCGTGCCGGTGCTCGCCTTGCCGGTCACCGATCCGCGTGGCGGCTGGTCGTACGACACGCTGATGGATTTTGCCCAGAATCTGAGCCTGATGGTGGCGATCGGGTTCCCGAATCCGCACGTCTTCAACGGCGCGGGCGGGGTCTGGATCCTCGTCGCGCTGATTTTCACCTGGGGGCTCCAGTTTGTCGGCATGTTGCTGGCGGTCTCGGGGCTCACCGCCGATGTCCACGCATTCCTGCACGCCGATTGGCCGAACTACGGCAACACCGACCGGCGCGCGTATGGCCGACGGCGCTCCGACCGCAGCGATGCCGAGCGGCAGACGAAGGAGTCGATTGTCCGCCAGCGCGAGGTGCGGCTGGCGCGGCGGCGGGTGGCCGACTCGGTTGCCGCCGGGGAGCGCGACCGGATGCGCTCGCTGACCGAGTTGCAGGACGATTTCGACGAGACGACGGCGCGGCGGGCGCACCTGACCAAGCTGCTCGAACTGGGCGAGATCAGCGAGCGCCGCTTCAACGAGCTTTCGACGCAGTATGACCGGACCTGCACGGAGCTGGCGACCGAGATCGCGGTGCTCGGCGCGCGGCGGTTGGCGATGGGCGACATCGATAGCCGGACGCGGCGCGAGTTGCCGACCGATCTGATCGTGCATGTGCCGTTGCAGACGCTGGCGATCACGGCGCGGAGCGGCATCCCGCTCTTCACCTATGGCACGTTCCACCTGGACGAGGCGCTGGTGACGGGCATTCTGTCGGCGTTCAACAGCCTCTCGGAGGAGGTGTTTGGGGCGCAGGTCCACAAGACGCAGCTCGCGGAGGGGCAGGTGCTCTCGTTCGTCCACGCGCGCTACACGGTGACGATGGCGGTGTTCGACGAGGAGCCGTCGCCGGTGCAACTGCGGTTGCTGCGCGATCTGGTGGACGACTTCGAGCAGCGCAACGAGCGTGAACTCGCCCGGTCGTCGCCGAACCCGGCGCGGCTGCGCGAGGTGGAGATTCCGTTCACGTTCGCGTCGCCGGAGCGGGTCTGACGCGAGGGGCGGGTTCAAGGTTCAAAGTTCAAAGTTCAAAGTTGGCGGGCCGGAGGGTCGTAGACCCCCGGCCCGCCGGTGGTTTGTAGGGGCGCTTCGCGAAGCGCCGAGCATCCTGGCTTGCGGTTGCCAAATGGAGCAGGGCGTTTCACGAAACGCCCCTACGAGCGATCGTCGTCGTGATCGGCGGTGAGGTGGAAGCGGCGGAGGCGGGGGAGGGACCAGAGGCTGGTGCCGATGGCGATGTGGGCGAGTGAGGCGAGCAGCATGATGGTGCGGACCTGGGTGTGGTCGGCGAGCCAGCCGCCGAGGGCGATGGCGACCATGCTGACGGCGGTGGTGACGAGGATGGTCAGGGCGATCACCCGGCCGCGCAGGGTGGCGGGGATGTTGGCCTGGAGCAGGGTGATCTCGCCGGTGATGAAGGCTGCCGCGCCCACGCCGGCGACGAAGGCGGCGGGGAGCAGGGTGGCCAGCGAGGAGGCCAGGGCGAAGCCGCAGTTGCCGAGGCCGTTGACGATGAATCCAGCGGCGTAGAGCTGGCCGACCCGCCGCACCGCGATGCGCCCGATTAGCCAGGAGCCGAGGAGCAGGGCGAGGCCGTAGGCGGTGCCCTGGATGCCGTAGGTGGTGGCGTCGCCGCCGAGGTCGCGCTGCAGATGGGGGCCAATGCCGACGAAGAACGCGCTCCCGGCGACCGATTGCACCAGTTGCGCGATCAGGATAGCGCGCTCGAGGCTATTGTCGCGGAGCCATTGCGCGCCGACCAGCAAGGCGCGGAGTGGGTTCGGCGCGGTGTTGTCGCGCGCGGTGTCGGTGGACCAGCGTGCCCAGGTGACCGCCAGCAGGGAGGCGAGGAAGGTCGCGGCGTCGATCAGCAGGCCGCGCGCGGGGCCGAGCAGGGCGACGATCGCGCCGCTCGCGCCCCAGGCGAGGGTGGCGACGAGGCTGGCCGAGAGTTGGTCAAGCGCGTTGGCGGTCACCAGCGACTCGCGCGCGACGAGTTGGGGGATGGCCGCGAGGCGCGCGGGCGCGAAGAGCGCGCCGCCGAGCGCGAGGGCGCAGGCCAGGGTGTAGAGGATCGCCAGGGGCGGCGTCAAGCCGAGGAGCCAGCCCGCGCCGAGCGCGGCGGTGAGCGTGCAGCGCAGCAGCTCCACGATGAGCATGATACGGCGCGCAGGGAGGTATCGAGGCAGCATCCCGGCGATGAGGCTGCCGACGAGCCGCCCGCCGCCCGCCGCGATGGCGATGCCCCCGGCGGCGAGCGCGGAGCCGGTGCTGTCGAGGACATACCAGAGCAGGGCGAGGTCGTAGAGGGTATCGCCGAAGCGCGAGACGGTCTGGCCGAGCCAGAGGGCGACGAAGGGGCGCTTGGTGAGGACGGCGCGATAGGCGGGTGGGCGTGCGTCGGGGCGCATCGGGCGTTCCTTTCGGCGTTCGCGGCCAACAACAACGCCGCACACGCCGGGTGCCCTGATGGGTGCCCGGTGTGCGGCGGCGTGCGGAGGCCTGGACGCGCGAAGGACGCGGCGCTGGGCGATCTGGCGTGTCGGACGCCGATCGCCGTTGCATCGCGTGCCTGACCGCGGGCTCCGTTAGTTGTTGCTGCGCTTGCGCTGCCCGATGTTAGTCACGGTGTTTTCCCTCGGAGATAGATGGTGATCGAGGCCGGGGATAGTGTAGAGGGTAATTGAGGTGGGTACAACGAGAGAACTGAGCGGGCCTCGGTACCATGCTACGTGAGTGAATTTGCACCCTTGACGCTGCGCTGCGACGCGCAGTAGACTCCGTTCTCGAATTCTCCATCACGCCCCTGCCGTTGCGCCTTCCCGCCGCCGCCTGGCGATGGTGGTATGCTCACCCGATGGGTCACTGTGGGCCAAGAGAGGATGGACGAGGTTGCAGGATGCCGCAGTGCCATTGCTGATTCTGGGGACGCGGATGCTGGCGGAAGAACTTGCCGACCTCGTTTCGGAAATCCCCGAGCTGCGGCTTGTCGGCTTCGTGGAGAATCTGGAACGCGAGCGCTGCGCCGCGCCGCTCCTCGATCTGCCGGTGCATTGGGTCGACGATCTCCCCGCGCTCGCGGCGTCGCACCTGGCGGTCTGCGGCATCTCGACGACCGCGCGCAGTGGCTACGTCGATCAGGTCGCGGCGCATGGCCTGGGCTTTGCCACCGTCGTCCACCCGTCCGCGCGCGTCTCGACGACCACGACGCTCGGTGAGGGCACGGTGATCAGTGCGGGTGCCCTGATTGCCGCGCGCTCGCGTCTCGGGCGGCACGTCTTCGTGAATCGCGGCGTCCTGATCGGCCACCACACGACGATCGGCGATTATGCCACGCTCCAACCGGGCGCGAATGTCGCCGGGGCTTGCCAGCTCGGCGACAAAGTCTTCATCGGCATGGGGGCGGTGGTTCTCGATCGCATCACCATCGGCGCGGGCGCGGTCGTTGGCGCGGGCGCGGTCGTGACAAAAGACGTGCCACCGGGTGTGCAGGTCGTCGGCGTACCGGCGCGCATCGTCAAAGAAGGCGTGCTGGGGCGCTGAGCAGATGAATTTCCCGCCGCTCGAGAAGCCCCTGCCGAAACTGATCATCAATGCCGCGATCACCGGCATCGTGCCGACCAGGGCGCAGAGTCCGCACGTCCCGATCACCGCAGATGAGATCGTCGCCGACGTGGCGCGCTGCCGCGACGCCGGGGCGAGCGTGATCCACCTGCATGTGCGCGACGCCGATGGCCAGCCGACCTATGAAGGGGAACGCTTTGCCGAGGTGATCGGCCGTATCCGCGCCGATAGCCCCGATCTCATCCTCTCCGGATCCACCAGCGGACGGATCCACCGCGAACTCGGCCAGCGTGCGGCGGTGCTAACCCTCCCGCCCGACCTCAGGCCGGACCTCGGCTCGCTGACCCTCGGTTCCCTCAATTTCCCGGGGCAGGCCTCGGTCAACGAGCCCGCGATGATCCGCGCCCTGGCAGAGACCATGCATGAACGCGGGATCGTCCCGGAATGGGAGCTGTTCGACCTCGGGATGGCCGACTTTGCGCGCTATCTGATCGACCGCAAGGTGCTGATCGGACCGCACTATGCCAACATCCTGCTCGGCTCGCTCGGGACCCTGGCCGCCACGCCCGAGAATCTCTGTGCCATGGTGCGCGCCCTGCCGGAGGGAACGACCTGGTCGGCGACCGGCATCGGGCGCTTCCAGTTCGCGATCAACGCGCTGGCGGTGACGATGGGCGGCCACGTCCGCGTTGGGCTGGAGGATAATCTCTTCTACGATGCCGCCAGGACCCATCTGGCAACCAATGCGGGCCTGATCGAACGCGTCGTGCGGCTGGCACGCGCCGTCGAGCGCGACATCGCCACCCCGGACGAGGCGAGGAGGATGATCGGGCTGCCCGCGCGGGTGCCGCTCGGCCGGGGGGCCGAGACGGCTAGCGGGACCGGCGCACCCTGAGCATTGCCCGGAGCCGATTCTTGAACGGGTTCGCCCGCCGCAATGCGCGATCGAGGTCGTCGGCGTGGGCGGCGAGGTGGCGGTAGGCTTCCTCGACCTCGGCCAGCTGTTGTTCAAGCCCTTTGGCGCGATCGGCGGCTCGTTCGATGGCGGCGAAGGCTTGCTCCTCCAGCGGCAGCAACTCGGTGAGGATGCGGCGGCGCTCGAGATGCTTGAGCGCGAATCTTGGCCTGTGGATGTGCGAAAGGAAGCGGTGGCGGGGTGCCCACGCATCCCGCGTGATCGTCTCGCGGTGGATTGCCACCGCGGCGGGGATGACCCGCACCGCCCATCCCGCCCGCGCGATGCGCCAGCGAGATCGACTTCGCCGTAGTAGGCCGGGAAGTAGCCGTCGTCGAACAAACCGACCTGGTCGAGCGCAGCCCGGCGCAGCATGAGTGCCGCGCTCGTGACGAAATCGACATCTTGCGGCGTGTCGTGCTGCCACGGTCGATCTCGCACCGACCGATCAGCGAGGTGAACATGCGGGGGCTGCTGCATGCGGCCTCCGGCGAATTGGATCGTCTCGCGGTCAGGACGAGCAACGCGCAGCAAGGCGGCACCATCCTGGGGTCGCGCTCGAAGTCGGAGAGCAAGGCTGTAGGGCCAGCCGGGTTCGAGCGCGATCTTCGTTCAGGGTAAGCAGGCTCGGCTGGAACAATGGCAGCCCGCTCCGGCTGTTGCCCTGCTACGAAACGAGATTTTCGGCAGGCAGCGACACGTTCCCTCCTCGCGCGGATCGCGATAGTCCTCCGCTGAGCATTGTCGGCGGCGGAAAACGGCAGGTCGGCGATGGCGCGCGGCGCGCAGCGCGGCCAGGCAACCGGGCAGGTCATTGCCCGAATTTGTAGTTCACGATCACCGCCGCCCAACCGGCCCCGGTGCCCTCCATCATCGCCCAATCTCCCTCGCCGCCCTCGCGAGCAGCCCACAGTCTGGGGCCGAGGATTGGCACCCCGAACTCCCTGGCCCCCCATCCTGCGCTCCCGCACCTCGCGTGCCGCGCATTGTAGGTCGCTTGGTTCACCGGAGCAAACGATGCAGCCACCGGAGAGCAAGGGAGACGTGGGCGTTTGAGGGTACTTGCGCCGCTCGTCGATCATCTGCATCTCCACGGTCCTTTCGCGATCATGCTGACGGTGGCTGGCGGTTGAAACCGCGCCTCGCAGGCGCTCACGCGCCACGAAGTCCGCCTGCTCGGACTGGGACCCGACCGACGGAGGTCGGTTTCGTGGCCCTGCAGGACCTGCGAGGCCGGGCGGGTGATTCAACCGCCAGCCGCCCTCGCGCGAACGCCCTGCCGTAGGTGGATGCGCGCCCTTGACGATGGTGCGCTGGTGTCCGTATAATCCACTGGCCATGGTACATGGGCGCGCGGTGCAACACGGCCCGCGATTGGCTGCGGCAGGAGTTCTCCCCACACCACGGGACGCGCATGATCGATATACCGCTCGGACCATGCCCAACAACAGCCCTGCCGAAGCCTCTGGGTTCACGGACCCAAAGGCTTTTTTTTTGCCCAGTGCTGAGTGAGTCGGGCGGTCGGGCGGTCGGATAGTCGGGCGGAGAACCCACTCGGTACTCGGTACTCAGCACTTGGAGGGATGATGCCTCGGTCTTTGCTGCTGCGCGGTGGGCGGATTCTCGATCCGGCGAGTGGTCGCGACGAGGTTGGCGATCTGCTGCTGGTTGACGGCACGGTCGCGGCGGTCGGCGGGGGCTTCGGCGTGCCGGATGGCGCGGAGGTAGTCGAGGTCGCCGGGCAGATCGTGACGCCGGGGTGGATCGATCTGCACACGCACCTGCGCGAGCCGGGGTTCGAGTACAAGGAGACGATTCAGGGGGGCGCGGCGGCGGCGGCGCAAGGGGGCTTCACGACGATCTGCTGCATGCCGAACACGCGACCGCCGCTCGATTCGCCCGAGCAGATCGCCTTTGTCTATGAAAAGGCGCGCGGCGCGGCGGTGCGGGTCTTCCCGATCGGCACGATCACGAAGGGGCGATTGCTGGAGGAGTCGGTCGATTTCGCGGCGCTGGCGGCTGCGGGAGCGATGGGCTTCTCCGACGACGGGGAATCGACGCGCTCGACTGCGGCGATGGTCGCTGCGCTGAACGCCAGCCGCGAACTCAATCGCCCGGTAATGGTGCATTGCGAGGACCCGGATCTGGTGCGTGGCGGCGCGATGAATGCCGGGTCGGTCGCCGAGAGTCTGGGCATTCCCGGTAGCCCCGATATCGCCGAGGAGGTCATGCTCGCGCGCGATCTGACGCTGGCGGCGGCGACGGGGGGCTGGCTGTTCGGCTGCCACACGACGACCGCGCGCGGTGTGGCGCTGGTGCGGGAGGCGAAGGCACGCGGCGTGCGAGTTACGGCGGAAGTGACCCCGCACCACATCGCGCTCACCGACGAGTGGGTGGCGGGGAGTCGGCGACTGTGGTGGGAGGTCGATCCGGGCGTGCGCGGTGAACCGGCCGACCCGAACACGAAGGTGAACCCGCCGCTGCGGACCGGGGCCGACATCGAGGCGCTGGTGGCAGGATTGCGCGACGGCACGATCGACACGATCGGCACCGATCATGCGCCGCACGCGCTGCGTGACAAAGAAGTCGGCTACGACAAGGCGGCGTTCGGGATGCTCGCGTTCGAGGTGGCTTTGCCGACACTGCTCTCGCCGATTCGCGCGGGGGCGCTCGACCTGGCGCTGGTCATTCGCAAGCTGACGGTCGCGCCCGCAGCGGTGCTTGGTGATTTGCTGCCGCGCGGCGCGGGGACGCTGGCGGTGGGCGCGCCCGCCGATGTGACCGTCTTCGATACCGAGCGGCGCTGGGTGGTGATGCCGGAGTCGTTGCGTTCGGCGAGCAAGAATACGCCGCTGCTCGGCCTGACGGTGCAGGGGCAGGTGACGCTGACTTTGGTGGGAGGCGATGTTCGCTATCGCGCCTGATCGCACCGCCGGGTGCAGGTGGCCGGTGGTCCTGGCGGGAACGAGAGGAGGGTATGCAGCGATGAGCGTTGGTCAGCCGACCGCTTCGCGCATTCCTCCGTTCAGCCTCAATCTCGACGAGGCGGTGCGCTCGATCTTCCGCGATCCCGACTGGCCGAAGAAGCTCGCCATCGGCGCGCTCTTCAGCTTCCTCAGCCTGATCGTCATCGGTGGCATCGTCGTTCAGGGTTACTTGCTCACCTTCGGCGAGCGGGTTGCCCGCGCCGAGGCGCGTCCGCTGCCCGAGTGGGATGACTTTGGGGAGCTCTTGCGCAAGGGTCTCTTCGGCTTCATCGTCTCACTGGTCTACTCCATCCCGATCCTCGTCGTCGGGATGCTGCTCGGCCTGCTGTTCATCCCGCTGATCCTTGCCGCGAGTGGCCCGACGGCGAACTCTGGTGCGATGAGCGGCGTCTTTGTCCTCGCCTACTGCGGCGGCATTGCGCTCATCCTGCCGCTTGCCCTCGTCGTCGGCGTCGTGGTGCCGGCGGCGCACGCCCAGCTGATCCTGCACAGCCACGACCTCGGCTCCGCCTTCCGTCTCGGCGAGGTCTGGGGCTTCCTGCGTCGCCACCGGGGCCAGTATGCGCTGATGACGATCCTGGTCCTGGCCGCCAACTATGGACTTGTCCAGGTTGGCCAGTGTGCCTGCTACGTCGGTGTCTTCGTCACGCTCTTCATCGCCCAACTCTTTCAGTATCATTTGCTTGGGCAGCTCTGCTGGTACGAGCGGTTCGCGTTCGACCAGCGGGCGACCGTGCCGGAGTAGAGGAACTCGTGCTGCGACCGATGCGCGCGATATCAGCAGTCCCCGGCGGCGGTTCCGACCGCGATTGTCACCCCGATTTCCTTTCCCATGGAGGCTCGCATGTATGCCCGCAGTAGTGCTACCGCTGCCCTCGCGCTCGAAGATGGGCGCATTTTCCGGGGCGAACCGTTCGGCGCGCAGGTCGAAGTTGGCGGCGAGGTGGTCTTCACCACGACGATGACCGGCTACCAGGAGGTCGCGACCGATCCCTCGTTCAACGGCCAGATCGTCACCTTCACCTACCCGCTGATCGGCAACTACGGTGTGACGCCGGAGGATGATGAGTCGTGGCAACCGTGGGCGAAGGGGATCGTCGTGCGCGAGTATGGCGACGAGCCGAGCCACTGGCGGCTGACCGGCACCTTTGATGATTACCTGAAGCGCCACAACATCCCCGGCATCAAGGGAGTGGACACGCGCGCCCTGACGCGCCACCTGCGGGACCAGGGGCTGCTGCGCGGCGTGCTGATCCCCGACCGGCGGGGGATGAGCGACGAGGAACTGGTCGCGCGGGCGCGCAAGGCGGCGCTGCCGTCCGAGTACAACGTCGTGGCGGAGACCTCGATCCCGCAGATCGAGACGACCGGCAATCCGGATGGCAAGCATGTGGTGGTGCTCGATTGCGGCCACAAGCGGAACATCGTGCGCTCGCTCGAACGGCGCGGCCTGAAGGTGACGGTGGTGCCCTGGGATACGCCGTATGAGACGGTGGCGGCG
>JAXLWN010000109.1:0-20734 GCA_046328475.1 Chloroflexia bacterium | reverse complement strand
GGAGTAGATGTGGAGGGTTGCGGCGGCGGGGATGTGGAGCGATTCCCAGCCGCGCAGGCGACCGCGCCAGGCGAGATCGGCGTCTTCGAGGTACATGAAGAAGTTCTCGTCGAAGGCTCCGGCGTCCTCCAGCATGGTGCGGCGGTAGGCGGCGGCACCCGCCGAAGGGCCGAAGATCGGGCGCGGTGCGCTGGGGAGTTCGTGGCGATGTGCGCCGAGGAGGTCGTCCAGGACGAGGCCGTTGCGGTAGACGGCGAGCCCGGCGGAGGCGATGCGGGTGGGGGCGTGGGCGAAGAGCATGGTGGACATGGTTGAGCCGAGGCGTGGATCGCGCGCGAAGGGGGCGCAGAGGGCTGCGAGCCAGGTCGGCTCGGGGATGGTGTCGTTGTTGAGCGTCACGATGATGTCGGCGCGGCTGCGCGCGATGCCGGCGTTGGTGCCGCCCGCGAGGCCGAGGTTGCGCGGGAGCGTGATGGTGGTTGCCCAGGGGTGGTGTTCGCGGAGGAATGGCACCGAGTCGTCGGTCGAGGCGTTGTCGACGACGAGCACTTCGTCGGCGGGGCGGGTCTGGAGGCGCAGCGCGTCGAGGCAGCCGGGGAGGAGGTGTCGCCCGTTCCAGTTGGCGATGACGATGCTTATGAGCATTGCCGGGAATTCCGGTTGATGCGATTCGTTGCGTTCTGTTGGTTCAATGCACTCGCCATTTCTGTCGGGGCGCTTCCGAACATCGGTTGCCACTGCATAAGTATAGCGTCGGAGTATTGTGTTGGTGGGCCAAGCGGATGTGGTTGAGGCTGATTCTTGCTGTGTGTGCGCGGTATCGGCGGTTCTTGTTCGGGCCTTGGGGGACGATGGTACCTGGCTCGGAGTCCTGATCTCGGTAAGTGTGGGGTGGCGATTGGTCCTGCCGAAGGTCTGGATTCTGGAAACACGGCACTTGATTGCGACAGGTGTTGCTGGGAAGTCCTGGCGTGACTGTTTTGTCGAGGAAGACTGTCCCGATTCGGGCGGTGCGGCGGTCCCAGGACAATGGCACTTTCTGTTGGGAGGCATGCACTTCCGTCGTTCAGACCGGTGGGCGATGGTGGCGGTACGCGGACTACCCCTATCATGGTGGCAAACCTGGGCAGGAGTGTTCGGGGGCGCACGGGGGGAGACGGGAGGACTGATGCGGACTCTTTTGGACATGGTGCGGCGGGCGATCTGGGCGTGTCTGTTCGCCTGGCACGAGCTGCAGTTTGGCGAACCGCGTCGCCTGCGCGGTCAATCGCTGGTGGAGACGGCGCTGGTCATCGCCATTGTCGCCGTTGTCGTGATCCCGGCCACGCAGCTCTTGCGCGAGGGTTTCGCCTCGGCGTATACCCTGCATGCGCAGGCGCTCGCCTTGCCCACCACGGCGACGCCGACGCCGTAGTCGGACGGCCCTGCGCCGCCCGGTGCGCGGCGCACAGCACATTGCACCGCTTCATGCCCCCAGTCCGCTTGAGTCGCGGCTGGGGGCTTTCTCGTTCGTGGTGTGTTTTGGTGGTTGTTGAGGCTCTGGCTGGTCGTCTGGCAGGTCGCGCTTCGTTGGACAGTGCGCGATGTGCGGCATAGACTGTAGCCCGGCTGATGGACGGCCGTGGTTCGCGGTTTGTGGGCAATGGAGCGGTAGTCTTGGTGGGAGGTGGGGGGTGGTGAGCATTGCCGACATCTGGGCGGCACGGCCGATTGTTGCGGAGGCCGCGCTGCGGACGCCCCTGGTGCGGCTGGCCGTCGAGGATGCGCCGGCGGAGATGTACCTGAAGCTCGAAAATTTGCAGCCGATCGGCTCATTCAAGTTGCGCGGTGCGTACCACGCGATCCGCTCGTTGCCTCCGGAGCAGATCCAGGGCGGCGTGCTCACGGCGTCGGCGGGCAACATGGCGCAGGGGGCGGCGTATACCGCGCGGCAGCTCGGGGTCGGCTGCGTGGTGATCGCGCCGGATAACGCCCCGGTGACGAAGATCCGGGCCATCGAGCGTCTTGGCGGGCGCGTGGAGCTTGGTCTCGCGCGAGCGCTGGTGGCAGACGTTTCAGGATCGCAGCTATCCGGGGCTGGAGGATTTGACGTTCGTCCATGCTTTCGACGACGACCGCGTGATCGCGGGCAATGGGACGATCGGGTTGGAGATTCTGGAGGATTTGCCCGATGTGGACGCGATCGTGGTGCCGTTCGGTGGCGGGGGCCTCGCCAGCGGGATCGCGACGGCCGTGCGGGCGCTGAGGCCGACGACGCGGGTCTATGCCGCCGAGGTGGCGACCGCCGCGCCGCTCAGCGCGTCGCTGGCGCGGGGCGCGATCGCGCGAATCGAGTATCAGGCGTCGTTCGTGGATGGGATCGGCAGCGCGACCGTCTTCCCCTGGATGTGGGACCTGGCGCGGTCGCTGCTCGATGGTGCGCTGGTGGCGTCGGTCGCCGAGGCGGAGGCGGCGTTGCGGTTGGTGGCGGAGCGCCGGCGGGTGATCATCGAGGGGGCGGCGGCCTGCGCGGTGGCGGTGGCGCTGGCGGGGCGTGCGGGAGGCGGCAAGGTCGCCTGTGTCATTTCGGGTGGCAATATCGATGCGCGGACCCTCGCGGCGATTCTCGATCCGCCGCAAGCGGAGTAGCGGTGTTTGTGGTCTTACGGTGTGCAAAAAGCCCGGTGCGTCGTGTTCACGCGCCGGGCTTCATCGTTCCCATCAATGGGCATTGGAGCGGGGACGGACTCGAACCCGCGACAGCCTGCTTGGAAGGCAGGAACTCTACCAACTGAGTTACCCCCGCGCTGGGAGGAAGTGTAGCAGAGGACGCCGGTGCGGGCAAAGTTATTCGCCCGATGACGACTCTGGCGTGGCCTGTACGGCAGGGGGTCGGGTTGTGGCTGGTGGGGTGCCGCGTCGTCGATCGGGCGCACTTGCGCTGCGCGCCGTCGGTTGCGGGCTTGCGGGTCGGTCGCTTCCTCAAATTCGACGCTGCCCTTCGTGCAGTTGATCAGGGCGATCGTCTCGAGGGTGCTCATGTGGAAGAAGAAATCGTGTGCGCCGCCATCGGGATGATGAAGCCGAAGCCTCTTGGGTTGACGTGCTTGACTGTTCCGCGCAACATCGCTGGCCTCCGTGACCATTCTCTGAAAACACCACTGGCCCGACTCGAGATTGGCTGCGCGACACGTCGGGTGCGCACGCATTCCTGCGGTCGGGGTAACCGGGCTCGGACCAGCGAGACCAGGTCACTACATTTTCATCATTCCAACCGAGGAAATGGGCGATCTCGGCCTGACAGTCCCCGACATTGGAGCCTACTACATAGCACTGTAGCAGAGTGGGCGGGGTCTGGCAAGACTAGACAGATGAGGAGTTGCTGAAGAGTCGATGAATGGGGCCAGGTATCTGCTTGCTTCGTGCGCGAGGGTGGCTGGCGGTTGAAACAGCGCGGTGCCGGAGCTTGCGGGCCAGGAAACCCGCCTGCGCCGCCGGGACTTGCGTCGCGGATGACTTCGTTGGCGGTGACCGTCACGCATATGCCCTGCGAAGTCTCAGACAAGGTATTGCATCTCAATTCCGGCAGTGCTACGCTGCTGGTAATGGCTGCACCAGCTGGCACGGAAAAGGGGGCGCGATGAGCCAACCGTAACATTGCGATGCTTGGGGCATGAACTCGGGCCGCAAATTCCCCTCAGGTCAACGACGCACAGCGTGGATGATGCCGGTCCGGATGGGCAGGGTCGCTATACGCTGCACACCGCGCTGTTGCCCGCACGGCCGGGTTTGCGGTGGGCGGCTGGGGTGCGGCGAAGGGCGTGGACTATGCGTATCTCGCGCGCCGCGCCCAGTCGGCCCGGCAGCAGGAAGCGGAGTTTGGGTTGGCGGTCGAGTTGCTGGCGATCGGTGCCGAGTTCGTGTACGACGGTGCTCGATTAGCCGCTGCATTGCGGGCAGGCTGGAAAGCCATGCGCGCGATTAGTTGCCGATCCGCAATTCTGATGTACTGACACAACGGAATGCGCCCGGGTTTCGTCAGGCGCGACTTCGTACAAGCTCTCAAGCTGTGCTGCGAATGCTGTTTAGCTGCGGTGAAGTGGTCGGGGCGACTGGAATCGAACCAGCGACCTCAGCGTCCCAAACGCCGCGCGCTACCGCTGCGCTACGCCCCGTAGTTACGTAAGTATAGTAGTCTGCGGGCGGGCAGTCAAACCGCCCAGGTACTCGCTTCCCGGAGTTGGTACTGCCAGGTCATACTCAGATAACGAGTCTATGAATACTATTGGGTTGATTCTCCAGCCTGCATGCGGCGTCCTGTGTCCGGCATGAATGCGTTTGCCGAATGATTTCGGGGGGGGAGTGCCAAGATTGCCGGGGCGAGGATGTGCGAGGCGATCCTGTGGAAGCCCGGCCCGCTCTCCGCTCTGGAGCCGCCCACGCCGTTGTTCACCCCCAGCGACGACTCGCTTGCCGGGGGAATCTGAGCGCGACGTGGCGAGCAATCGACGAGGCCCGCAGCATTGCTGCGGGCCTCGGTTCATGTTTGTCTCGATTGCTCGCTATTGGCCGAGGAAGGCTTTCTCGGCGAAGCGGAGCGAGAGCGCGGGCAGGATGCCGAGTTGCAGCGTCAGGAGTACGCAGATGCCGAGGACGGCCGCGAGCGGCACCGGCACGCGGGAGGGTGTCTCGGCGTATTCGTCCGGCTCGCGCGTGTACATCAGGATGACGACGCGGAGGTAGAAGCCGAGCGCGACGACGCTGGTGAGGACGCCGACGAGCGCCAGGGGCCAGTAGCCCGCGTCCACGGCAGCGCGGAAGACGAGCAGCTTGCCAATGAAGCCGGCGGTGGGCGGGATCCCGCCGAGCGAAAGCATGAAAAGCGCCAGCATGCCCGCGAGGATGGGGTGCCGCCGCGCCAGCCCGGCGTAGTCGGTCTCCAGGTCGAGCCGTTCGCGACCGCCCTGCGAGAGGGCGATGACGACGGCGAACGCGCCGAGGTTCATGAAGGTGTAGGAGAGCAGGTAGAAGAGGATGCTCGTCACGGCTTCGTCGCTGACGGTGGGTCGCTCGGCGGCGACGACCGCGACGAGGATGTAGCCCGCCTGCCCGATCGAGGAGTAGGCGAGCATGCGCTTGATGTTGCGCTGCGTGACGGCGGCGAGGTTGCCGACGATCATGGTGACGACGGCGAGCGCCCAGAGGGTCGGGGCCCAGTCGATCCGGAGCTGGGGCATGGCGATCAGGACCATGCGGAGCAGCGCGGCGAAGGTGGCGACCTTGGTGCCAACCGACATGAAGGCGGTGACGCTGGTGGGCGCGCCGCTGTAGACGTCGGGCGTCCAGGCGTGGAAGGGGGCGAGCGCGAGCTTGAAGGCGAAGCCGACCAGGATCATCGCCAAACCGGCGAGCAGGATCGGGTTGCCCGAGAGGTCGGGATCGCCGAGCGCGGTGCCGATGGCGGCGAAGTTGGTGCTGCCGGTCATGCCGTAGACGAGCGAGGCACCGTAGACGAGGAAGCCGAGCGAGAAGGAGCCGAGGAGGAAGTACTTGATCGCCGATTCCTCGGAACGTTGGTTGCCGCGCGCGAATCCGGCGAGGATGTAGAGGCCGATCGAGAGGACTTCCAGCCCGATGAAGATCATGACCAAGTCGTTCGCCATGACCATCAGGAGCATGCCCGAGGCGGTGAAGAGGACGAGTGGGTAATACTCGCCGAAGTTGATCCCCTGCTTCTCGATGTAGTCGATGGCGAGCAGCAACGCCAGCCCGGTTGCGGCGAGCGCGATGACGCTGGCGAAGAGGCCGAAGTTGTCGACCGCGACCATGTCGGCGAAGGCGGTGCGCGGGTCATCCCAGAGCGGCAGGCAGGCGGCGATCGCCACGAGGGTCGTGCCGAACGAGAAGTAGCCGAGCAGGGCGCGGCGCTCGGGCGGCACGACGAGATCGAGGAGCAGCACGATCAGGGCACCCACCGCCACCACCAGGAATGGTGCCAGGGCGCCGGTATCCGCTGGTGGGGCGACTAAGTCGGGCAAGGGTGGTGCTCCTGTCGAGTAGTCAGTAGTCAGTAGTCAGTAGTCAGTTATGGTTGCTCGGTCAAGTGGGTGCTGATGACGGTTGGTTGGCTCCCGATCGCTGGTGGCGAGATGGCGTTCACGACGGTGCGGACTGCGCCTTCGGTGCGCTGGAGGAAGGGGGCAGGGTAGACGCCGATCCAGACGATCAGGACGAGGAGCGGCAAGAGTGCGCCGATCTCGCGCAGCGTGAGGTCGCCGGTGGTGGCTGGCGCTGCGGCGTCGGACTCGGCGCGCGATTCGCCGAACATGGTGCGGCGGAAGAGGCGGAGGACGTAGATCGCGGCCAGGAGCACGCCGAAGGTGGCGATCACGGCCAGGAGGCGCTGCGTGCGGAAGGTGCCGAGCAGGATCAGGAATTCGCCGACGAAACCGTTCAGCCCGGGCAGGCCGAGCGAGGAGAAGGCGGCGAGGACGAAGACGCCGGTGAGCACCGGCCAGCGGCGGCCGAGCCCGCCGAGCGCGGCGATGTCGAGGGTGCCGGTGCGGGCGGCGATCATCGCGACGAGCAGGAAGAGCGCGCCGCTGCTGACGCCGTGGTTGACCATCTGGAGCAGACTGCCCTGGATGCCCCGGCTGTCGAGCGCGAAGATGCCGAGGCCGATGAAGCCGAGGTGGGCCAGCGAGGAGAAGGCGAGCAGCCGCACCATGTCGCGCTGCGCCGCCGCGACGAGACCGCCGTAGATGATGCCGACCGTCGCCAGGACCGCCAGCCAGGGCATCAGGTCGCGCGTGGCCTGCGGGAAGAGGGGGATGGCGAAGCGGAGGAAGGAATAGGCACCGACCTTGACCAGCATCGTCGCCAGCACCAGCACGGTGATCGGCGATTGGCTGTAGGCGTCGGGGAGCCAGGAGTGGAGCGGGAAGATCGGCAGCTTGATCGCGAAGGCGAGGGCGAAGGCACCGAAGAGCCAGTATTCGGCCGTCAGCGTCATCGGCGTGCCGATCAGTGCGGCGAGGTCGAAGGTGATCTCGCCCGCGCCGGTCATGTTCGTGTGGAGGTAGGAGACGTAGAGGATCGCCAGGAGCATCAGCAGGCTGCCGACGCTGGTGTAGATGAAGAATTTCAACGCCGCGTAGCCGCGCCGCGCCCCCCCGAAGCTGGCGATCAGCAGGTACATCGGGATGAGCATCGCTTCCCAGAAGATGAAGTAGAGGATCATGTCGAGCGACGCGAGTGCCCCGACGACCGTGCCCTCAAGGAAGAGGAGGAGTGCCATGAAGAGGTTCGCGCGATCCCCGGCGCGGTCCCAGGAGGCGAGGATCGCCGAGGGGGTCAGGATCGCGGTCAGGGCGATCAGCAGTGATGTTGAGCCCATCCGCGCCGAGGTGATAGCTGATCCCGAACTGCGGGATCCACTCGACCGTCTCCTCGAAGCGCAGCGCCGTCTCGCCGGGTGCGAAATTCCTGACCAGCGCCACCACGGCGACGATGAGCGCGATCAGGGAGGCCAGCAGCGCGACGATGCGCGACCAATTCCCGCCATCCCGTCCCGGCAGGAACAAGCAGATCAGTCCCGCCGCGATGGGCAGGAAGATCAGGATCGAGAGGACCGATGTCGTTCATGGTTCTCCGAGTGATGAGTGATGAGTGATGAGTGATGAGTGGAGCCGTCTCCTCCTCGTTACTCGTTACTCGTTACCGTTACTCATTACGCGCCGCTGCCGATGCCGAAGACGATGAAGCCGATCACCAGGACCGCGCCGACGAAGATCAGGAGGGCGTAGTTGCGGACGTAGCCGGTCTGCAACTCGCGTAGGGCCACGCTCGCCTCGCGCACGAGATAGCCGACCGCGTTGGTGGCGTTGTCGATGCCGCGATCGAAGAAGCGGCTCAGCCAGCGGCCGAAGGTCTTGAGCGGGCGGACGATGGCGAAATCGTAGAGTTCGTCCACGTAGTAGCGGTTGGTCAGCACGCGGTGAACCCCGGCGAACTGGCGCGCGAGGTTGGCGGAGAGTTCGGGACGGGCGACGTAGGCCATGTAGGCGAAGGTGATTCCCGCGAGGCCGAACAGGGCCGCCACGATCGCCAGGATCCAGTAGTTTGCGCCGCCGGCGTGCTCGACGTGGAAGGTCATGCCCTCAAAGACCGGTTCGAGATAGTCGTCGAAAGTGTTGACTGCGCCGGGGATGAGGACCCAGCCACCGGCGATGGCGAGGACGCCGAGGACGACGAGCGGGATCTGCATCTCCAGGCCGGGCTTGTGCAGCTCGTGGCCGCCGTGGCCGTGGGTGTCGTGGTGGACTTCGCTCGTCGCGGCGCGGCTGGTGCCGTGGAAGGCGAGGAAGAAGGCGCGGAAGACGTAGAAGGCGGTGATGCCGCCGGTGATCAGCGCGATCAGGCCGAGGACGACGTTGCCGCGCTCGCTGACGAAGGCCGACCAGATGATCTCGTCCTTGGAGAAGAAGCCGGAGAAGGGCGGGATCCCGGCGATGGCGAGGCCGCCGATGCCGAATGCGGCCCAGGCGACCGGCAACTGGCGGCGCAACCCGCCCATGTTGCGCAAGTCCTCCTCGCCGTGCAGCGCGTGGATCGCGACGCCCGCCGCGAGGAAGAGGAGCGCCTTGAAGAAGGCGTGCGTGAGCAGGTGGAAGATCCCCGCGCTGTAGGCCCCGACCCCGGCGGCCAGGAACATGTAGCCGAGCTGCGAGATGGTGGAGAAGGCGAGGACGCGCTTGATGTTGGTCTGGACGAGGCCGATGGTCGCGCCGAAGAGGGCGGTGAAGGCCCCGAGCCAGGCGATCAGGGTCAGGGTGGCGGGGGCCTGCTCGTAGAGCGGCCAGGAGCGCGCCAGGAGGTAGACGCCCGCCGTGACCATCGTCGCGGCGTGGATGAGCGCGGAGACTGGCGTGGGACCGGCCATCGCGTCGGGGAGCCAGGTGTGCAGCGGCACCTGGCCGGACTTCGCCAGCGCGCCGACCAGCAGGAGGAGGGTGATCGCGACGGCGGTGTTGGTCGCTGCGGGGTCCTGAGTCAGGCGGGTGGGCGCGGCACCGAACACGGTGGCGTAGTCCACCGCGCCGAAGGTGACCCACATCAGGAAGATGCCGAGCATCATGCCGACATCGCCGAGGGTGTTGACGACGAACGCTTTCACGGCCGCGTCGGCGGCGTCCTCGCGGTAGAAGTAGTGCGAGATCAGCGCGAACGACGCGAAGCCGACGCCGCCCCAACCGACGAGCAGGAGCATGGTCGTCGGCGAGGACGAGGATAAGCATCGCGAGGACGAAGAGGTTGAGATAGGCGAAGAAGCGGCGCTGGCCCTCGTCGTCGGCCATGTAGCCGACCGCGTAGAGGTGGATGAGGAAGCCGACGCCGGTGACGATCAGAGCATCAGGACGGAGAGCGGGTCGAGCCAGGCCCCGAGCGGCGCGACGAAGCCGTCGGCCAGGACCCACCGGTAGAGGATAAGATCCTTGTGGCGCTCGGCATGCGGCAGGCTCAGGAGGTCGGCCAGGACGATCCAGGCGACGACAAACGCCGCCAGCATCATCGCCGTGGCGATCCAGCCGTGCGCGCGGCGCGGCAGCCAGTGCCCGAGCAGGGCATTGACCAGAAATCCGACCAGCGGGAAGAGCAGGCAGAGCCAGACGAGATCCATCAGCGCCCCACTAGAGTACGAAGTAATGAACGACGAAGTACGAATCGGGCTTACCCCGAGCATGGCCTTTGCTTCGTACTTCGTACTTCCAACTTCGTACTTCACGCTCAGCCTTTCAGCGTGTTCAAGTCGTCGACGTCGATCGACAGCCGCGAGCGGAAGATTGAGACGATGATCGCCAGGCCGACAACGACCTCGGCCGCCGCGACAGCGATCACGAAGAAGGCGATGATCTGCCCGGAGAGGAGGTTGCGATAGCGCGCGAACGAGGCGAACGAGAGGTTGGCCGCGTTCAGCATCAGCTCGATCGACATGAACATGATCAGCGGATTCTTCCGGATCAGGAAGCCGACCGACCCGATCGTGAAGAGCAGCGCGCTCAGGATGAAGTAGTAGCCGAGCGGAGCCATGTCAATTTCCTGATTGCGGATTGCGGATTGCGGAATACCAGTGAGGCCAGGGCTTCTCCGTGACCTGACCGCACCCCATACGCATCCGCAATCCGCAAATCCGCAATCATCGCAGTTGCCGCTTCGCCAGGACGATTGCGCCGACGACGGCGAGCAAAAGCACGAGCGAGATGACCTCGAACGGCAGCAGGTACTTCGAGAAGAGTTCGAAGCCGAGCGCCTGGGTGTTGCCCAGGTCGCCGATCGGGCCACTCTCGAACGTTGCTGTGATTTGTTCGGCGAAGGGTTTGGTCGGGGGGAAGGTGCCGAGGGCCTCGCGCACGGCGTTGGTGCGGAGCAGGAGGGCGATTTCGGCGATCAGCGCGAGGCCGAGCGCGCCTGCGGCGGGGCGTTGCGAACGCAACCGGTCGTCCGTCTCTTCGCGCCCGGGGTTGAGCAGGGTGATCACGAAGAGGAAGAGGACCATGATCGCGCCGGCGTAGACGACGATCTGCACCACCGCCAGGAATTCGGCGTTGAGGGTGAGGTAGAGGACGGAGAGGCAGAAGAAGACGACGACGAGAAAGAGCGCGCTATGCACGCTGTTCCGCGCGGTGATCATCGCGATGCTCGCCGCGACGGCGACGACCGCGAGCAGCAGAAACAGGAACATCCGCTCCGCTCCCTCCCCCATGCCGGTTCACGGTCGTTCCCCCAGGATCGCCCCTCCCGTCAGGCGTCCTTCGACCGCGACGATAGCCTAGCACATCCTGGCTGATTTGTGCAGTTCCTCACAAGCGACGAGCATCTGACCGTTGCGCGACGCGCTAGTCTCCCACTGCGGCGACTTGCTTCGGCGCGGACTGGCGCGAGTCGGCCACCAGGAGCATGTCCTTGGTGTAGATCAGCGCCTCGCGCGAGTAGTCGGAGAAGGCGTATTCGTGGCCGAGGACGATCGCCTCGGTCGGGCAGGCTTCCTGGCAATAGCCGCAATAGATGCAGCGGAGCATGTTGATCTCGTAGCGCTTCGCGTAGCGTTCGCCGGGCGAGAAGCGCGCCTCGTCGGTATTCTCGGCCGCCTCGACATAAATCGCCTGCGCCGGGCAGAAGATGGCGCAGAGCGAGCAGCCGATGCAACGCTCCAACCCGTTCTCGTAGCGCATCAGGAGATGCCGACCCCGAAAGCGGGTCTGCACCGGCGGCACGTACTCCGGGTACTGCTGCGTGACCGGCTTCTTGACGAGATAGCCGAGGGTGGTGGCGAAGCCGCGCGCGTAGGCACCGAGGCTCTGGAAGAAGTTGGCCATTGTTGCTCCAGAGGTCAGAGGTCAGAGGTCAGAGATCAGTAGGGCCATCTCTTCTGGCATCTGATCTCTGATCTCTGACCTCTCGTCACTATCGAACCGCCTCGTAGATCGCGATGCCGATCGCGGTGATGACGACGTTGAAGAGGGCGATCGGCAGGAGGTAGCGCCAGCCGAGGCGCATCAGTTGGTCGTAGCGCAGGCGTGGCAGTGTGGCGCGCAGGACGATGTAGAGCGAGAGGAAGAAGAGGACTTTGATTAGCAGCCACCAGGGGCCACCGAGGAGGTCGAACGGGCCGCGCCAGCCGCCGAGGAAGAGGGTCGCGGCGAGGGCGCTGACCGTGACCATGTTGATGTATTCGGCCATGAAGAAGAGGGCGAAGCGGAGGCCGGTGTACTCGGTGTGGTAGCCGCCGACGAGTTCCTGCTCGGCTTCGACGAGGTCGAAGGGCGCGCGGTTCGTCTCGGCGATGGCGCTGATCAGGTAGATCACGAAGCCGATCGGCTGGACGAGGATGTACCAGAAGCCGTTCTTCTGCCCGTTCACGATGTCGGTCAGGCTGAGCGAACCGGAGAGCATCAGCACGCCGATCAGGGAAAGGCCGAGCGCGAGTTCGTAGGAGATGAGCTGCGCCGCCGCGCGCAGGCCGCCGAGCAGCGAGTATTTGTTGTTGGAGGAGTAGCCAGCCAGCACGATGCCGTAGGCACCGAGCGAACTCATCGCCAGGACGAAGAGCAGGCCGACGTTGAAGTCGGCCAGGTAGATGTTGATCTGGCGACCGAAGATGTTGACGTTGCTCGGGCCGACCGGGATGACCGCGAACGAGACGAGCGCGGTGACGACCGAGATGGCCGGGGCGAGGAGATAGAGCGGCAGATCGACGGCGCGCGGGATAATCGACTGCTTGAAGGCGAGCTTCACGCCGTCGGCGACGGGTTGCAGGAAGCCGCCGGGGCCGACGCGGTTCGGCCCGAACCGCGCCTGGATGCGGCCGACCAGGCGCCGCTCGTAGAGCGTCATGTAGGCGAACGCGGTCAGCAGGAGCACGATGATGATCAGGCTCTTGATGATCGCCTCGATGACCTGTCCGACGCTCATCGTTCGCCTCCGCTGCGGAACTGGAAGCGACCGCCGCCATTCCCGTCACCAACGTGGGGCAGCGACCACTGCTGCCCGCCCTTCGCCAGCTTGCTGTAGGTGAGCGCGCCGTAGGCGGGCACCGCCGCCGCCAACTCCTGCCAGATGGACACCGGCGACGTGAAGGCGTAGCCGCCATCCGGCGCGAGGCGCTTGCCGAGATCGCGCAGGACGCGCCAGTCGGGCCGCGCTTCGCCGGGGGGGCGCACGGCGGGCCGTAGGCGCTGCACGCGGCGCTCCAGGTTGGTGAACGTGCCATCCTTCTCGGCCCAGGAGACGGCCGGGAGGACGACGTGGGCGCGGCGGGCGGTGTCGGTCAGGAACATGTCCTGCACCACCAGGAACTCGATTTCTTCGAGCGCGTTCGCCGTCTCGCCGCGCCCGTCGGGGTCGACACCGAGCAGGTAGAGCGCCTTCAGTTGTTGCGCTTGCAGGACCGGCACGCCGCCGGGGCCGGACGGTAGGATGTTCAGGTCGATCGCGCCCTGCGAGTTGGCCTCGCCGACGAGACCGCCGAAGATGCCATCCTCGCCGGTCGCGCCGAGAAGCAGCGCCAGGTCGGTGAGGGCGTCGAGATAGGGGTCGTCGGGGGTGCCGCTGGCCAGGTCGCGGCGGAAGAGGAGCGCGTGGGGGGCCTTCTCGGCGATCAGGCGCCCGACCGCGTCGATGTCGGCGGCCGGGAGGCCGGTCTCCGAGGCGGCGCGCTGCACCGTGAAGGGGGCGAGGCCGGTGCGGGCGCGGTCCAGGCGGGCGGTGCGGCCGGTGACGAACTCGGCGTTCTGCATGTTCTCGGTGAGCAGCAGGTTCGCCCAGGTCGCCAGGAGCGTCGGAAGGGCGGCGTGGGGGGCGCGCACGACCTTGGTGGCGACGTTGTCGAGGTCGTTCGGCTCGGGGCCGACGACGATCAGCCGCGCGCCCCGCCGCGCCGCCTTGCGCAGGCGCAGGTTGAGCACCGGCTGCTCGTTGAGCGGGTCCGCGCCGACGAGCAGGATAGTGCCGATGCGGTCGAGCGCCTCGATCGAGCCGTGGAGTGCGTCCACGCCGAAGGGGCCGATCACCGGCTCGCTGCGCGGCCAGTGGTCGAGCGCCGTGGTGCCGAGTGAGCGGAAGAGCTTGCCGAAGAGGTACATCTCCTCGTTAGTCGCCCGCGCCGAGATGACGCCGCCGACCGCATTGGGGCCGCTCGCCTGCGCCGTCTCGCGGAAGCGGCGGGCGATCGTGTCGAGCGCCTCGTCCCAGGACGCGGGGACCAGTTCGACGCCGCGCCGGACCAGCGGGCGGGTCAGGCGCTCGCGGCTGTTGACGTAGTCGTAGGTGAAGCGCCCCCGGTCGCAGAGCCAACCCTCGTCCACGGGCGGATTCGCGTGCGCGGTGAGGCGCAGCACCTGATTGTTGCGGTACTCGACGTTCAGGTTGCAGCCGACGCTGCACTTGTCGCAGACGCTCGGCACCTTGGTGAGATCCCACGGCCGCGCACGGAAGCGGAAGGGGATGGAGGTGAGCGCGCCGACCGGGCAGAGCTCGATCGTGTTGCCGGAGTAGATCGAGTCGAAGTCGCGCCCTTCGGTGACCGCGATCTCGCTGTGGGAGCCCCGATCGATCACCGTCAGCGCCTCGTCCCCGGCGACCTCGCGCTGGAAGCGGACGCAGCGGTAGCACATGATGCAGCGCTCGCGGTCGAGCGCGATCAGCGACGAGAGGGGGATTGGCTTCGGGAAGGTGCGCTTCGGCTCGTAGAACTTGCTGACGCCCGGCCCGTAGTTGAAGGTGGTGTCCTGCAACGGGCATTCGCCCCCCTTGTCGCAGACCGGGCAATCGAGCGGGTGATTCGCCAGCAGCATCCCGAGCACGTCGCTCTGGGCGGCGCGCGATTTCTCTGCGCTGGTGCGCACGACCATGCCGTCGCCGACCGGCGTGGTGCAGGCGGTCTGGAGGCGCGGCATCTTTTCGATTTCGACGAGGCACATGCGACAGGCCCCGACCGGCGCGAGGCGCGGCTCGTAGCAGAAGACCGGGATGTCGATCCCGACGCTTTTCGCCGCCTCGACCAGGAGGGTGCCCTTGGGGACGACGACCTCCTTGTCGTCGATCGTCAGCGTCACCGTGTTCGGCGGTGGCGGCGGAGCCGCGTCCTTGGTTGCTTGTTGAACCATGCCGTCCTCGCAGTAATCGTGAAGCCTCTCACTAATGGCATTATAGCCCACCGTTCGAACGGGAGCACAATAGGGGGTGGAGTGTTGGGGTGTGTGGAGTGTTGGGGTGTGATGAGCGGAGTGCGGTTTAACGAGAGTTTTACCGCCCGTTAACCTCGGCTTAAGCTGCGCTGGTGCGCCGAGTGGTAGTCTGCCGAACGGGTTGCGCCCTGCATGGAGCCGTGGAACGAGTTGGGATGATATGCTACCGCCGTGGCATGAGTCATCCCGCCATCGCGTGTGCCCACGGATCGAGCGCAGCGCGAGCGTCGCGACAGCATCACGAAAGGGGTTCTTACTCATGGACGAGCGTGGCCTGATTTCACGTCGCCACCTTCTGCGCCGGACTGCGGCGCTCGGTATCGGTGGCATCTCCCTCGGCGCCTTGCTGGCGGCGTGCGGCTCCGCAACGCCCACGGCGACGACCGCGCGCCCGGCGAGCGCCGCGCCAAGTTCTGCTGCGGCGGCTCCCGCTTCGGCAGCGGCGGCGTCAACCGCGCCTGCCGCGTCGGCGGCGGGGAATCTGCCTGCGGCACCGGCTGCCGGACCGCTGACGGCGCAGGCAGCCGGTGGGATCGACGCGATTGTGGCGAAGGCGAAGGAAGAGAAGGAGCTTTCGACGATCGCGCTGCCGGACGACTGGGCAAACTACGGCGAGATCAAGAAGGCATTCCTGCAGAAGTACAACTTCCTCAAGCACAACGACTTGAAGCCCGATGGCAGCTCGTCGGAGGAGATCGAGGCGATCAAGGCGAATGCGGGCAACAAGGGGCCGCAGAACCCGGACGTGATCGACGTCGGGTTCACCTGGGGTGGCACGGCGAAGAAGGACAAGCTGGTGCAGCCCTACAAGGTCGCCACCTGGGACACGATTCCCGACAAGCTGAAAGACCCCGATGGCACCTGGTACGGCGACTACTACGGCGTGATGGCGTTCGAGGTCAACGCCCAGGTCGTCAAGAATGTGCCGCAGGACTGGTCCGACCTGCTTAAGCCCGAATACAAGGGGCAGATCGCCCTCGCCGGTGATCCGACCGCGTCGTCGCAGGCGCAGAACTCGGTCTGGGCCGCCGCGCTCGGCAACGGCGGCTCGCTCGACAACGCGACGCCGGGGCTGGAGTTCTTCAAGAAACTGAACGATTCGGGCAATCTGCTGCCGGTGATCGCCAAGCCGGCGACGATCGCCAATGGCGAGACGCCGATCACGCTGCGCTGGGACTATAATGCGCTGGCGAATCGCGATAGCACGAAGGGCAATCCGAAGATCGAAGTAGTCATCCCGAAGAGTGGTTCGCTGGCAGGTGTCTATGTGCAGGCGATCAGCGCCTACGCGCCGCGCCCGAACGCCGCGCGGCTCTGGATGGAATTCCTCTACTCGGACGAGGGGCAGCTGCTCTTCCTGAAGGGGTATGCCACCCCGGCGCGGTTCGAAGACCTGAAGAAGCGCAACGTCATCCCGGCCGATCTGCTCGCGAAGTTGCCGACGACCTCGGCGACGATCGGGCTGCCGAATTCTGACCAGATCACCGCTTCGGGCGAGAAGATCAAGGGCGACTGGCCGAAGATTGTCGGCTTGACGGTCAAGTAGCATCTCCGCGCGGCGCGGGTGCTCGCGCGAGCACCCGCGCCGCGACATCGCAAGGGAGACCGGCGCATGGCGACCGCCACTGCGACAGAGACGCGCCGTCGTGTGCCCGGTACGGGCGGGGTGCGGTTTTCCTGGACGTGGTTCGGCATGGTCCCCTTCTTCCTCTTCGGAGCCGCGTTCCTCCTCTATCCGGCCTGGTCGATCCTCGCGCAGAGTGTGCGCAGCGAGAGCGGCGGCCTGACGCTGGCGAATTTTGGCAAACTCAATGCGCCGTTCATCGTCGCCTCCTACGTGCAGACGATCCAGCTCAGCGCGGTGACGGCGCTGATGGGCGGACTGCTCGGCTGCCTGATGGCCTACGCGATCACGGTGGGCGGGGCGGGGCGCTTCGTGCGGCCCTTCCTGCTCAGCTTCTCGGGCGTGGCCTCGAACTTCGCGGGGATCCCGCTCGCCTTCGCCTTCATCGCCACGCTGGGCAATCTCGGGCTGGTCAACTGGATCATCGGCCACTTCGGGCTGAACCTGCGGGCAATGGGTTTCAACCTCTACTCCTTCTGGGGGCTGGCGATCACCTACACCTACTTCCAGATCCCGCTGATGGTGCTGGTGATCGTGCCGGTTTTCGACGGGCTGCGACGGGAGTGGCAAGAGGCGTCGGCCAGCCTGGGGGCGTCGTCGCTGCACTACTGGCGGCACGTCGGCTTCCCGATCATCCTGCCGGGGGTGCTCGGCGGGATGGTGCTGCTCTTTGGCAACGCCTTCGGCGCGCACGCCACGGCGTTCGCGCTGACGGGCGGCGGGCCGGGGACGAAGGTGATCACCATCCTGATCGGCTCGCAGCTGAGCAGCGATACCTCGACCAATCCCGGATTGGCGAACGCGATGGCGCTCGGGATGATCGCAATCATGGGGCTGACGATCGCGCTCTACATCTGGTTGCAGCGCTGGTCCGAGCGCTGGATGGCGAGGTAAGCGGCGATGGCGCGGCGCGTATGGTCCTGGCTCTGGCTGGTGATCGGGGGGCTATACTTCGCGCTGCCGCTGATCGCCACGCTCCAATTCTCGCTCCAGGCGAACCGGGGTTCGCTCAGCTTCGAGGCGTACCAGAGCGTGCTGACCAGTCAGCGGTTCCGCGATAGCTTCGCCTTCTCGCTGCAAACGGCGGCGGCGACGATCGTGGTGAGCGTGCTGCTGATCGTGCCGACCGCGTATTGGGTGCAGCTGAAGTTCGGTTGCGCCCGCTGATCGAGTTCTGCACCCTCTTGCCGTTCGTGGTCCCGGCGGTGGTGCTCGTCTTCGGCCTGATCCGGGCCTACAACCGCACGCCGCTGACCGATAGCCACCGGGGCCTCTGGATCATGCTGGTGGGAAGTTACGTGATCCTCTCCTTCCCCTACATGTATCGCGCGGCCGACAACGGGCTGCGGGCGATCGACGTGACGCGGCTGACCGAGGCGGCGCAGAGCCTGGGGGCGGGCTGGCTCACGATCATCGGCCGGGTGATTTTTCCGAACCTGGCGGTGGCGATCCTGAGCGGCGCGTTCGTGACTTTCGCGATCGTGATGGGCGAGTTCACGATCGCGTTCTTGCTGGCCCAACCGTCGTTCGGGCCGTACATGAACCAGATCAGCAGCAATCGGGTCTATGAGCCGTCGGCGCTGGCGATCATCAGCTTCGTGCTCACCTGGGGCTCGATCGCGCTCCTCCAACTGGCGGGGCGGCGCTTCGCGGTGCGACGCTGACGGGACGTTGCACCGCGCACGCTATGGAATTGACGATGGCCTTCCTTGAACTGACCGACTTGCAGAAGAGTTTCGGGCCGACGGTGGCGGTCGAGCGTTTGAGCCTGGGCGTTGACCGGGGGGCGTTTGTCACCCTGCTCGGGCCGAGCGGCTGCGGCAAGACGACGACATTGCGGATGATCGCCGGGTTCGAGTCACCAACCGCCGGGACGATCACGGTCGATGGCGCGGAGATCACCCGCCAGCCGGTCAATCGGCGCAACATCGGCGTCGTCTTCCAGTCGTATGCACTCTTTCCGAATATGACGGTGGCCGACAACGTCGCCTTCGGGCTGAAGGTGCGGAAGCGCCCGCGCCAGGAGATCGTCAAGCGGGTGGCGGAGTTGCTGGCGCTGGTCGAACTGGAGGCGCAGGGGCGGCGGTACCCGCACCAGCTCTCGGGCGGGCAGCAGCAGCGCGTGGCGCTGGCGCGTGCGCTGGCGATCGAGCCGCAGATTCTGTTGCTGGACGAGCCGCTATCGGCGCTGGATGCGCGGATCCGCGTGTCGCTGCGCAACGAGATCCGGCGTATCCAGCGGCAATTGAAGATCACGACGATCTACGTCACGCACGACCAGGAGGAGGCGCTGTCGCTCTCGGACCAGATCGTGGTGATGAACAAGGGGCGCATCGAGCAGATCGGGACGCCGTTCCAGATCTACAACTTCCCCCGCACGCACTTCGTCGCGTCGTTCGTCGGCACGCTGAATGTTCTCCCGGCGACGGTGGTGGATGCTGGCCGGGGCGTTGTGCGGGTGGGCGAGCAGCTGCTCAGCGGGGTCGTGGGGGTGCGCGAACGGCGCGCGGGCGAGGTGATCAATCTGGCGTTGCGGCCCGAGACGATCGCAATGGTGACTGATCCCGATACGCCGAACCAGTTGCGGGGCGTGGTGGAGGACGCGGTCTTCCTCGGGGCGCTGGTGCGCGTTCGCGTGCGCGTCGGGGAGACGCTGGTCAATCTGGATCTGCTCAACCGCGCCGATCTTGTTGTGCCGACGCCGGGCGATACGATCCGCTTGGCCTGCCCCGCCGAGGCTTGCCTGGTTTTGGACACGGAAACGGCGCTCCCGCTGGCGAGCCAGCACTGAGGGAGCGCCGCTAGAGGGAAGCTACTTGGCGGCGAGCGCCGGTTCGCTCGCGCGCAGGCCGGGGATCAGCGCCTCATACTCGTGCCGGTAATACTTCAGGCTGCTCTGGATCGGGCTGACGGCGAAGTCGCCGAGGGCGCAGAGGACCTTGCCCGCGATGCTGTCGCAGACGTTGAGCAGCAGTTGCAGGTCTTCGGGGACGCCGTCGCCGTCGCAGATGCGGCGCATCGTCTTGACCAGCCACATCGTCCCCTCGCGGCAGGGGGTGCATTTGCCGCAGGACTCGTGGTTGAAAAACTCGATCAGCCGCAGCGTGGCGTGGGGGATCGAGACGGTCTCGTCCATCACGATCACCGAGGCAGAGCCGAGGATGGTGCCAAGCTTGCGCGGGTTGTCATAATCCATCGGCGTGTCGAGGGCGTCGGCGGGAATCCAGGGGGCAGCGGCGCCGCTCGGCAGCACCACTTTGACCTTGCGGTCGCCGGGGACACCCTGTCCGTACTCGTAAATCAGGTCGCGCAGGCTGACGCCGAGCGGGATCTCGTAGTTGCCGGGCCGGCGCACGTGGCCGCTGAGGGAGTAGACCTTCGTGCCGGGGCTGGTCGGCGTGCCGAACTGCTTGTACCAGTCGGCACCGTTCACGATGACCGCCGGGATGTTGGCGATCGTCTCGACGTTGTTGATCACGGTCGGCTTGCCGTAGAGCCCGGCGACGGCGGGGAAGGGGGGGCGGGAGCGCGGCATCGGGCGATTGCCCTCGATCGACTCCAGCAGCGCCGTCTCCTCGCCGCAGATGTAGGCACCCGCGCCCTGGAAGACGAAGATGTCGATGCTGTAGTCGCTGCCGAGCACCTTCTTGCCGAGGAAGTTCGCGGCCGTGGCCTCTTTGATCGCCCGGTTGAGCTGGTCGGCGGCGTAAATGTACTCGCCGCGAATGTAGATGAAGGCGTTGGCGGCACCGACCGCATAGCAGCAGAGGGCGATGCCTTCCAGCAGCAGGTGCGGGTCGGTCTCCATCAGTTCGCGGTTGCTGAAGGTGCCCGGCTCGCTCTCGTCGGCGTTGACCGTGAGGTATTTCTGACCGGGACCCTTCGGGATGAAGGACCACTTGCGCCCGGCCGGGAAGCCCGCGCCGCCGCGCCCCAGCACGGTGGCGTCCATCACGATCTTCGTGACTTCCTCGGGCGTGTACTCGGCCAGGGCCTTGCGCAGCCCCTGATATGCACCGTGCGCGGTCGCCACATCAATGGAGACCATGTTCGGCACATGGCGGTGCTTCGTCAGGTTCGGCCCGGCGGGCATCAGTTGCTCGTAGGTCAGTGCGGACATTGGGGCCTCAGTCGTTGGTCGTCAGTCGTCAGTTGTCAGTGATGAGTGATGAGTGATGAGTGATGAGTGATGAGTGGGATTCGTCTCTCCTCGTTACTCATTACTCGTTACTCATCACTCATCACTCTCGGGCGCGGGCGGTGGGGAGGGCGCGGATCTCGTTCGAGAAGGTCAGTGGGCCTTCGTTGGGCGGCGGGCCGGCGGCGGGGTCGCCCATCAGGCCGATGACGCGGCCACCTTCGGCGCGCTTGCGCAGGATGGCGAGGA
>JAXLWN010000108.1:0-21409 GCA_046328475.1 Chloroflexia bacterium | reverse complement strand
TCGAGGGAGGGCCGGGCAACCAGTAGGGTGGCCCTGTCAGACAACCCGCGCGACGGGGACTTCCTGGGTGCAGAAGGCGCAGCGGCGGGCACCGATCGGGATCTCGCTGAGGCAGGAGGGACACTTGAAGGTGGTCGGATCGGGCGTCGTCGGTTGCCGCCGGGTGTACTCCAGCAGCTTGTTCATCGGCATGACGACGAAGAAGAAGACGACGGCGGCGATGACCAGGAATGAGATGACGGCATTAACGAAGGCCCCGATGCCGAACTTGCTGCCGTTGATCGTGAAGGCGATCGCGGAGAAGTCGGGCTGGCCGCCGATCGCGGCGATGAGCGGGGTGATCAGGTTCTCGACGAACGCCTTGACGACCGCGCCGAACGCGGCACCGATGACGACCGCGACCGCGAGGTCGATGACATTCCCGCGCAGTAGGAACGCTTTGAACTCCTTGAGCATGATTTCCCCCTTCCGTGCCACCTGGGCGTGCCGTTGCTACGCCCTCCTTCCGTAGCCCTATCCGCGAACCATTGTCAGGGTCAAGGGGTACTCCCCGGCGACCCCAACAGCGCTTCGTTGGGCCAACAGGGCTATAGACGGTGGCCGTTTGGAAAAGTCACCGAATGTTCAGGGGGTTACTGTGGCGGGGGTTCTTCCGTGGGCGTGGGGCGGCTGAGGCGGACGAGCGCATCGAAGAGTTTTCCGTTCGGGATCAGGAGTTCCTCGTCCGGGGTGGTCAGCAGGGTGTTGACACTGCCGACGCTGGAAACCTCGCCGCGCACCTCGTCCACGGCGATCGTGCGCCCGGCGGGGAGGCGCGACCGCAGGTAGTAGCCGCTGAGGATCTGGAAGACGACCGGGCGCGCACCGAGGCCGAGCGCCAGGCCGAGCGCCAGCGCGAAGGCGGCGAGCATGATCGTGAAGGCCGTCACCAGCAGGGCGGTGTCGATGCCGAGGACGCCGAGCGCGAGGATGACGACAAAGACGCTGATCAGGTACTGCACGACCCGCCCGACCCGGTCGGCGTAGACGAGGCCCGCGCCCGTTCCGGCGGTCGCGACGAGGGTGCCGGTGAACTGGGCGACGATGCCGCCGATCAGGAAGACGATCAGGGCGGCGATGGCGCTGGGGAGGTAGGCGAGCAGTCGCTCCAGCAGCGACGCGACCGCCTCCAGCCCCATCAGCCGGGTCGCGGTGATCATGAAGGAGAGGAGGAGGAGCGCGAAGATCGTTTGGGCGACGATCTGGGAGAGCGGGGTCTGGATCCCGAGGCCGCGCAGCGAGCCGGTGATCCCGGTGCGCTCGACGAGCGGGTCGAAGCGCAGGCGGCGCAGGATGGTGCCGACCAGCCAGCGGATGAGCCAGGCGAGCAGGTAGCCGACGGCGAGGATGATCAGCCCGTTGATCAGGTTCGGGATGAAGTTGACGATGTCGGTGCCGATCTTGGTCAGGGAATCGATCACAACCTGGAAACTCATCATCCCTCCCGCAAGGTCACGAGCCGACCGCCACGCTACTGCCCGGCCGGTTGCGGCGCGGGCAAGAAGGCGAAGAAGAGATCGAGCAGGTCGAGCAGCAGGCGACCGCCTTTGGCGAGACCGAGATCGAGCAGGTCGAGCAGCGAGCGATCCTGCTGGACACGCGCGAGTAACCGCGCTTCGAAGTCGGCGGGGAGGGCGATCGGCGCGGCGCGCAGGCGTTCCACGAGGAGTCGGGTGCGCTGGGCGATCTCGACTTCGGTTGCAGCGTCGGGGTTGGCCGCGCGCCAGATCTCCCACTCCGGGCCGGAGAGGAGGCCATCAACCAGGTCGGTCAGATCGAGGGTCGGGTCGTTCGGTGTCACGGTAATGTCCTCAGCTTCACGTCAGGGCATCCTGGGGACGATCGGACCGGTCCGCGCCGCGCAGTCCGGGGCAGATCGTGTCGAACAGGCGCTGGAAGGCGAGGCGGGCGCGATGGATGCGCATCTTGACCGCGCTCAACCCGACGGTCAGCGCCTCCGCGATCTCCTGGTAGGAGCGCCCCTCGACATCGCGCAGCACGAGGACCGCGCGTCCTTCGGGTTCGAGCGCGCGGAGGGTGTCCTCCAGGCAACGCCGGAGCTCCTGGGTCAGCATGTTCTCTTCCAGCGACGGTGATTTCTCATCGACATAGGGCAGTTCGCCATCCTGGCGGTCGTCGGGGGTCAAGGAGACCGAACCGGGCGCGCGACGGCGTTTGGCCAGCAGGTCGAAGCAGATATTCGTCGCGATGCGGTAGATCCAGGTGCTGAAGGTGGCCGGTTCCTCCAGCGACTTGATCCCCCGGTAGACCCTGACGAAGACCTCCTGGGCGGCGTCTTCGGCTTCGTGGTAGTCCCCCAGGAGGCGGTAGGTGGTCGCGAAGACGCGCACTTTGTACTGGCTCACCAGTGCCTCGAAGGCCCGTGTATCGTCGGGGAGGGTGCGCTGGCACCAGCGCACCAATTCGTCTGGAGGGAGTGGCTGCATCGGTCCCCCGGCTGTCCAGGTCTTTGTGAAGAATCCAGGGCGATGCTAGCAGCGCGGGCACCGCCGGTCAACCGCCGCGCCGTGCCCGCCCGGATGCCACGCAGCCTGCTACGGGTGCGCCGGGCGAATCCGGGGCGCGGCGCGACGGTGCGCTGTTGCGCCGTATTCGCCCGACAACCCGATGTGGCCGACTGCACGACACCCGGGCGAACGCGACTCGGGTGAGTGGGCGTTTGGGGGGACGACGCCCACCGCACTTGTCTGGACGACGAGGCGTGGAGGAAGTCACATGGCGGATGGGAGCTTCGCGACGGGCGGGGTCGCCGGGGAGGCAAACGGAGCCGAACGACCGGTCGGGCGCGTTCGGAGATGGGTGGGGGCGACCAGTTGGATCGCCCCCGCCGTTGTGGCTGATGCGGGTTCGGGGTGCCTGCTGGGGAAACCGATATCAGATTGCGTAGCGTGCGACCGCGTGCGGGTCGAGCGCGAGGCCGAGGCCGGGGCGATCGGGGAAGGGGGACCACATGCCGCCGACCGGCTCGGGGATTTCGGTGAACCAGAGCCGGTCGGCCTGCTGCTGCACGCCGAGGATCTCCACGACGGCCAGGTTCGGCGTGCAGCAGGCGAGGTGGAGGTGGACCAGCGAGACGGCGTGCGGGGCGACGGGCAGGTTGAAGGCGTGCGCCAGGTGGGCGATCTTCAGCCACTCGGTGACGCCGCCGACGCGCGCCACGTCGGGCTGCACGATGTCGACCGCATTCTGCGTCAGCAATTCCTTGAAGCCGAACTTGGTGTACTCGTGCTCGCCGGTCGCTACGGGGATCGGGCTGTCGCGCCTGACTTCGGCCAGTCCGGCGATGTCGTCGGCGTGGACCGGCTCCTCGTACCAGGCGATGTTGTACTGCTCGAAGCGGCGGGCCAGGACCGTCGCCTGCTTCGCGTGGTAGCCGCCGTTCGCGTCGAGGTAGATCGTCACATCGTCGCCCAGCGCCTTGCGCACGGCGGCGACGCGGCGCACATCCTCGTCCCCGGCGCGGCCGAAATCTTTGGCGACCTTCATCTTGACGCGCGGTGTGCCGGCCTCGACGAACGCGGCCTGCTCGCGGATCAGATCGGCCTCGCTGAGGTGGGTCCAGCCGCCGGAGCCGTAGACGGGCACGGTGTCGGTGTAGGGGCCGAGCAGCTTGTAGAGCGGGGCGTCGAAGAACTTGCCTTTGAGGTCCCAGAGGGCGATGTCGAGCGCCGAGAGGGCGCAGAGGGCGAGCCCCTTGCGCCCGTAGCTGCGGACAGCCCAGAACATCTCCTCCCAGAGCCGCTCGTGTTCGAGCGGGTCGCGCCCGAGCAGCAGCGGCGTGAGGGTGGTCGCGATCACCTGGCGTACCCCGAGCGCCTCGCTCATCCCCAGCCCGACGAGGCCGGTGTCGGTGGTGATCTCGACGAAGACGATCGTCTGCCCGGACGCCGGGCGGAACATGGTCGCGTCCTGTGCGGTGGCGATCTCCGGGATGTGCAGCGCCGTCGTCGTGATGCCGGTGATCTTCATCGAGTCCTCCGTGTGGTCGATCAGGCAAGGTCATCGAAAGTACGAAATACGAACGACGAAGTACGAAGTGGGCATGGGGCGACCGTAGCGTTACTTCCCACTTCGCACTTCCAACTTCGTACTTCCGTTAGCGCGGGGCCCAGACGAGGGCGCTGAGGCTGCCGCGGGTGGTGATCTTGCGCGGGTTGGTGCCGTCGAGGTTGGCGAGGTAGAGGCCGTTGCCGGTCAGGAAGGCGAGTTGCTGGCCGTTGGGCGAGAAGGCGGGTTGGGGATCGTCGCCGTTGAGGGTGGTGATCCGGCGGAGGTCGCTGCCGTCGATTGCGACCGACCAGAGGTCGGCGGGGGGACCGTGGGCGGCGACACCTTGCGGGATGAGGGGTTCGACCAGCCAGAGCAGGAAGCGCACGGGCAGGATGCGCTGTGCGGTCGGCGGCGGGGTGTCGGCCGGGGGCGCGGCGGAGGCGGCGAAGACGATGTGCTTGCCGTCGGGCGTGAAGCGCGGGCTGTTGACGGAGAGGAATTTTTGGTCGGGGCCGATGATGCGACGCGCGTTGCCGCCGTTCACGTCGGCGACCCAGAGGGATTGCTGGAAGGTTTGCGAGTCGGTGAGGATGTAGGCGAAGGGGGTCGCGACACCGGCGGAGGTGAAGGCGGGGTCCTCGCCATCCTTGATGAGGGTGGTGCGCTGGCCGGTGGCGACGTCGAGGCGCTGCAACTCGCGGATGGAGCCGGTGTAGCGCCCATCGGCGCCGAGGATGGGGGCGCTGTAGGTGTAGACGATGGCCTTGCCGTCGGGCGTCCAGTAGGGCATCTCGATCAGCACGCCGGGGCGGTCGTGGGTGAAGAGGAGCCGCCGGTTGCTGCCGTCGCTGTTCATCAGCCAGATGTCGCTGCCGGGGAGGGTGCGCTCGGACGGCGCGGCGGAGGGGTTGGGCGCGGGGACGACGACGATGGTGAAGGCGAGGGTGGTGCCGTCGGGTGAGAGCGCGGGATCGCCGGCGTAGGCATCGCTGGCAAGATCGTTGGTGATGCTGCGCCCCTCGCCGGTGAGGGGGTCGAACGACCAGATCTTGCCGTCGAAGGCGTGGATCAGCCGACCGGCTCCGGTCGGGGCCGCCGACGAGGCGGGGGTGGCGGGTGAGGCGGTCGAAGGCGGCGGGCGTGCCGGACGGGCGCGCGGAACTTGTGGCGGGGTGCCGCCGGGCGTGGCCGGGAGTTGGCCGGGCGGCGTGGAGGTCGGGAGGAGTTGAAGGGGGCGGGGTCGCACCGTTCGCCGTGAGCGGGTTGAACTGGCGGATGTAGTTCACCAGGTCCCACTTCTGGCGCTCGGTGAAGGTGTCGCCCCAGGCGGGCATCTCCGAGCCGGGGAAGCCGTTGGTGATGGCATTGTAGAGATAGCCATCGGTGTGGTAGGCGGTGTGGGGATCGGCCATGTTGGGCGGGCGCGGGTTGAGGGTGCCCGCCTGCGGGCCGTTGCCGCGCCCCTGCGCGCCGTGGCAGACGACGCAGTTGGTGGCGAAGAGTTGCTGGCCGTCGGCGATTGAGGTGGCGTCGGCGGCGACGGGGTTGTTCGGTTCGAGGGGGGCGTTGAGCAGCGGCTCATTGCCGGAGCCGTTGTAGA
This sequence comes from Chloroflexia bacterium, assembly GCA_046328475.1. GTDB lineage: Bacteria > Chloroflexota > Chloroflexia > Thermomicrobiales > CADCWN01 > CADCWN01. The sequence goes on along the minus strand of JAXLWN010000108.1, from coordinate 15,759 downwards.
CGAGATAGCCGCCGACGACGAGTGTGGTGGGCACGAGCATCAGCATGGCGGTGCCCCAGCCGGAGCCGCGCCGGAAGAGGCGGACGCCGAACGCGGCCAGGATGACGCCGACCGCCAGGGAGATCAGGCCGACACCGCGCTGCGAGTTGAGTTGCGGGAGTTGCGGCGCGGTCAGCTTGGTACTCGCCGACTGGAGATTGGCGGCGGAGCCGATCGGGAAGTCGAAGGTGGCGTCGATGTCGGCCGAGGCGGGGCGACGGGCGAGGACGCGGAGATCCCAATCGCCGCTCATGGTGAGGTAGGGGCCGTTGGCGACGTAGTGGCCGTTGCCCTGCGACGTGGCCTTCGCCTCGGCCTCGCCCATGTCCATGCCGGTGTGCGCGATGCGCAGGGCGACTTCGTCGGCATTGGCGATCGGCTTGCCGCCGTCCTTCTCTGCCAGGTAGATGTCGAAGGTGTTGTCGCCGGGCTGGAGCGCGCCGAGGGTGAGGGTCACTTTGACGTTGCCGGTGGTGATCGTCTGGGTGCGCTTGGGGAGCCGGGACTGGACGATCGCCTCGCGCGCGGGGACGAGGCCGGTGAGGACGGCGACGATGGCGATGATCGCGATGCCGAGCAGCGCCTCGGCCCGGACGATCCGCCCGAAATAGCGGAGGAGGAGTTGGGAGACGCGCCCGGCGCGCTCCTCGCCTTCCTTCGCGCGGCGCTTCGATGGGGCGGCGGGTTGGGCGGCCAGGCGGGGGCCGACCCAGAATTTGTTGAGCGCGCCGAGCAGGACCAGGAAGGCGAAGAGGACCAGTTTGCCCGCCAGGGCGCGGCCATAATCGGTCTGGAAGAGGGCATCCAGCGAGCCGACGTGCAGCCAGGAGCTGTAGAGCCCGGTGACGCCGAGGATGCCGACGCTGGCGAGGCCGATGGTCGAGAAGCGGGCGACGAGGCGACCGAGGACGGGTCGGGTGGCGGCACCGAGCTCGCCGACGAGCGGCGCGGTGAGGACGAGGCCGAGGACGCCGCCGATCCAGAAGGCGACCGCGAGGAGGTGGAGCCAGTCCATCCCGACGTTGAAGGGGACCCAGAAGCCGACGGCGGCGCTGTGCGAGATCAGGCTGATGGTGAGGAGGTAGGCCGCGCCGAGGACGACGCCGAAGGCGAGCGGGCCGAGCGGGGCGAGGGTGGGGGTGGCGTCATCGTCGTCGGGGTCGGGGCGCGGGCCGTTGCGGCGGAAGGCGGCGATCAGGAGCGGGGCGAGGAGCATCAGGGCGACGATGGGGATGAGCAGGCGCGTCAGCCAGATCGCGCCGCCGCGCGTGTTGAGCAAGTAGTCGTTGAGCAGGGTGCCGTTGACGCCGCCGAGGCCCTTGCCGCCGACTTTGGCGGCCTGGAGGACGAGCGCGACGGCGGTGGAGACGATCAGCAAGAGGAGCGCGCCGCCGGCGAGCCGCACGAGGCGACGGCTGAGCCGCCGGGCGAAGTCGCCGTCCTCGGGGAGGTCGGATTCGAGCAGGATCGGGCGCCAGACGAGCAGGCGCAGGCCGAGCGCGCCGACGAGCGCGGTCGCGGCGAGGATGGTGAGCCACTTGGCGATGACTTCTTGTGGGGTGGGGAGCGTGAATTTGGTCTGGTCGTCGATGCCGACCGTGGCGGGGGGCGGGATGTTGCCGACGGCGAAGGCGAAGGAGCCCTGGGTTTCGTGGCCGTCAACGGAGGAGAGGGCCTTCCAGGCGACGGTGTAGATGCCCTCGGGGAGTTGCTGCACGGAGATCGCCATGCCGAGCGAGTCGCCGGGGATGGCGCGCAGCGAGCCCTGTTCGTGGTGCTGGAGGTTGGCGTCGTAGACGACGATCTCGCTGTAGCGGAGTTCGGGCGGCTCGGTGAAGAAGAGCCGAATCTCGCTCGGGCTGACCGCCACCGCCGAGCGCGCCACCGGCTCGGAGCGGTCGAGATTGGCGTGGGCGGCGATGGGTGCGGGCCAGAGCAGGCCCGCGAATGCGAAGACGACAAAGGCCAGCAGCGCTGCGAACCGGAGCCTCACCTACGCCTCACCATCCTGGACCTGCGCCCTGGGAGCATCCTCGCTGGCCTCGGGCGCATCGTCGGAATCATCCTCGCCCTCGGCTTCCTGCGGCTGCTGCTTCATCACCGCCAGCGCCACGCCCATGACTGCGGTCGCGGGCACGACGAGGCAGAGGATTTCGTCCCAGAAGCCGGATGCGCCGTGTAAGGGCAAGAGTACCATCGGTAGACCCCGAACCTGTGGCGATACGTGACCCGTAAGAAAGAGCCTTATGAGAAGTATACGCTGGTTCGGGGAGGGAACGAGGGATCGAACGGGCGAACGGGCGAACGGGCGAACGGGCGAACGGGCGATTGGGTTACCTCACCCTCCTCCCCTCCCTCTCCATTTCCTGCGAGAAATGGAGAGGGAGAAAGCGTGCTGGTGTGGTTAGTGCGTCGCCTTCGCCGGGTTGGGCGGTGAGGCGGGTGGCGGGGGGTGGCGGGGCGACGCAGCAGGGCGGTCGCGCCGACGCCGAGGCCGAGGAGGCCGACGACGATGCCGACGATGCCGACGATGCGGGCGGTGCTGGCGGCCGAGTTGGCGGAATCGAGCTGGGCCTGGAGGTCGGCGGGGACCTGGGCCTGCGCCGCCGGGAACTGGAGCGGGGCGAGGGACTGGATGTCGCTGAAGCGGCCGGGGCCGGACTCGAAGCGCTCGTCGAACTGCTCGCCATTGATCGTGCCGTAGACGCGGAAGACGTACTGGCCGGCGGCGGTCGGCTGGAAGTAGGCGGCGTACTTGCCGGGCAGGTTGAAGCGAGACTGGACGGTCAGGTCGAGCGTCTTGCCATCCTTGATCACCTGAGCCTTGATGGTCTTCTCCAGGCCCTCGATCGGCTTGGCGGTGGTGCCATCGGCCAGTTTTTCGGTCTTGCTGGTGACGGTCAGGTCGAGGCCGTTCACCTGGTTATCGTAGGCGGGTTCGGTGAGGAAGCCGACGACGGCCTGGTACTTGCCGCCGACGATGTCGCGCCGTTCGTGCGCGGATGCTGTGCCGGGGAAGAGTGTGCCGATTGCCAGGAGGCCGATGATCGCGGCGCACGCCAGCACGCCGACTCGTCGCAGGATGGTCATGGGATACTCTCTTCCGTCAATTCATGCAATCGATGCAATTCATGGTGTTGGTGCCGTCCGCAATCGCGGGGAGCCGGGGATCTCGCCATGCACCGACTGCGGGTCACGCTGGTGAAGCGACCTGGCGGTGGGGAATTTGGGGCACGCGGCGAGCGGGACCGGCTCAGGCGAAGCGGGGCGGCGGAGAGGGTGGGGCGTAGGTACGACCAGACACAAGCAGGAGGGCGGCGAGGAGAAGGAGCGCGGCGGCGGCTGGTGGTAGGGGCAAGGAGAAGATGCCGCCCCAGCCGGTGGCGCTGGTGGTGTTCAGTTCGGGCTGCGCGGTCAGGGGGCGGAGCGAGAGGACGCCGTCTTCGTGGGGCGGGCCGGGCGCAGGGGTTGAATTGACCGAGCGGGTGTTGCGCAGGGCCTGGTCGAGCGGGTCGCCGTGGTGGGCGTGGTGGATGAGGATGATCGCCCGCGCGCCAGCGAGCAGGTGGTCGTGGTAGGGGAGGAGGTGATCCAGCCGTCGGTGAGGTTGGTGATGCTGAGGCCGGTGAGGAGGACGAGCAGCATCGACACCGCGACGAGGCGCTCGGTGGTGAGGGGTAGTGCGGTTTGGGTGCCTGCTTCGTCGTCTCCATCGCCATCATGCGGGTCCGCCACGCGGCGGGCTACCTGACCCCAATCGTACTGTACGCACGAACGCGCCACAAGGTTTGATCGTGGGAGTTAATGGCGGGGTGGAGGGGGTGAACGGGAGGTGAACGGTGGTGTGGAGAGTGGAGAGAAGAGAGAAGGGAGAAGGGAGAAGGGAGAAGGGAGAAAGAAGACCGCAGGGGCGCGGAGATGCGGAGAACGACGCGGAGACGGGACGAATGACGATTGACGATTGACGATTGACGAATGACGATTGACGATTGACGAATGAACCACAGAGGACACAGGGCACAGAGACGAGGAGAGACGAGTAACGAGGGGAGGACGGATGCTTTGCTGCGCTCAGAATGACAGGGGAGAGGGGGAGGACTGCGGGGTGTCAGGCTGAGAGTGAGCGACGAAGCTGTTTCTCTTGCCGCTGAGTGGGATGATCCAGTGTCTATACCGGGCAGCAGGTAGTGGGGATTAGAACAGGTTCTAGCATCGACCATCTACATGATATTTACTTACCTATCTTGACATTGCCATATGACAACTCTATGATTGAGACATGGCTAAATATTGGTATAGCTGAGGGTATTGGTGTAGTACGGGTGTGCGAACGATTTGATGGATGGGTGATTTGCGGGGCTGTTGCGGGCCGGAGGGTTGAGTTGGCTGTTTCTGGCGAGTAGTGAGGGGATCTGCTGGCGAGGATGGTGCTTGGGCCAGGTTGGAGAGCACGACCAGACGGGGGAGAGCGATGGAGCAGGACGTGCGGGATCTGGTTGCGGCGGATGCGGGGACGCTGATGCGGCGGCGGTTGGACCGGCGCAAGTTGCTGCGCGGGACGGTGGCGGGCGCGCTGAGCATGGGGCTATTGGCTCCGGCCGGGGCGGTGCTGGCGGCGAATCGCGCGGGTGGCGGCGAGGGGGGCGATCCGACGCTGGCCGGGGGGCACCACGCGCTGCCCAATCCGGGTCCGGGCGCGGGTGAGCGGTCGCGGCAGGCCGATCAGCATGACCACGGCGGCATGATGGCGGTCGGGGAGGTGGATACGGCGGCGATGGGCTACGATCCGTCGGTCTTCGTCTCGTCCTTCAACTATGGCACGGTGAGCAAGTTGCCGAATGGGCAGACGCTGCGCGAGTATCAGATCGTGGCGGTGGACAAGGAGATCGAAATCGCGCCAGGTGTCTTTTTCCCGGCCTGGACCTATCAGGGGCAGGTGCCGGGGCCGACGATCCGCTGCAATGAGGGGGACCGGATCCGCATCCAGTTCGTCAACAGCAGCAGCCACCCGCACACGATGCATTTTCACGGCATCCACTCGGCGTACATGGATGGGGTGGATGGGTATGGGCGCGGCAATATTCAGACCGGGGAGATTTTCACCTACGAGTTCGACGCCTATCCCTTCGGTTGCCATCTCTACCACTGCCACACGAATCCGCTGAAGCGGCACATCCACAAGGGGCTGTACGGAGCGTTCATCATCAACCCGGACCCGGCGAAGCACGGTGACCGGGCGAAGGTGCGCCACCCCGATTTCGCGGAGTCGAGGGAGTGGCAGGAATTGGTGATGGTGATGAACGCCTTCGATACGACGTTCGACGGCGAGAATGAGGTCTACGCGGTCAATTCGGTGGCGTTCCACTACATGAAGCACCCGATTCGGATCGAGCGGAGCCGCCCGGTGCGCGTCTACCTGATCAACATCACCGAGTTCGATCCGATCAATTCATTCCACCTGCACGCCAACTTCTACGACTACTACGACCACGGCACGACGCTGGAGCCGACGCTGCGAACGGTCGATACGATCATGCAGTGTCAGGCGCAGCGCGGCATTCTGGAGTTCTCGTTCAAGGACCACGAGCCGGGGCAGTACATGTTCCACGCGCACCAGAGCGAGTTCGCGGAGTTGGGGTGGATGAGCGCGTTTGAGGTGGTGTGACGGGGTTGCAGGTTGGCAGGTTGCAGGTTGCAGGTTTCTCATACCCAACCTGGAACTTGCGAACTTGCAACCTGCAACATAGGGGGCGTGATGGCGGAGACGGCGGCGGGTGAGCCGGAGGCGGCGGGCGGGTCGGTTGGGCGCTGGATTGTGCTGGGGTTGGTGCCGCTGGCGCTGCTGATCGCGGTGCTGGTGCTGATCGTGGCGACGAATGCGGGGTTGGGCGAGCGGACAGCTCCGCCGATCGAGGAGTTGAAGGTCGCGCGGGTGGCGCTGCCGGAGCCGGGGATGATCCGGGTGGCGGTGGTGAATGACGGGCCGGATCCGATCACCATCGCGCAGGTGCGGGTGGACGATGCGTACTGGGCGCACGAGATCGCGCCGGGGCGGGAGATCGGACGGCTGGGGTCGGCGACGATCACGATCCCCTACCCCTGGGTCGAGGGGGAGGCGCACGTGATCACGCTGGTGTCGGCGACGGGGGTGGTCTTTGAGGCGGAGGTGCCGGTGGCGGTGGAGTCGCCGCACGCCGACGGGGCGACCTTCCTGCAATTCGCGCTGATCGGCATTTACGTGGGCGTCATTCCGGTGGCGCTGGGACTGCTCTGGTATCCGTTCTTGCGGCGACTGGGGACGCGCGGGCTGCGCTTCCTGCTGGCGTTGACGGTAGGGTTGCTGCTCTTCTTGACCGTGGATATGTACCTGGAGGCGACCGAGATCGCGGAGTCGGCACCGTCGGCGTTCGAGGGGGTGCTGCTGGTGCCGCTGGTCGCGCTGCTGGCGTTTCTGCTGCTGATGACGATCGGGAGTCGCAAGGGCGATCAGCCGAGGAGCGGCATCAGCATCGCCTATCGGATCGCGCTGGGGATCGGGCTGCACAACCTGGGCGAGGGGCTGGCGATCGGCGCGGCCTTCGCGCTCGGCGAGGTGGCGCTGGGGGTCTTCCTGGTGATCGGATTTACGCTGCACAACGTGACGGAGGGGATCGGCATCGCCGCGCCGATTCTGCGCGAGCGCCCGGCGTTGCAGCACTTCTTGTGGCTGGCGCTGATGGCGGGTGGCCCGGCGGTGCTGGGTGTCTGGATCGGCGGGTTCATCTTCTCGGCAATCTGGGCGACGATCTTCCTGGCGATCGGCATCGGGGCGATCGTGCAGGTGATTGTCGAGGTCGGGCGGCTGATCATCGGTGGGCGCGAGGGTCGCGAGCGGCGCGAGGCGGCATTCGACTGGACGACGCTGGCGGGGGTTGCGGCCGGGATTGCGATTATGTATGCGACGGCGCTGGTGGTGGCGGCGTGACGAGTCGGGCAGTCGGGCAGTCGGGCGGTCGGATAGAAGAGACGGACCTCACCCCGCCGCCTGCGGGCGGCACCCCTCTCCCGCGAGGAGAGGGGGAGAGGAGTTCTCGGGAGTAAGGAGTGATGCGGGGAGTGGGGCGGATGACGCGGCGGGAGTTGTTGAGGGTTGCTGGTTGGTGCGACGGTGGGGGTGGTGGCGATGCCGGTGCTGGCGGGGTGCGGCACGGGGACGGCGGGGGCTGGTGGCGCTGCTGGGGGTTCGCGGCGGAGCAGGTGGCGCAGCGGGTGGAGGTGGTGGCGGCGGCGGATGGTGCGCTGAAGTGGGATCGGGTGGCGTACGCGGCGAAGGCGGGTGATGTAACCTTTGTGGTGAAGAATCCCAGTCCGCTGCCCCACCGGTTCGGGGTTGAGGGGAACGGGGTGAGCGCGCACAGCAAGGATCTGGGGGCGGGAAAGACGGGCAGCTACACGCTGAAGGGGCTGCAGGCGGGCGAGTACCAGATCGTCTGCGATTTTCCCGGGCACAAGGCGGCGGGGATGGTGGCGAAGCTGGTCGTCTCCTGACGCGGCGCGGCCCGGGCGGGAGAGGGCATGGCGCAGAGCCACGGGCACGCGCACGGTCCGGCGAGCTACGGGCGGGCGTTCGCGATCGGGATCGCGCTCAATCTCGGCTTTGTGATCGTCGAGGCGGGATTCGGGATCGTCGCCGGGTCGCTGGCGCTCGTGGCCGACGCGGGGCACAACCTGAGCGATGTGCTCGGGCTGGTGCTGGCGTGGGGGGCGAGCTTGCTCGTCGGGCGACGGCCGACGCCGCGCCGGTCGTATGGGCTGCGACGCGCTTCGATTCTGGCGGCGCTGACGAATGCGGTGACGCTGCTGGCCGCGCTCGGGATCATCGCCTGGGAGGCGATCGGGCGGTTCCGACACCCCGAACCGGTGCAGGGCGGGCCGGTGATCGCGGTGGCGCTGGTGGGGATTGCGATCAATGGGGCCACGGCGCTGCTCTTTCTGCGCGGGCGCAACAACGACCTTAATATTCGGGGCGCATTCCTGCACATGGCGGCCGACGCGGCGGTGTCGCTCGGGGTGGTGATCGCGGGGATCGTCATTCTGGTGACGGGCTGGTTCTGGCTCGATCCGGTGGTCAGCCTGGCGATCGTCGGGGTGATCTTTGTGGGCACCTGGGGACTGCTGCGAGAGTCGGTGGATCTGGCGCTCGACGCCGCGCCGCAGGGGACCGACGTGGCGGCGGTGCGCGGCTATCTCGGCGGTTTGCCGGGGGTCGCGGGGGTCCATGACCTGCACATCTGGGCGATGAGCACGACCGAGACGGCGCTGACGGTCCACCTGGTGATGCCGGGAGGGCAGGGGGGCGATGCGCTGCTGGCGCGGATCGGGCGGGAATTGCACGACCGGTTCGGGATCGAGCACGTCACGGTGCAGGTGGAGCGGGATGCTTCGGCCAGTGGGTGTGCGAGTGCGGCGGAGCCGCCGGTGGTTTGAGGATGCCTCAATGGCAGGTGGCGTTGGTAGGTGGCGTTGCGGCGATCGCCCGGAGATGAATCTCCGGGCGACGTGAATGCGCCGGATGAATCCGGCTTTGAACCTGTTCCGATGGATTCGGATGCCACGCCGACTCAGCGGCGGGGTGGGTGGGCGCGGACGGCCGCCTCGTCCACCTCGGCGCCCCAGCCAGGGCCAGTTGGCAGGTAGAGGTAGCCGTCGCGGATGTCGGGGCGCGCGGTCGTTAGCTCGTCCTGCCAGGGCACGGTCTCGGGGTCGGTCTCCATGATCCGCAGGTTCGGGACGACCGCCGCGAAGTGCGCGCTCATCAGGGTCGCCAGGTGGCTGTAGAAGTTGTGCGGCGCGACGTTGACCTCGTGCGCGTCGGCCAGTGCGGCGATCTTGACCGATTCGCCGAGGCCGTTCCAGGGGACATCGACGATCGCCACATCGACGGCGTTGCGCTCAAGGAAGGGGCGGAACTCGCGCCGGGAGGCCAGGGTCTCCAGCGAGGCGATCGGCAGGCGCGTCTGCTGGCGGATGTGGGCCAATGCGGCGGGGTCGCGCGTGTCGATTTCGACCCAGGTGAGGTCGAACGGCTCCATCGCGCGGACCAGTTGGAGGTAACCCTCGGTCTTGTAATTGAAGTTGAGGTCCACCATGATGTCGATGGTGGGGCCGACGGCGTCGCGGATGGTGCCAAGTTGGGCGCGGATGGCCGCGAGGAGGTGGCGATCGGCATTCAATTCGGGGTTGCCCGCTACCGGGGCGAAGCCGGGGACGTGGGAGCGGGCTTTGCCGCCCTCGAAGAGCAGCAGGTTCGTCTTCAGCGCGGTGTAGCCCTGGGCCACGACTTCGCGGGCGGCGGCGGCGAGGTCGTCGAGGCTGGTGAGGGGTGGCAGATTCATCACCTCGGCGCGGCCATCGACGCGCCAGGTGCCGAAGTGGGACCAGTAGAGCCGGATGCGGTCGCGCACCGGCCCGCCGAGCAGCTCGTAGACGGGGATGCCGAGCGCGCGGGCTTTCAAGTCGAGCAGGGCGTTCTCGATCGCGCCGATCGCCTGCTGGAAGGCGCTCCCCAGCGCGGCGCGGCGCAGCGTCTGGAGGAGGGCGGTGTGGGCCTCGTAGGGGCGCGGGTCCTTGCCGATCAGCGCCGGGGCGAGGCGGTCGATCAGGGCGGAGATGCCCGCGCCGCCGAACGACTCGTTGTACTCGCTCCAGCCGACCAGGCCGTCGTCGGTGGTGATCTTCAGGAAGTCGAAGGTGCGCCAGCCCGCATCGGCGTGCAACGACTCGATCCTGGCAATCTTCATCGCCCGTCCTCCTTTCAGCGGCCTGATTCGCGGCGACCTGGGTCATTATATGCGCGCTGTGGAATACCTGGATCAGGCGACGATCACCTCCTCGCGCTGCCGCTGTCGGCGGGCGAGGCGGGCACCGTAGAGGCCGTAGGCACCGAGCCAGAGGAAGGCCGGGATGTTCGCCAGGATGAATGGCTCCAGGAAATAGAGACCGGTGGCCGAGCCGATGCCGCGCAGCCAGGAGAGGAGGGCGACGATCAGGCCGAAGATCGCGTACCAGCGCGGCAGGCCGAGGCGACCGAGGCGCACCTCCAGCCAGGCCAGACCGGTTAGCCCGGCGAGGAAGAGCGGGTTTAACCAGCCGTAGCCGATCAGCAGCCCATTGAAGGCGTCGAAGAGCACCGTCTGCTCGCCGCGCGCAGCGTAGGGCGACAGAAAGTGCATCACCCAGGCGTTGATTAGCGCCACGCCGGTGAAGAGCATCGACGGTGAGCGCGCCCCACAACAGAGCGGCCCGCCCAGCGAAGCGGCGGGCCGAGTTAAGCGACCAGCAGCAGCAGGCCACCCAGCGCGCAGAGCACGAAGCCCACGGCGATGGCGACGTGGACCGCGCCCCAGAGCGGCGTGTTGGCCAGGAGGCTGAGGGGCTGCTCTGCCAGGCCGCCTGCGGGCAGCGGGTGGAAAGGCCAAGCCGAACGCCGCAACGGCCCGGCGACGACGAGCACGTAGCCGCCTGCCTCGGCGGCCCCGGATGCTTGGAAGCGCCACCGCCCGCCCCAACTGCCCTACCCTCATGCATAGCCCCTGCCCCCGAACGAGTTGCTGACCGCTTGCAGATGCTATCGTCTGGCCGCCAGGCCGTTCCTAGCCGGGCCTGCATTGTCGCTGTTAGGTGGCGGCCGGGTGCGCGCACGGGCCCGTTGGTCGACACCAGCGCGACGCATCGATCTGTAGAATGGCCTGCCCCATGATAGCGCAGCGCCAGTTAGAATTCTCTGCGAAAACAGGACAGGGCGATGGAATCGGCGAGGCGAGGAGGAGAGTGCCGATGGAGAGGGAGAAGGCCCAGGCACGCATCGCCGCCTACTGGGAGGGTCAGAGCGGGACTTACGACGAGGCACCGGACCACCGGCTGCGCGGGGCGGCGGATCGCGCGGCCTGGGTGGCGTTGCTGAAGGCGGTCCTGCCTCCTCCCCCGGCAGGTATCCTCGACGTGGGCACGGGTACCGGCTTCCTTGCGATCTTGCTCGGCGAACTGGGCCATCCGGTTGTGGGGGTCGATATCGCGGAGGGGATGCTCGCCGTGGCGCGGCAGAAGGCCGTCGGCGTGCGCGTCCCCCCGGTTTTCCTGCGCGGCGATGCGGCCGACCTGCCGCTGGAATCGGGCGAATCCGCCGCTCTCGTGAGCCGCCATCTGCTGTGGACGCTCCCGGATCCCCTCGGGGCGCTGCGCGACTGGTACCGCGTACTTCGGCCGGGCGGGCGACTGGTCGTGATCGACGGGCTCTGGGCGCTTGGTGAGGAGCCTCGGGCGGCGAATGCGCCCGCACCACCGCCCGAGCCGACGTATGCCGCGCACTACACGCCGGAAGTCGAGGCGCAACTGCCGCTTCTGGGCGCGAGGACGCTCGATCAGGTCTCCGCGATGATAGCCGAGGCTGGGTTCGTGCGGGCACAATCGGTGTCGCTGGCACCGTTTGCGCTCGCCGGGTGGGGCGGTGGGACTGAGGATCGCCCGCACCCCGGGCGCTTCGTGGTCACCGCCGAGCGCCCGGCGTTCATGGCGGGCGATTAGCCAACCCGGAGCACCGATCGACGTGCGATCCGGCACAAACGCGCACCTGTAGTACGATAGCGGACCGACGGAGCACCGCGCAGGCGAGGGGGAACACGATGGGCGCGATCACGGCGGGCGAACTGACGAGCGAGTTGGAGCGAGGAATTGGAGCGGACGGGAGCGCCCTGGCCGAGCGGATTCGTCTGCGGGTCGGGGATGAGGCGCTCGCCAATGGTAGCGGGCAGTTTGTCGATGAGTTGGACGTGGCGTGGGCGATTGTCGCGCCGGGGGCGCAGGCTGCCCCGGCGGTCGTGGCGACGCTCGGCGCGGAGTTTCGCCTGCCGATGCGGGCGCTCGGTGATGCGGGGATGTACGTTGCCACGGCGCGGTGGGAGCATGGGAGCGCGGTGCGCTGGCAGTACGAGGTCGATGGGGCGCGGGTGGGCGGCGGGCAGACCGAGACGTATCTGATTCATCCCGATGCGCGAGAGCGGCCGGAGGTGCCGAAGGGGCGGCTGGTGAAGCGGGAGCCGTGGCGCAGCCGGGTCTTCGCGGGGACGATCCGCGACTGGTCGGTCTATTTCCCGGCGCAGACTGAGGGCGCGGCGGCGGTGATGGTTTTTCAGGATGGGCGGCGCTTTTACGAGGATTTTGTGCCGACGGTTTTTGACAACCTGATCGCGGAGGGGGCGATGCCGCCAACGGTCGGCATTTTCCTCAATCCCGGTGTGTTCGCCGATACGACGGTCTCGAACCGGTCGTTCGAGTACGATACGCTCTCGGACCAGTATGCGCGCTTCTTGCTGGAGGAGATTCTGCCGGAAGTTGGGCGGGAGCGCGAGTTGCGGCAGGATGCGGCGGGGCGGGCGATTTGCGGGATGTCGAGCGGGGGGATTTGCTCGTTCACGGTCGCCTGGCAGCGGCCGGACCAGTTCCAGAAGGTGCTGTCGCACATCGGCAGCTTCACCAACATCGCCAGCGGCCCGACGCTGCGGGATGGTGGGCACAATTACCCTTTCCTGATCCGGAAGATGCCACCGAAGCCGATTCGCGTCGCGCTGCAGGACGGTGAGAACGATTTGAATCATGCGGCGGGCAACTGGTGGCTGGCGAATTTGCAGATGGTCGATGCGCTGCGCTTCGCGGGTTATGACCATACGTTCACGGCCGGGAAGGGGTTCCACTCGATCGGGCATGGGCGCGCGATTTTCCCGGATTCGATGCGCTGGATCTGGCGGGAGTAGGGGGGAGTGGCGAGGGGACTGATGACGGCCGCTGGTTGGTGCCAGCGGCCGTTTTGTATTGAGGAGAGTGGAGAGTGGAGGGTGGAGAGAAGAGAGAAGGGAGACGGTTTTACCGCAGAGGGCGCGGAGGGCGTAGAGACGAGGAGTGAGGAGAGAAGAGAGAAAGGAGACGGATTCTTCGCTGGCGCTCAGAATGACAGGAGGGCAGGGTGGGGACCGTGGGGTGGCGGTTTGAGCGGGGGAAGCAGCGATTCTTCGGATGTGCGGAGTTGCAACGGTTTTCGCGGGAGTGGTGTTGTATGGGGCAGAATGGGATGTTACCGGCCGGGCGCGCGGTGGGCGCGGCCGGGGAAAGGGAGGGAGGGTGACTGGACGGGGATTCGCGGAGGCCGCGACGTTGCCTGCTGCGCTGGCCGCTGATCTCGATGGGGCGTTCGAGCGGGTGGTGCGGGAGTATCAGGGGCGGATCTATGGCTTTGCGCTGCGCCTGACCGGGAATCCGCAGGATGCGGAGGAGGTGGCGCAGGATGCGTTCGTGCGGGCGTATCGCGCGCTGCAACGATTTCAGTCGGAGCGGATCGCGGCGCTGGCGCTGCGGCCCTGGCTGTACCAGATTGCGCTGAATGTGGTGCGCAACCGGACGCGAGGTAAGCGCCACCGGACAGTGCCGCTGCTGGTCGGCGACGAGGTCGAGGGAGAGCGCAAGGAGGGGGTGCCGGAGCCGCAGGATGGCGCGGCGGAGGGTCCGGCGGAGTTCACCGAGCGCGCGAGCGTGGGTGAGGTGCTGGCCCGGCTGGTCGGGCAATTGCCGGAGCGCTACCGGGCGGCGGTGATTTTGCGGCATGTGGAGGGGCTGTCGTACCCGGAGGCGGCGGGGGTGCTGGGGCAGCCGGTTGGCACGGTGAAGGCGAATGTGCATCGCGGCACGAAGCTGCTGCGCGCGGAGATGGTCGCCAGGTTGCACGAGGAGGGGCGTGATGAACGAGAACGGATCGCGGTCGCTGGCTGAGGCGCGGGCGATGGTGGGAGCGCTGCGCGAGCTGGGCGCGGTCGAGGCGCCGACGACGCTGCTGGCGGGGGTGTTGGGGGAACTTGGGGCGATCGACCTCGCCTTCTCGGTGGAGAGCCCGATCGGCACGGTCTATGTGGCCTATAACGGGCGCGGGATTTCGATGCTGAGCCCGGCGGCCGATGCGGAGGAGTTCGCGGGGGCGTTCCAGCGGCGGTTTGGTCGCGCGGTGCGGGCGACGGATGCACCGTCGGAGTCGGTTGCGCGGGCGGTGCGGCGGAAGCTGCGCGGCGAGCGGGCGACGGTGGAGTATGACCTGCGCGGCCTGAGCGATTTCGAGCGGGCGACGCTGCTGAAGGCGGCGGAGATCCCGCGCGGCGAGGTGCGGCCGTATGCCTGGATCGCGCGCGAGATCGGCAAGCCGGGTGCGGTGCGCGCGGTGGGGTCGGCGTTGGGGCGCAATCCGGTGCCGCTGCTGATCCCTTGCCACCGGGTGATTCTGAGCGATGGGACGCCGGGGAACTATGCGCTCGGGCGCGAGGCGAAGGCGACGGTGCTGGCTGCGGAGGGGCTGGAGGCGACGGAGTTGGTGGCGCTGTCGAAGGCGGGGATTCGCTTCACGGGCAGCGATACGACGCGCATCTACTGCTACCCAACCTGCCACAACGCGCGGCGCACGACGCCGGACCACACGGTCAACTTCGGCTCGATGGCGGCTGCGAAGGCGGCGGGGTACCGAGCGTGCAAGGTGTGCCGACCGGAGGCGGGGTGAGGAGTGAGGAGAGTGAGGAGAGTGGAGAGAAGGGAGTAAGACCGCAGAGGCGCGGAGGCGCAGAGAACGACGCGGAGACGAGCGACGAAGAGGGACGGATTGAACCACAGAGGAGACAGAGGGCACAGAGATAAAGGGGGAAATAGGATGGGGGCTGGGTCATGTGGAGGTGGGTGATGATTAACAATTAATGATTGGTGCGAGTTGATCGGTGGGTAGGGGTTGGGCAGGGTGTTGAGCTAGCTGACGATTTCCGATGTCAGCAAAGGTGTAGTGACGGGCCGGCCTGGGAGGATGGGTGGGGGAAGGCTGGGAATGTGGCGTGGTTGCTGGTGTTGGCGGCGTTCTCGGGGGAGCCGCTCGGGCCGAGGCGGGATATGGGGATGCAGTGCGGGGCGGCGAGGGCGACTGTGGGGGAGGGATGACGGGCTGGGTATCAAGTGCAGGCGAGGGGCTTGCGTCGGCAGCATAGCCACACGACGAGGGCGGGTCGGTGACCCGCCCCTAACTGTGCGTCCTGGGGATTGCGAGGGAGATAGACCGATGCTATGGTGCTGGTAGGGTGGCGGTGTGGGCGTATCTGGATGGTGCGGGAGGACGGGGGTGTCCGAGGGTGGGGAGGCGACGCGGGGTTGGGATGTGCCGTTGGAGCAGATTGTGCGCTCCAGCGGGGGGCGCGGGTGGCGCGGGATCGATGCGGCCGAGATTGTTCACCCGGTCGATGATTTTGCGGTCCCGGCGTTGCCGCGCCATGTGCTCGTCTTTAATCTCGGGATGCCGATGGCGGCGACCGAGCGACGCACGGGGCACGCCGGGCATTTGGGCGACGAGGGGGTGATGATCCTCCCGGCGGGGATGCCGCGCGATTGGCACCTCGACCGCTGCGGCGAGGTGCGGCACTTGCACCTCTACCTCGATCCCTGGCTGGTCGCCGATGTCGCCGCCGAGGCGGAACTGAATCCCGACCGGGTGGAGATCCGCGAAGCGTTCGGGGCGAGCGACCAGCGCCTCGAAGTCCTGGGCGTGTCGCTGATCGCCGAGTTGCGCGCGGGGGATCCGCTTGGGCGGGTCTATGCCGATGGGTTGGCGACGATGCTGGCGGCGCACCTGTTGCGCCACCATTCGTCGCTGACGCGCGCGGTGCTGCGTGG
>JAXLWN010000107.1:0-21514 GCA_046328475.1 Chloroflexia bacterium | reverse complement strand
CTTTTCCCCCGGTGCCCGTCGCGATGACTACCCTTCGTCACTGGCGACGCTACCCATAACCCTGCACGATCGCCACGTCCTGGCCTGCGCGATTGTCAGCCAGGCGAGTGCCATCGTGACCTATAACACCCGGCACTTTCCAGCGCAAGCGTTGGCAACGCAGGGCTAACGCATCTTATCGGGCGGGCGCGGAGTGCGGGCGGCGGCCAGGAGGGCGGCGAGGTAGTCCTGGTCGAGGGCGGCGGTGAAGCGCTTGGTGGCGAGGCTGCCCCGGCGGGTGGTGTCCTGGCGCAGCAGGTTGAGCGCCAGGCGGCGGAGCACCGCGAGGTTCTGCGCGGCGTGCCCGGCGCGGACGCGGCTGGCATCCTCGTTGAAGGTGACGTCGAGGACCCAATGCAGCTTGTTCTCCACCCCCCAGTGGCGGCGTACGGTGCCCGCGAAGGTGGCCGCGTCGAGCGGGGCGCTGAGCAGGTAATGGCGCTGCTCGACCTCCCGCTTGGCCCCGCTGCGCCGCTCCGCCTCGATGAGGCCGATGGCGCGCAGCCCCGCCCAGCGGCCCGTCTCGTCGAGGAAGGCGATGATCTCGGGGTCGCTGATGACCCAGGCGCGGCGCAGCTCCAGCCGCCCGTGGCCCTTCTCGATCGCCCTGGCGTGGCCGTGGTGCGCCGGGTCGAGGGGGGTGAAGTCCGTCCGCCGCGCCTCGGCGAAGATGGCTTGCACGTCGTCGTGCAGCGTGGGGTGGTTGTCCTTCAGCGCCAGCACATAGTCGCCCCCCTGCGCCACGATCTGCCGGGCGATGGCGGTCTGGCAGCCCATCGCGTCGATCGTGACGGTGCAGCCCCGGAGATCGAGCAGCGCCAGGAGCGCGGGGATGGCGACGATCTCGTTCGCCTTGCTGTCCACCGCCACCTGCCCGAGCACCAGCCCGCTGGCGTCGGCCCAGGCGCTGACCAGGTGCAGCGCCGCCTTGCCCTTGGCCCGGTCGTGCGAGCGGCGCAGCGTCTTGCCGTCCACGGCGAGCGCCCGCGCGCCGGTCTCGGGGGCCACTGCGCGCACCCAGCCGGCGAACGCCGCCTCGAACGCCGCCGGGTCGAGCGCGGCGAAGACCCGCCCGAAGGTGTCGTGGCTGGGGATGCCGTTGGGCAGGGCGAGGAAGGTGCGCAGCCAGCCCTCGCGCGTCCGCCCGAACGTCGCCATGTCGGTCCAGCCCTCCCCGCCGCACAGGATGGCGCACAGCCCGATGGTCAGGATGTCGATCAGCAGATGCTCCCGCGTCCGCGCCACGCGCGGGTCGGGCAGCGCCCCGAAGTGCAGGCTGATACTTGTCGGTTGGGCGGGCACGGCGGGTCCCTCCTCGCGCAGCGACACTCGTCGGTGCCCGCCATTCTCCTACACCGCAAATTTAGATGCGTTGGCCCTGCCGGGGGGTCATAGAGGATGCAGTTCGCGACGAATGCCCGCCAATACTGCCAGGAGTCTTGACGCTCGGGACGCACTACGGGTGCGTCGGGGAGCAATATCGGAGTCTGATGCATGTAGGGAAGGACGATGTAGATAACATGATTGACGTTATTCTCCCAGGCAGCAGCCTGAAGCTCGGGCGATTCCCCTTCATTCAAAGGACTGGGAGGGCCAGGCAATTCGCCTGGCGGTAGCGACAGAGGGAGGCGTTTCGCCGGAGTGACATTCCAGCGAGCGCGCAATCCTGCGATCAACTCCCAGAAAGATCCCCTTTGGAGATAAAGTTGCCTCACAAACTCGCTAGCACTCGCAGAAGTACTTTCCATCGCCCATCCTGCGAAATGAATTGAGCCAGTTTCCTAGCTGCAAAGCCAAAATCTCGAAACCAGCCGCTGACCACATTCGACCACAATCTTGACCACAATGGCGCTATGGCTAGCCACTATTCGCCACTCCTAGACGCGGCAATGATAGCAGATTTTGGCTCTATTGCTCACTAAACGCTGCTCTCCGACACCAGACGCGGCGGACATAGGCGACTTAAACTCCCTTGCCGCAAGGCGTGCGGGTTCGAGTCCCGCCGGGGCCACCAGCCTATCCCCCTCTCTTCGGCAACAAAAAGCACGCCAGTTGCCTGATCCTCCTCACTCTTGTTTTATTCATGGGCGTACGAATAGAATAAGAATCTGCTCCGGATACGCATAGTATCACTGGAACTGAATAAGGAGTTCCGATGTCATCGCTTATTCCACGCGGAGGCCGATACGTAAAACAACTGACCGGTTATCGGGCCTTCGTCCCGGCTCCGCTCCCACCCGATCCGCCGATTGCGCTCGATGCGGGATTGGTGCAGTTACTTTCGCGCGCCGATCAGGCAGTGGGGCGATTGGACGGCGTGACACAGACGCTCCCGAATCCCGATCTCTTCGTCGCGATGTATGTCCGGCGCGAGGCCGTCTACAGTTCCCAGATCGAAGGGACACAGAGCACGCTGGAAGATGTGCTAACCTTCGAGCTGGATCCGCGCGGGCGCGATCTACCGGGCGATGTCGAGGAAGTGGTCAATTACGTCCGCGCCATGAACTATGGCTTAGAACGGCTGATGACGCTCCCCCTATCGCTACGGCTGATTCGCGAGATCCATGCCGAACTCCTGCGCGACGTACGAGGCGCAGAGAAGCATCCAGGTGAGTTCCGCACGACCCAAAACTGGATCGGATCGGCGAATGTCCCGCTTTCACGAGCCAGTTTCATCCCTCCAGCACCATCGGACATGATGGTGGCACTATCCGATTTCGAGCAATTCCTGCACGAGGAACATAGCTTGCCGATGCTCATCCGCTGCGGCCTGGCGCACGTCCAGTTCGAGACGATCCATCCCTTCCTCGATGGCAACGGTCGCACCGGGCGCCTGCTGATCACCTTCCTGCTCGTGCATGAGGGCGTGCTGCACCGGCCGCTCCTCTACCTGAGCCACTATCTGAAGCGCCACCGTGCCGAATACTACGACCGGCTGATGGCAGTGCGCGAAGCTGGTGATTGGGAGGGTTGGTTGCGCTTCTTCCTGCGCGGCGTCGCCGAAACAGCGGAGGAGGCAACCATTACTGCCCGCGCGATTGTTCAGTTGCAAGGCGAACATCGACTACTCATCCAGGAGCAGGGGCTTGGCGTGAATGGCCTGCGCCTGTTAGACCTGCTGTTCCAACGACCGCTAGCGAATATCAAGCTCGTGGAGGAAAAGCTAGGTGTCGTCTACATGACCGCGAATAAACTCGTGGATCAATTTGTGGGGCTTGGCCTGTTGGCCGAGATCACTGGCGGGCGGCGAAACCGCATCTTCCGCTATCTGCCATACTGGCTCCTATTCCAAGAGCCAGAACCGCTGCCTAACCAGAACGTGCCCATCCAGACAACGGAGACTGGCACACCATGAACGCAAGGCGTGCGGGTTCGAGTCCTGCGGAGCCACCAGCCGGATGTGGTAAACAGGCACGACCCACACCCTCGGCAATCGTCCCGGCGGGCTTCCATTGTTTTCACACTTGCAATTCGTCTGGTGTCAATCCGCAGGCTCGACCTGAAGCTCCGCAGCGGGCGCAACCTGCTTGCCCGCGTGCAGCTCGTCCAGCACCCGGTCGCGCAAGAAGAGCGACATGCCGATGCCGACGATGGCGAGCAGGCTCATCGCCATGAACGCGTGGTTGAAGGCCTCTTGCAGGAAGGGGAGCGGCACGGTGCCGGAGGCGACGTTGCTCCCCTCGGGCGCGCCCTGAATCCGCAGGCTCAGCAGCAGAATCGTCGTCAGGATGGTGGTGCCGATCGCGCCGAACATGCGGAAGAGCATGTTGGTCAGCGCGGTGGCGCGCGGCATCTCCGCGCGCGACACGGTGTTGTAGGCGGCGGTCTGCACCGGCATCATGCAGAGTCCCATCGCCAGACCGCGCAGCGCCGCGAGCGCGCCGATGATGTAGAGGCTGGTTTCGGCGGTGGAACGCCCGAGCAGGAAGGTGGTCACCACCAGCACGCCGAGCCCGCTCGCGACCAGTTTGCGCGGGCCGACGCGGTTGTAGATCCGCCCGCTGACGTTCATCGTGACGAAACTGAGGATGCCGCTGGGGAAGAGCACCCACCCGGTCGCCGCCGCGCCGAGCTGGTGGACCGTCTGGAGCAGCAGCGGCATGATGTACTGGAGGCCGAAGAGCGAGAACTGCGTGACGAAGTTGATCGCCATCCCGAGGGAGAACATCGGCTCCTTGAAGAGCCGCAGTTGCAGCAGCGGCGCCTCCTGGCGCAGCTCGACGATCGCGAAGGCGATCAGCGCGCCGATGCCGATCGCCCCCAGGATCAGCGTGAGCGGCGAGCCCCAGCCGGAATCTTCGCCGAGGCTGAGCGCGAGCAGGATGCCGGGGAAGGCGAGCAGGGCGAGCGCGAAGCCGGGCACGTCGAACTTGAGGTCGGTCTTGCGCGGCTGTTCCTTCAGCAGCCAGTAGGCCAGCACGAGGTTGAGCAGGCCGATCGGCAGGTTGATCAGGAAGATCGCGCGCCAGCTCGAATATTGCACCAGGTAGCCGCCGAGCGTCGGCCCGAGCAGCGGGGCCAGCAGCATCGGCAGGCCGAGCACCCCCATGAACCGACCGCGCTCCAGCGGCGAGATCATCGTGAAGACCATCGCCATGCCGAGCGGCTGGAGCATGCCGCCGCCGAGCCCCTGCAACACGCGGAAGAGGATCAGGCTATTCACGTCCCAGGCGAAGCCGCACAGGACCGAGCCGACGACGAAGGCGGCGAGCGTGATCATGTAGAGCCGCTTCATGCCGACGCGCTCGGCGAGGAAGCCACTGAGCGGGATGACGACGGCGAGGGCGAGCAGATAGACCGTCAGGATGAGCTGGCCCTGGCTCAGATCGGCGTGGAAGTCGCGCAGGAGGTTCGGCAGGGCGATATTCACCACCGTCGAGTCGAGGATCGACATGAACGACCCGATCGCCGTCACGCAGAGCGCGAGCCAGCGAGGATCGAAGCCACCGAACCGCTTGGCAATCGATTGCGCGTCCATCTTCCCCTCACTCCCGCCCGCACGGCGGCTGATTCGTCCGGTCCTGCGCAGTGGCGAGCGCCGCGGCGAGATCGCCAAGTGCATCGCGCAGGCGGACCTGTCGCTCGGGCGCGAGGGGCGCGAGGAGTTCGCGCAGCTCTGCATCGACGAGCTTCTGGTAGCGGCCGAGCAACTCCTGCCCCTGGGCGGTGATCGTGACCAGCACCTGACGCCGACTGGCCGGGTCCGGCTGGCGCTGGATGAGGCCACGCTCCACCAGGGCATCGAGTCGCCCGGTCATGGTCGGCACACCGACCTGGAAGCGCCTGGCAAGGTGGGTGGTGAGGGTGCTTTCGCGCGCGGCAACCGCCTGGAGGCAGCGGTACTGCGGGAGGGTGAGCGAATCGCGCCCCTCCCTCTCCTCGATCACGCGGCGGAGTGTCTGGGCATAGCGCGGAACAACCACCTCCAACTCGGCGATGAGCGAGGCGAGTTCGTCGGGCGCGGCGGATGTGGCCGCGCGCAACTCCGGGCTATTGGTCACCATGCGCTTCCCTACCCCTGCAAGGCGAATAGTTCGCCTTCCGAATAGTACGGCGGGCGAACGGTGGTGTCAAGGGGACAACGCGGCCCCGGCAGGTGCCGCCCTGGGGCAGTACCCTGTATCATAGTATTGTTAGCGAGAGGACCCATCGCGTTCCGACGCCCCGTCGCAGGTAGCCGCACCCGGCAGCGATGTCGCGATTGAACCAGCAGGGAGTGACGTGAAGACAGTACCATGCCGACCATGACGATCGAAGACATCGCCACCCTGGCGGGCGTGTCGCGCTCGACGGTGTCGCGCGTCCTCAACGACCACCCGCGCGTCAGCCCGGACGTGCGCGAGCGGGTGCGCCGGGTGATCGCGGAGCAGCGCTACACGCCCCACGCCGCCGCGCGCAGCCTCGCGGGCAGCCGCACCAACGTGATCTGCCTCTTCTCGCTGCGCGGCGCGGAGACGATCTTCTCCGACCAGTTCATCCCGCCGCTCGTGCAGGGGATCAGCGAGGTCTGCAACCAGCGCGGCTACTTCCTGCTCCTCTCGATGGTGCAGACCGACACGGCGACCTCGCTCTACCAGCGACTCGTGCGCGGCAGCCACTGCGACGGGATCATCACGCTGGCGAGCGACGTGGACGACGCGCTGCTGGAGTTGATGGTTGCGGATCGCACGCCCTTCGTGCTGATCGGCCACCACCCGCGCTTCCCGCAGGTCGCCTCCGTGGATGCGGAGAATGTTGCCGGAGCAAAGCAGGCGACCGCGCACCTGATCGGCCTCGGGCACCGGCGCATCGCCACGATCACCGGCCCGCTCGACACGGCGACCGGGATCGATCGCCGGGACGGCTACCTCGCGGCATTGCGCGAGGCCGGACTGCCGACCCCGCCGGAGCTGATCGTCGAGGGAAATTTCTGGCAGGGGAGCGGCCAGACGGCGATGCAGCAACTCCTGGCGCTGCCGGGGCGGCCCACCGCCCTCTTCGCCGCGAGCGATTCGATGGCGGCGGGCGCGCTGACCGCGATCCGCGAGGCGGGGCTGCGCGTGCCCGAGGATATCGCCGTCGTCGGCTTCGACGACTCGCCGATCGCCGCGCTGACCACGCCGACGCTGACCACCGTGCGCCAGCCCATCGACCGCCTCGGTGCCGAGGCGGCGCGGCTCCTGATCGATCAGCTGCAGGAAGGATCGCCCGACCCGCTGGCAGCGCAATTGCCGGTGGAACTGGTGATCCGCGATTCGTGCGGGGCGCGGGGGGGCGCAGAGCGTAAGTCGTAAGTCGTAAGTCGTAAGTCGTAAGTCGTAAGGGGACAGCTCTCACCCCCGCTGCTGCGACACCGACCCTCCCCGGCATCGGGAGAGGGATGTTGCGATCTCGGCGCTATTCCTTCGTCCAGCTCACAATCGCGTTGCGCGGGAGGATGCCGGGCCAGCGCCAGCGGCCATCCGGCTCTTGCACCAGGCGCTCGTCGATGACAGTGCGGAGCGTCGCCTCGTCCGCAGAGCCGGGCGGGACGCGGAGACGGTCGCGATAGTGGGCGAGCGCGGCCTCCGGGTCGGCGAAATGGAAGGAACCGGCGGCCGGGAAGGTTTGCACGTCGGCGACGATGCCCAGGTCGGCCAGGAGCGGGTAGAGGTCGATCAGCTCGGGCTGGCGCAGGTGCGCCTCCCCCTTGAGCGCGGTCGAAAGCTCGGCGATGCCCGGATGCTGGTTGACGCGGATGGCGATCAGGCAGACGCGGCGCGTGTGCTCGTCGAGCGCCCGCATGAACGGGACGATCTCGCGCACGCCGTAGACCACATGCGAGCAGAGCACGACATCGGCCGGTTCGACCTCGGCGTCCGGCCAGGCCGCGCCGACAACCGCCACGTTATCGACCCCGGCAGCGGCGATCCGCGCCCCCAGGTGCCCCAGCATCGCGGGCGACGGCTCGACGGCGACCACGCGGCGGGCGAGGCGTGCCAGCGGCACGGTATAACGCCCCGCCCCGGCCCCCACATCGAGAATCGTGTCCTCCGGGCGCACCTCGGCGCGGAGGCGCGCGAAGAGTTGGTCATCATCGGGCAACCGCTCGCTATACGTAGCGAAGCGGTCGGCGCGGCTGCGCCACGGATCGCGCTCGGCGTCGCCGTCGCGATAACCCGCGCCGCGCTGCTCGTCGCGCCCGGCGACGAGCGCCCGCCAGCGCGCGGCATAGTCGATCGGTGCGAGGGGGTCGAGGGTGGTCATAGGCTCCTACGCTGTGCGTCCGTGTATGTCAGTGCGTCGAAAGAACGGACGCACTGACATACTGACGCACCATTCCCCACCAATCACAACTCCACCCCTCGCCACCGCGCCGATCACCCGGTACAGCATCAGCAGCACGGCGAACAGGAGGCGATCCCAGCACGACCGAGAGGGCAGGCGCGGCGTAGAGATCCGACTCCATCGCGCCCATCACCGCCAGCGGCATCGTCTGCGTGCGCCCGATGAAGTGCCCGCAGGCATCATCGTCGCGCCGAACTCGCCCACCGCCCGCGCCCAGCGAGAGCACCAGCCCGCTGCTCAGCGCGGGCAGCGCCAACGGCACCGTGACGAGGCGGAAGGTCTGCCAGGGTCGCGCCGTCATCGCGGCGGCCTCCTCGACCTCGCGATCGACGCGGGCGAAACCGCCGCGCGCCGCGCAGACCGAAGAGCAAGACCGAGACGAAGAAGTGCGCCAGCACCGGCGGCGCTGCTGAAGGCGAGCGAAGTGCTCAACGAGTGCGAACCGGTGAACGGGATCGGGAGACCCGCGTCGAGCCGCTGGCCGAGCAGACCGCGCCGCCCGAAGGCCATCAGCAACCCAACCCCGCGACGACGGGCGGGAACTTCGTCGGCGAGTCCTGGCATATCGACCAGTCGCTTGCCGGAAAGCGCGCCCGCGCCAGGGCCATGAGCGACGGCGTGCCGAAGGCGACCGAAGACGGGCGTGAACGAGCTGGTCCAGGCGGTCAGGCGCAGCGCCTGGAGCACCACCGGCTTCCGCACGCTGGTCAGGAAGACGCCCGACTCGAACGTGCGCCAGGTGAGGGCGAACAACGGCAACAGCAGGATGGCGACGACGAAGATCCGCGCCCGGTATGCCGAACAACGCGCCCAGGCCAAGCCCGCGCCCCACCGGGCGCGAGCGCGTGGCCCCGCCGCTCCTGATCGGAGCCTCGGCCTCGACCTCCTCGGTTGTCGCCCGGTCCGCGACCGCTGGCACCGTCTTGCCCCTTCCAGGCGCGTCACTCACCCTGGCCGCCCGCCCGGCAATGGGCGATCTGCTCCAGATGATCCACGTCGTGCAACCCGGCGTTGATCGCGACATCGAGCACGGTCGCCGCCCCCTGCTGCGGGTGGTGGCCGGGGCGCTGCCACTGCGCGGCGTCAAGCGCGGCGGGGCGCGATCAGCGCCGCCCGCCGCGCCCGCAGATCCTCGCGCACGGCGAAGAGGGACTGATCGACGTACTCCCCCTCGCGAGCCAGCGCCTCGTTGTCCATCGACGGCGGGGTCGGGTCATCACTCCGCCAGCATCGCCTCGATGCGCGCGGCGACGACCCGCTCGTAGAATCGCGCAGGTAACAGGCGATGAAGAGGATCGACCAGCCCTCCGCGCCGTCGCGCAGCTCGCGCGCCCGCCGCCTCGTCCAGCCCGGCGAGGGGCGAAGTCCAGCAGCGCGGGCGTCTTGCGCAGCGTCCGCAGCGCCTTGTCCGGGTTGAGCACGTTGCTGCACCATCGCTCGCCCTCACCGGTTGAAACGCTCGTCGGCGCGCACATTCGCGGCACCGTCGACCACGTTAGCATACCAGCCAGTCCGCTCGGCGTCGCGGACATCGAGCGCCGAGACGTAGGGCTTGATGTCGAAACGGCGGCGTCCCATCGAGCAGATCCACCCCCGCCACGGTGAGTGTCGCCCCCTCGACCGCGATCAGCCGCACGACCGTCAGGGCGATCGGATTGGGGCGCTTCGGCGAGCGCGTGGCGAAGAACACCGCAGCGGCCCATTCGGACCTTCGATGAGCGGAGCGCACCAGGGTTCGTGTCCGCTCATCTGGTGCAGGTGGCAAGGAGCAGGATCGGGTGCGAAAAACCCTCCAGATCCTGCAACCCCGCCGCATACTCGGGCGCGATCTCGATCGTGCCGCGCACATCCTCCGCTCCGACATTCTGCACCGGCATTCCCGCGATCGCGGTATGTGGCGTGCGAATAATCCCGATCGGGGTGTAGCTGATTGCCTCCACGCGGCCCTCCTTACGCGGCAACCATCGCGACCTCACCAGGCGCGACCAGACCAGCAGGTTGGTCACAGTATAACCGCGCGCACCGCCGCCGTTGGAGGCGCTGCCGGTGGACGCGCCGCTGGCACTGACCGGCACAAGCCCCACTCCTGCAACGTCGCCTGCCCGGCGGGCGAGAGCAAGTAGTCGATGAACTGCTGCGCGCCCGTCGCGTTCGCCGCACCCTTGACCACGGCCGCCGGATACTCCGCGATCACGTTCAGCGCGGTCGGGATGGCGACAACCTTCAACTGCGCCGCGACGGCGGGGGTCACATCGGAGGAGTAGACGATCCCCGCGTCCCCCTCGCCGAGCTGGACCTTCGAGACGACCGCGCGCACATTCGCCTCGTTCGACGCGAGATTCGCCAGCACCTTCGCCTCGTAGTCCGCGCCATAGGTGGGGTCGGTGCCCAGCTTCTTGATCACCTGGCGCGCGTAGTTGCCGATCGGCACCTCGGGCGCGGCCAGCACCAGCTTGATCCCCGGCCTGGCGAGGTCCAGCGGCGAAGTAATCCCCTTCGGATTGTTCGCCGGGACGATGATCACCGGCGTGTTGCGCACGAAGAGCTTGCTATCCCCCCGAGCAGCCCGCCATTCCTGGCATTCTCCATCTGCACCGTGTCGGCCGAGGCGAACACGTCTGCCTTCGCCCCCTGCTCCAGCTGCGTGCGCAGCGCCGACGATGCGGCGAAGTTGAACGTAATTTTGGTGCCCGGATTGGCCACCTCGATCGCGCCTTCAGCTCATTGAAGGCATCGGTCAGCGAGGACGCCGCGAAGATCGTCAGGTTGCCGGTCACCTTCGACCCGGCCACGGTGCCGGGCGTGCCCGCCGGGCGCGTCGGGCTGGCCGGCGCGGTTGACGG
Source organism: Chloroflexia bacterium (assembly GCA_046328475.1). GTDB lineage: Bacteria > Chloroflexota > Chloroflexia > Thermomicrobiales > CADCWN01 > CADCWN01. Next base: position 10,826 of record JAXLWN010000107.1, on the reverse strand, counting down.
ACTCGCCGCGCGCGTAGCGTGGCCGATACCTTGCCGAGGGCGCGGCCCCCGGCGTAGCCGACGCGGAGGCCGCCGCAGCACTCGCCGACGCGCTCGCCGGGGCGGCCGATGGCGCAGCAGACGGCGCGGTGGATGGTGCCGTCGATGGCCGCGCGCTTGTCGAGCCGGTGCCGGGGTGGCGGTCGGATCGCCGCCGCCGCACGCACCAGCATGGCGACCACGAGCAGCAGCACGATCGACGGGCTCCACGTTGAACGACGCATCAAGATCCTCCAGGACCAGCGTGCGTCAGTGCGTCAATGCGTCCGTATGTCTGTTTCTACGGACGCACTGACTACCTGTTACCTCGACTCGATCAACCAACTCCTCCCCAGCACCACCTGCGGTGCGCAATGTCGTAGCCCGGCAGCGCCGCGATCTCGGCGCGGAAGGGGCGGGCCTGGTGAAGATATCGAACAACGCCTGCACCGGCAGGGTGTCGCGGTGCTCGACGGGAATGTCCCGAGATCGACGCCGCTCGTGGGCGATGAAGCAGAATCGGGCCAGGCGCGGCGGCGAGCGGCCTGGATCCCCGGCCCGGCATCCGGCCAACCCGGCGGCGACGATCACCGGCGACCGCGCGGTGCGAGGGCGACCCGCGCATACCCGCGCACCGCCTCCGGCACGACCCCGCCTCCGCAGCGCGTGGTCCGGAGCAGCGCGCGACTGCCCGATCCGGGCTCGCGGTTGACGATGGTAGCGAGGTCAAGGACGAGACCTTCCAGCGAAGATCACCCGCACCGCCCGCGGCTCTTGCCGCGCGGATTCCCCGGCGCGACGATCAGCCCTGCGCCGAAGTGGGCGGCGGTGACGACGGGCACGCGCCGCCCGGCGAACTGGCGGCGCACAAACGGGACGTTGTATTCCCCGCTGGCCTCATCCAGCACCTTCACATCCCGGCGATGTGCGCCTCGCCGCGCGCCAGCGCCGCCCAGCGCCGCGAGGACTGCCGCTCTGGCCGACGATCAGCCGCAAGCCGTTGCGCCCATGCCGCCGCGCGGTGCGCCGAGGCGGTCGCGGGCGCCGGATCGCAGCCCAGCAGGACCACGCTGCGGTCGAGCAGGTCGGGGTCGGCCATCAGCTTCACCCGGCACCCGATTGCCGCCCCGGTCGCGGGCCGCGCAGCCAGGCCATCGACCACGCCAAAAGCGTCGAGCGGACGCGCGATCGGCTGCGCGCCCCGACGCGCCACCTGCACCCGCAGCGGCGCGTCGCCCGGCGAGACCTCGCCGCCGACGCCGTCGGCCGAGACCGAAGGCCAGGGCCCTGATCCGGCCCAGAACAGGTCGTCCACCCGGCAGCCGAGGGCGCGGGCGAGCCGCAGGGCGATGGCGAGCGTGGGGGCATAGCTGCCCGCTTCGAGCGCGCTGATCGTCTGGCGCGTCGTCTCGGCCAGCCGCGCCAGATCGGACTGGGACAATCCTGCCGTCTGCCGCAGGGAACGGAGGGCATTGGCGATGGGGATATCGTCGCGTTCGGCCATCGAAGTCTCCCCCGCGAGGATCTGCCGCGATCGACGCGCACCAGCGCTGACCGATGGATAGGTATGGGTACAACCGGCAGACTGTCAAGATTTTGCTACATTTTGCATATACTGGTTTTTACCATTACAGCGCGGGCAACAACCTTCTGCCGACCTCCCGCCTTTACTCCAGGCGCGGCGGCGATCCAGCCACGCAGCGACCCCAGCCGGATTGATCCGGCACATTGTCGCCAACCGGAGACTCCATCTCCGGGCGGGGCGACCGTTTCACCACCGACATTGACAGCACCACGGGACGGGCAGCGAGAGCCGCAGAAACTCTCACCCGGTGTGATACGATTTCCGGGATGCGGCCAGCGTAGGGCGCAGCACCGCCGCAAGCGGTTTTGGTGGGGTAGTGACGCGGGTATGGCATGGTGAGGTCAGGTTTTCCCTTGCTCACTGGCGACGCAGAGACGCCAATGATCTACACATCTCGCGACGCTCCCTGCTCGCCACGATTACCGGCAACTCCGGGGCGGTGCAATTTCGACGGGACTCGTCACGGCAACACCGTGGTTGCGAACGGCACCATGCCGCCAACCGTGCCACGACCGCGCCCGCGCCGCCACCGCGCCGCCGAGCGCGACAGCCGTCGCCACGCCGACCATCTTCATGCCGTCGATGCCCTCGCCCGCAGCAACCGCCAACCCGACCGCCGCCAGGTCGCCAACGGCGGCGATCATCGTGACGGGGCCGGTGTTCGTGAGCATCATCGACTTCGCGTTCGATCCGCCGCTGGTGGAGGTGCCGGTCGGCACAACCGTCACCTGGCGGCTCGACGTGGGCTACCACACGGTGGTCAGCGCCGATTTCCGGCTCAATTCGCCGATCCTGGAGCAGGTGGGCGACACCTACAGCTACACCTTCACCGAAGCGGGCACCTACGACTACATCTGCGGCATCCACCCCGACATGCTCGGCGTGATCAAGGTCGTGCGGTGAGCCATCGCTCCCTCCGGGCGCGAATCTTGCACCAGGCGAAGCCAATTGGCCGGGTTGCGGCATATCTGCGCGGCTGGTGGCGTTGCGATAGACAGGCAATCCGGCGGCGTCAACCGCCACCACCATCCCAATCTGCACAACAGATCCGGGATCGCGACACGCCAGCAAGCGGCGTGCGATACTTATTGAATGAGCCCGCGTCGCGACGGGCCAAAACAAGTCGCTGCATGTTAGGAGGGGACACGGCGTGGTGTACATGCGGATGATGGGGGCGCGCGTGCGGCGCAAGGAGGACCCCCGGCTGATCACGGGCAGCTCGACCTATGTGGATGATTTGCGGATCCAGGGCATGGGCCATGTCGGGATCCTGCGCAGCATCTACGGGCACGCGAAGATCAACGGGATCGACACCAGCGCGGCCAAAGCGCTCCCCGGCGTGATCGCGGTCTACACCGGTGCGGAGTTCAAGCGCTTCACCGGCCCGATGCCGCACGGCGGCGGCGAAGGCGCGGGCGGGCAGAAGGGGCAGGTGGCGATCCAGACCTGGCCGATCGAGCCCGAGCGCGTGCGCCACGTCGGGCAGGCGGTCGCGGTCGTCGTCGCGGAGACGCGCTACATCGCGCGCGACGCCCTCGACCTGATCGAGGTGGACTACGAGCCGCTGCCCGCCGTCACCAACATGGAAGCGGCGCTCGAACCGGGCGCACCGCAGCTCTACGACGATGTCCCCGGCAACCTCGTCTTTCAGTGGAACCACATCGGCGGCGAGCCGGACAAGGCGTTCGCCGAAGCCGAGATCGTCGTCACGCGCAAGATGACCAACCAGCGCGTCGCGGGCCTCTCGATGGAGCCGCGCGGCGTGATGGCGCAGCCGGATGCCCTCAGCGGCGGCCTGGTCGTCTACACCTCGACGCAGAACCCCCACTCGGTGCGCCAGCAAATCGCGCGCACCCTCGGCATGTCCGATATCGACCTGCGCGTGATCGCGCCCGAGGTCGGCGGCGGCTTCGGCGTGAAAATCTCCGCCTACCCCGAGGAGATGATCGTCACCGCGCTGGCGCGCGAGCTGAAGCGCCCGATCAAGTGGATGGAGTCGCGCAGCGAGGACCTGGCGGCGACCCACCACGGGCGCGGCCAGCGCGGCGAGGTCTCCATCGCGGCGAAGCGCGACGGCACCATCCTCGGCGTGAAGCTGCGCGCCGTGCTCGATGTCGGGGCCTACCCGCGCGCGGCGGGGGTGGGGCTCAACGCCGGACGCCTGCTCACCGGCGTCTACGCCTACCAGCATGCCGATCTGGAGATCAAGGCGGCCTACACGAACACGATGCCGACCGGGGCCTATCGCGGCGCGGGTCGCCCCGAGGCGGCCTACTACATCGAGCGCATCGTGGACGCCCTCGCCGACGAACTCGGCATCGACCCGGTCGAACTCCGCCGCAGGAACTTCATCCCCACCGACGCCTTCCCCTACCAGACGCCGACCGGGCCGAAGTACGACAGCGGCGACTACGACAAGCCGGTGACGAAGGTCCTCGAACTGGCAGGGTACGACGAATTGCTCAAGAAGCAGGCGAATCTGCGCAAGGAAGGGCGCTACCTCGGCATCGGCACCTCCACCTTCACCGAGATCTGCGGCTTCGGGCCGTTCGACAGCGCCTCCATCCGCGTCGAGCCGAGCGGGCGCGTCACCGTCGCCACCGGCATCTCGCCGCACGGCCAGGGGCAGGAGACCACCTTCGCCCAGATCGTCGCCGACACATTGGGCGTCTCGATGGACGACGTGATCGTGGTCCACGGCGACACCGCGCGCACCCCGGCCGGGCAGGGCACGATGGGCTCGCGCGGCCTCGTCGTCGGCGGCTCCGCCCTGGTGATGGGCCTCAACCAGATCACCGACAAGGTCCGCAAGATCGTCGCGCACAAGCTCGAAGCCGACGTGGCCGACATCGAACTCGCCGACGGCAAGTTCGGCGTGAAGGGCTCGCCCGAGCAGGCGCTGAACCTCAAGGAGATCGCCGCCATCGCCTACAGCGGCACCATGCCGGTCGAGATCGGCACCGGCCTGGAGGTGACCGACTTCTTCGCCCCGCCCGGCACCACCTACCCCTTCGGGGCCGACGTGGTCGTGGTGGAGGTCATGCCCGAGACCGGCGAGGTGCAGGTCCAGCGCTACGTGACCGTGGACGACTGCGGGCGGGTGATCAGCCCGCTGCTGGTGGACGGCCAGGTCCACGGCGGCCTGGCGCAGGGCATCGGCCAGGCCCTCTGGGAGGAAGTCGTCTACGACGACGAGGGGCAGCTCGTCACCGGCACCCTGATGGACTACGCCGTGCCGCGCGCCCAGGACTTCCCGCACTTCGAGTTGGAGCGCACCGAGACGCCATCCCCGCTCAACCCGCTCGGTGCCAAGGGCATCGGCGAGCTGGCGACGATTGGCTCCACCCCGGCCATCGTCAACGCCGTGCTGGACGCGCTCACCCCGTTCGGCATCACCGAACTCGACATGCCCCTCCGCCCCGAGCGCATCTGGAAGGCCATCCAGAACGCGCAGGTGAAGTAACCACACCCATTGCGGTAAACGAGCGCCGCCGGGCAGCGAGGTATTGCTGCCCGGCGGCGCTCGCCGTTGGAGATGCATACTCAGCCCGCGCAGGCGGGCTTCGCGGCGCGTGAGCGCCCTCAGCCCAGGGCTTCAGCCCTTGGGGCGTCGTTATTAAGCAACCGCATCGCAGCCCGCGCTACTTCTCACCTTGCTTCTGGCGCTGATCGAGCCCAACCCCGATCGCAACACCAATCGCAATCCCGATGCCGATCCCCATCGCGAGGTTCCCCATCGCGATCCCGATGCCAGCACCGATGGCGATACCCAGCCCGATCCCCAGGCCGAGGTTGTTGCCACGCGCCCGCTGGCGGGGCTGATCGTTCCGCTGCTGGTTCATTGTGACATCCCTCCTGCCGCAACCGAATCGTTGCGATATAATCTACGCACGCAGGGAGCAAGCCGTGCCAGGCCAGCGCGCAGAGCGCCGATCTGGCCGCGCCCAGGGCAGCGCGTGGCAGCCGAGATGAGTCCTCGCCTGCCCATGTTGTGAAGGTATCGGGCGACCGTACCGCTTCGTCTCGTCCAACGTTAACACCCGGCGGGAAGTTCAGAGATCCGACACCTGATCAACCGCCCTTCCGCACGGAGGATCGCCCTTGAGGCCCGCTCGCGCCCAGACAGTGGAGTTCCATTCACCGCGTCACCCCGGCAATCCGCCCCGCCTCCCCCACCTCCCCGGTCTCGACGGGCTGCGGGCGCTCGCGGTCATCGCGGTGCTCCTCTACCACGCCGATCTCGGCTGGCTGCGCGGCGGCTTCCTCGGCGTCGAAGTCTTCTTCGTCATCAGCGGCTACCTGATCACCAGCCTGCTCCTGGCCGAGTGGCACCAGATCGGCCGGATCGACCTCCCGCGCTTCTGGCTGCGCCGGGGGCGGCGACTCCTCCCCGCGCTCTACGCCGCGATCGTGGTCGTGCTGGCCTACGCCACGCTTTTCCTGCCGCGCGACGTGGCCCGATTGCGCGGCGACGCCCTCGCCGCCTTCACCTACGTCACCAACTGGTATCTCATCTTCAGGCAGCAATCCTACTTCGAGGCGGTCGGGCGACCGTCGCCGCTGCTGCACCTCTGGTCGCTGGCGATCGAAGAGCAGTTCTACCTGCTCTGGCCGCTCGTCCTTGCGTTCGCGCTGCGGCGCTGGCCGGTGCGGCGCATCGCAATCGGAACGGTGGTGATAGCAGCAGCCTCGACATTGCTCATGGCGCTCCTCTACCGCCCCGACACCGATCCCTCCGCCATCTACTACCGCACCGATACGCGCCTCAGCGGGCTGCTGATCGGTGCGACGCTGGCCTTCACCTGGCAGCCCTGGACGCGCCGAGCGCGCGTGAGCGCTGCGCGGCGTCGCCGGTACGAAGCGGCCGGACTCGGCGCGCTCGGTGCCCTGGCGATCTACTGCGCCGTCTTCGCCGAAACGACCCCCTTCCTCTACCTGGGCGGCTTCCTGCTGGTCGCGGCGACGACGGCCGTGGCCATCGCCATGCTCGTCGCCCCGCAGGGCCGGAGCGTGGCCGCGCTCCTGGACGTGGCCGCTGCGCTGGGCCGGGACGCGCCCTACAGCCTCTATCTCTGGCACTGGCCGGTCTACGTCGTCACCCGCCCCGATCGACCTGCCGTTCGGCGGTTTGCCGCTGCTGGTACTCCGCCTGGCGCTCGCCGGGGCGCTCGCCGAACTCTCCTACCGCTGCATCGAGCAACCAGTCCGCCAGGGGTTGTTGACTCGCGGCTGGCGCCACTTCCGGGTGGCGCGGGGTAGCCTGGGGCTTATCTGGCGCGTCTATCTCACCGCCGCGCTCCTCCTCCTTGGCCTCCTGGGAACCACCGTGGCGCTGGCCCGCCAGCCACCGCCAACGTTGCCCGCTGCGGTGGTGATCGACTCGTCGGAGGAGCCCGCGGCAACCGAGGTTGCCCTCGCGAGCACGGCAGCAACCCCGCCTGCGGCGCTGACACCGGTGCCGGAAGCGCCAACGGCCCTACCAAAGCGGCCGACCAGCGCCTTCAAGCCCGCCAGCCGGGTCACCGCAGTCGGTGATTCCGTCATGGTCGGCGTGGCCGGTGACCTCGACGCGGCGATCAAGGGGCAGTTGTATCTCGACGCGGCGATCGGGCGGCTCCCATCGGAAGGGATTGCTATCCTGGAGTCGCTGCGCGATCGGGGGCGGCTCGGGCAGGTGGTAATCGTCCACCTGGGCAACAACGGCTATTTTGCCGACGGCGAAGTCGACGCGATGATGGACATCCTCGCCGATGTGCGGTTGGTCGTGCTCGTCAACGTGCGGGTCCCGCGCGACTGGGAGGGGCCGAACAATCGCCAGTTGGAGCAGGTGCGGCACCGCCCGAACGCCGTGATGGTGGACTGGCACGGCCTGACTGACGCCCACCCGGACTTATTCGGGGACGATGGCATCCACCCGAACGAAGCCGGGCGCGAGTTGTACACCAGGATGGTCGCCAAATGGGCGAACGAGCCGATCATCCCGCCCCAGGCTGGCGGGACCAGGACGGCCTATGCCCCATTGAGCAACGCAGCCCCCAGCAGCGCCGCCCCCGCCTCGGCGTGTTCGCGCGGGCCGGTCGGCGTCAGCACGAACGACCCATCCGACGTGCGGAAGACATTGCCGACGCACCCGAAGCCCGCCTTGAGGATGCCACGCGCCGAGGCGTCATTGTGCGGCTCGTGGCCGATCCAGGCCCGCACCTCGTCCCCCTCGGCGCGCAGAATCGCCTGGAGCAGGCGCGGGTAGCAGCCGCGACCGCGCCACGCCGGTGCCGTCACGAAGCCCCAGAGATAGGTATTGCCGGGCGGCAAGACGAAGGCGAGATCCAGCTCGCCGATCTCAACGCTGGTGCCAGTGGACCACCCAAGCGCCACCGGCTCACCATCGAGCCACGCCAGATAGGGCCGATTCTTAGCCCGCCGCCGCGCCGCCACCTCGGCACGCCCAATCCCCGCCAGCGCCGCCAGGATCGCGTCATCGTCTGCGGGCGCAACCGCAAATCCTGACACAGGCGGCAGCACCGGCAGTTCATCGCCAGGCCACCGCACATACCACGGCCCGACAAAATCGCCGGGTGGGTCCGAGGTACCAGATTGCGACACAAACCACCTCGCGCTCTCGTCTCGCACGTCACGCCCGCCACCGCCCCCGGCCACAGACCACCGGCCACCAGCGCATCCCAGTCCGCGCAGGCGGACTTCGCGGCGAGCCGCAGCGAGCCTCCAGCTGGGACTTCAGTCCACCGGCACCCCCTTCGCGACCCGCAAGCCCTTCGCCCATGTATCCTTCGAGCGATTCGACCCCGCGCCCAAATGATACCCCCAACGCCCACACAACCGCGCACAGGGTTGGCAGATTGGCAACTCCCTTGACGGGTGAGGGGAAGTATGATTTATAGTCAATGTAATGGTGTGGCTACACGGCAGTGCTTTGCGCTTTGCCTTCACCACTCCCGGTAGTCGCCGCCCGCTCGTCGCTCCCAGCGGTGGCCGGGGCATTCACTGAGGCAGTTCGCGGCTCCTCGCACGCCCGTCGCGCGGGGGGTAACAACGGTCAGGCGAGCTGAAAAGGGGGTCCCGATGAGTGTCTTGCGTGTCCTCTCCCATCTTGGCGACTCGGCGATCTCGTGGGATGCCGAGCAGGCGGCGGTCGGCGATGAAGAATCCCTGGCGGCGGTGCGCGAGGCGGAGCAGATCTTCGCCAACGAGCGTGCGCGCGGCGCGACCGCCTTCAAGACCGTGCCCGGCCGCCCGGCCGAGCGCATCGACCAGTTCGACCCGGTGGCCGATGAAATCATCCTGGTGCCGCGCGTCAGCGGGGGCTGAGCCATGTCGGGCGGTGGCATGACACTGCTGCTCATCGCCGCCTTCGTCGTCGTCGGGCTGGGGTGCGTGCTGCGCCCCCCCGAACGGTTGACGCAGGCGGCGGAACGATTGCTGCGCCGGCTGGGGATGCAGTTCGAGCCGACCGGCGAAGAGCGCCAGGCGGCCGAACAGCGCGCCAGGGTGCTGCTGCGCCAGATGCTCGGCGACGCCGAATTCGAGCGCATGACCAGGCGCGGCTATCTCGACGTCCCCAGCACCCTCGTCCCCGGGCGCATCTACCGCGTCCCCTACTTCCGTGGCATGGTCAACGTGCTCGAAGAGGGCATCGCCACGATGCAGCTCTGCGTCGTCCCCACCCGCTGGGTCCCCGACCCCGACATCGTGATCATCCACAAACTGCTGATCGAAGGGGACGAAACCCGCTACCTCCGCCTCGCCAACCGCTTCCCCGCCGGCATCTCCCGCCCGATCACCCCAACCTGGTGGGAAACCGCCCGCGCCCGCGAACTCGCCGAGCGCGAACAAGAGAAAGTGGCGTCGTAAGGCGACAGGCGATAAACCAACGCGGCCCCGCCGGAATCTCCCGGCGAGGCCACGCATTTGCCTTGCATCCCAGTCCACGCAGGCGGACTTCGCATCCGCAGCCCCTTACGACTTACGACTTACGACTCGTCCCCTACACCCCCACCACATCCCCCCGCAACCCGGCAACCGCCCCGAGCACCGTCTCAATCAAGCTCACCGGCACCCCGAAATGGACCAGCGTCGCCTGCAAATGCCCCGCGACCGCCCCGAATTGCTCCATCGTGATCCCCAGCCCCTGGTGCGCCGCGCGAATGCCGCGCCCGCGATACTCGCTCGGCCCGCCGAACGCCATCGCCAGGAACGCCGCCAAATGCTTCCGCTGCTGCGCCATGTCGAGCCCGGCGAACATCATCGCCAACCGCCCGTCCGCGACCACCCGCTTGTAGAACTCATCGACCACCGCACCGATCGCCTCCTTACCACCAAGCGCCTCGTACAAGGATGTCGTCTGCATCGTTGCCGTCATTGCCGTTCGCTCCAATCCGTTTCGAAAAGTGGTCGCACAGCGCTCCCAGCGGTAATACGCTCACACCCAAAAATCATCACGCCAACCTCGAAAAAGCGTATCGCCGCATCATCCCCACCGCCAAACGCTTGGCACCGCAACAAATGAGGACCGAGGGCGCATACCACCCTCGGTTCCTTACGTCTTTCCGAATGCAACGGCCCCAAATCGAGCCCGCGCAGGCGGGCTTTGCGGCGGCCCGCAGGCCGCCCTCAGCCCAGGGTTTCAACCCTTGGGGCCTCTGGCACGCGCCACAGGGTGTGCTTTCGTCGCCCACCCCTCATCCAGCCCTACCGCCCATCCCAGGAGAAATCAACCTCACCGAACACCTCGCGGCACCCCGAATACGCCTCCGCCCGGTCGGCCGCGTGCTTCGCCTGCGTCGCCGTCAGCGACCCACCCCGCGCCGCCACCTGCGCCGAGACCTGCGCTGGCTCGGTCGCCCGTAGCGTCGCCACGCTCACCCCCAGATCCGTCGCCAGGTCCGTCTCCACGCGCTGGCATGCCCCGTAAGCCACGCCCGCCCCGCCGACCGCGATCCCCGCCGCCGCAGCCGCCGTGCCGACCACCGCCAGCCCCGTGCTCAGCGTCAGCGACAGCGCGATCAAGCCGCTGACCAGCAGCGTCTTCAAACCGCGCCCATTGCCACCATTCTGGCGCTGCCCGCAAGTTACCATCTGCTTGCCCTGCATCTCGTCGCCGTACCCTTCCTGTTGCCCGTTCCTGGTATTTCCTATCCGGCGAGGAACGCCCCCGCCATCGCACTGACCCAGTATCCCCCGCGCCCATGACGCCCCCATGTCGCAC
>JAXLWN010000106.1:0-22152 GCA_046328475.1 Chloroflexia bacterium | reverse complement strand
ATGCGCCTGCCTGCTCGCCGCACCCGCCTGGTCCGCCCCTGCGCCCGCTTCGGCGTGGCGGTGCTGCTGCTCGCCCTGGTGCTGCCGTTGTTCCCGGCGTCCGTCGCGCTCGCCGCGCCGGGCTGCACGGTGACCAACCTGAACGATGCCAACGCGGGGAGCCTGCGCCAGTGCCTGCTCAGCGTGGACGCGGGCGGCACGATCACCTTCCAGGCTGGCTTGACCGGGACGCTCACCCTGGCGAGCGACCTGCCATCACTCTCCACGACGGTCACCATCATCGGGCCGGGCGCAAGCCTGCTGACCATCAACCGCAACAACACCGCGTTCCCCGGGACCGTCTTCGCGGTCAGCGGCGGCGGCGATCTCACGGCCAGCGGGCTGACCCTGACCGGGGCCTACCGGGCGCTGGTCGTTGACCCCGGCGCGCGTGCGACGCTGACCACCACCACCATCACCGGCACGGCCAATACCGGGATCAATTCCGCCGGCGAGGTGGCGCTGGTCGAGAGCACCGTGCGCGAAAACGCCAATATCGGCGTCTATATCGGTGCCGGGACCGCGACGCTGCTGAGGAGCACCGTCAGCGGCAACTATAGCGGCGTGCGCGTGAACGGCAACGGGGACGCAACGCTGATCAACAGCACCATCAGCGGCCAGGTAGATGGCGGCATGGAAGTCGTCGGGGCGAGCGCGACGCTGACCAACGTCACGGTCAATGGCAACGGCGGCCGGGGTGTCTACGTCGATACCGGGAGCGTGACCCTGACCAATACGCTCCTCGCCGCGAATACGTTCGGCAATTGCCTCAACACCGACGACGGCACGGTCGTCAACGGCGGGTACAACCTGGACGACGGCACGAGTTGCGGCTTCGGCGGTGCCAACCACAGCCTCTCCAGCGTCCCGGCCAATCTCGACCCGGCAGGGTTGCAGGACAACGGCGGGCCGACCAAGACCATCTCCCTGCTGAAGACCAGCGCCGCCCGCAACGCCGGGAACAATAACATCTGCATCGCGACCGGCCCCGACCAGGTCAACGGCGTGGACCAGCGCGGCTTCCTCCGGCCGAGCGGGGCGGGCTGCGACATCGGGGCCAGCGAGTCCGACGGCACGACCTATCGGGTGACCAGCGAAGACGATGACCAGAACGGTATCGGGCCAGGGACGCTGCGCGCGGGCTGGAAGGACGCGAATGTCGGCACGATCCTCTTCCCACCCGAGGCAAGCGGGGGCACAATCAATCTGGTGGCCGTGCTCCCGCCACTCACCCGGGGGCTGCGGCTGGTCGGGCCGAGTCCTGAACCGCTGCGCATCAATCGCCTCCTTGTTGCCAATGAGAACATCATCACGGTGCAGGAAACTGGTGCTAGCCTCGTCGCGAGTAACCTGGTGTTGACCGGGTCAGCGCCGGGTATCGGTGTGAAGGTCCTGGACGGCAACGGCCTGACGCTGGCCAATGTCACTGTCAGCGACGTAGCCATTGGCGTAGCAAACTTCGGGACGGCGACGCTGCTCAACACCACCATCAGTGGCAATGGCACCGGCGTGCACAACGGCGGAACTGCGACGCTGACCAATACCACCGTCAGCGGCAATGTCACTGGCGTGGAGAATCACGGCGACATGACGCTGACCAACTCCACGATTAGCGGCAATGGCACTGGCGTGGCGAACCAAGGCGGGAATGCGAAGCTCATCAACGTCACCCTCAGCGGCAACGACACCGGCGTAGCGCATACCACCACCGGTGGGACCCGCTTGTTCAACGTCACCCTCAGTGGCAATGGCACCGCCTTATCCACGACGGTCACAGGGCTGGTGACGTTGGCCAACACGCTCGTGGCCAACAGCACCACCGCGAACTGCTCCGGGTCGGTCGAGAACGATGGACACAACCTGGACAGCGGCACCAGTTGCGGCTTCGGCAGCGCGAACGGCAGCCTCTCGAACACCCCGGCCGGCCTCGACCCGAATGGCTTGCAGGACAACGGCGGGCCGACCAAAACCATCGCCCTGCTGCCGACCAGCGCGGCGCTCAACGCCGGGGACGCCGATATCTGCGCACATATCAACCTGGGACAACCGCTCATCGAGAACGGCGTCGACCAGCGCGGCGTCACCCGGCCGCAGGGCGCGGGCTGCGACATCGGGGCCTACGAGTTCCGCGCGGCGTGCGCGGTGACGACCCTGGCCGATACCGGCGCGGGCAGCCTGCGCCAGTGCCTGCTCGATGCGGACGTGCGCGCCACGATCACCGTCGCCCCGACCGGGACGATCACGCTGGCGAGCGATCTGCCGCCGGTGACCAGGGCGGTGACGATCGCCGGGCCGGGGGCGAATCTGCTGACCATCGATCGCGCCAACCTGGGCGACACGGCTATCTTCACCGTGCCCACCGGCGGCAATCTCACGGCCAGCGGGTTCACGCTCACCGGGGCCTCGCGCGGCGTCTCCATCACAGGCGGCAGCGCGACCCTGAACAACGCCATCCTCAGCGGCAATGCCACCGGCGTGCATGTCCAGGGTGGCAGCGCGACGCTCACCAACGCCACCCTCAATGGCAACGGTGAGAGCGTTGTCGCGGCGGGCGGGAGCACGACGCTGACCAATGCCACCATCAGCGATAACAGCACCGGCGTGTCAGTGGTGGGCGGGATCGCCACGCTGACCAACGTCACCCTCAACAAGAATGTCGTCGGCGTGGCGCGATCGGGCGGGACTGTCGACCTAACCAACACGATCGTGGCCAACAGCACCAACGACGACTGCACCGGCGCGATCACCAACCTCGCGCACAACCTCGATACCGACGCCAGTTGCGGCTTCGAAGGCGTCAACGGCAGCCTCTCCGGCATCCCCGCCGGCCTCGACCCGACTGGACTGCACGACAATGGCGGGCCGACCAGGACGATCAAGCTGCTGCCGACCAGCCCGGCCATCAACGCCGCGAACAGCACGTTCTGCGTGCAGACCGGGCCGGGCAAGGTCAACGGCATCGACCAGCGCGGCATCAGCCGCCCGCAGGGCCTGGGCTGCGACATCGGCGCCTACGAACTGGATCAGCCGACGATCCTCTCCCTCACCCCGGCCACGGCGAAGGCGGGCAGCGCGAGCTTCACCCTCACCGTCCACGGCACCACCTTCCGCCCCACCAGCGAGATCTACTGGCAGGGTCATGTGGTGACCACCACCTACGTCGACGACTCGACCCTCACCGCAACCATCGCCGCCGCGCGGCTGACCACCCCGCTCACCGCCGAGGTCACCGTCGTCACCCCCGGCGCGGACGGTGCCACCTCCACCCCCTGGCCCTTCTACGTCACCCCCGCCAATGCCACGGTCACCGCCGCCGATAGCGGCGCCAGCGGCACCACCGACGGCACCGCCGTCGCCAGCGTCGGCGGCGATCCAGGAAGCGCGGGCAGCGTCAGCGCCACGGCGAGCGGCACCGGCACGGTCAGCGTCGCCAGGTTCGCCAACCCACCCGCCATCCCACCCTCCGGTGCCACGACGACCTACGCCGATATCTACCCCTCCGAAGGGAACACCTTCACCAGCGTGACGATCGTCAACTGCAACCTGACGCGCGGATCCGTCGCCTACTGGTGGAATGGCACCCGCTGGGTACGCATCGACCCGCAGAGCTACAACCCCACCACCCGCTGCATCACCATCACCATCACCGCGGGCAGCACACCGAGCCTCGCCCAACTCACCGGCACCTACATCGCGGCGATCGAAGGCCCACCGTCAACCCTGACGCTGACGACCACCGGCACCGGCGGCGGCACGATCGCCCGCGCCCCGGACGGCATCGGCGAAGGGCCGTTCGACTATGACCTCGATGCCACTGTCACCCTGACCGCCATCCCCAATGGTGGGAGCACCTTCGTCGGCTGGATGGTTGACGGCGTCTATCGCGGCTGGGCCAACGCGCTCACCATCACCATGGGCGCGAACCACACCGTGCAGGCCACCTTCGCCCCCACCAAGACCTTCACCGCCGACGTGCCGGGCGACCACCCGAACGCCGAGGCGATCACCGAACTCGCCAGCCGGGGCAACATCCTCGGCTACGACAGCACCCACTACGGCCCGGACGACGGCGTCCAGCGCGCCCAGATGGCGGTCCTCATCGCCCGCGCCACCCCGAACGGCCCCGGCACCCCCACCAATGGCACCCTGACACCCCCCGCCTGCACCGTGGCGAACACCTGGGACTGCGAGGACTGGGGGAACACCTTCACCGACCGCAGCGGCGTCCCGGCCTCCCTCTGGCGCGCGGCGGGCACCCTCCAGCACTACGGGGTCGCCTTCGGCTACACCGCGCAGGACTGCGCCAACAAGGGCCGCACCTTCCCGTGCTACGGGCCGACCGACTCGGTGAGCTACGCGCAGACGATCGCCTTCATCGCCCGCGCGATGATCGCCAAGGGCTACTGGGTGGCACAACCGAATGCGCCGCTCCCGGGCGGGAACGTGCCGGGGGTGCTCGCCACCCCGATCCGGACCTTCGCCTACTACACCGGCGGTATCCCCAACGCGCCCGCCGACTGGAACGCCGAGGCGTCGCGCGGCTGGTTCGCCGAAGCCTTGTGGGCCGCCCTGGATAACTACTGGGGCACCGACGGCCTCCTCCCCGACGGCCGTGACGCGGGCGGGCGGGTGCCGTAACCGAACCGCGCGGCGACTCCGACGCGATCCAGCTTAACGAAACAGGGGCACCGGCGAATCGCCGGTGCCCCTGTATATTTCCTGTACTTGTCGCCTGGCTTACGAAACGCCAGCCAAAACCTCGGCCTCGACCTCGCGGAGGGTGAAGTTGCCATCCTCCACTTCGACCAGGATGGTGCGACCGGGGTGGTAGCGCTGGTCGAGCAGGCCCTCGGCCAGCGGGTCCTCGATCACATTCTGGATCAGGCGGCGCAGCGGGCGGGCCCCATAGGTGTGGTCGTAGCCCTGGTTGCCCAGTTCCCGCATCGCCTCGTCGCTGACTTCGAGCGTGATCTCCTGCTCGGTCAGTTGCTTGCGCACCCGCTCCAGCATGATGTTCACGATGTCGTGGATGTTCTCCGGCGTGAGGCTGTGGAAGACCAGGATGTTGTCGATGCGGTTCAGGAACTCGGGCTTGAAGGTCTTCTTCAAGCTCTCCAGCACCTTATCGCGCATCTTGTCGTACTCGTTCTGCTGCCGCTTCACCTCGTCCTGGTGGACGGCGAAGCCGAGCGTCATCTCGCGGCTGATCGCCTCCGCGCCGACGTTGGAGGTCATGATCAGGATGGTGTTGCGGAAGTCGACGCGGCGACCCTTCGCGTCGGCGAGGTTGCCGTCCTCCATGATCTGGAGGAGCATGTTGAACGCCTCGGGGTGCGCCTTCTCGATCTCGTCGAGCAGGATCACCGAGTAGGACTTGCGGCGCACCGCCTCGGTGAGCTGGCCGCCCTCCTCGTAACCGACGTACCCCGGAGGGGCACCGACGAGGCGGGAGACGTTGTGCCGCTCCATGAACTCCGACATGTCGATCTTGATCAGCGCATCCTCAGACCCGAACATGAACTCGGCCAGCGCCTTCGCCAGTTCGGACTTGCCGATGCCGGTGGGGCCGAGGAAGATGAACGAGCCGATCGGGCGCTTCGGGTCCTTCAACCCGGCGCGGGCGCGGCGCACCGCCTTCGCCAGCGTGTTGATCGCCTCGTTCTGGCCGACGACGCGCTTGTGCAGCGCCGCCTCCATCTCCAGCAGCCGCTGCGACTCCTCGCCCGAGATGCGGATCAGCGGGATGCCGGTCCACATCGAGACGACCTGCGCGATATCCTCTTCGGTGACGATCGGCTGGTCCGACTGCTGCTCGGAGCGCCAGTCCTTCTCCAGCGACTCGATCCGCTCGCGCAGCCGCCGCTCCCGCTCGCGCAGGGCGTTCGCCAGCTCGAAGTCGGACGAGTTGATCGCCGCCTCGTGCTCGCTCCGCAGCGCCTCCAGCCCGCGCATCGCCTCCTTCAGGCTCGGCGGCGAGGCCGACCGGTACATCCGCACGCGGGACGCCGCCTCGTCGATCAGGTCGATCGCCTTGTCCGGCATGAAGCGGTCGGTGACGTAGCGCGAGGCCAAATTCGCGGCGGCCTTCAGCGCCTCGTCGCTGATCTTCAGCTTGTGGTGCTCTTCGTAGCGCTCGCGAATCCCTTCGAGGATGGAGATGGTGTCGTCCACGCCCGGCTCGTCCACCTGGATCGGCTGGAAGCGCCGCTCCAGCGCCGCGTCGCGCTCGATGTACTTGCGATACTCGTCCAGCGTCGTCGCGCCGATCGTCTGCAGCTCGCCGCGCGACAGCGCCGGCTTGAGGATGTTCGCGGCGTCCACCGCGCCCTCGGCCGCGCCCGCGCCGACCAGCGTGTGCAGCTCGTCGATGAAGATGATCGTCGCGGTCTCCTTGACCTCGGCCACGATCTTCTTCAGCCGCTCCTCGAACTCGCCGCGATACTTCGTCCCGGCGACCAGCGCGCCGATGTCGAGCATCACGAGCCGCTTGTTCTGCAACTGCTCGGGCACATCGCCCGCCACGATCCGCTGCGCCAGCCCCTCCACGATGGCGGTCTTGCCGACACCGGGCTCGCCGATCAGCGCGGGGTTGTTCTTCGTGCGGCGGGAGAGAATCTGCATCACCCGCTCCACCTCGGTGATCCGGCCGATGACCGGGTCGAGCTTGGCGTTGCGGGCCGCCTCGGTCATATCGAAGCCGAGCGCGTCGAGGTACGGGGTCTTGGTCTGCTGCTTGCTGCCCTGACTGTAGCCCCCCTGCGACGAGAGGACCTGGATCACCTGGGCCCGCAGCTTCTCCAGGCTGACGCCGAGACTCTCCAGCACACCGGCGGCGATGCCCTCCCCCTCGCGGACGAGGCCGAGCAGCAAGTGCTCGGTGCCGATGTAGTGGTGGTTCAGCCGCCGCGCCTCGTCCACCGCCAGCTCGATCACCTTCTTGGCGCGCGGGGTGAGACCAATCTCGCCCATGATCATCGTCTCGCCGCGCCCGATGATGAACTCGACTGCGGAGCGGACTTTGGGCAACTGCACGCCGAGGTTGGAGAGGACTCGCGCGGCGATGCCGTCACCTTCGCGAACAAGGCCAAGCAGGAGATGCTCGGTGCCGATGTAGTTGTGGTTGAAACGCTGCGCCTCCTCCTGCGCCAGCGTCAGAACCCGACGCGCCCGTTCGGTAAACTTGTCAAACTTGTCGGCCATTGTTATTCTCCCGTGTCCCGCTGAATGGATATTGCCAGCATACCCCCCTGGCACGGTTCCCGCAAGTACTGGGCGCTCGTACTGCGATCTCCCAAGACGCAGCCCCCACAGCCGTGACAGCGGTGGGGGCTGGTAGATGCTATTAAAGCATGACCGTTGTCGCGATGCCACAGATTGTCGACACGTCACCCACTTGAAGGTTCGGAGGCGGACGGGAAATCCCAGACCGCCTCCGCGAGTACACAATTAAGAACGCGACAGCCGCGACCGTTGTTCCTCAGATCGAGGAAGCCGTGTCGCCCGGCTCCGCGGACGGCTCCTCGGCCGCCACCGGCTCGTCGGCCACCGGGGCCGGGGCCACCGGCTCCGCCGGGGAGACCGGCTCGACCGGAGCAGCCGCTTCCACCGGGGCAGCCGCCTCGGCTTGAGTCACCGGCTCCGCCTGGGCTACGGGCTCCGCCTGTGGCACAGGCTCGGCCTGACCACCCGCTTCGCCACCGGCCACATCGCCCACGCTGAAGCCGCCGCCCTCGTTGGCGCGCCGCAGGCTGAGGCCCATGCGCCGCCGCTGGGCGTCGATGCGGATGATCCGCACCTGGACCTCCTGCCCCTCCTGCACCACCTCGCGCGGGTGGTTCACCCGCTCGTCGGAGAGCTCGGAGACGTGGATGAGGCCCTCGATGCCGTCCTCGATCCGCGCGAACGCGCCGAAGTTGGCCAACTGCGTGATCGTCGCCGGGACGACCTGCCCGATCTCGTACTTCATCGCCACCCGGCTCCACGGCTCGGGCTGCGTGCGCTTGATCGAGAGGGCGATCTTCTTCTCGGTCGGGTTGACGCTGAGCACGAACACGTCCACCGTGTCGCCCACGCGCAGCACCTCGCTCGGGTGCTTCACGCGGCTCCAGGAAATCTCGGAGAGGTGGACCAGTCCGTCCGCGCCGCCGATATCCACGAAGGCACCGAAGTCGGCGATGGAAGAAACGCGACCCTGGCGCGTCTCGCCCTCCTTCAGGTTCTCGATCAGCCGCTCCTTCATCGCGTCGCGGCGCTCCTGCACCGCCATGCGCTCCGAGAGGATCAGCCGATTGCGGTGGCGATTGATCTCGATGACCTTCAGCGAGAGGGCCGAGCCGACCAGGCGGGCCATGTCGGCCTGCTTGGAGGCGTCGTCGCCACCCCGGATCTCGGTCACCTGCGACGCGGGCACGAAGCCACGCACGCCATCCAGATTGACCAGCAGACCACCCTTGTTGTAATTGGTGACCTGGGCCTGGATGATCTCGTTCTTGTCGTACTGCTCCTGGAGCAGCCGCCAGCTCTTCTCCTGCCGCGCCTTGTCGATCGACAGGACCGTGTGCCCGTCGGAGTTCTCGGCCTGCACGACGAAGACGAGCACTTGGTCGCCGACGTTGATCGCATTGATCTCGTCGGAGGTGAGGGTGCCGTATTCCTTGCTCGGAATGATCCCCTCAGACTTCGACCCGATATCGACCAGGAACTCGTCGCGGTCGCGCTGCATAATCGTGCCATCGATCACATCGCCATATTTCAGGGCGCGATAATCGTGGCTCGGGTTGCTCAGCAACTCCTGCATCAAGCTCGGCTGCTCGACGGGTGCAGCCTGCTCGACCGGTGCGACCTGCGCAGGCTGCGCCTGCTCCGCCGCCTCGCCGTTCACTTGTGCTTCGTTGCTTTCTTGCTGACCGCGATCTTCCATTCGTAACGTCACACTCCGCTCCATCAACTGCCAAAGGACAGGTTTACCCCTCCGCTCCCTCCTGGGTTGCAATTCATTATAGTTGCGACCCAGGGGAAACGCAAGCGAACGATGGCCCAATTCGTGCCACCGTGGCACGGAAAACCGCCCTTCGGCGGACCCGTTTTGGCCGCGTCGCCTGGCGGGAAACGCGCGCTACCTGCCCCGTCCTCCATTCCTGAACGCAGCTACCGCAAGTTGTATTCCCCCGCTGCTGGCAGCATGGCAACGACCAATTGCTCGCGCAACGCAGTCGGCAGATCCACCGCCCGCGCCAGTTCCGTCACCAGATCATCAACCGTCACCAGCTCCCGCTCGCCCGACCAGCAGCGCCGCGCGCAGCGCGCCAGCACAGCGATCACCGGGCGCAACTCTTCCCTGGAAAACGGCACTACGATCTCGCGCAGCCGCCCCCAGCGCGCCGCAAGATCGGGCGCGAGGATCGACTGCTCGTAGTGGGCAGCCGCAGCCCGAAAACCCGCCTCCCAATCGACCGTCGCCACAAAGGGCCGCTCCAGTGCGGCGAGATCGACGTGGGTCACGAAGAGCGCCCCGTCGTCGCGCACGAACAGGATCGCCACCGTGCGATACAACTGGCGCGAGGTCGATCCTCCCGCAGCCACCGCCCCCGGATTCACCAGCAGCACTCCCCGGTGCTCATGCGCCACCGGGATGTGCGTGTGGCCCGAGACCACGACCCGCGCGCCCGCGCTCGCCCCGAA
The DNA here is from genome assembly GCA_046328475.1 of Chloroflexia bacterium. Classification (GTDB taxonomy): domain Bacteria; phylum Chloroflexota; class Chloroflexia; order Thermomicrobiales; family CADCWN01; genus CADCWN01. Next base: position 12,432 of record JAXLWN010000106.1, on the reverse strand, counting down.
CGACGCCAGGCGGTCGAGCTTCGGCCCCCAGTCATCGATCGCGTGCGACGCCATCTCTTCGCCACGCTCGGGATAGTGCCCGTGCGTCAGCACCAGGCGCACCCCGGCAACCGCCACCACCTGTCGGTAGGGCAGTTCGCGCCACGCATCGGCGCCGTCGTCGTTGCCATGGACCGCGATCACCGGCGCAAGCGCGCCGAGCTGGTCGAGCACCCAGAGTTCGCCCACATCCCCCGCGTGCAGCAGCAGATCGACGCCGCGCAACACCTCGAACAGGCCGGGCGGCCACGCGGGGCAACGCTCCGGCATGTGGGTGTCGGAAATGAGGCCGACCCTGGCGACGATCCGCGCCGGGTCCACCCCAACGGGCAAATGGCGATCCGGGTGCTGCGACACGGCGTCTCCTTTCGCAAAAGCGGCGTCCGGGCGACCAATCGGGGCGATTGGGCGTTATGCTATACTGGAACGCATCCGAATCGTGCAGGATGCAGGAGTCGCGCGCCGCTAGTGGCCCGTATTTCGCAAGGACGAAGTACGAACGACGAAGTACGAACAAGACCCACCCACGGAACTGCCGTACTTCGTACTTCTCACTTCGTACTTCGTACTTCGGAGTCCCCCGCGATGGAGACGACGCTTTCCAGCCGCGCCAAGCTCGTCACCTTCTGGATCCTCGCCGGGCTCACGGTGCTCGGGCTGGCCCACTTCTTCAAGATCCTCACGCCCTTCCTCTGGGCGGCGATCACCGCCTATGTCTTCCAGCCCCTGATCAACGTCTTCTCCCGCCGCCTGCACCTCCCCCGCCCGCTCGTCGCCGTCGTCATCTACCTCGCCATCGTCGCCTGCATCGTCATGGGCGCGCTCACCGCCTGGCCCGTCCTGCGCCAGCAGGCGACCGAACTGGTCAACGAGGTGCCGGGCGTCGTCGAGACCGGCGTCAGCGAATTCGACCAGCGTTTCCCCGAACTCACCGAGCAGTGGGGACTCGACCCGGCGGCGGTGGAGAAGCAGGCCATCGACTTCGTCAACCAGCTCGGCAGCCAGGCCCCGCGCACCGCGCTCACCGTCGCCCAGCGCCTCTTCCACCTCGTCATCGAATTGCTGATCTACCTGATCGCCACCTTCTTCTTCTTCATCCAGGGGCACCGCCTCGCCGGCTGGTTCCGCGATCTCCTCCCCGCGCGCTACCACCCGGAAGCCGACCGGGTGCTGGGCGAGATCAACCGCACGCTCGGGGCCTATCTGCGCGGCCAGGCGCTGCTGGTGCTGATCATGAGCGGCACCACCTACGCCGTACTCCGCATCCTCGACATGCCCTACGCCTTCGCCATCGCCCTCGCGACCGGCCTGCTCGAACTGATCCCGATCCTCGGCCCCTGGAGCGCCGGGGCCATCGCCGTCAGCGTCGCCGCGCTCGATCCCACCCCGCCCTTCGGCTGGTCGAACCTGACGCTCGCCATCGCCGTGGCGGTCATCTACTTCGCGCTGCGCCAGCTGGAGGATATCCTCGTCATCCCCACCCTGATCGGGCGGATCGTCCACCTCCACCCGCTGCTGCTGATGTCGATGCTGCTGATCGGCACCGCGATCGGCGGCGTGCTCGGCCTGCTCCTGGCCGTGCCGATCGCGGCGGTCGCGCGCATCCTGCTGCGCTACATCTACGGCAAGCTGATCGCCGAACCGGAGCGCCACATCCTGCCGATCGACGCGCGAGACCAACTCACGCGCGTCCAATCCCGGCTACCGGAGCACACCAACCAGCAGGTCGTGCTGCTGGTCCACCCCGGCGTCGTGCAGTGGGACGACCTCCCCGCCATCCACCGCCTGTCCAAAGAAGCCACCCGCCTCGGCATCACCCTCAGCGCGGTCGCCCTCGACCCCATCGCCGGCAGCATCTGCACCGCCGTCGGCCTGGAGACCACCATCGTCGGCGCCGAAGCCGGCCGCCAACTCACCCTCACCGGCGAAGGCGGCACCCCCACCCTCGCCACCGTCGAGCTGATCGCCAAGGTGCGGTGACCAGTCCCGCGCTCCCTCAAACTCCGACATTCTCCCAGGCGACATCCCGCAGTTGGCCCGCGTGGCGCAGCGGCGGCGCGCCGAAGAGCCGCTTGTACTCGCGCGTGAAGTGCGACGGATCGTCGTAACCCACGCTGCGGCCAACACTGGCGGCGTCGCGGTCCTCGGCAAGCAGCAGGCGACGGGCCTCCTGCAGCCGCAATTGCTTCTGAAACTGCAGCGGGCTCATCGCGGTGAGCGCCTTGAAATGGTGGTGGAAGCCCGACACGCTCATCCCCAGGTCGCTGGCGATCGCCTCGATGCGCAAGGGCCGGTCGAAATCCCGGCGAATACGCTCGACGGCGGCGGCGATGCGGTGCGTCTGCCCCCCCAGCGCGGTGATGTGGGCGAGTCGGCCGCCCTGCTCGCCCAGCAGCAGCCGGTAGACGATCTCCCTGGTGACCAGCGGCGCGAGGAAACGCGCCTCGGCCGGAGTCTCCGCGAGTCGGACGAAGCGCACCACGGCGTCGAGCAGCCCCGCGTCCAGCGGACTCACGTCGATGGCCCGCACGGCGGCGGTGTCGCGCGGCGCGGGGTGGCCCGCCTCGACCATCACCGAGCCGACGAGGGCGGGATCGAGCCGCAGCACGAAGCCAAGAAAGGGCCGCTCCGGCGACGCCTCGACGATGCGGGTCGCGACCGGCAACGCGGCAGAGGTGATCAGATAGTGGGCCGGATCGTAGCGAAAGTGACTCTCGCCAAGCAGGATGTCCTTGCTCCCCTGCGCGATCACGCAGAAGGAGGGCGAGGAGACGCCGTGCCCCAGTTCGGTGGGCATGGAACCGCGCCTGAGCATCAACTGCGGCAACGGCGCAGCCGTCCCGTCCTCGGGCACGAGTCGCGCGATTCGCTCCGCTAATTCGTCCCGAGCGGCTTGCATCGACAGCACCTCGCGCCCGTACCGCACGTCTACCATTCCCGTAGCCCCCTCGCGTATCTCCGCACTGTTAGTTCCAGCATTTGCAGAATCGTGCAAGAATCTTGCACGATTCTTCTAGTACCTTACTCCATATTTCCCTACAATTGAGACCAGAGCGAGGATCTCGAACCGCTGGAGTCCCGCCCAACTGTACCATCAGCCTGGTCTATTCTCCAAGCTCACCAATACCGCCAGACCGTGCAACACACGCCCTCGGTGTGATGAGACAAAGCAGGGAAGGAGCAACACCATGCCCACAGCACAGACCCCCGCCCAGCGCCTGGTCGGCGATGTCGCGCCCAAGCTGGCCGAACTCACCGACGACGTGCTCTTCGGCGACATCTGGGAGCGCCCCGGCCTCGCCAAGCGCGACCGCAGCCTGATCACCGTCGCAGCCCTCGTCGCCCTCTACCGGACGAACGAATTGCCCGGCCACCTGCGCCGCGCGCTCGACAACGGCGTCACCCAGGAGGAGCTAGTCGAACTAATCACCCACCTCGCCTTCTACTCCGGCTGGCCGACCGCGATGACGGCGATGCAGACAGCCAAGGGTGTATTCGCCAGCGCTGCGGAGAGCAACGCCACGCCACAAGAGGAGCCGCGCCGGTGATCGCCGGACTCGGACGGCGCTCATTCCTGCGTGGCGCTCTTCGCCTCGGCCTGCTCGAAGGCTGAAGTCGCGGCCACAAGACAAGCAGAGAGACAAGGAGCACTACCAATGCCAACGACACCAACGGTCACACTGAATAACGGGGTGGCGATGCCCCTGCTCGGTTTCGGCGTCTTCCAGGTGCCGGACCTCGCAGAATGCGAGCGGGCCGTCCGCGACGCGCTCGACGTCGGCTATCGTCTGATCGATACGGCGGCGGCATATGGCAACGAGGAGGCCGTCGGCCGCGCCATCAAGCGCGCCAGCGTGCCGCGCGAGGAACTGTTCGTCACCACCAAGCTCTGGATCCAGGATGCCGGGGAGGGACGCACCCGGGCGGCCTTCGAGCGGTCGCTGGCGCGGCTGGGGCTCGATTACCTCGACCTCTACCTGATCCACCAACCCTTCGGCGATGTCTACGGTGCCTGGCGCGACATGGAGGCGCTGCTCAACGAGGGCCGCGTCCGCGCCGTCGGCGTCAGCAACTTCCCGCCCGACCGCGTGATGGACCTGCTGATCCACAACGCCGTGACCCCGGCGGTGAACCAGATCGAAGTCCACCCCTTCAACCAGCAGATCGCGACCCACCAATTCCTGCGAGAGAACGGGGTGCAGATCGAAGCCTGGGCACCCTTCGCGGAGGGCAAGCACGATATCTTCAACAATGGAGTACTGGGGGCTATTGCGAAGAAACATGGAAAGAGCGCGGCGCAGATCATCCTGCGCTGGCTGACGCAGCGCGGCGTGGTCGCCATCCCGAAGTCGGTCCGCCGGGAGCGCATGGCAGAGAACTTCGCCGTGTTCGACATCGAGCTGAGCCCCGACGACATGGCGGCCATCGCCGCACTCGACCTGAAGGAAAGCAGCTTCTTCGACCATCGCGACCCGGCGGTCGTGAAGCGCCTGGGCGAGGCGCAACGCCCGACGTAGGCACCTCGCCGACCAATCGCACCAACAGCACGAATGGAGGCAGGACAATGATCACCATGCAGGGGGCGCGGTACCCGGAGCACCTGGAGCGCCAGACCGGCCGCTGAGCGCCGGTCCGGGGCCAACCGCCGTGTCTGTCGGTTCTGGTAGCTGGCCCCCTGGCAGATCCGCAGCAACCGCGGTCGCTGCGGCACCGACAAACAAACGGCGCTGCCGGGTGGCAGCGTTCGCCCCCCTCGACGGGTCCGTAAAGATAGCGGCAATCGACACAACGCCAGGAGGGCTTGATGGTCACCCGCAACCCGCTGCGCACCGCCATTCGGGAGCAGGCGAACACCAGCCCGCGCATCTCAGTCCGCGCAGGCGGACTTTGCGGACCCCGCAGGGTCCTCCAGCCGGGATTTCAATCCAACGGCACCTCGCCCCGCAGCACCGCCCTGCGCGGGCGCGGCCTCCCGTGCCCGCCCGTCGTCACCCACCCCGCACCGGGCTACCCCGGGAAGAAAGAAAGTTAAAAACCGCAAATCAAACCTACTTCTCATCGCGTAAGCGCGCATTCTCACTTACACGTAACTCGCTTATACCCCTACAAATGCGGCGCATTCTCGCGCGCCTTCAGCGCATCCACCAGCTTCTTCACATCCTGGGCGCGGTCACGCGCGCAGACCAGCAGCGCATCGGCCGTGTCCACGATCACCAGATCGCGCACCCCCAGCGTGGCGATCAGCCGCCCCGAGGACGAAGCGACCAACGTGCGCTCGGTGTCGTGCGCCAGGAGATTCTCCGGCTCGCAACCGAGCCGCACATTCGTCTCCCCGGCGGGCGCGAGGATGGTGGCGAGGGTATCCCAGTCCCCCACATCGTTCCAGCCGAAATCCCCGGCCACCACGCCGACCTTCCCCGCCGCCGCCGCCCCCTCCATGATCGCCGTGTCGATCGGGATGCGCGGCAGCGTCGGCCAGACCTCGGCGAGCACATCCTCGCCCTCGGCGGTCCCCCAGCACTCCGCAATGCGCAGCAGCCCCGCGTGCAACTCGGGCTGCTGCCGCTCCAGCTCGGCCAGCATCGCCGCGCACTGCCAGACGAACATCCCCGCATTCCAGGAATACTGCCCGCTCGCCACCCACTCCTCGGCCACCGCGCGCGTCGGCTTCTCCTTGAACTGCTCAACCTTAAAGCTGCCCTCACAGTGCTGCATCGGCTCGCCGCGCCGGATGTAGCCATAGCCCGTCTCCGGCCCGGTCGGCTGGATGCCGATCGTCATCAGGAAACCCTCGCTCGCGGCAAACGCGGCCGTGCGCACCACCTCGCGGAACCGCTCCTCGTCCCGGATCAAGTGGTCCGAGGCGAACGAGCCCATGATCGCCTCCGGGTCGCGCCGGTGGATCAGCGCCGCCGCCAGCCCGATCGCCGGTGCGGAATCGCGCGGCCCCGGCTCCACCAGGATATTGTCGGCGGGCAGCTCCGGCAGTTGCCGCGCCACCTGGGCCGCGTGCGCCCCACCCGTCACGATAAAGGTGCGCTCGGGCGGTGCCAGCGGCGCGAGTCGCTCCGCCGTCGCCTGGATCATGCTCCGCTCATCGCCGGTCAGCGGGTGCAGAAACTTCGGGTTCGCCGCCCGGCTCAACGGCCAGAGCCGCGTCCCACTCCCACCAGCGGGAATCACCACGTACAAGGGGTCCTCCAGTGACGTGAGTCGTGAGTCGTGAGTCGTGAGTCGTAAGGAGGCTTGGGCGAGCTAACATCTGCACATTCAGCTACCAGCCCCAACTAAGAGTCTTACGACTTACGACTCGCGACTTACGACTCAGCTATACCGAATCCTCGGGTCGATCCAGGCCAGGACAAGGTCGGAGATCAAGACGCCGATGATCGTCAACGCGGCGATCAGCAGGATGAAGGCCCCGGCGAGGTACATATCCTGCGATTGGAGTGCGCGCAGCAGGAATGGGCCGTGCATCGGCAAGCTGAGGACGATACCGACGATCGTCGCGCCGTTGATCAGGCCCGGCAGCGCGAACCCGGCGGTGCTGACGAAGGGGTTGAGCGCCACGCGCACGGGGTATTCCCAGATCATGGCCCCTTCGGCCAGTCCGCGCGCCCGGGCGGCGGTCACATAGGGCTTGTTCAGCTCGTCGAGCAAGTTCGCGCGCATCGTGCGAATCACGCTGCTCGGTCATGATCACCGAGTCGCGCACGACCGCCCCTTCCCGCACGATCACGCCCGGCGAGAGGATCGAGTGCTCCACCGTGCCCCGGATAAGTATTGTGCTGGAGATCAGGCTCCCCCTCCACGCGCGCCCCCGCCAAAAAGCTTCGCGGCGGGCGCGCCCGCTGCGGGTGATGCGCCGTCGGGATCGTCGAGATTCAGCGGCGCGGTCGGCAGCAGATCCATGTTCGCATCCCAATACGACCGGATCGTGCCGACATCCTGCCAGTAATTATCGAAGTAGGCGATGCCGCCGCGCGAGATCGCGATGACATCCTTGCCACAAAGTCCACCATCGGCGTTGGTCGCCGCGCAGCGCCTGGTCATGCTCTCCTTGCGGAAGATGTAAGATCCCATCGACGCGGAGATCGAGCGTGTTCGATGGCTTCTCCTGAACTCGGCCATCCGCCATCCGGCGCGGTGCATATCGCCGAAGCGCGGGGCCTGCTCCCCACGGCACTGGCTGCACGCCACCGTCACGTCGGCCTCGCCTGCGGTGTGGGTGTCTAACGTATCGGCCGATAGTCCATCGCGTAGATATGGTCACCCCGAGGATCAGCACATCGCGGTACTGGCGGCGCTCGATGAAGAAGAGGTTGTGGTAGATCGCATCGGCCAGCCCCGGTACCAGTTCACGCGCCTGGCCCGGTAGTTGCAGGCAGCCGCACGCTGCCATCCTGCCGGTCGAGGTCCCAGGGCGCTCGATGCCGATGTGCTCGTTGAGCTGAATGAAGCGATATTGGGTCAACACGCCGACCGTGGAGAGATCCGAATGTTCCGACGCAGTTGGAGAGCGCGAAGTCGATGATGCGGTACTTGCCGCCGAACGGCACCGGCTTGGCGCTGGCGCGAGAGGAGGCGCGAGACGTTCTTCCCTGCCCACCGGCCAGGATCATCACCACGACCTGTTCCATGGCTCGTCCCCTCTGGCTTCGTCTCGACTGTGTGGTCTTGGGCGGGCTGCCGCCCCCGTAACCCTGCTACCTGCTATACGGTCAAGTTGCGTGACAGTCAAGCATTCTTCGCGCCGCCCGTTGGGCAGCGCGGCACACCCGACGCGGTAAGATATCGCGCGGGTCGCGGGGTGCGCCAGGAGGCAGTGATGACGACGACGAAAAGCGGGTGCCAGGCGACGCGCCGACGAGCGCCGGGCGCGAACGGCCACATCCTCACCGCCATCGCTGCCGCCCTGAATGGCGTGGCCGACGTGCAGCAGGCGCCTTCCGCACCCTCGGCCTGATCGCCGAGCTGCTCGGCTTCCCCACCGGCTGGGTCTGGCCGCTCGACGCGACAACGGGCGGCCTTGCTGCGCCGCCGCCCAGAACCTGCCCCTACTTGCAAGAGCTGGTGCGCATGACCGGCAAGCACTGCACCTGCATGGACATCTTCTTCGGTGGCCGGCCCCGCGAACATCGACGCCATCCGCTGCAGCCGCCTCCGGCCCCGCCGTGCAGTCCGACGCGACCGATCAGACCTGGTGATGCAGTACTACGCCAGCATCCTCGCTCTACTTCGGCGACACCCCGCTTGGCATCATCAACGTCGGCGGCCCGGAGTGGCGCGAACTGGACCCCCGAGGAACTCGCCGATCTGCTCGCAACCATCGCCCATCAGGGTCGGGTTGGCGATCGAGTGCGTCGCCTGCATCGCCGGGGAGCGCGCTGGGATGGCCCGCGCCGAGGAGCGCGCCCGCATCGCGCGCGAGATCCACGACACCCTGGCGCAGGACTGACCGCCATCGCGCTCCATCTGGAGGTGCCCTGCCCCATCTGGAGCGCGACCCCGCCCGCGCCCGCGAGCAGCGCCTGCAACGCGCCCTAACCCTCACCCGCACCGGGCTGGAGGAGGCCCGCCCCCGCGCGGTCCTCGATCTCCGCACCGCGCCTCCCGGCGGCAAGCCGCCGCTGAGGCACTGGCCGCGCTCGGCCGCGCCTTCACCTCCGAGAGCGGCATCCGCGTCCACGCCGGCGCGACCGTGGCCGCCGCCATCCCGCTGCGCGTCGAGTCGGAGCCTACCAGATCGTGCGCGAGGCGCTGACCAACATCCGCAAGCACGCCGGTGCCCGCGAAGTCACGGTGAAGCCTTGCTACCGCCACCGTGATCCTCGATCCGCGACGACGGTCGCGGCTTCGACCCGAAGGAACACCCGCGAGGGCTGCCACGGGCTGATCGGCATGCGCGAGCGGGCGCAACGCTGCGGCGGGCGGCTGCGCGTCGTCAGCACGCCCGGCAAGGGGATCGAAGCGGAGAAGCCGCAGCGCACGGAAGAGGCATCATGATCCGCCTGCTCGTCGTCGATGACCACCCGATCGTGCGCCAGGGCCTCGTCGGCGTGCTGGAGGACGATCTCGAGTTCACCGTCGTCGGCTCCGTCCCCGGCCGAGACGGCACTGGCGCAGCCCGCCTCGGCCGCGCCCGACGATCCTGCTCGACCTCGAACTCGCGGCATGGACGGCGGCGATCGGACCGCTGCTGGCCGCGCAGCCCGCCGCGCGCATCCTCGTCTTCACCGCCTACGACACCTCCGAGCGAGTCTTCGCCGCCATCCAGGCCGGTGCGAAAGGCTACCCTGAAGGGTGCCCCGGTGGAAGAACTCACCCGCGCCATCCGCACGGTCTACGCCGACGGCTCCTACCTGAGCCGCAAGGCGCCTCCACGCCCTGGCCGAAGTCCGCACCCGCGCCGTGGCGGCGGTCGCCTCAGCGAGCGCGAACGCCGTCCTCCGCCTCGTCGCCGCCGGGCTCACCAGCAAGCAGATCGCGCGCGAACTCGCGATCACCGAGCGCACCGTCCAATTCCACGTCACCGGCCTGCTCAACAAGCCTGCGCCGAAAGCCGCGCCCAGGCCGTCGCCATCGCTGAACGCGGCTTGCTCTCTAATCTCCTCACTCCTCATCACAGCACGCACAACACCCATGCCACTCCCCGACACGGGTGCCACCCCAACGCGGGGCGACGCGGTGTACGCCTTACGAAGCCGAAGGGCGAGCCCGCGGGCTCGCCCTCTCATCACTCGTTACTCGTTACCGTTACTAATCTGCCCATCGATCATCGCCACGCCCTGCCCCCCGCCGATGCAGAGGAGGCGAGGCCGCGCCGCGCGCCGTGGCGCTCCATCGCGTGCAGCAGCGTCACCAGACGCGCGCACCGCTCGCACCGACCGGGTGACCCAGGGCGATCGCGCCGCCATGCACGCTGGTCTTCCGCCTTCGCGCCGAGCCTGGCCGCAGACCGCCAGCGCGACTGCGCCGCGAAGGCCGTCTACTGATCAGGTCGATGTCGCGTCGATCGTCAGCCCGGCCTTCTTCAAGGCCCGCTGCACCGCCGGGACCGCCCCATCCCCATGATCTGCGGGTCAACCCTGGCCGAGGCATAGGGCAATGATCCGCGCCAGTACCAGGCCAAGCTCGCGCGCCCCTGTCAGCGCTGGTGACCACAACCGCCGCGCCATCGTTGATGCCGGAGGCGTTGCCAGCCAGACCGTGCCGCCGTCGCGCTTGAACGCTGGGCGCAGGCCCGCCAGTCTCCTTCGTCGTGCCGGGCGCGGGGTGCCGTCGCGCGCGAAGGTCGCGGTCTTGCCGCGCCCGGCCGGGTTCCGATCGGCATGATCTCCTTGTCGAACGCCCCTGACTCGATCGCGGCGGTACCGCGCCTGGCTCTGCGCGGCGCGAACTCTGTCCTGCTCCTGCTGATCTCGAAGCGCTCGGCGATGTTCTCGGCGGTGATGCCCATCGGATAGCCGTAGAAGGCATCCACCAGGCCATCCTTCATCATCGAGTCGACCACCGCGCCGTCGCCCAGGCGATAACCGTAGCGCCTTCTCCAGGAAGGGCGCGCGGGTCATGCTCTCCAGCGCCCGCCACGACCACATCGGCATCGCCAACCAGATCGCCTGCGCCGCCAGCGACACCGCCTTCAGCCTCGACCCGCAGAGCTTGTTGATCGTCGTGGAGGGCACCCTCCAACGGCAGCTCCCGCATTGACCGACGCCTGCCGCGCCGGCCCCTGCCCCAGCCCCGCGCGAATACGCCCATGATCACTTCGTCAACCTGCTCGGGCGCGAGCAGCCTGCCCGCCGCAGCGCCTCCTTGATCACCTCGGAGTTCAGCGTCGTCGCCGGCACCTCGCCAGCGCCCCACCGAATGGTCCCTGATCGCCGTCCGCGTCGCGCCGATGATCACCGGCGTGCGCCCGTTCGCCCCACTCATCGCCCCTCCTTGCGCCACACAGACCCCAGCAGCGTCACGAACGAATAGTAGCCGCCGAGGTGCCAGGGCCGCTACGAGGAGAGTGGAGAGAGGAGAGAAGAGTGTGGGGGTGACTCTCTCCACTCTCTTCTCTCCACTCTCTTCTCTCTTCTACTCATCGTCCTTGCCCGAGGTCGAAGCCGCACGAATCTGCTCCACCACGCCCGCATCGGCCAGCGTCGTGGTGTCGCCGAGGGAGCGCCCGCTGGCGACATCGCGCAGCAGACGCCGCATGATCTTGCCAGACCGCGTCTTGGGCAGGTCGGGCGTGAACATGATCTTCTTCGGGCGGGCGAACGCGCCGATCTGATGCGCGACGTGCTGCCGCAGTTCCTCGCCGAGTTCGGGCGTCTGCTCGATGCCGGAGCGGGCGATGACGAAGCAGAAAATCGCCTCGCCGCTGATCGGATCGGGCTGCCCCACCACCGCCGCCTCGGCCACGCGCGGGTCGCTGACGAGCGCGCTCTCGATCTCGGTCGTGCTGATGCGGTGCCCGGAGACGTTCATCACGTCGTCCACGCGCCCGAGCAGCCAGTAGTAGCCCTCGTCGTCGCGCTTGCAGCCGTCGCCGACGAAGTACTTGCCAGGATAGCGGCTCCAGTAGGTCTCCTTGTAGCGCTCTGGGTCGCCGTAGATGCCGCGCAGCATCGAGGGCCAGGGGCGGGTCAGCACCAGGTAGCCGCCGCGCCCGAGCGGGACGGAGTTCCCATCGGCGTCGAGCACATCCGCGCCGACGCCGGGGAGCGGGAAGGTGGCCGAGCCGGGCTTGGTCGTCGTCACGCCGGGCAGCGGCGAGATCATGATCGAGCCGGTCTCCGTCTGCCACCACGTATCAACGATCGGGCAGTTCCCGTTGCCGATGTTCTCGTGGTACCAGATCCACGCCTCCGGGTTGATCGGCTCGCCGACCGACCCCAGCAGCCGCAGCGAGGAGAGATCGTGCATCTTGGCGTACTGCGCGCCCCACTTCATGTGCGCGCGGATCGCGGTCGGCGCGCAGTAGAGGATATTGACCTTGTACTTCTCGATGATCGCCCACCAGCGGTCGAAGCCGGGGTGATCGGGCGTCCCCTCGTACATCACGCTCGTCGCGCCATTGGCGAGTGGCCCGTAGACGATGTAGGAGTGCCCGGTGACCCAGCCGATGTCGGCCGCGCACCAGTAGATGTCGTCGTCGTGCAGGTCGAAGACGTTGCGATGGGTGTAGGAGACGCCGAGCATGTAGCCGCCGGTCGTGTGCAGGATGCCCTTCGGCTTGCCGGTCGATCCGGAGGTGTAGAGCAGATAGAGCATATCCTCGCTATCCATCCGCTCCGGCTCGCACTCGGCGCTCTGGCTGGCGACCACGTCGTGCCACCAGTGGTCGCGGCCCTCCTGCATCGCCACCTCCTGCTCGGTGCGCCGCACCACGAGCGAGGC
>JAXLWN010000105.1:0-22269 GCA_046328475.1 Chloroflexia bacterium | reverse complement strand
GCCGGGGAGGCGTCGCCCCACGGCGCTGTAGACCTGCGCGAGGGCCACGCCGAAGCCGAAGTGCATCGCGGTGCCGAGGAGCGGCCAGACGCGGCGATCCTGGCTGATCAGGCCGCCCTGGAGCAGCAGATCGTTCGTGGGGCAATCGAGCAGCGGCAGATCGACGGCCATCTCGGCGAGGTAGGCCGCCGAGGCGACCGCCCCGGCGATGGCGGCGGCTTGCGGGTCGTAACCGCTCTCGGGGCTGGTCAGGCGGCGAAGAACGTCCATGCGGTGTCACTCTCCTGCTGTAGCGGCGGCGAGGTGGCGCGCGACCTGTTCGAGCAGCGCGCGGTCGGCGAGGCCGAATGCGCCCTGGTGTGCGCTGGTGACGAGCAAGTGTCGTGCCCAGCCGACCGGGAGGGCGATCAGCGCCCGCGCGTCGGGGAAGCAGGCGCGACAGGCGGCGTCGGCGGCAACGTCGTGAACGACGAGCGTCGCCTCGGTCGCGACCAGCGCGACGCAGGCGGGCGCGAGCGGCGTCGCGCGCCGGGGCGTGCCCTGCTGGGCCACCAGCTGCACGGCGTCGCCGTTGCGCCGCGCCAGCCCGACCCAGGTGTAGGTCGGTATGGTTTCGTGCAGGGCGCGGCAGATTGTGTCTGGTGACATCGGCCGCCCGGCGAAGAGCGGCGCGAGCCGGGCCTCGGCGGCGGCGTAGGGGTCGGGGCCGCGCAGCGATGTCACCGTCGCCCCTGCGCTAACTCTGCGGCCAGAGGGCGGCGATGACCTTGTCGGCGTCGTGGCGGATGAACTGCTGCTCGGTGGCGAAGTCGCCGGTGAGCACCCGCCCGGCCAGGGCGCGCACCCGCTCCACGTCCGGCTCCACCGGTGCCGCCCCGTCCGCCGCGTACTGTGCCAGCCGCTCCGGCCGGTGGGCGGCGGTGTGGACCAGCACCGTGTCCGGCTCGCGCCCCAGGTAGCGCGCGAAGACCTCCACGAAGTCGGAGGCGCGGTAGCCGTCGGTCTCGCCCCGCTTGGTCATCAGGTTGACCAGGTAGATCACCTCCGCGTCCGAGTCGGCGATCGCCTCGCAGACTCCCGCGACGAGCAGGGTGGGGAGGATGCTGGTGTAGAGGTCGCCCGGGCCGATGATGATGCGCGCCGAGCGCTCCAGCGCCTTCCTGGCGCGGCTGGTCACCGTGGGCACCGGGTCGAGGTAGACCCGCCCGATGGCGGGCTCGGGCTGGCCGCGCTGGTCGATGCGGTCCTCGCCCAGCAGCGTGGTGCCGTCGGCCAGCTCGGCGCAGAGGGTCGCCTGGTCGAGGGCGACGGGGACGACATGGCCGACGGTGTTGAGCATCTCCTCGGCGTCCTCCAGCGCCTCCATCAGGTTGCCGTGGTTGAGGTCCTCCAGGGCGCGCAGGATGAGGTTGCCGAGGCTGTGCCCGCCGACGCCCGGCACCTCGCCGGGGGCGAAGCGGTAGGCGAAGAGGTCGCGCCAGAGGCGGCGCGAGCGGGACTGCGCGACGAGGCCCTGGCGCAGGTCGCCCATCGGCAGGGGCAGGCCGAATTCGTCCATCAGCTTGCGGGAGGACCCGCCGCTATCGGCAGTGGAGTGGATCGAGGTGAGCAACCCCTCGCCGATCGTGGCGCGCAGCCCGCGAATGATGGTGTAGGTGCCGGTGCCCCCGCCCATCACCGTCACCGGCTCCGCCACTCGCCGTATCGCGCTCGTCACCGTTCGCGCTCTCCTTCGCTCGTGCCGGATAGATGGGCAGCGGTGCTGCGTCGGCGTAAAGTGGTCGCCCTGATCTATCGTGGCTGGTGCGGCCCCCGGTGGGGCCTGCGTAGTGCGGAATGATAGCACCGGTCAGGAGTCGCCGTCAGACTCGCCGGGCGTGTGGTCCCTGTGGGGTGCAGGTAGTGGTCCTCGTCGGTGGGTGTGCGGTCCCGGCGAAGCCACTTGTGCGGCAGGATCAGCGAGATGAGGGTGAAGACGACGCTGACCAGGGCGAGCGAATAGGCGCCCACCCCGGCGAGCATCCCCAGCCCGGCGGCGACCCAGATCGTCGCCGCCGTCGTCAGCCCCGAGACGGAGCCGCCCGAGCGGATGATCGCCCCCGCGCCGAGGAAGCCGATCCCGGTCACGATCTGGGCGGCGACGCGCGCCGGGTCGCGCGATTGGCCGATGGTGTCGAAGAGGTTGGCCGAGACGACGGTGAAGATCGCCGAGCCGCCGGAGACCAGCATGTGGGTGCGCAACCCCGCCGCCTTCGACCAGCGTTCGCGCTCGACGCCGATGACCGCGCCGAGCAGGAAGCCGATGGCGATGCGGAGGGCGAGTTCGAGTTGGAGCGCCTGGATGAGTGCGGTCATGGCTCTACCACAAGGTTCAACGTTCAACGTTCAAGGTTCGAGGGGGACGGTTCGAAGGTTTGCAGGGTCGAAGGTTTGCAGGGTCGGCGGGAGCGGGTGGCGGTGGGGTTGGTGGCGCTCATTCTTCGTCCGGGGAGGGGCGCTGCTCGCGGTCGCGGCGGTGGCGAAGGGCGATCAAGCCGGCGATGCCGAGGGCGGCGAAGGAGACGACGCCGAGGACGCGGACGAGCAGGATGCTGGCCGGTGAGCTGATCCGGTTGGGGTCGGCGCTGGTGTCGAGGGGGGCCGCGCTGGGGGCGACCACGCGCGTCGCTACCATCGCTGCGCCGATCGACGGGCTGGCGAGGGCTCCGGCCCCGCCGAAGGTGCCGGGGGTGCCGGGGACTGCGCCGGGCGGCGCGATGATCGCGATGTCGGCATCGAATTTGTCGAAGGTGAGGGTGAGGGCCTGGCGGGCGGGCGCGGTGGTGGTGCCTGCAGCGGAGGGGGCGGCGGTTTGGGCTTCGACGGCGAGGCGATAGAGGCGCTGGTCGGCGTCGCCGATCCAGAGGTCCATGGTGGCGGCTTGGCCAGGGGTGGCGCTGCCGGGGGCGGCGCTGCCGAGGCCGAGCAGGAGGTTGAGGTCGGTATCCGCACGCCAGTGGGTGGCGGGGACGCCGCCGATGGCCTCCGGGCCGACGCGGGTGAAGTTGCGCCCGGCGGCGCGGATCGTCGCGGGATCGTAGGGGGCGAGCCGGGCGGGGTTGAAGCCGTTCGTCTGCGTGCCCTCGGTGTATTCCCAGCGGCCGGTGAGGATGTTGTGCGTGTAGGTGCGGCCGTCCACGACGATCGTCTCGAAGGCTGCGCTAAGGACGGCGATGGTCAGGTGGCTCGCGCCGCGCGTGGCGTCGATTTCGCCCTCGCCCTGGATCGGCAGGATCTGCCCCTGCGCGCTGACCGTGCCCTCGATGCGGACGCGCGCGGTCTTGAAGGGGGCGATGGTTGGCGGGTCGTCCAACGCCAGCACCGAGACACCAGTCGGGAGCAGGAGTGCCAGCGCGAGGGCCAGCCACCAATAGGACCACCGTTTCACGTAGCCTCCGATTGCGTGGGGGCAAGCCCGAGGCCCGCCCGCTCCGCTTAGCGACGGCCTCATCCCGACCTGGGATGGGCTGCCGAATGTTCGTGGAAGATTGCCAGGTCGTATGCTGCGCGCCCTTTCGCTCCCGGCTTCGCGTCGAGGATACCGATGACGCGAAACCCCACTTTCTCGAAGGCCCGGCGGCTGGCGAGGTTGTAGTCCCACACGTCGCACGCAAAGATGGCGTCCGCGCGCTCCTCCGCAAACCCGAACTGGACGAGCAGGCGGATCGCCCGGCTTCCGAGGCCGCGCCCGCGCTGCTCCGGATCGGCAATCGCCAGGTCGATGCGCCGACAATCGAGTGATTCGTACCGATCCAGTAGACGACTCAGGTTCATCCGCTGCAGCCAGCACTCGCCGACGGGTTGGCCTTCGCGCTCGATAACAAACATGAACGCCTGCTGCGAGATCGAGCGGTAGATTCGCTGGATCTCCTCCAGGGTGTAGGGGGTCCAGTCATCTCCCTCGGTATAGTAGCCCAGGTTCGGATCGTTGCTGATCCGCATGACCAACTCCCAGTCGCCCTCCGTCATCGGCCGTAAGGTCATCTCATTGTCTCGCAAGGTGACTGCGTGCTCCCGCATGTGGGACATGGTGCCTCTCATCCTTGCCTGCGGCCCGGGTGCCAACGTCGCAGGCCGCAGCCCGCGCGCTCGGTGAGGTCGGACGAGCGCGAGCAAATTGCACCCAGGCTTGTCGGAATCCCTTGCCTGGGCTGCGTCGCCAGGGCAGTGTCCCCTTGTGTACGTACACCCCCTCTGCTACAATCGCGGGGAGCGATGAGGAGGTGTCCACCATGACCGCACATCCGGCTGCCCGGCCCAGGGCGCGCGACCTCGGGATCGTGCTCGGCGTCTTGCCGCCCGGCCCGCACAACGCGATCACCGACGTGGAGGGGGTGCGCGTCGGCCATACCACCCTCTGGCGCGGCGACGGGCCGCTGGTGCGTGGCGTCGGCCCGGTGCGGACGGGGGTCACCGCGATCCTGCCGCACGGCGACAACCTCTTTCTAGAGAAGGTACCAGCCGCCGCTGCGGTCTTCAATGGCTTCGGGAAAACGACCGGACTGGTGCAGGTCGACGAGTTGGGCGAATTGGAGACGCCGATCCTGCTCACGAACACGCTCAGCGTGGGGCAGGTGTCGGATGCGCTCGTCGGCTGGATGGTCGAGCAGCACCCGGCGATCGGCGTGACGACCAGCAGTGTGAACCCTGTCGTCGCCGAATGCAACGATGGCTACCTGAACGATCTGGGCGGGCGGCACGTCGGCGAGGCCGATGTGCGGGCGGCGATCGCCGAGGCGCGCGGCGGTCCGGTGGCCGAGGGGAATCTCGGCGGTGGCACGGGGATGGTCTGCTACGGCTGGGCGGGCGGGATCGGCACCGCCTCGCGCCGCCTCGCCGCCGATCGGGGCGGGTGGACGGTGGGCGCGCTGGTGCTGGCGAACTTCGGCCGGCCGCAGGACTTGCTGATCGCGGGGGTGCCGGTCGGGCGCGAGCTGGCCAAGCTTGCCGCGCAGGAGCGCGAGCACGGCTCGATCATCGTCGTGATCGCGACCGATGCGCCGGTTGACGCGCGCCAACTGGGCCGAATCGCGCGCCGGGGGCCGCTCGGGCTGGCGCTCACCGGCAGTCACGGCGGCCACGGCAGCGGCGACGTGGTGATCGCCTTCTCGACAGCGAACCGGATCCCGCACTACGCGACCGCGCTGGTGCGGCAGGCGACGCTGGTGGACGAGCATGGCCCGGCGATCGACGGACTCTTCGCGGCCACGGTCGAGGCGACCGAGGAGGCGGTGATCAATGCGCTCTGCGCCGCCAGGACGATCGTCGGGCGCGACGATCACCGGCGGGAGGCGCTGCCGACGGCGGAGGTGGTCGAGATTCTTCGCCAGCGTGGGGCGATGGAGTGAGTGGATCGTGGCTCTCGATGGTTAGGGTGATGGATAGTCGGGGAATCGGGCGGTTGCGGCGAGGGATGGCTTCTGCCGCGCTGGTGGTGCTGGTCTGCCTGCTTGCCCCGGTGGCGGTTGGCGCGCAGGCTCCGGGGGACGAGGGGCGCGTCGGCGCGGTGATCAGCGACGGGCACGATGCGCTCGGGCTGCGGCTGGCGTTGCTCTGCTTTGTGGGGCTGGCGCTGGCCGGGGGGGCGTACAAGCAGTACCAGACGATCAGCGCGACGCGGCGGGATGCGCCGCGTGGTGGGCAGCCGTCGCGCACACGCCCTGCTGCTCGGGTTGGTGGCGCGGCGGTGGAGCGCCCCGCCGCCGCGACTCGCGAGACGATGCCGCTGGAGATGCCGCGCGGTGTCGCACCGGCGCGACAGGCCCCGCCGCTCCGGGCGGTGGCCGCAGCCCCGACTCCGGCCGAGGAGCGGTGCGCGCGGGCCATCGCGGCGGCGCACCAGTATGACCGGCGCACGACGCTCGCCGCGTTCCGGTCGGCGCTCGCCAGCGATCCGAACGCGAAGCCTTCGGCGCTCCCCGGTTTCTGGGAGATGCCGTCCGGGGGGCACGCCGACCTCGCGCGCGTCTACCTGGAGCGCCGCCAGGGTCTCGACGCGCGCTCGGTCCTGACGGTCGCCATGATGCTCTTCCCGCACAACCGGGAGTTGGAGCTGCTGGCGCGCGAGGCCGAGGTCGACCGGCGGAGCAGCCGGACGGCCTGAGGCGAAGTACGAACGACGAAGTACGAAGAACGAAGAGGGGGCCGCCCACCTACGTGGTGGGCGGCCCCCTCTTCGTTGCTCGAGTTAGACGACGCGCGGGCAATCCTTGAAGATGTTGTAGGTCAGGTCGGTGATCATCGGCAGTCGGAAGGGACCCTTGGAATAGGCAAGGTACGCGGGGTAGAAGGGGATGAGGAAGAGCACCGGCATCAGGCAGAAGCCGATGATCACGATGCTGAGCGCGGACGCGATGATCCAGAGTACCATCAACACGAGACCGAGGATGATCGATTGGTAGGCGTGGAACTTGAGGATCGGCTTGTTCTTCATGTCGGTCACCAGGATGATGATGCCGACCAGGATCCAGAAGACATACGACAGGGCACCCATGATCTTGTCGCTGTCCTCTTGCGGCTGTGCGCCCAACGGTGGCCCGCCATACTGGGACTGGGCGTATTGTTGCTGGTTCCCGTAGGGAGACTGATTCCCGTACTGCGGCGGGGCACCGTATGGCGGCGGCTGGTTCGCGGGCGGCTGGCCACCGTACTGCGGCTGGTTGCCGGAGGGTTGGTTTCCGTAGGGTGGCGGCTGGTTGTTGGGTGGCTGCTGCACGGTGGTTACTCCTTGCTCCGCCACGCTTCCGAGCGCGGCACTGCACAGTAGAACGGCAGATGCCCTCACTATGTCACCGGCCTGCGGCATCGAGTGCGGAGATTATGCCAGCAGTGCCTTGACCGCGTCCAGCGTCGGGTCGATCGTGATCGGCGGGTTCGCGCCGGGGCGCACGCCGTCGGGGTCGGGCTGGTGATAGTTCACCACCGCCTCGCTGTCTTTCATCAGGTGCCCGGTGAGGATGCCGAGCACCGAGGCCCCGGCCGGGATCTGCCCCGAGGCGACCAGCGCACGCAGCCCCGCCAGCGTCGCGGCCGAGGCGGGCTCGCAGCCGATGCCGACGCCGTCGATCTGCGCCTTGGCGGCGAGGATCGCCGCGTCGCTGACGGCGAGGACGATCCCCTCGGTCTTCTGGATGACGCGCTTCGCGCGCGGGAAGGAGACCGGGTCGCCGATCATGATCGCGGTCGCCACGGTCTTCGCCGCGACCGGGCGGTAGCTCCCCTCCGCGAAGTTTTCCGCGAAGGCGGCGGCGAAGGGGGCGGCCCCGGTGGCCTGGATCGTGACGACCTGCGGCAGGCGGTCGATCAGCCCGAGCGCCAGCGCTTCCTCCAGCGCCTTGCCGATGGCCGAGGTGTTGCCGAGGTTGCCGCCGGGGAGGGCGATCACGTCGGGCACCTGCCAATCGAGCGCCTGGAGGGCGTCGAGCAGGATCGTCTTCTGCCCTTCGAGGCGGAAGGGGTTGATCGAGTTGAGCAGGTAGACGCCGTACTCGGGGGTCTCGGCGACCTCCTGCACGAGGCGCATCGCCGCGTCGAAGTCGCCGCGCACCTGGATGACTTTCGCGCCGTAGGCGATCGTCTGCGCGATCTTGGCGACCGAGACCTTGCCCTCGGGGACGAAGGTGAGGGCTTGCAACCCGGCGGTGGCGGCGTAGGCGGCGAGCGAGGCGCTGGTGTTGCCGCTGGAGGCGCAGGCGACGGTGCGCGTGCCGAGCCGCCGCGCGTGGGTCATGCCGACGGTCATGCCCCGGTCCTTAAACGAGCCGGTCGGGTTCTCCCCCTCGTGCTTCAGCCAGAGCTGGGAGACGCCCGCATAGGCGGTCAGGCGCGGGTCGTCGTAGAGGTTGCCGCGCCCTTCGGGCTTGGTGACGATCTCGTCGCGCGTGTAGTCGCCGAGCAGCTCGCGGAAGCGCCAGACGCCGCTCTGGTCGAGGCGATCGCGGCTGGCGAGCCGGGCGTCAAAGAGAGCGCGCGAGACGGTGGCGCGGAGCGCAGCGATCGGCTGCACCACCTCCAGGAGCCCGCCGCAGTCGGCGCAGCGGTAGCGGGGCTCGCCGGTGGGATATTCACGGCCGCACTCGGCGCAGAGCAAGCGCACGGTTGCCAGTTCGGTTGCTACCATCGGTCCCTTTCCCTTGCCTCCCGTCGTTCCGTTACAAATCGTTGGTGTTGTGTGGAAAGCATAGCAGGGAGGCCCCCCTAAATCCCCCCAATGCTGGGGAGACTTTAAGGCGGTGGCGCTTGTAACACGGCTGCCAGCGAGGCAGCGCACTGCTGTCGGTGGCGAACAGCTGCGCAAAATGGTCGGCGATGAACTCATCAATGGCCCACACAGTGTGCTATATTCTCGTCAGCTTGTGGTTGCGCCTAGGGTTCCGCTAGTCCCCGCCGGTCGGCAGATAATCGGGGGGCTGGGACTGGACCGAGCGGCGCCACAGCGGCACCATCCCCGGTGCGGCTGCACACCTGACGGCACAAAAGGCTGGAGGCTCGCGGATCGTCCTGCCCGGCGTGAACGCCGGGCAGCAACGCAGGAGC
Organism: Chloroflexia bacterium; assembly: GCA_046328475.1. Taxonomy (GTDB): domain Bacteria; phylum Chloroflexota; class Chloroflexia; order Thermomicrobiales; family CADCWN01; genus CADCWN01. The sequence continues at coordinate 13,695 of JAXLWN010000105.1, read as the reverse complement.
CTCGCCATGTCGCTCGTCGCCCTCGGGCTGGTCCTGATCTCCGCCGTTGCCCACGCCACCTGGAATTTCTTCGCCAAGCGGGCCGAGGTGGCCGGCCTTCGTCTGGCTCTTCGATTTCGTCTCGACGCTGCTTTACGCGCCGTTCGCGCTCGTTGTCGTGCTGCGCCCGCACGAGGCGCTGACGCCGCTCGGCTATGTCTTCATCATCGGCAGCGCGGTGCTGCACCTCGCCTACTTCCTGATGTTGCAGCAGGGCTACCGGATCGGCGATCTCTCGCTGGTCTATCCCCTGGCGCGCGGCACCGGGCCGATGCTCTCGGCGTCGGCCGCGATTCTCTTCTTCGGGGAGCGGCCGGGGCCGCTGGCGATCGCGGGAGCGGCGCTGATCGGCGTCGGCACGTTCGTGCTGGCGGGTGGGGGCGGCAGTCTGCGCCAGGCGAGCGCGCGGCGCGGTCCTCTTCGCGCTGCTGACCGGGGATCATCGCCAGCTACACGCTCTGGGATAAGCGCGCGGTGAGCAATCTCGGCATCCCGCCACTGCTCCTGAACTGGGCGCTCGGCCTGGGGCGCGTCAGCATGCTGGCACCCTACGCGGCACGCCACCGGGCGAAGATCGCGGCGGTCTGGGGCTCCTACCGTCGCGAAGTGCTGGTGGTGGCGACGCTCAGCCCGCTCTCCTACATCCTGGTGCTGACCGCGCTGGCGTTTACTCCGGTCAGCTACGTCGCGCCCGCGCGCGAGATCAACATCCTGATCGGCGTGCTGCTCGGCACGCGGCTGCTCTCTGAGGGGCACGCGCGCCGACGCATCATCGCGGCCGGGGCGATGGTGCTGGGCGTGGTGGGGTTGGCGTTGGGATGAGTCGTGAGTCGTGAGTCGTGAGTCGTGAGAAGAACAGTGGCCCGGCGAGCGCATCGCTCGCCGGGCACTGCCCCCCCCCCCCCCCCCCCCACGACTACTTCCCGGCCGCCTGGCGCGCGATTTCGAGGTACTGCTCGCGGGGCGGGGAGAAGATGTCGAGGGCGAGTCCGCCTTCGGGGCCGCCGACGGCGCGGTGCGGCACGCCGCCGGGGATGGTGTAGGCATCGCCGGGGCGCAGCAGGCGCTCTTCGCCGCCGATGGTCAGGTACATGGTGCCCTCGACCATGTGGCCGATCTGCTCGTGGTGGTGGTCGTGCAGCGGCATCTCCGCGCCGGGCGCGAGGTGGACGAAGGACATCATCATCCGCCCGCCGAGGATGAAGCGCGCCGTGACGCCCTCGCGCAGCGTGACCACGTTGATCTCATCGAGCTTGTAGAACGCCGGATCGAACTTCGGGGCTTCGTCAATCTTGGCGTAGCCGAGTTGCATCTCTGCGGGCTTGCTCTCCTCCACCGGACCCTCCTTGTGAGAAGTACGAAGTACGAAGTCGGAAGTACAAAGTGCGGTCGGCAACTGCCAATGCCGCACTTCGTACTTCGTCGTTTGTACTTCGTACTTTACACTATCGGCCGATCTTGAAGGTGCCGGAGATCTGGTCGAAGACGGCGGTGTTCGTGGCAAAGCTCTCCTGGGGCGCGCCGCAGGTGATCAGGTAGGCGGTATCCTTCTCGATCAGGTAGACCTGCTGGAGTTGGAGCAGGCGCCCGGCGATCGTGGCGGTATAGACGCGCTTGTAGGCGGGCTTGCCGTCCACGCTCACCTTGGTCAGGCTGACCGCCTTGTAGTCGGGGAACTGCTGCTTCAGATTCGCCTCGCCTGCCTGGTCATACTCGTCGAGCGTTACCGAGGCGGAGGGGAGCTTCTCCAGCACGACGTTGACCGTGGCCGGGATGGTGCCGGAGGGGGCGGGGGCCTGGAAGGCGACTTCCGCGCCCGCCGCCTGCACCTGGGTCCAGTTCTCCGGGATCATGAAGGAGAAGCGTACCTGGGGGTCGCGATAGGTCTGCCCGCCGCTCAGCGTCGGCAGGGGCGTGCCGGCGGCGACCGGGCTGGCGCTGCCGCGCGCGGGCGAGGCGCTGGCGGCGGCGCGGGTGCCGGTTGCCGTGGCCGCGCTGGCGGTCGCCGGGCGCGTGGCGGTCGCGGCCGGGCCGGTGCCGCTGGTGGTGGGGCTGGCCTCCACCGTCTGCTCCGGGGTCGGCTCGATGGTTGGTTCGGGCGTGGCGGTTGGGTTGCCGCCACGGCTGCAACTCGCCAGCAGGAGCGCGCAGGTCAGCAGGATCAGGAGCGGCAGTTTCCTCACTGGTTTCTTTCCTCCACACAGCGCGGCTGGGCGCTGCTCGCGTCGGCGAGGCCGAATAGACGTTCTGAGGATACCACGCGCGGGGGGCGAACGTGAGGGGAATTTGCAAGAAAAGTGCAAAACTTAGGACAAATTAGCCAGCAGTACCGCGCGTACGTTCGAACTTGCACGCTTCCCGCACTCCTGGAACGTGCGCCTGGGGCATCTGGCTCCCTCCCGGTTCGGTGGAGGCAGGGCAAGGAGCGTCGTCGCGGCGGGGACGACGCCTCCGCGGCGGGTTGGGCAGTGGGACCGGGGCCTGGGGTATACTCGCCGGTCGGAAGGGTCGCCTGGGGCGAGCACAATGGCGCGATCGTCCCGCGCCCGGCGAGGAGGGGTGGAGCGATGTTGGTGGTGATGCGGCCGGGGAGCTCCGGCGCGACGATCGAGGCGGTGCGCGCCCTGGCGAGCGAGCATGGCCTCGCGGCCGAGACGTTCGCGACCAATGGGCAGACCGTCGTCGGCCTGGGCGGGGCGGTCGGCCACGATTTGCGCGCGTCGCTGACGAGCCTGCCGGGGGTGGAGGCGGTCGTGGGGGATGCCGATCCCGACGCGCCGCGCACTCGCGACCTCCGCATCACCAGCATCCGGCCGCTGCTGCCGCCGACGATCCTGCTCGAAGATATGCCCTTGCCCGGGGCGAGCGCGGCGACGGTCAGCCGGGCGCGCGGCGCGGTGAGCGACATTCTCGATGGGCGCGACGACCGGCTGGTGGTGGTGGTCGGCCCTTGCTCGATCCACGACCCTGTCGCGGCGCTCGACTACGCGCGGCGGCTGAAGGGGCTGGCCGACGAGCTGGCGGACGATCTCTACGTCGTGATGCGGGTCTATTTCGAGAAGCCGCGCACGACCATCGGCTGGAAGGGGATGATCAACGATCCCCACCTCGACGGCAGCTTCACGATCAACGAGGGGTTGCGGACGGCGCGTCGCCTGCTGCTCGATCTCGCGGCGCTCGGGCTGCCGGCCGGGTGCGAATTCCTCGACCCGATCCTGCCGCAATTTTTCGCCGATGCGGTCACCTGGGGCGCGATCGGGGCGCGCACGACCGAGAGCCAGGTCCACCGCGAACTCGCCTCGGGGCTGTCGATGCCGGTCGGCTTCAAGAATGGCACCGGCGGCGGCTTGCAGATGGCGATCGACGCCGTGCGCGCGGCGGCCTACCCGCACCACTTCCTCGGCGTGACCGAGCAGGGGCTGGCGGGGATCGTCGCGACCACCGGGAACCGCGATTGCCATGTGATCCTGCGCGGCGGTCGCCCCGGGCCGAATTACGACGCGGCGAATGTCGCCAGGACGCTCGATAACCTGCGATCGGCGGGCCTGACACCGCGCCTGATGATCGACACCAGCCACGACAACAGCGGCAAGGATTTCAGCCGCCAGCCGATCGTCGCCAGCGCCATCGCCGAGCAGGTCGCCGGGGGGCAGGCCGGCATCGTCGGACTGCTGATGGAGAGTTTCCTGGTGGATGGTCGGCAGGACCTGAAGGATCGCGCCAGCCTCGTCTACGGCCAGAGCGTCACCGATAGCTGCATGGGCTGGGAGACGACGGTCGGCGTGCTGCGGGAGTTGGCGGACGCAGTGAGGCAGCGCCGGGCGCGGGTTGGGTAGCCCGTTGACTGGGAGCGGGGATGCGCATGTGATGCCTGCAATGACCCCTGATGGCGTTGAGCTGAATCCAGCCAACAGCGAAGCTTTTCTGGCGCGCTATCAGCATTTCTTTGACGGACTTATCAGGGCTGTGCGCCTCGATTTCGTGCCGCAACAAGGTGTCCAGCCCATTGGTGAACCCCATCGCGTGATCGTTGAGTGCTCGGTTATCGACACACAGTTAGGGGAGCCTGAGAACTGGGTCAATCTGGTCCTCAATATTCATGCAGCGAGCGCGATAAGGCTGGTCCGCAGCAACCAGACGTGGATCGTTCTTTCCCAGGGACTCAGCATCGGCTTCTTTGACCGGACTATCTATCTCGCCTTCGATGAGCAAGTGCGGACGCGCGACGAGTTCCTGCAAGCGGATTTCCTTGTCACAGGCGAACGCTGTATCTGGTCGACCCTGCCATATGACGATTTGCCGGGGTCTTCTCGCCGGTAGTGGCGGAGCGGAGGGGGATCGGACCCTCGCGGGGGAACGCGCCTGCGGGCTCAGACAGTCCCGCGAGGCGTCCCCCGACCGTCGCGTGTGCAAACGGCGCAATTCCGCCACTCTGCCACCGCTCCATGGAGACAATGTGCCTTGACCCTGAAGGCTATTCCTCGCCCTCGGCTGCGTCGGCGCTCGCCAGCGCGCTCTGCGCCGCGCTGATGTCGAGTTCCGCCTGTTCTAGCTGCATATCGATGCCGCTCGCGCGCGTCCGGTAGAGCCGATTGCGCTTATCCAGTTGAGACCGCTGGAAGACCAGGCGCTGCTTCAACGAGAGCGCCGCGTCGAGTTGCTGTTGCGCTTCCTGCCGTGCTATCAAACGGGTCCTCCCTATTGCCAACCATGACTGCCTGTCATGCAAGGCTGGCGAGTATAGCAGACGGCTGCACTATCGCCTCACTCCGCGAGCCGCCGCACCAGCCACTTGAACGCCGATTCCTGCATCGTCAGGTCGAACTTGTGCGGGCCGGGGTAGAACTCGCCGGTGTAGGCGTCGGGCACATCGGCGGCGCGGTAGTGCGTGGCGATGCGCGCGTCGGCGGCGCGCATCCCTTCGGGGGTGAAGAGGTCGTCTTCGAGGTCGTACTGCACCAGCAGTGGCATCGGGATGCGCGAGGCGGCGAGGTCGGGCCAGTCGCCGTGCCGCGACCAGTTGTTCGGGAAGAACATCCAGGTGTGCGACATCACGTTGTGGTCGAGCAGATGCTCGTAGGTGCTCATCAGGCCGACGACCGTGGCGGCGGCGATCCGTTCGCAGGTGGCGATCAGCAGCGTGGCGCGGTTGCCGCCGCCGGAGAGCCCGGCGCAGCCGATCCGGTCGGCGATCACGTCGGGGCGCGAGGCGAGGTAGTTGACGGCGACGCGGTCCTCGTAGGCGACGACGCCCGCGAAGGTGGTGCCGAGCAGGCTGCAGTATTTCTCCACGAGGTGCTCGTGGTGCCCGGCGGCGGCGTTGTACTGCGCGATCTCCTCGGCGGCGGGGTCGGCGGGTGCCCAGAGGCTGCGCGAGGCGGCCGTGAGATCGAGGATCCGGTCGGGCATCTCGGCCAGCGGGAAGCGGCGGCTGCCCCAGACGAACGTGTCGTGGACCAGCACCACGAAGCCCTCACGCGCGAGGGCGTTGGCGAAGGCGCGACCGCCGTAGGCGCGGTCGCGGAAATCGACCACGAAGGGGTGCGGGTCGGTGGGGCCGTCGGCGATCTTCTCCTTGCCGTAGAACTTGAAGCCGCCGTGGTCGTGCAGCGCGACGACGGCGGGGAGCGGTCCGGTCGCCCCGGCGGGTTTCAGGACCCACCCCTCGGTGCGCGGCCCGTAGCCGACCGACCAGGAGACCGCCTCACCGGCCACGCCGTCGCGTTCCCAGCGCTCTCCGCTTTGCACGTCGCGCGGCGTCTCATCGCCGGTGGCGAAGCCCATGACTTCGCGGGCGCGCTGGCGAGTCTCCTCGCCGGGCGCGGCGAGGGGGTAGAGTTCCTGTCGCGAGCGCGCCGCGTCCACCCAATCGCTGAAGATGCCGAGATGACGGTATGTCGTCATGATTCCCCTCTTTGTCCGATGGCTGAATGGCCAGCGGGCGTGATGATACGGCAGATTGCGGGGTTGGCATAGTCGGGCAGTCGGGCAGTCGGGCAGAGGGGAGAGGAGAGAGGAGAGAGCAGGAGGCGGATCCTTCGCTGCGCTCAGGATGGCACCTTCAAGGTACACCCCCTGTCATCCTGAGCGCAGCGAAGGATCCGTGCTCAAGCCTGCCCGCTGGCTACTTTCCCGGCTGTGCGAGAATGCCGCCGTGGGATGTGGCGAAGGGCATCGGGAGGAAGCATGACCGCGCAGGGTGACAATGCAGCGTTGCTGGCGTCATTTGGGGATGCGGGAGAGGTGCGGGCGGATGCGGTGCCCTCGGAGCGTTGGCGGGCGCTGATCGCCGCCGCGCCCGAGTTGGCGCGGAGTAATCCGAGTGAGTTGGTTGGCCTGCTGATCGCCGCGCTTGGGCACACCGAGCGGGGGGTGTATCAGCCTGCCGCGTACCTGCTCCATCATCTGACGGGCCTGGACTACGGCTACAAGTCGTTCGACGCGCCCGGTGCTCGACAGGAGGCGCAGGCGGCCTGGCGGCAGTGGTGGCAGGGTGCGCGTGCTTCCATCGTGGGCCTGGCGGCGGTGCCGCAGGAGACCGTGATCGTGGACGAGATTCCCGGGCGTATCGTCGGGAACGACGACGAGCCGCCGGGCCGCGTGCGCTATCTGGACGCGACGGGGGAGATCGCCTGGGAGCACATGCACCTGAAGATGCCCTACGATGTCGCCGTGCTGCCGGGTGGTGGGTATCTGGTCAACATCATCCGGGCGCGGGCGGTGTGGCAGATCGCGCCCGATGGCGCGGTGGTGCGGCAGCAGCCGGTTGGCGGCTATCCCTGCAGTCTGGAATTGCTGCCGGATGGCAATATCCTGGTGGCCGGGTGGGATGACGACGTGCCGGGGTTCGTGCGCGAGTTCGACCCTGCGGGGCAGATCGTCTGGCGGCACGAGCCGCTGCTGTGGCCGTGGAAGGCGCAGCGGCTGGCGAACGGCAACACGCTGATCGCCGATGCTGGGACCGGGCGCGTCTACGAGGTGAATCGGCGGGGTGACGAGGTGTGGGCGGCGGAGGGGCTTGGGCCGGAGACACCAGAGCTCTTCGACGCGCTCGGGCCGATCTGGTGCCAGCGACTCTACGATGGCAACACGCTCGTCTCGATTCGCGCGCTCAGCCGGATTGTGGAACTCGATCCCGCCGGGCGCGTCGTCTGGGAGGTCGGTGGCGATATCGTCGCCAACCAGTACTCGGCGGTGCGGCTGGCGACCGGCAATACGCTGATTGCGGACGCGGGGCACAATCGGGTGATTGAGCTTGATGTGGAGAAGCGGATCGTCTGGGAGCGGGGCGGCTTCGGCTATCCGGCGAAGGCGTACCGGTGTTAGAGCGAGTCGTGAGTCGTGAGTCGTGAGAGGAGTGACGAGTAACGAGTGACGAGTAACGAGTAACGAGTAACGAGGGGACAGATTCAGAGCGCAGCGAAGAACCTTTCTCTCCACTCTCTTCTCTCCACTCTCCACTTCAAACTTGACACTGGGGGGATGGCTTGCTAGAATTGGCTCCGCATCGGGGCGGCAGTCGCCGATGTGACGACTGTGGCGCATTCGTCTAGCGGCCTAGGACACCGCCCTCTCAAGGCGGAGACCACGGGTTCGAATCCCGTATGCGCTACCATGAACGAGGCCCACGCCCGATGCGGCGCGGGCCTCGTTGTTTGTGTCGGGGGCGAGGGTGAAGCGCGAAGAATTCGAGCAGATGTACCGCGCCGAGGATCGGCTCTGGTGGTACCTGGCGCTGCGGCGGCAGGTGATAGCGGCGCTCGGACTCGAACGCGCCCCGCTCGCTGGCGGCAAGCAACTGCCGCGCATCCTCGATGCCGGGTGCGGCACGGGCGGCATGGCGGCGCGGTTGCGGCCCTACGGTCAGGTCTTCGGGATCGATCTGGCCCCCTACGCGGTGGCGGTCTGTCGCGAGGGGCGGGGGCTGCGCGAGACGGCGGTCGCCTCGATCACGGAACTGCCTTTCACGGACAACAGCTTCGACTACGCTGTCTCGCTCGATGTGATCAGCGATGCCGGGACTGGCAACGATGCGCTGGCGGTGGCCGAACTGGCGCGCGTGCTGCGCCCCGGCGGTCGCGCCTGCCTCAATCTCCCGGCCTATCGCTGGCTGGCCGGGGAGCACGACGTGGCGGTGGAGACCAAGCGGCGCTACACGCGCGGCGAGGTCCGCGAGTTGCTGACCGCCAGCGGGTTTGTCATCGAGCGGATCACCTACTGGAATTGCGCGCTGCTGCCGCTCGTCGCCGCGTCGCGCGCGGCCTCGCGCCTGCGCGGTCGCGCCGTGAACGCCGCGCGCTCGGACGTGACGGTGCCCGCCGCGCCGATCAACGCCACGCTTGGCACGATCGCGCGGCTGGAGGGCGAGGTGCTGCGGCGGGTCGATCTACCGACCGGCTCGTCCCTCCTGGCGGTCGCGCGTAAGCCGTGACGGAGTTGTCGGTTTGAAGGTTTGAAGGTTCGAAAGTTCAGGCCAACGGTTCGAACATTCGAACATTTCAACTTTTGAATTCGTCGCCCGGATCGATCCTATGAACGCCAAATTGATGTCGGAGATCGCCGCGACGGATAGCACCTTCTCGCTGGAGGATGGGTGCTGGCGCGGCAAATGCCTGATTTGCAACGGTTGGCTGAGTTTCGATGAGAAAACTGGCTTTGGGGCGAATATCGAGCACATTGTGCCGCGCAGCCTCGGCGGCGACAATGCCCTGCTGAACCTCGGATTGACCCACCCCCGATGCAACGGCGAAAAAGGTCGCCGTTGGGACCCCAAGCGCCGCCACCGCGCCGACCCCGACCGCTACCACGCGCTTGTCCAGAGCGCTGCTGAAGCGAAGGCAGGAGCGGTGGAGGGAACGAGTGATGAGTGATGAGTGATGAGTGGGTTCGTCTCTCCTCGTTGCTCATCACTCATCACTCGTTACTCATCACTTCGTCACGACCGTGAGACGAGCACCACCCCGACGCAGATGACGATGATGCTTAAGCCCAGCGGGTGGGGCTGATCGCCTCCTGGAAGAGGAAGTAGGAGCAGAGCGCGGTGAGGACGTAGCCGAGGGCGAGGATGGGATAGGCGAAGGAGAGGTGGACGCGCGACAGCACGGCCAGCCAGAAGATCGAGGCGCTGAAGACCAGCACAAAGCCGAGGAAAACCAATGGCTGCGTGAAGACGCGGATGAGGGTGGGAACCAGAGTGGAGAGGCTGAGATCGAGCGCGCCGAAATTGGCCGCGTAGCGATTCATCCCCATTTTGAGCATCAGCTCCCCGGAGACGGAGAGCGCGATGGCAACAGCCAGCAGCGCGTAGACCATCGAGGTGGGTGCCTCCCTTGACGGAGTTCGGGTTCAAAGTTCAAGGTTCAAAGTTGGCCGCGCGGCACTTTGAACCTTGAACTGAACTTTGAACGCGTTCTTGTCAGTCCGCCGCGACCGCCGACGGAACTTTGACCTGGGTCAGCCAGTCGCGGTGGCTGTCGTCCTCGCCCTTGACGATCGAGAAGAACTTCTCGCGCAGGGCGGTGGTGATGTCGCCCGGCTCGCCGTCGCCGACCTGGCGGCGATCGACCTTGGTGATCGGCATGATCTGCACGCCGGTGCCGCAGAAGAACATCTCATCGGCCAGGTAGAGCTCGGTGCGATCCACCTCGCGCTCCTCGACCGTGACGCCCATGTCGCGCGCCAGCTCCAGCAGCGAGCGGCGCGTGATCCCTTCGAGGATGTCGGCGGTGACCGGCGGCGTGATCAGCGTGCCGCGCCGCGCGATCATGATGTTGCAGCCGCTCCCCTCGCTGACCTTGCCCCGGTTGTTCAGCAGGATCGCGTCGTCGAAGCCGTAATTCTCGGCCTCGTCGCGCGTCATCGCCGAGTTGATGTAGGCACCGGAGACCTTGCCGCGCGCCGGGATCGCGTTGTCGGAGATGCGGCTCCAGGAGGAGACCATCACCGAGAGGCCGGTGTTGCCGCTGTAGTAGTCATTCAGCGGCAGCATGTAGATCGCGAAGCCGTCATCCACGCCTTCGAGGGTTGGTCCCAGGTCAAGCCCGGCCTTGTAGGCGTAGGGGCGGAAGTAGACGTTGCTCTTCGGCGCATTCTTCGCCGTCAGTTCCACCGCGAGCTCGCAAAGCCCGTCAACGTCGCGCGGCAGCTTGATCTTCAACAGCCCGGACGACTGCGTGAAGCGGGTGAAGTGGTCGTGCAGGCGGAAGATGTTGATCGTGGAGCCGTCGCGGTCGAGATAGCCCCGGATGCCGCCGAAGACGCCGGTGCCGTACTGGAGCGCGTGGGTGGCAATGCTGACCTTCGCATCCTCGATCGGGACGATCTTGCCGTCGAAGAAGGCGTAAGGGAGATGTTTGACCTGCATCGTTGCAACCATCCTTTCCTGGCACGCATCGCCGCGCACCACACCGCGGCCCGCGTCTTGCCCCTGCCGATGCGCATTTGCGTGGAGTATACCGCATCGGTGAGGAAGTACGAAGTGTGAAGTACGAAGTACGAAGTTGGGTGAGGATCGGGGAATGCGCATGCTCTGGCGAGGCGCTTTAACGCTGAAGTTGGGTTGATATCGCTTCACGCTACCACTTGACAGTACTCGCCCTAGCCGCTACGATGAATTTAAGGACAGACGAGGAGACCGATGGACTGCCATCACATTCCACAACCGAGCGCCGCGCTGAACCAGCCCCCGCAAGGTGGTTGGTACTTTTACTTTTACTTTAGCCCGCCGACTTTGTCGGCCGGGACGCGCGCGGTTGTGGAGAGCATGACGACGTAAGCGCATCCAGGTTGAGAAAGTCGGCGGACGCAGCGGGCAAACAAGCCGCTGCGTTTTTGTTTGTCCAAGATGGTTCAAGGTTCAAAAGTTCGAAGGTTCGAAAGTTCGCTTACCTAACCTTCAAACCTTCGAACAGGGAACGGGACGGCATTGGGCCGATCTCGGGAGACACAAGGGAGGCGTGGGTAGATGGCACTGGCAGAGCAACCGTCGCGTACCCGGGGCAAGGCGCAATCGGCGGCACCGAAGACCAAGGATCTGCGGATCGAGCACATCCGCCCGCTGATCCCGCCCGCAATCCTCGTCGAGCAGTTGCCGCTGCCCGATGCGAGCGCGGTGCTGGTGACGGAATCGCGCGAGGAGGTCGTGCGGGTGCTGACCGGCGATGATGACCGATTGGTGGTCATCGTCGGCCCCTGCTCGATCCACGATCCCGCCGCCGCGCTCGACTACGCCCGTCGCCTGAAGGCGCTCGCCGACGAACTGGCCGACGACCTCTGCATCGTGATGCGCGTCTACTTCGAGAAGCCGCGCACGACCATCGGCTGGAAGGGCTTCATCAACGACCCGTTCCACGACGGTTCCTTCGCCGTGAACAAGGGGCTGCAACTCGGCCGCCAACTGCTGCTCGACATCGTCGCGCTCGGGCTGCCGATCGGCTGCGAGTTCCTCGACCCGATCTCGCCGCAGTTCTTCGCCGACGTGGTCAGTTGGAGCGCGATCGGCGCTCGCACCGCCGAGAGCCAGGTCCACCGCGAACTCGCCTCGGGCCTGTCGATGCCGGTCGGCTTCAAGAATGGCACCGGCGGCGGTGTGCAGCTCGCCGTGGACGCGGTGCGCGCCGCGCTCTACCCCCACAGTTTCCTGAGCGTGACCGAGCAGGGAGTCGCCGGGATCGTCACGACGCGCGGCAATGCCGACTGCCACGTCATCCTGCGCGGCGGGCGCACCGGCGCGAACTACGACACCGCCAGCGTGCGCAAGACCCTCGCGCTGCTCGCCGACTCGGGTCTCGACGCGCGCGTGATGATCGACACGAGCCACGGCAACAGCGAGAAGGACTACCGACGCCAGCCGATCGTGGCCGAGGCGGTCGGCGAGCAGATCGCCGCCGGGGAGCGCGGGATCATCGGCGTGATGATCGAGAGCTTCCTCGCCGAGGGTCGCCAGGATATCGTCGAGGGCCGGGAACTCGTCTACGGTCAGAGCGTCACCGACCCCTGCATGAGCTGGGAGATGACGATCCCCGTGCTCCAGAACCTCGCCGCCGCCGTCCGCGCCCGGCGCGCGGTGCAGCCGGAGCATAACAACGGGCGGTAAGTGACTGGCCTCATTGCCGGGACGCTTCGTGAATCCCGTGTGGTGGTGTATGAAGCGTCCCGGCAACAGGGCGAAAGTTACTGCTAATACTCGATTGGTCCGAGTTCCTGCCAGGGCTTTCCACCACGGATAGGTATAGGATCTCCTGTCACCCTGAGTGTATAGACGTTCGCTTCACGGAAATAGATCAATGTCGGATGTAGATCGAACTCCTCACGGTAGTAGCCGACGTAGCCGCTGGTGTGGCTGTGCAGGGCCAGCCACTTGGCGAAGGGCCACCATTCATAGAAGCCATCATCGAGCATCCAACAGCGAAAGCTGAAAGTGTACCGATAGACATCCTGTCCATGTTGTGTGTAGCGGTAGACCCGGCGCAATGAACTTCCTGCCTCGCCCGGCGAATACGTAGAGTTTTCTGCTAAAGGCATCCAGTTTCGCCAATGTTGATCATCCCATCGTGTAAAGAATTCATGGTCTGGTGGGTTATCAAAATCGTAGTCTTCTGTCCTCATCAGATAGCGGAGCGTATCGAGCACTTGCTGCGGCGTGTCCGGCTTCAGGTCGAGGGCAATAGCAAGGTCAAAGTGGGCACTCAAGGTGATACCTCCTCACAGATTGCCGCGCTACAGTGCGCTGCTCACCAATGAGCGATTCTATTGCATTCTCGGAGCAACTGACGAACATCCCCCCAAACCGCTCGGCTGACACGGTGCTATACTCGCGGCACAGGCGGCGTCTGCCTGCCCGCAGCGGGATGTGCGATCGGAGGAGAGGGAGAGCTATGTCCATACCGTCCCAGATCCAGGATATTCAGCGCCCGGACAAGTCGGTGATCGACGCGCTGGCCGAGATCGGGAGCGCGACCGCGACCGGTGTGCTCAACCGCATGGGGATTCGCGATCCGCACCTGCGCGGGATCCTGCCCTTCACACCGGGCAAGGTCGCGGTTGGCCCCGCCGTCACGCTGCAATTCATGCCGAAGCGTGAAGACATCTACAAGGCCGACGAGTATTCCGATCCCGAGTTGCAGCTGCACCGCCACGCGCTCTATCACTCGGAGGCGGGCGACATCGTGGTCGTGGACGCGCGCGGCCACATGGGTAGCGGCGTCTTCGGCGACATGATGCTGACCTACTTCAAGGGGAAGGGCGGCCTCGGCGTCGTGATCGACGGCTGCATCCGCGACTATCCGAAGGCGAAGGAACTCGGGATTGGCCTCTGGCTGAAGGGGACGACGCCGAACTTCCACACCCAGACTGACATTTTCCCCTACGCCGTCAACGTGCCGGTCGCCGTCGCCGATACGCTGGTGATGCCCGGCGACCTGATCGTCGCCGACGACGATGGCGTGGTGGTGGTGCCGATCACGATGGTCGATGCGCTGCTGGAGCGCGCGAGCCAGCACCACGAGTGGGAAGAGTTCTCGCGGCAGCGCCTGCTCCAGGGCGGCGACCTACGCCGCTATTATCCGCTGCACAACGACGCGCGCCCCGAGTTTGAGGAGTGGCTCAAGACGCAGGGGCAGCACTAGGCGATTCGTAGCTGTTCGCGCGACCGAGGGC
>JAXLWN010000104.1:0-22431 GCA_046328475.1 Chloroflexia bacterium | reverse complement strand
ATTTTGACTGCGCGCCCAACCGGGGCGTCGTCGATGCCCCACTCTTCCTGCTGAACCACTGGGTGGCGCGGCAGCCGCCGGACCCCGGCGACGCGGCCATCGTGAACACCTACGAGTTCCTGCTGGCGCGGGCACGGCAGTGTCAGCAGGAGCGCGGGCGCCTCCCCAATCTGATCGCGGTTGACTTCTATCAGATCGGTGACCTGCTGCGCGTGGTGGATGAATTGAACAACATCCATGCGCCCTGAACGCGGCTTTCACCATTGCCGACCTCGTACAGTCAGTCGTTGCCGGGAGAATCCCACTATGCTCGTCCCAGCACCCTGGTCTACGGGCGGCGAAACCGCGCCACCGGCCGCTGAGCCGCCGATGGGTCGCCCGCTCCTTATCCTGGTGGCGGCAAGCAACGCGCGCCGTCGCGAGTGGGCCGGGTCGGCGATGCGATGTGTCTAGCTATTGGGTTCCTCGTCATCTTCGGATGCGGTCGGCGATGTGGGTATCTGGTTGAACATGCGTGGGGAAACGGGCGGCGTCATCGACCTGCACGCGCTGATCGCTCGCTGGCGTAGCTTCTACCCGGTCGATCTTCTCTGGCGAACGACCGAGCGCTACGGGCGCGACGAGTGCGGGATCTACGCCACGGCGCTGGCGTTCAGCCTCCTCATGTCCCTCTTCCCCCTCCTGATCGTGTTCGTCGCCGCGTTCGGTCTCCTGACCGCCCTGCCCGGTCTCGGCCTGTGGGTTGCCCAGTTCACCGCCGACCAGGCTCCCGGCGATACACTCAGGCGACTGGTGGAAACGATCAGCGGTGCCCCGGTGGTCGCGAACGGTGTCGCCGGGTTCGTTGGCCTGGCGACCTTGACGTGGGCCGCGAGCGGGATGTTCACCGCCTTGCGGCGGGGACTCAACCGGGCGTTCGGGGTTGCCAGTCCCCCGATCTTCCTCCACGCGCGCGCGTTGGATGTGGCGCGCGTGGTCGCCCTCTTCCTGATCGGGTTGCTCTCGATCGGCCTGGCCACCGTGTTGGACCTTCTCCATGAGTCGACGGAACGCCTGGGTATCAGCCGGGCCGTCTGGCCGATCTGGTGGGCGGCGGAATGGCTGTTACCCTACGCGACACTGGTGCTCACCGCCATGTTGCTCTTTCGGCTTGTGCCCAACCACTCGCTTCGTGCGCGCGCACTCTGGCCGGCCGCGCTGCTCGCCGGGGCCGGGCTGCGCGTGACCGTCATCGGATTTAGCCTCTACCTGGCGAACTTCGCGCAATTCCAGCAAGTCTATGGGGCCCTGGCAGGGGCTGTGGCCCTCCTGGTCTTCCTGCAGTTCAACGCCACGGTCATCCTCTTCTCGGCGGGGCTCGCCGCAGAGGCGGCGCGCGGTCGGGCCGGGAACGCCTATCCAGACACTGACTCGCGCGCGGGCAACTCCGACCCGGTCCCGTGAGCCGCTCGCGGGTCACTCGCGAACCAGTCACCGTGCATGATCGGCGCGATCGTGCCGTCGATGGACGTGGAATGCCATGCAAAGTGCGCCAGTCACACCGGGAGTTACTGCGCTTGACGCAATTGAGTCGGGCGCACAGCCGCGTCTGTCCCAACCGTGGCACATCTGGCTCGCCTGTGCGTGCGTCACCGCTGCGAACCAGGCCGATCCGCCGATCTGGCTCCTCCTATCGTCAGTGCCCGAGCAGTCGTTCGGTGCGGCCTGGGTGAGGTACTGGAGTATCGCCAGCACAACGACGGTCACGCTGCTCCTGTTCATCATCGCCGGGGGGGTCCTGGGCGACTTGTTGGGACGACGGCGTGTGCTCCTGACCGGTGTGGCGCTCTACGTGGCGTCGGCCGGTCTGAGCCTGGGCGCGGTTGGCGCGGGTTGGCTGTTGCTCGGCAATGCACTCCTCGGGATCGGTGCCGCCCTCACCATCCCGCTGGCCCTGGCCAACATCCGACTCACGTTCCGCCAGCGGCGGTTGCCGCTGGCGTTGGCGCTCCACACCGCAATCTCCGGCGTGGTAAGTCTCGGCGTCGCCGCCCTGGGGCCGCTCATCAGGGCGCAATTCGGCTGGCGGGCGCTCTTCCTGCCACCATTCCTCCTGGGCTGCATCGCATTTTGGGTCTGTTGGCGGCACATCCCGGAGAGCCGGGCTGAGGGCAGCTACAGGCGCTCCGACGCCATCGCGATCGCGGCCTGGTCGCTGACAATCCTGCCGATCACCTACATCGCCATCAAGATCGGGGCGGTTGGATTCTTCAGCACGGTGGTCTACGCCTCACTCGGCGTCGCGGGCATCGGCTTTGCGTGCCTGGTCTGGCAGGAGCGGCGCGCGGCAAGTCCGCTCCGACGCAGCCTGCCCTATCCTGTGCGGACGCTCGTGATCATCATCTTCACCGGGCTGACGCTCAACTTTGCGCTGTGGGGATACACCGTCCAGATCCATCGCTTCCTGCAATCCGTGCTCAACTTCAGCCCAGTACTCGCCGCGCTGGCGCTCGTGCCCTCTGCGATCGGGATCGGGGTCGGCTTTTTCACCGCCGCTCGCCTGACCAGGCAACGGTCGCCGGGAGGCGTGATCGGCGGCAGTCTCCTGGTGATGGCGCTGGCCGTGATCTGTACGAGTGGCGTCTCCCTGTTCTTCCGGGCGGCCACGCCATACTGGCTGCTGGCAGCGCTCATGGTGACCCTGGTGCTCGGCTATCTCTTCGCCTCCACCGCCTGGAATAGCGCCTATCTCAGTCTGGTGCCGACCGATCTGGTCGGGGTGGGCGCGGCGATCAGTAGCGGCGCGGCCCAACTCGGTGCCGTCCTCGCGAGCACGCTGCTCGGCACGCTGCTGATCGACTTCGGCGAGCGGGACTTCGAGGAGCGGCTGCGCAGCCTCGGCTTGTCGCCGGAACAAGGCGAGCAGGCCCGTGCCGCGCTGGCCCTCGCCCTCCAGGCCGATCCCACCTTCGATGCCGCGAGCCTACCCGCCCCGATCCAGGCCCTGCTTGGCAGTTATCAGGAGTCCTATGCGATCGCGTTCGGGCAAGTGCTCCTGGTTGCCGCGCTGATGCTGACGATCTGCGCCGGGATCGTCTGGTTCGGCCTGCGCGCGCTGCGTCCCCGCACCTCGTAACGAGCGATGCGCGCAATGATAGGGCCAGCCTGGGTCGTTGGCCCGGCTTCGACCTGACCCAGGTGCGCAGACGGACTGTCGGAACCATGCCCCGGCGGTTCAGCGGCGATCATGCGCAAGTTGGGGATCGGCTCGTTGGCCGGGTTGGTGCGCTACGCCGTCCGCAACCAGCTTGTCGAACCGTAGACATGCTGCTCGCTGATGGACTTGGGGATTAGCCTGCTGGCGCGAGCGATCCCGCAAGTCACGGCCCGTCGGACGTCAGGCGCTCGCTGTCCGTTGCCGCCTGGACAGGTCGATCGGTGCCACCGAATGTTCTTCGGTACCCAGATGTTTGCGCCAGGTCTCCAGTACCTCGCGCGCCGTGGGGAACGCATCCAGGTAGCGCCGCTGCGACTCGGCCGGGAGCGAGGCGACCTTTTGTTCGATCAGCGTCGCGCCCAACTGGAGGGCCACCTCGGTGCGTTGGTCAGGTGCCCTATCGAGCGCCCGGTGGCAGGTGATCGCGACCCACTCTGGCTCTTCGCAACCGGCGAGTGACTGGTGCTTCATGTGGGCGAGCGCCGCCTCGGCGTGGCTCACCGCCGCGTCCGACTCGCCCCTGGAGAGTGCCACGCTCGCGAACCCCGCCTCCGCGTCGCAGCAGAGCGCGGGCAGGGCGAGTTCTCGCGCGAGGGCGAGCGCGCGCCCATACGCGCCGACAGCCTTCGCCTCGGCTCCGAGTGTCGCGCTCGCACGTCCCATGAGGATTTGCGCCATCGCTTCCTCGTGTCGCCGTTTTGCGTCGCTGGCCAGGGCCATCGTTTGCTCGGCCAGTTCCGCAGCCGCTGTCGCGTCGCCCCGCGCGAGCGCAAGACGGCCCAGAGACAGGAGGGTGCGGCAGATCCCGCCGGAATTGCGGACCCCGCTATATCGGTGGAGCACCTCCCGCAGGAAGGACTCCGCCAGCGCGAGATCGCCCGTGTGGAGCGCGCCTTCCCCTCGCACCCGCATTGCGTAGGCTCCCTGGAGCGGTTCGCGGGTCTCCCGCGCGATGGCAAGGGCCCGTGTGAAATGCGCCTCCGCTTCTCGATGGTGGCCGCTGCCGAGGTCGCAAACCACGCCGAGGTAGGCATGCGCCCATCCCTCGCGGCTTGTATGCCCGAACTCGCGGGAGGCGCCCAGGCTTTGCTCCAGGTAAATTCGTGCGCGCGTGAAGTCCGCGCGCAGGAGACATACGTTTCCGCGATGGAGTGCGAGCCAGCCGATCACGTCGCGATCACCGAGGTCGCGGTATATCTCTTCCGCGAGCTGCAGGTAGGACTCCGACCCTGCATAGTCTCCCCTGTCGGCAGCGATGCCGCTCAGTATTCGCAACGAATGCGCCTCGAGTCGCCTGTCCACGATCGCCCGAGAGAGGATCAACGCCTGTTGTAGCCGCTCGGATGCGCCGTGTGCATCTCCCTGAAAGTGCAGATCACGCCCCTCATACATGCTGATGTAGCCTTCCAGCGGGATCATGCCGATGGCGCGAGCGTGCTGGTGTGCCTCGGCTAACCGGCGGAAGACGCGTTCCAACTCCCCCTGCCAATGCAGTGCATCGGCCGAGTCAGCCAGCAGCCAGCCGAGTGCGGCCGTAAGCGCCGGGTCGTCAGCGCCCGTCCCCGCTGCGCGGAGCTTCGCGATCGCATCCTCCAGGACGTCGGACCACTCGCGATGCAGACCGCGCGTCGAATGCCAGAGCGCCAGGCCTACCCGCATCCGCGCCAGGAGCGCGAGGTCCATGTGGGCCACCGCCCATTCCCAGGCGATGAGCAGGTTGGGCCGGTCCACGCCAAGGGCTGCGTGCGCCTCCGGCCGCTCGTAGAGTTCCGGGGTCAGCCGCGCGACGAGCGCCACATAGTGCGCGGCGTGACGCGCGCGCGCCTGGGCCTCTTCCATCGGCCAATTGGCGGACTGTGACGCACCATATCGGCGGATGAGTGGGTGGAGATGGTAACGGTCGGCCTCGGTGCGTTCAACGAGCGCGTGCTCGCAGAGCACGCGCAGGCTCGCGAGGTCGATCCCAATCGCCCCCACCGCTGGATGGTCGAACGGGCCATCGAAGACAACCAGGGAGCGCAGTGCCCGGCGTTCGCGCGCGGGCAAGTTCCGCCAGGCGAAGGCCAAGATCGTCTGGAGACCCTCACGCCGATCGGGTCGGCGTTGCGCGGGCTCGTTGAGCAGTTGGCCCCCGCGCTTCAGTTCGCGCGCGATCTGGGCACACGACAGGGCGCGCAACCAACCGGCCGCAATCAGGATCGCGAGCGGCAGCCCATGCACCAGCCGACAGATCGTCACGATATGGCCACGGTCCTCGGGTGTCACGATGGCGTTCAGGCGTTCCGCCTCGCGCAGGAAAAGCTGGCTCGCGGCGGCTTGTTCCAGGGCGTCCGGCCCAGGCGGGAGGGTCAACCGGCCCAGGTTGCGCACATGCTCTTCGGGGATCCCGAGACGCGTGCGCGTCGTCACCAGCAGGGTAACCCCCGGAGCATCCTGCACGATCTTGCGCAACGCGTCCGCACCGGCGACCAGGCGTTCGAGACCGTCGAGGATCAGCGGCATCCGCTTCGACCCCAGGTACGCCAGCAGCTGCTCGAAGGGCGGTCCAGGTGGCCGTAGAAGACCAGCCCGAGCGCCAGGCCGATGGTCCGCGATGCGACGCTCGGCGGCGACCGCCGCCTCCTGGCCGCCCCCGGTCCCGGAGATGCCGAGAGGTCCACCAGGAAGCACCATCCGGGAATGGGTGATCATCGACGAGCGACATCGGGGTGACGAATTGCAGCGCCGCCGCCAGAGCGGTCCGCGACTTGCCGCTGCCACCCAGGCCCACGATGGCGACCAGGCGGCAGTTCGGTGCGACTAGCAGTCGCGCGATCTCGGCCACCTCATTGTCTCGCCCGATCAGCGGACTCGGTGGCGCTGGAAGATTGTGTCGCGGCGCGAATGGCGCGGAACCCAGTCGTTCGTAGAGCGCGATCGTCTCGGGCTGCGGCTCAACCCCGAGTTCATCCGCCAGCGCCTGGCGGCACAGGGCATACTGCGCCAGGGCCTCGGCTTGCTGTCCGTTGCGCGCCAGGAGTCGCATTAACTGCCGGTGAATGCCCTCCTGCCACGGCTCGATCGCCAGGAGGCGCTGTGCCAGGGCGATCCCCGGCTGGAGATTGCCCTCTCTGAGGTAGTGCTCCAACAGGCGGTGGGCCGCCTGCGCGAGTTGTCGGCGCACATGTTCGCGCGTGCGTGCCAACCAGGACTCGAAGAGGGGCGCGTCGCGCAGGCTCAGACCAGCGAGCAACTCACAGTCGAACTGCGCCACTGCCCACTCGAGCGTTGCCAGTTCGGGTGCCGCGTTGTCATCCAGGACCGCATCAAGGGTTGCGAGATCCAGTTGGTAGGGCAGGGCAAAATCAAAGGCGATGGTTTGTCGGTCGGCGATCAGATAGCCGCCGAGCTGTTCCGTCAGTGTGGTCAGCGCATTGCGCAGGAACTTGCGCTCCTGGCTACCGGCGCTCTCACCAGCCAGGAGCGCCGCCAACTCCTCGCGGGCGTGGGGGCGTCCGCTGAGCACCAGGTAGGCCAGCAGCGCGAGCGAGCGCTGTCGGGGCAGGTGAATCGGTGTCCCATCGATTGCGATTGCGGGTGGGCCGAGGAGTCGGAGGGTGAGGTCTGGCACAGATCACCTCCTCTCGGGCTGGACTGCGGTGGCAAGCACGAAGCGCGTGTTACTTCTAGTACAGCGCCAGTAGCCGGAACGATATTCCGGAGCGGATGGCCCTCGTGACCGACACAGATCTGGCTGCATCGGCAAACCTCGGCCGGTACAACACGCACTTGCGGTCCGCGAGCACAACGAAACTGGGCGGGGAAGTGCAACCGGAGGATTGTGTCGCGGCAAGGGTGCCTTTCCGACCGCTCCAGTCCTTCCGTGTCTCCGCGTGACTTCATGTCGTGCGCGCCGCCTTGCACCACCCGGCACCCCTCCTTCTCCCGTCCGCGCGAACGCAGGGAGAGCGCAGGTGGGCACAACGCCAGTGGGCCCAGATGGGTCA
Organism: Chloroflexia bacterium; assembly: GCA_046328475.1. Taxonomy (GTDB): domain Bacteria; phylum Chloroflexota; class Chloroflexia; order Thermomicrobiales; family CADCWN01; genus CADCWN01. The sequence continues at coordinate 15,249 of JAXLWN010000104.1, read as the reverse complement.
CCGTTGGGTCGGCGCGAGCCTACGATGAGCGGGATGGCCGACGCAGGTACGAAGCGTCGGCCACCAGGAGGCAGGCGATCGGCGTCCTGCCGCCCTCCACGGCACGGTCAGAGGGGCGCGAGTGCGGGCGGTGGGCGAGCGGGCTGGCCGTCAGTTCGCTGTGGCATGAGGAGGTTGCGCAGGTGATGGGGACAGCGGCGTCGATCCACGACGAGATCAAGGGGTGGGAACAGGACCTCATCGCGACCCGGCGCGATTTGCACATGCACCCGGAACTCGGCTTCGAGGAGTTCCGCACGAGCGGGATCGTGGCCGAGCGACTACGCGGGATCGGGTATGACGATGTGCAGACCGGGATCGCGGTGACTGGCGTCAAGGCGGTGTTGCGCGGCGGACGGCCAGGGAAGACGCTGCTGCTGCGCGCCGACATGGACGCGTTGCCGATCGCGGAGGAGAGCGATGCCGAATACCGCTCGCAAAACCCTGGGGTGATGCACGCCTGCGGCCACGACGCGCACACCGCGATGCTCCTGACGGCGGCGCGGGTGCTGCTGCACCGCCGCGAGGAGATCCCCGGCACGATTGTCCTCTGCTTCCAGCCCGCCGAGGAAGGGCTCGGCGGGGCGAAGCGGATGCTGGACGAGGGCGTATTGGCACATCCGCAGGTCGATGCCGCGCTGGGCCTGCACGTCGCCCAGGATTTGCCCCTGGGAATCATCATGGCCTACTCCGGTGCGGGGATAGCGGCGGCCGATATCTTCGACGTGACGATCCAGGGCCGGGGCGGGCACGCGGCGATGCCGCACACCACAGTTGATGCGCTGATGGTGGCGGCGACGATCATGACGACCCTTCAGACCCTCGTGAGCCGGGAGGTCGACCCGCTCTCACCCGCCGTGGTGACGACCGGATTCCTGCACGCGGGCGGTACGGCCCATAATGTCGTCGCCGACACGGCGACCTTCGGTGGCACGGTGCGCTGGTTCGATCGACCGACGGGCGAGCTGCTGGCACGGCGTCTCCCCACGCTCATCGAGGGGCTCGCCGCGTCGATGCAGGCGTCGGCGGAGGTAGCGTACACGCGGGTGGTGCAGCCGACGGTCAACGAGCCAGGCATGGCCGCCCTGATACGCGAGGTGGCTGCGGCAGTCCCGGAGGTGACCGGGGCAATCTCTGGCACGAAAGTCATGGGCTCGGAGGACTTTTCAGAGTTCACGCAGCGGGTGCCGGCGGCGTTCTTCGCGGTAGGGACGCGCGACGAGGCGAGCGGCAAAGTCTGGGGGCATCACCACCCGAAGTTCGATATCGATGAGCGGGCGATGGCGATCGGGGTGGGGGTGATGGTGCGGAGCGCGCTGAGCTGGCTGGAACACAACGCGGGGTGATGCCCCGTGGTGCCAATTGGTGGAGTCATGCGGCGTGGGCCAGGGCAGGAGGCTCATGTTCGCCTTGCAGGGTCAGGCTGGTGTTGAGGTTAGCCCGCCTTCACGGACAGTGTGGCGCTACACCAGGTCGGACTGACTCTTGACTATATGAGCCACGATGCCGATTGGCGCTACACGCAGGCCCTCGCGCGGGCGGCTTTCCTGCGAGGGGATGTCGAAGCATGGCACTGTCAGGTTAAGTCGGGCTGGCGGGAATGCCGGGAACGAGGGCGTTCCGAAGGTGGGTGGTGTCGTCGGTTGGGCCATTGCGGGGGTGCCGGTGACCGCCCGCCAGGTGGCGAAGCGTTCACAGCGGGTCTCGCGATAGGCGGTGGCGGTGAGGCGGTGGCGGCGCGGGCGGAACTGGCCGGTGATCGGCCCGTAGGCGGCGAGGAAGCGCTGGGCATGCCCCGGCGATTTGAACCGCCGCATCCGTCGCTCCCGCTCCCGCGTGGGCTGGTGGGAATTCTCGGCGCGGTTGTTCAGCCCCTTGTGCCGTCGGTGCTCCACACTCGGCAGGACGCCGCGCTTGGCCGCGCCGTACCTGGCGAGCTTATCGGTGATAACCACACGCGGGACGTACTGAAGCCCCTTGAGCAGCTTGCGAAAGAACTTCCGCGCGGCTGTGGCATCGCGGCGGGACGGCACCAGGATGTCGAGGACATTCCCATCCTGGTCGACTGCGCGCCACCGGTAGTGCTGCGCCCCGTTGATGCTGACGAACACCTCGTCCAGGTGCCACTTGTCCCCAGGCCGTGGACGCCGGCACCGTCGCTCGTTCGCGTAGCCCTGGCCGAAGTTCCGGCACCATTGCCGGATCGTCTCGTGGGTGACGATGACGCCGCGCCCGGCAAGCAACTCCTCCACATCGCGGCAGCTCAGCGCGAAGCGGAAGTGGAGCCAGACGGCATGACCGATGATCGCGGGCGAGAACCGCTGACGCTTGGAACTGGGAGGGGATGCCTGTTCTTTCATGCGCCGAGTAGCGCACACCTGGTCGCCTGCGAGGATGGAACGTTACCCTGACAGTGCCGCGCGCCAGGGATGGCGACGGCGACGGTCTCCCCGACCCTCCGCTTCCCGAGCGCCATCCCTCGCCGCCGGGGCGGCTGCTCACCGCGTGGCAGGCAACCGCCGTTCACGCGGGGACGCCAGCCCGTGGCGGGGCGCAGTCCCGGTAATCGCGGTGCCCGCGCTCATGCCGTGGCGTCGGCGTGCTCGCCCCGCCAGGCGATCGTCAGCAGGAACGCGCTCTCCTCCAGCGCCTCGACGGCGTGGGGCACCTCGCGCTCCAGGCTCACGAGCCGCCCGGTCGGCAGATCGACCTCAGTCCCCGCGGCGTGCAGCCGCACATGCCCCGTCAGCGTCTGGACGCTGATCCGCCCCGCCGCCCGGTGCTCCTCCAGCCGCCCGCCCGCCCGCAGCGCGACGAGCACGACGCGGAGATCGGGCTCCTTGATCAGCGTCTTGGCGTTGCGCCCGCCGTGCAGCCACGCGGCCTCGCGGTGCAATTGCGCCACCTCGCGCGCGAGGTCGAAGGCGAGCACCAGTCCGGTCAGTTGCTGCGGCGGGCGCTCGCCGGTCCCGGTGGTCTCGCCGGGCGGATGCTTGGGTTCCATCGTGTTCCCTCCGTGCTTGGCGGCGGGGATGTCCCGCCGATCGGTCGGGCCTGCCGGTGTGGCGGTCAGCGGATGCGCACCGGCAGCGCCTGGTAACCGTTGCTCGGGTAGGTCTCCCGCTGCGGCGGCGCGGCGGCGTCGAGCGCGATCGCGGTCGTGCGCGCCAGCAGCTCCTCCAGGGCGATCCGCAGCTCGAGGCGGGCCAGGGGCGCGCCCAGGCAGACATGGATGCCCGCCCCGTACAGGAGATTGGCCCCCTGGTCGCGGTCGAAGCGCACCGCGCCGGGATCGTCGAACGCGCGCCCGTCGCGGTTCGCGGCGATCCAATTGAGCGTGAGTTTCTCGCCAGCCTCGATCCGCCGGCCCTCGATCGTCACCGCGCGCGTCGCGGTCCGGCGGTTCGCCACCAGCGGCCCGTCGGCGCGCGGGATCTCCTCGATGGCGGCGGGCACGAGCGCCGGTTCGCGGCGCAGCCGCCCCTGGGCGTCGGGGTGCGCCGCGAGGTAGGCCACGAGGATGCCGAGCGCCGCCGCCACGGTGCCGTGGCCGGCGACCCAGTTGCGCAAGATGTCGGCGATAGCCTCGTCGCTCAGCGATGCGCCCTCAACCGTGGTCCCCATGAGCTCGGTGGTGAGGTCGGCGCTCGCTCCCGCCCCGGCCTCCCGGCGCGCCCGGATCGCCTCCGTGACGAGCGCGGTGAACGCGCGGGCCAGCGCCGCCCCCGCCGCCCGGTCCTGTGAGAACGCCACCTCCTGGTTGCCGTGGGTCCAGCCGCGAAGCCGCTCCGCCATCGCCGGCGGCCAGCCGAGGAAGGCACAGAGCGCCGAGAAGCAGAAGGGCTGGGCGAAGGCGGCGACGAAATCGACGCTGTCGCGCGCGAGCAGCCCCGGCAGCAGATCCGCCGCGATCTGCCGGCAGCGCGGCTCGAACGCCCGCATCCGTTCGGGCGCGAAGTAGCGTTCCAGCGGGCGGCGGTACCGGGTGTGCTCGGGCGGATCCATGCTATTGGGCACGGCGCGATGGTGGGAGGCGCTGCTGTAGGTCGCGGGATCGGCGAGGACGCCGACGATGTCCTGGTGCCGGGACAGCGTCCAGCCCAGGAAGTCGCTGTGGGCGACGGGGCAACGCTCGCGCAGCGCGTCGTAGGCGTCCCGCTGATCGCGGAGGACGGCGGCATTGCGCGGATCCCAGTCGGGTGTCGGGCGGTCACTCATGGTCGTGTGTCCCTCCTGCCCAATCCTCCTGCGCGTCAGGAGGTGGGCGCGTACAAGTCTCCCGACACCGGTCGTGCCGGGCGCGCAACCCTGGCCGGGCGGTGGGGGATGCCGCTATGGCATGCCAGGGTACATCCTGCTCACCAGCATATCCCGTGCCAGCGCCCAGCCGCGCGGGCCGCGCCGCGCCCGGTCGGTCCCACCCGCAGGGCGGGGGGGCAGGACGCCGGTACTGGATGGCTGCTCCCACCCGCGCGACTACCCCTGAAGCTACCCGCCGGGGTGGGGCGTACCGGTCGGGCAGCGGTTATGATCCAGGTGAGCGCCGGGTCGGCTGGGCCGCCCCCGGCCGCCTGGGGTCGCCGGGGACACCGCCGCACCGCTACTGCAGGGAGTCACGGATGCCGAAGCGCGCCGCCCAACTCTCGCTCGCCTCCGCCATCGTCATCTGGCTGCTCGTCGTCGCCGGCGGTATCGTCCGCGTGACCGGATCGGGCCTGGGCTGCGGCCCCGACTGGCCGCTGTGCAATGGCGCGGTGATCCCCGCATTCACCCTGCCCACGTTCATCGAGTGGGCGCATCGCCTCATAGCGGCGGCCGGCAGCGCCCTCGTCCTGGCGACCGTCTTCGTCGGCTGGCGTTCGGTCGGACGACGAAGCGCGATCCGCTGGCTGGCCGGTGGGACCGGCCTCACGCTGCTCGTGCAGATCCTCCTCGGGGCGGTCACGGTGAAGCTCGACCTCGCCTTCCAGGTCGTCGCGATCCACCTGGGGGTCGCCGCCGTCATGCTGGCGCTGCTCGCGGCGATGGCGACGATCGCCAGCAGCCGGGGCCGGGTCGCCGACACTGGCGGCGGACTCGCCCGGCTTGCGCTGGCGACGACGGCCGCGACGTATCTCCTCATCCTCATCGGCGCGTACATGATGGGGTCCGGCGGGAGCCTCGGCTGCACCACGTTCCCGCTCTGCGACGGCGGGCAGGTGCTGCCAACCGTCACCGTCGCCCGGACACACATGCTCCACCGCTACGCGGCGCTGGGCGTCGGCCTCCTGCTGGCGGCCACGGCGATCCAGGCGCGGCGTCGCCGCCCGGACGATCGGCCCATCAACGCGGTCGTCGCCGTCGCCGACAAGCGCTCTACCTCGGCCAGGTAGCTGTTGGCATCGGCAACGTCCTCTGGTCCATCCTACGCATGCTGGTGTCGCCCACCTGGCGCTGGCGTTTGCGCTGTGGGCGGCGCTCGTCGTGCTCTGCGTCCTCGCGCGTTCGCGGCCAGGCACGTCGTGCGCGGGTGAGCGGAGCCTACCTCTGTTCCAACGCGGCGCAGCCCGCAGGGTGAAGGGCGCTGTCACAAGTGTGGGGCGACAGCCCGGATGCTGGAGATCCGCGCGCGGCCCGGTGTGCTTCTGCGCACGACCTGCCCGGCGCCGCCACCAGCGCCAGCTACGCTACCGGCGTGATCGCGACGCCGCGTGAGCGGCGCTGCGGGCGCACCTCGTCGCCACAGCGGCCCGTGCCGCCTGACCGGGCGCGGCACGCTGTCGCCGTGCGGTCGCGCTCTACTGTCCTGGCCTCCAGATTCTCGCGGAGAAGTCGGCAGGCACGGCAGCGGAAGGTGCGGTAGCCGAGCGCGGTGCGGCGCGGGTGCCCGCCGTCTCTCGCGCGGTACAGTGCGGGCAGGGCATCGCGCGCTCCGTCACGCAGCGGCCAATGCTGCCACGCTACCAGAGCGAAACCCGGCTGACCAGCCGGACACCTGAATTCTGACAACCGCCAACACAGCACCGCGCCAGCGCCGCCCTGTCGAGGCCGCGCCGCTAGAGCGCGCCGATGGCGTCGTCGATGATGTCGACCATCCGGTGCAACGCCCCTCCGGCGTCACCAACGGCGGCGCGAAGACCACGAAGTCGCGCCCGATGCGGGCGATCAGCCGCGGTCGCGCGCCAGGCGCTGAGGCGCGGCCCGGTGCCCTTGCCGTAGACGGCCGGACGGAGATCGAACTCCTTGAGCAGCCTCGCGCCGCGCACGTTGCGGATGCCGGGGCGGCTGGCGGCCAGCGCGGCGAGCCGGGGGCGCAGGATGCGTGCGCCGAGATCGGCGGCGCGCTCGACCAGGCCCCGCTGCCGGATGTGGCGCAGGACGGCGAGGCCCGCCGCTGCGGAGAGAGCGGGTTGCCGCCGAAGGTGTGGCCGTGGTGGAACTTCCTTGCGCTCGCCCGGCCTGCCCAGGAAGGCCAAGGCGCAGCTGCTCGGAGATCAGCACCGCCGCGAGGGCGAATAGCCGCCCGACATCCCCTTGCCACAGGTGATCGAAGTCGGGGACGACGCCGAAGTAGTCGGCCCCGAAGCGGGTCCCCAGCCGCCCGAAGCCGGTGATGATCTCGTCGAAGATCAGCAGGACGTTGTGCCGGTCGCAGTCGGCGCGCACCTGCCGGAGGTATTCGACCGGCGGCACGGTGAACCCGGCCCCCGAGACCGAGATCAGTTCGACGATCACTGCGGCCACCGTCTCCGGGTCTCGGCGGTGATGGTGCGCCCGACGTGGCGACCGCAGGTGAAGATGGCCCTGGGCGCGGCACTGGTCGAGGGTGTGGTCGTAGGGGCAGGCGCTACAGCTTACGGGTGGACGTGGAGGAAGCGGCACGCCAGCGGCTCGAAGACCGACTTGCGCTCCCAGCCGCCGGTGGGCCGACAGCGCGCCCATGGTGGCCCCGTGGTAGCCGCCGTAGCGGGCGAGCACCTTGTATTTGCGCGGGTGCCCGGCCTGCTGCCAATACTGGCGGGCCAGCTTCAGGCGCTGCCTCATTGGCCTCCGGAGCCGCCGGAGAGGAGCTTGACCGGCGCCGAAGCCCGGCGGGGCGAAGTCCAGCAACTCGCGCGCCAGGGCCAGGGCCGGGGGGTTGGTCCCGTGCAGCGGTGGTGCTGGGGCCAGGCGATCGAGCTGCTCGTGGATCGCCCGGATCACATGCCTGCCGTCGTGGCCGACCGAGGCGACGAAGACCCTGGAGAGCCTCGTCGAGATACGCCTTGCCCGCGTGGTCGGTGACCGTGCATCGACGCCGTCGCCGCCGACCACGACGAAGGGATCGCGCGCGAAGGCCGCCATCTGGCGGAAGTCGAGGATCTGGCGCTCGATCAGCTCGGGATTCGAAGAGCAGGGCGTCGAGCAAGGATCGCTGCGCGTCCTGCGGCCAGGGGGTCGCCGCGCCCGTCACGGGTGGATTCACCGCTCCGCCTCCGACTGGATGACGGGCCACGCCTGACCTGGGGTCCACCAGGCACGCACCGACGCGCCACGCCCGCCAGGGACTCGCCGCTTCGCGCGCTGCTCATGCCGCATGGGTAGGATACGAGCGCTGATCGCCTGGCGTCAAGAGCGGTGCCCGGCATGGCACGGTGGCCCGCGATGTGGTGCTGTCGCGCGGGCGGCGAACGAGTTCCTGGGCTACTCCTGGATGAACTCGGGGTCGACCGGATCCAGCCCGGTCGCGAGGCTGTTCGTTTTCGAGGCGGCGGCGACCACGGCGCGGAGTTCGGCGAGCATCGCGTCGGTCGCGCCCTCTGCTTCGCCGAGGCCGTGTGCGAGCGATGGAATAGGCGCAGCCGTTGACGGTCGACACCGCTGATGTAGATCAACTCCTTGACGACGGCGAACCAGCGCGCCGGGGTGCCATCACCTCTTTGAGTTCGGCCCAGGTGCGTTCCAGCTGCGCCGGGTCGTTCGCGATGACGCGCCAGGAAGTTGTTGATGAAGTCGGTTTGGCGCGTCTCGCGAATGTCGGCGAACACGGAGGTGACGCGCTCGGAAGCGTCGCGATCGGCGACCATGGGGGCCAGCGGAGGGTGCTGCACGATGCTTGCTCCCAGAATCGCCAGCGATCGGGCTGCTGCTGCGACGACTCGCGGCAGCGCCACGGATCGCCGTGGTCCCGACGTTGACTGCTTGAACACCATCTTTCCCGATGGTGCGCCCTCGTGTTGCGGGCGCGGGAGGTGCGGCGATGTGGACCGGCGTCACCCCGGTTGCTGCGGGGTGGGCGTTAGCGCGGGGTGAAGCGGGAGCGGCGGCCTTCGACGTTGCAGTGGATGTCGACAGGATGGTGCGACCGTCGGCGTTGAGCCGCCGGGCGCGCTTGCAGGGCGGGGGCGATCCGCCGGGCTGGGTGACGACGATGCCGACGGCACCCAGACCCTCGGCGATCCAGGCGTAGTCGCCGGTCATGTGGGTCAGGTTGTAGCGGGCGCGCTCCGGGTAGCCGTCAGTAGGCCGCCATGTCGCCGTTGCTGAGGACGATCGTAGGGTGATCGGCGCGCCGATGCGCACGGAGGTCTCGATATCGAGGCCGTGGAGCATGCCGAAGGCACTGTCGCCCATGAAATTGAGGCAGAATGCGGCCGGCCGGGCCAGCTTCGCGCCGATCATCAGCGGATGCCGAAGCCGAGGTGGTGGTCTTGCCGATGCAGTTGTGCGGCACGCTCGCCCGGTAGAAGGGCATCGCGACGTCGCGCGGCGCGCCGCATGTCGTGGGTGAGTGATGGTGCGCTCTTGCCGAGCGTCCGCTCGAGTCTTCGCCGACGACCCGATAGGTCTGGATGGGCGTATCGTCGGCGGTGAGGAATGGCGTCCACTCCGCCAGCCACTGCTGGCGCAGGTCGCTGATCTGCGCGGCGACGTCGTTCTGGCGGGGCTGCTCGCCGATCTGGCCCTTGACCTCGTCGAGGATCGCGTGCAGCGCCAGCTTCGTCGCCGGGCAGGCCGACGGCGGCCTCGAGTAGTCCTTGCTGATGTCCTCGATGCTCTCGGTGTTGTGGATGATGGTCTTGCCGTCGGGAATCGGCTGGCCGTAGGAGGTGCGGGTGAGGTTGGAGCCGACCGCGAACAGGACGTCCGACTTCGAAGCCAGCGGAAGGCGGGGAGCGTCGTCGTGCCGTTGCCGGAGCCGAGCGCCAGGGGGTGCCGTTTCGTCGAACCCCGATTTGCCGGGCATGGTGCAGTAGACCGGGATCTGGGTGGTTCTCGGCGAGTTCGCGCAACTCCTGCGGCCTGGGGGAGTGGTGCCCATGCCGGACCAGATGACCGGCTTGCGGGCACCGAGCAGCGCCCGCACGGCGTCCTTGACCGCGCCGGGGGAGGGCCTGGGGCGACCGCACGGGCGGCTGATAGGCGAGCGCCGCCCTGGGCACCTTGGCCATCGACGTCGGATGGGATCTCGATCACGACCGGGCCGGGGCGGCCGTTGCGCAGGATGTGGAAGGCGCGACGCAGCACGGACGACACCATGTCGGGCTTCCAGATGACCCTCGGCGTGCCGGGTGACGCTCTGGTAGGTGCGGGCCGGGGAGAAGCTGGGGCGCACGGCCTGCTCTCGGGTCGCGGGGCCGCCTGGAACACGAGCATGGGGACGTTGTCGGCGAAGGCCTGGGCGATGCCGCCCATCGAGTTCTCGGCACCCGGTCCACCCTGGGTGATGACGACACCGAACTTCTGGCGGTCGTTGAGGCGGCTGAAGCCGTCGGCGGCCATCAGGGCGCCGCGTTCCTGGCGGAAGAGGAGCGGGCGGATGCCCCCGGCGGCGACGGCCTCGATCAGGTTGCTGAGGAAGCAGGAGACCCACTCGACCCCTTCCAGCTTGAGGATGCGGGCGACGCTTCTTGCAGGGTGTTCACCGGTGTCCTCCATGTGGGGTGGAGCGACCCGGCTGGTAGGTCGCGCGGGGTGTCATCGAGCACACGCAGGAAGGCAGCCGCGTCAGGTGCGCCATTTCCCCCGAGTATACAGCGGCGCGCGGCTCCACAACGGATGGCGACGAGGGCGGCTGCGCCCGACGCGCGGCTTCAAGACCCTGACTGGTGTCCAGGTGCTGTGCGCCGGGCACGCCTTCCGACAACCTGCGGGGCGACTGCTACGGTCTTGAGCGACTGGCAGCCGGAGAGGGGGCCAGTGCCTCATCCGTTGTCAGGTTCCGACGCGAAGATGTTAAGCCCAGTCGGTCGGAGAGAAAAACGAGCTGCTGCTCCCTCACACTGTTACCGGCGGCGTCGAGCGGCGGAGCGAATGTGCCCATCCCTCCCTTGCCTGGCATGACCGTGACAATGCCGCCCCCTACTCCGCTCTTCCCGGCAAACCAACCGTGTAGAGCGCCAATCCCCGGATGTCTCGTACATCCCGCAAAGCCATCACGGCCAACACCGGACGACACACCTCGGCATCGATCACTCGTTCACCCGTGACTGGATTGACCCCTCCATCCGCCAGTGTCGCGCCCATCACAGCCAGGTCCTGCGCTGTCACATTCAGCGATGACTGTCGGGTAAGCATACATCAACGGTCTCGATGATCGTGATAGAGCCGGATCGTAGCTCCACAGCAACCGGGCGATGGCCTGATTGCGGTGGTTCGTTGCCGAGGCTGACGCGAAGACCTCTTGGTTGAGGGTGAGGGGGCGTCCGGCGAAGCGCGAGAGCCACTGGGCAATGAATGACCACTTGGCCTCGGCGCTCTCGCCGGGAACCAGGCTGGTCGTCGCAAGCGCCCCCGGATTGACCATCGGATTCGTCAATACCGCAGCATTCAATTCGATCGCCATGACCGAGTTGAACGGGAATCCGGTGCTATTCACCCCGAGTAGCTCGCGCGCGCGCTCCGTGCCGATGGCCTGGCAGACCAGGGCGAAGACGAACGGCTTGGACACGCTCATGATCGTGAACGCGTACCCGGCATCGCCAGCGGCGAAGACTGCGCCGTTGTTCCCGGCGATGCAGATCCCAAAGAGATGGCGTGGCACCTCAGCGAGCACCGGGTAGTAATTCGCGTTCTGCCCCTCATCGTTAGCGGCGAACTGCGCGTGTGCAGCCTCCACCAATGCCTGCACCTGGCTCCCACGCGGCAGTTGGCCGGTCGATACGAGGCTCTGATCGTTCATCTTGTCGTTGCCTCCCACCGCCACCTCGATCATTTCGCAATCGCCAGTCACCTTGCGGTCGCCGCAGTTCCGTCCTGGGCAAGCACACGACGGACACGGGCCGGTGCGATATCAACCCATCGCCCCATCCCGGGCGGGCGGATTCTGGTCGGGTGCGCCATCTACCTCGCCCTCACCGGCTGCCTCATCGTCCTTGGTCGGCATGAATTCACTCCCCTCATCGTCCATGGCGACGAGGCGCACCATGGCGTCCGTATCGCCGATCTGGACGATCGCCCTCGCGTTTCCCGCCAGGGCCCGACTGCCATGATCCCCTCGGGGAGCGAGCCGTGACTGCCAATCAGGATTGCTGCACACCTTGTCCCACACGCCGCCGCCGCACCAGCGATGCCCTCGTTGCACGCACCGCTGGTGCTGCGCCAATACTCGCCAGCGCGGCATTGGCGGTGAGCGACGGGTCGCCGAGACGACCATAGGCGTAGCGGAAGAGATCGCGGGCAATGACCACGATCGGAGCCGCCAGGAAGACCCAGAAGACCCCGAACTGGCTCAGCGCGGCGATCGCCATCGCCAGGATCGCGGGGTGCAAATCGCTCACCCGACGATCGACGTGGGGCGCGACGAGCCGCCGCACGCCCTGCTGCGCAGCAAGGATGATGACCGAGGCGAGGAGCGCCACCTCACCGGAGAAGGTCCACCCGATCAGGGCGGCGGCAAGCAGTCCGAGGAGGGGGCCGATGACCGGTATGAGGTACAGGAGACCGGCGAGCACACCCACGGCGATGGCGTACTCGCTGGACTGTATCCCCGGCTGCCCGTACAGCAGGTCGAGCAAGATGAGTCCACCGAACGACGCAACCCCGGCGCTCAGCCCGAGCAAGAGTTGCCCGCGCACATATGTCCCGAAGGCACGGTCCAGGATCCGTACCACGGCCCAGAAATCCGGGGCGAACCAGGCCGGGACGACCCGGCCCAGCGCTTCCCTGGCCGCGCGCTGGTCCCGGAGGACGATCAGGAGCCAGGTGGGGATCACCAGGAATCCGAGCACGAAGCCGAGCGAATTCAGTAGCCAGGCTGACAGGCCAACGAGCGAGCCGAGTGGCTCGTCGAGCCGGCGATTGATGCCGACATTCACGCTGGCCACCAGGTTGTCGATCCCGCGCCCGATCGCCCCTCGGACTGGCTCGGGAACATCGCGCAGGAGGGTGTCAATCTGCTCGCGATCGACCACGAACGCGACGAACCCTGGCAGGGCAAGCAGCAGGCGACTGAGTTCTTCGGTCAGGGGCGGAAGCATCAGCCGAACGATGGCGGCAATCAGCAGCACCACACCGCCCATCGCCAGCAGCGCCGCGAGCCATCGGGGCATGAACAGGTCGAGGCAGTTGACCACCGGCAGGACGACATAGGCCACCGCCCCCCCGACTGCGAACGGGAGCAACGCCGGCCAAGAGGCAACGGCCAACCAACCGGTTATACCCAGCCCAACGGCAGACAGGAGCGCCCGCACCGCTTGACTCGGGGAGACGCATCGTAGGTGGAACCACCATCGGTGCCACGCCGCGCGAGCCCGCACGAGCGCCTCTCCCCCGGCATCTGTATCCTCCCTGACCACCATCGTCGTTCTCCTGCTCCTAAGCTCTTGAGCCGGGCACATGCGAGAACCAGCCGAACCTGCAGACTGCGCGGAGCGCAATCACGCTAGCGATCGAGCGTCCCAGCGCCGACCCAGGTCCTTCCCTCGCATCCACACATGCCCTGCTGGCACCGCCGGCGCGCCCGCGCCGGCTTCGTCCGGCGGCGCGCTCCGGCGTTCCTGGCGCGCGCCTGTGCCGCACGAGGGGCTGGGTCGTTCATGGGCCGCTAACGGGGCAAACTTGCCCCAGGAGCTTGTTGCCCGTGCCCTGGCCTCAAGGGCATCCTGGCACGCCGGAGAAAATCGTGGATCCGCTGGCCTCAGCCGAGACCATCCTCACGTCCATGATCACGCCAGCTGTCGTGATCTCAGCTTGCGGCGCATTGATCGCGTCGACCACCACGCGCGCCGCGAGGGTGAACGATCGGCTACACAAGTGGGTCGACGACTTTGTGGTCCTGATGCGCGACGAGCGCGATGCTTCCCTCGGTGCCGGGCATCGCGAAATGCTCTTTTATCAGATCGATCGGCTCACCAGCCGCGCCCGTTTACTCCAGGTCAGCCTGATGGCCCTCTATATCTCGCTTGCGCTCTTCGTTGCGACGAGCTTCGCCATCGGTATCCTCGCCGCCGCTGTCTCGTTCGATCAGGTATGGCGGTGGTATGGGTGGATCCCGGTGGGCTCGGCGCTCCTGGGCGGAGGCGGATTGCTCTTCGGCAGCACCCTGCTGATCCTCGAAGCGCGGCTGGCGCTCGACGCGACGAACGACGAAATGGACTTCATCTGGCAGATCGGCAAGCACCATGCGACAGACGACTTGTTCGATCACCTCCGGGCGGGGCGAACACCCTTCGTCCGACTACCGCCGCTACCCAGGTTCCCGCAGCGGGGGCGGACGAAGTAGCGACCAGCCCGCTGCCCGGCGCGGTGGCTAACGCCACGGCAGGCGTGCTGACCCGATCCGAACGCAACCGCCGATTCGCCTTTGCGGAAAGACGGAGTGATCCAAAGGCGCCTTACCAGAAGGAGAAAGCATGTTCCAACGGGCAATCGTTGCCAGCCGTCTCCTCGCCGCCCTCGCGGTGGCCAGCATCGCCATGATGGCCAGCGTGATCTTCCTGTATGGTGTCGTGCTCACCGGACGCTTCCTCCTGCGCTGCCTCACCAAAGGATCGAGTCTGATGGAGGACAAGTCCCTCATCCTCACCTCGGTCGAACTCGTCGATCTCTTTCTGATTGGCATCACCCTCTACGTGATTGCCATTGGCCTCTACGAGCTCTTCATCGATCCGCTCGTGCCGACGCTCCCCTGGCTACAAATCAAGGACATCGATGATCTGAAAGCGAATGTCCTCGGGATGCTGATTGTCATCCTGGGAGTGCTGTTCCTCAGCAAAGCCCTCGCCTGGGATGGCGAGAGCGACTTGCTCCGCTTTGGGGCGGCGATTGCGCTCACCGTCGCATCGCTGACGTATTTTCTCGGCTACAAATCGCGAGCGAGCAGCGGACAGAAAGAGGATTGACCGCGCACTGGTTCATGCGCCCCACATTGCTACGCCACCAAGCACAATCAATTGCACGCGGTAGCACAGGAGGGATGAGCCAGTTCGCCGAAAGCAGCGTGATGGCTGCTCTCTCGCGGTGGCGCTGCGGGCAGGCCCGCGCGTATACACCCGGTAATTCGCGGCTGGCCACCGGATTGTGGGCGTCTTCGCATACGTCCGGATCTGCTTGTGGCGCGTCTTTCCGTGGTTACAGCAGCACCGCCGTTCCCGATGCTGAAATAACCAGGAGTTCATCGCCGTTAGCCGCGGCCACGATGGTATAGTCGATCGAGATCGCGATCACCGCTGTCGCGCCGAGCGCAGCTGCGCGGGCAATCAACGAGGCAAGCGCGCGGTCGCGGGTCTCGCGGATCTGCCGCTCGATCACGGACGAGCGCATACTCGCCTGGCGATCCCCGACCTCGCCCGTGGCCCGTGATCGGGCGCGCTTCGCTGTCGCCTCACCGGCGACAATGCCGAAGTACTCTCGGACTGGGCGTCCCTCGATCTCACCGGTCGTCGCCAGGATCATTCCGCTCACCATCGCCGCACTCGTCGCTGCCGCAATTGCGGCAAGCGATCTCCTACAGCCGTGCCGCCGTGCCGGTGACACTAATCAACAGCGCGCCAGGTCCGATCGCGGTGTAGTCGATCCCTACGCCGATGACGACGGTGGCCCCGATCTCGCTTGCTCGCCGGGCCATCGACTGCATCGCACGCTGGAGGGCATGCGCACCCACACCGGCGTGCTCGAGCCCAGGCATCGCCAGGCTGCTCTCGAGCGACTCCAGTTCGCCTAGCGCCTCACCGCTGACAAGGCCCAGGTATTCGCGCACCGCACGCCGAGGGATACTCTGGGCTGTCGTGATCATGATGCCGTGCGCAACCG
>JAXLWN010000103.1:0-22838 GCA_046328475.1 Chloroflexia bacterium | reverse complement strand
GCAGATACTCGCGGACCGTGCGGCGCTGGGCGACGTTGGGCAGCTCATCGTCGAACTGCGCGGCGTACGCTTCCAGCAGGCCGGGGGCGGGTGGGCAGGGAACACGGCGGGTGATGGCGGCACCTCATCATCCTCCTGGCCAGCATACCGCACCCCGACTCAACAAACTACCGACTAAGCATAAGCTGAACGGCATATCTTTGCTTTTGGAACGCCCCAGCTAACGCGCCGCAATGAGGAGATCCGCCGCATCCCGAGGAGGACGCGTCATGACAACCCCGCTCGAACACGGCGATCCCTTCGACAATCCCTTCGTCGCCCTCGCCCGCCGCACCGTTGCCGAGGGCTTAGACGAAACCCAACTGCAATCGGCGGTCGACGCGCTGCCAGATGCGGACTTCACCTATCAGTCCGTGAGTGAAGCCGTCCAGGCTATCCCGCATCCAGCACTCTCATTCAGGGAGGCACTCATCCTAAGTCGGCTCGCCTCGGCAAGTGACTTCGCGTGGCTCGCCCCGTTAGCACGTGGCATCATCTTCGCCCTCTTCGCTCAAAGCTGGCAAGCGCGCGCCGAGCGCGACGGCCCTGATGCGGCCCAAATTGCCGCCAGGAATGTCATGGTTGCCCGCCCGCTGCTGATTCAAGCCCCCCAAGACGCGCTCGCACTCCTTGCCGACATCGGGATGCGAGCCGGAAACAGCCTGCAACAGGTGCGCCGCTACGAAGCCGCGATCGCGGCCTATCGCGAGGCCGAAGCCCTGCTGCAAACACTCACAACAGTTGAGCCTGTGGGCTACGCACTCGATCACATCAAGGTCCTCACTAATCTGGGGGCTACGCTGGATAAGCGTGGATCATATCGCGAGGCAATGCTTGCACTTGAGAAGGCATGGATGATTTGTTCCCCACTTGCAGAGCAATACTGGGCGCAATATGCGCCGTATCTTGCCACAATCCAGCACAACTTGGGCAATGTCTTATATCAGTGCCGGGCGTACAATGAGGCTGTCGATGCCTATGAGGCTTGCCTCGCTCTCCGACGCAAGCTCGTGACTTATGATCCGGTAACCTATACCCGCGACCTCGTCCCTATCCTCAACAATCTTGGTGCTGTCCGGAGCGATCAGCGGGCCTATGCCGAGGCGCTCGACGCGTACGAGGAAGCACGGGCGATCTACGCCCCACTTGCAGTGAGCGATCCAGCGACGTACGCCTTCCCACTCGCGATGCTGCTCAACAACATTGGCAATGCCTGGTATCATCAGCGATCCTCTCGCAAGGCGATTCAAGTATATGAAGAGGCCCGAAAACTGTGCGCCCCTTTGGCGTCCCGCGACCCGGAGACCTACGCGCCAGATCTCGCTTTCATCCTCAGCAACTTGGGTGCAGCATTGTCCGATCAACGACACTACGCCCAGGCAATCACCGTCCTCAGGGAGGCATGGCACATCTACGCGCCGTTAGCGGAACACGATCCGGCGACTTTCGAGATAGACTTGGCCACGGTTCTCATGAATTTGGGCTATGTGCTCTTTGATGGCGGGGCCTACGCAGAGGCTATCCGCGTCTATGAAAAGGCACGCGCGATCTATACCCCTCTCGCGAAGCAAGGCCTGGCGACGTTTGCGCTCGCCGTCGCCACGATCCTCAATAACCTGGGTAACACCTTGCGCAGTTCTGGCGACGTGCAGGCGGCCGAGGAACGCTATCGCCAGGCATTGACCCTCTGCGACGAATTGGCGGGGTGGGATGGCGGCCAGCGACCGGATGTCGTCGCTATACGCGTGCGCGTGCTCGCCCAGCTAGGGCGCTTGAGCAACGATCTCGTTGTGCGACGGGGATTTTTCACCGAAGCGCTGACACTGTTGGAGGATCAGCGCCGCCTGCTCGCGCACCGCGACGATCGCCAGATCTTCCAAAGGGAGTTTGCCGCCCTCTATGGCGACATCGTCGGCTGTTGCCTCGCCCTGGCGAAGACGGCTGCGCCTGACGCACGCCGGGAATTGTTCGCCGAGGCGTGGCACTGGAGCGAGCGGGGGCGCGGCCGGGCGCTGCTCGATCTCCTCGGTAGCCCGCGACCGCGCCTGGAAACGCCAGATCAACGCGGCCTCTTCGAACAGTGGCAGGAGGCGCTGCGCACGGTCGATCGGCGCTTGCACGAATTCCGGCAAGGGCAACCCGGCGGGAACGACGGGGGCATGGTGGTGGGGCTGGGTGGGAGGCGTGCCCTGCCCGCGCTCGACCGCGAGCAACTCGATGCGGAAAGGCGGCTGCGCTGGGACGAGTTGCGGGAGGCCGACCGGGCGGAGGAGGAGCTGCGCCGCCGGGTCTTCCTGGCGATCGACGGCGCGCGACAGCTGGCGCAGCCTGAGATCCCGTCGCCCGAAGCCCTGACCGCCAGCCTCGCGCGCCTCGCCGCCACCGATGGAGCCGCCGTCGGTGCGCGTCCGCTTCTGGTCGAATATGCGCTGTTGCCAGGCGACGACGAGATCGATCGCTACGCGGTCTTCCTCGCCCCCCTCTGGGCCACCAGGGACAGGCGGATCGCGGCGAAAACGGTCGAACTCCCCGGCGGAGAGCTGCAACGACTCCTGAGCGATCTCGCCTTCGCGCGCGATCTCGGGGCAGATAGTGCAAGCGATGAGAAGCAAGAGCAGGCAAAGGCCACCTGGGCCGGGCTGCCCGCGCGGCTTGGCGCGCTGCTGGTGCGCCCGTGGGTGCGGTGGCTCGACAGGCTCAAGCCGACGGCGCTGGTAGTCGTCGCGGAGGGTCCGCTGCAGGGGCTGCCGCTCCACGCTGCCGAAATCGCCGCCGGCCTCCCCTTGATCGCCCGCTACCCGCTCGTGACCTTGCCGACCGCCGCGCTGGCCGGGCAGCTCGTCGAGCGCGCGCCGCAAGGGGGACGCGGCCTGGGGGCTGGCTCGTCGTCCGGACCGCACACCTACGACAAGGCCCCGGCGCCGGCTGCCTCGCCGGCGCCGAGGCGGAAGGGATTGCGCTAACGCGGGCCTGGGCGGGAGCAGCTTCCCCGCGCGGGCGCGCGCACTCGCCGCCGCCTGGGGGCACCGCGATGGCCCGCTCTTCGGCGGCGTCGATGCGAGTAGCGGCGGTGCGAGAACCTCGCCGGGGAGCTGGCCGTCCTGCACCTGGCGACCCACGCCCACTTCGACGATGGCGACTTCCTCCAGTCGCATGTCGTCTTCCACGGCGGCGAGCGCCTGACCCTCGCCTCGCTCTTCAGCGACCCGCGCCTCGACCTGCGCGGCGCGCGTCTGGTCTACCCTGAGCAGCTGCCACGGGATGCGCGCGGCTGACGAGCTCGGCGGGCTCGCCTTCGCCCTGACCTACGCCGGGGCCGAGGCGGTGCTGGCGAGCCTCTGGGGCCGCTGACGACGGCGCGGCGGCCTACCTGGCGAAAGTCTTCTACCAGCAGTGGCGGAAGGGGCGCTGGCGCTGCTCGAGGGCGCACCAGCGGGCGGTCCTGGCGGTACGCGGAGGCCTTCCCCGACCGCGCTGCTGGGCGGCCTTCGCCCTCCTCGGTAACGGCCTGCGCCGCGCCCCGCTCGGGCGCGCAAGCGGCCTGACACGCGGCACGGCGCGGGCCGACTAGTCGACGGGCGACTTCCTTGGCTCGTCTGGTTGGCACAATACACCAAGCGTGCTCCGGGCCAACGTGCGGAGCACCAGTTGGGCGCATCGAACGCTAGTTCTGTGCCCACACAGTCGTCCAGTGCCTCGTTCGCAGTTCCCGAATAGCGATACGAATCGCGCTGGGCATGGCAGCGAGCGAGGAGGTAGCGCCGCGCCGAAGCTGCTGGTCGCCTGCGCAGCCGTAGAGACTGAGGAGGAGCGCAAGGGCCTAAGCTGACCACCAGCCGCTACGTGCCGGGCGACAAAATCCTGTGGGCCACTGTGGTCGGGCGCAGTTGGGATAGTCTGCGCACCGACGTCAGCGCCGCCGAGCTAGAGCGCCGCCCGCAGATTATGCGCGAGCGGCTGGCACGTTTCAACACTCGGGACCTGGACAGGATGGGCGATCAGTCGGTTGAGGCGCGTATCCCCGATCTAGCCAGCGCCAATACGATTGGCAAGCTCCTGCCCCTTAGCGTGGGCTGGCACAGCGAAATCCGACGCGGTTTCCTGTCCGAGAGTCAGCACGCCGTCGCGCGAGGGGATGACGGGGGTCTGCGCGGCGCGCATGCGCGAGAGACAGGTATTCATCTTGAGGGCACGCTCACGCAGTTCTACCGAATACCTCCAACTGTTCGAGGCAATTGCCAAGGCGAAGCCTGTCGGTGCGGTGCTGGGAGTTATCGGCAGCCTCGCCAGCCACAAGCGCCGCCAATCCTGGACTGGCTGGCTATCCCGCATACGGCAGATCTTCAGCCCAATCGACGCATGTTGGCTCAGCCTGCAGGAGGCGAATGCATCACTCAGACGGAAGATGTCGCCACCAACCAAGCCACTCTACAGCCATGCCAAGACCTGGATTTGGGGACGACTCCCCAAACCGCATCGCTGCTTCCGCGCCTCTTGATGTGCCACAATTTAAGATCAGTGCATTGGCGGTGGTCTGCCACGAAGCGAGTTATGGGCCACGGTGGCGAACAGCGCTCACCCGTATCTTCGCTGGTTGATCCCCACGACGATCTCCTCGGCGGCGTCGCGCCGCGCCTTGATACGCTTCTGGAGTTGCACGAGTTCCCCGCGCGCGTTGCTGGTGGCGATATTTCCGCCGTCTGTGATCAGCGTCCGCAGTGCCGTCTCGATCGCATCCAGCAGCGCCTCGGTCCCAGTCAAGTTGGAGTGCATCCGCTGCATCGCCTCCAGCCACCGCTCCTTTGTCTCGCGCAAGAACTCCATGTCGGCCCAGGCGCGACCAGCGACTTCCTGCTGTCGCCTGCGAATTTGCTCGATCTCGGCCTGCACCGACTCCACATCCTCACTGGAATGGACGATCTCCCGAAGCATTCGCACGCGATCGGTCGAGTAGTCCCAGGCGCAATCGACCAGGTTGTCCACCTGGTCGCAAATTTCGGCAGGCCAGACCGCCAACCGGCCGGCGGACTGCTTATGAGCGACCGAGATCTGATCGGCCAGGACCAGTATACGCGCGAATTGGCCTTGCCGTTCGACTAGATTCCGCAACCGGACCTCGACGGCAAGTCGCTGCCTCATCTGCGCTTGCCGCTCGTCTTCGTTGAGCTGCTGGCGCACCCACGCGATGATCCCAGGGGATGGCTGGAGCCAACGTGCCTGGGCCTGCTGGGTCAGGAGTGCCAGTTGCGAGTGGAGTTCGGCCAGCCGCTTCTCCCGCTCGCGACGCTCGAAACTGGCCACTGCATACCCGACTGCGCCAGCCCAAACCAGTGCGTACGCAGCGGCGACGAGGAATGCGAGCTGCCAGAAGACGATTGCGATGACCAGCAGCGCAATGATTCCTAGGGGGGAAACCAAGTACTGTGGCTGGAGGAGGGTTTTTCGGATTCGGACGTCGACAGGGTAATGCATCCGCACACCTCCCACTAACTCGCCGCCTCTGCACGCGACCCACCTTCAAGGTTCGGCACGCAGAGCAGCATGAGGTTGCCGAGGGCGATTGGGTCGGCGCGACAGGATGGTCGTGAGCGCCGTGCACCGATCGCCAAAGATCTTCAGAAGCGTGAGCTTCATGAACTCACGGCGGTGAAAAATGCCACAAGGATGCCAGTAATTCCCTGGACGATCAAGTCGTCGACCGGGGTGGGGATTGCCTGGCCGACTGTCAGCGTGTAGACGGCCGGGAGGAGCAGCGGGGTGAGAATCCAGCGCGGCGCATTCCAAACCTTCTGCTTCAAGAGGTAATAGGTGAGCAGAGCTCCCACCACCGCCACGGCAGTGTCGTCGAAGGTAAAGGGCAGATCGGGCATGGCAGTATAGAGCATGCTGCCCAGGTACGGCATCGCGACGGTCAGCCAGGTGACCCGTTCGATGCGACGAACGAAGAAGACCAGGCTGCCGAGGCACGTGGCCAGAACCGCGAGTGCCGAGATCAGCCCGACTTAAAGCCCCAATTCACCCAACCAACGCCCAGGATGATCAGCGGTAGTAGAAAGGCACCGACCGCTGAAAGACACGATGCGACTGCTGCGGGATCACGCCGTCCCGCTTCCAGGGCGCCCCTCGTCGGGTGCATAACCTCCTCCTTCCGATCCTCGCGCGATCTCAACGATCCTCAACCGTGAAACCTGACTCGGCAGACCCTGGAGAACGTGCCTGCCCTGCGTGTCTGTACTCTCCATCGCGCCGATGGCAGCCTTTGTGACAGGAGGTGGCGGTGCAGCGGACCTCCCGTCACAAAGGCTGCCATCGGCTATTCCTGGAAGAAGGTACCGAGCTCGTATGCCACCTTGGCCTGCTGATGTTGCTCCAGTTTTCCGGCGGCGGCGGTCAAGAGGCCGCAATAGTTCAGGCCGGAGTCGTCTGCCGGGGCGGTGGCAAGCCAGCGAGCGTCAGTCTCCCGCACGATGTCGAGCGGCCGCTGATAGCGCGCGAGCGATGTGGTGCTCGCGGTCTTGAGGGCATCATTGATCGCGTCGGTGATCCGTTGTGCGTCGCTTACCGTCAACATCCTACCAACTTCTGCCCGGAAGAGGCAAATAGCCGGGCATTCCTGGCAGCCGGGATAGGGGCCGATCTTCCCTTCGGTCAGCATCTTGTACTGCGCGGCAAACCTGTTGGGCGGGGTATTGGCCTTCGCCGGATCGGAAGAGCCGGGCAAGAGCAAGCACAGACCTTCCGTGAGCCACTTGCGCAGTTGGCCTGACTTGTCGTAGGGCCACCCATATTCGGCGGCCCGCTCGTCGATAACCTGGGCCACCCCGAGGGCGATGACCAGCTGCAATGCCGTGCCACGGCGATGCATCGGCCAGCGGTAAGAAGCGCTGGGTCACCTGCGCGTGCGCGGCGTCCAGCGTGCCGAGTCCGGAGGGGTCGATCAGCGCCACTTCGGGGGGCGGCGGCAGCGGGCGGGCGGGGTCGCAGGCGATGTCGATCTCGATGTAACGGACGATGCGGGTCTCGCGACCGAAACGTACGTCGTCGATGAGGCTCTCGGTGCCGATGGTCGGCAGGTCCTCGCGCGATCTCCCCGGAGGAATCGTCCTCGTAGCGTACCCGATAAGCGTCACGTTCGGCGAGGCGCACGCGGAACGCCTGGCTGGTGGGACGGTCGATCCCCTTCGGGAGCAGCTTCGGGTGGCCGACGATCGCGTTGACGAAGTGCTCTTCCCCTTATTGGCTTCGCCGAGGCGGCGATCGTGCAGGTTTCGTCGGTCAGGCGCTCGCGAATGATCTCGACGATAGTCGGCAGGTTGGGCAGGTCATATGCCAGGGCAAGCTCGCGCTGGCGGGCGAGGAATCGGAGCAGCGCGAGACGGACCTCCTCGATACCGCGCGGATTGTTGCTGGGATGGGCGGCCATGTCTCCCTCCAGGTTATCCCGATGCGTATTGTGGGCCTTGTTTTTGTATGGCACACACTATCTGGGCGTTCAAGTACAACGGGGTGGTACTGTACGTGCCAGTCGGATGCCGCCGAACAGCGGTGCGCGCCTCAGCCATCTCAGCCGCCTACGGGACTACCGGCGCACCAGCAGCCAGAGGCAGCGCTAGGCGATGGTTTCGACGCGATCAGTACACACGTCAGCTCCTTCTCTTGATACCGAAGATTGATGCTGGAGGCACCGGCAGTCCCCTCGCACCGTCCTGATGGAGAGCAAGCACGGTGCGCCAGTCCCACCGATTTTGAGCCCGGAGGAGCACCGCCGTGACAGCGAGCGATACCACGTCGCCGCCTCTCTCGCTGTCACGGCGGTGCTTGGCGAGGACCATCAGCTTACTTGTGGGTGACATGCCGGTCGGCATCGCCCATTCGTCCCACAGCGGGCGTCCTGGTCGCATTCGGGAGGATCACGCTGATGAAGTAGTCTGCGGTGGCGCGACACCCTCGTCGCGGCACGTTTCCTCACGCTAGGGTGCTCCTTCAACCCCTGGGAAAGGCGGTGCCGCTCTCCGTTGCTCGCGTTCGCGCAGCCGCCGCCGATCACCCTGGTTGCGCGCAACCAGCGCGTGATCCACCCGAGTGAGTCCCGGCGGCGATCTCGCGGCCGATCTGCTCAGTCTTCGAGTTCGTCTCCTGGGGCGCACGGTCGGTGGCTCGGGATACGGAGCGGCTCGCCACTGAGACATCCTGCCTTACCCTGCTGGCCCAGGGAACCATCGCGCGGCCTTTCTCGACCTTCGCCGTCCTCACCCGAGGAGAGGCCACCCCGAGGCTGCGCAGGACCTGTTAGGAGAGAGAAGGGCGCGGTACGTACATATCGATGCTCCTCTGGTTGACGGGGGATTCGCGAGACAATAGTGTAGTCTGATACGGGCTGGATGGCAGCGGATAACCCGATATCCAGCCCTGGAGAGAAGTGACAGGTAGGAATGGCGATGGATGGGCACGCAGCTTCACCTGGAGATCATCGCAACCCCCTGATCGCGCTGTCGTGGCAGGACGACGAGCGCGCGCGCAGCCACCTCTGGACACGCATCGTGCAATGCGCCGAGGACGGGACGCTCGCTGACGCGCTGGACGAGGCGACCGCCGTCGTGGCCGATTTGGCGCTCCCGGCCACGGTCGCCCAGCGACTGACAACACTGCTCCTTCTGCTGACGCAGGACGAGCCTCCAATCCAGCACGCGCTCCGGCTCGCGATCGTGGCCGGGCGGTGGGGGGCGCGGGTCGATGCCGAGGGTAGCCCGGCGGTCGAAACCACCGTCGCGCTCGTGCAGCGCGCGGGCGACTGTGCCACTGCGGCGGACCCGGCAATGTTCAGCGAGCAGATCACCGGCCTGCGCGAGGGGCTCGCGCAATATTGCGACGAGTTGGGGCAACGCTGCTATGGGGTCGGGGCCTTCGAGGATGCGGATCGGGCCTACGGGGCGGCGCTTGCGCTCGTACGTCTGCTCGACGAGACCGAGCCCGGCACCTATCGCCCGTTGCTCGCCGAGCACCTGAGCAATATCGCGGCAACGCGCGCCGCCCTCAGGGACTACGCGGTGGCCCAGGACGCCGGGGAAGAGGCCGTGCGGCTGTATCGTCTGCTCGCCGCGGATAGGCGGAGCGAGCACCGGCACGGCCTTGGGCGGGCACTCAACAACCTAGGGAAGGTGTATCTCGAGCAGGGCGACCCGCGAGGCGTCGCGGCCCACCGCGAGACGTTCACCATCTATCGCGATCTCCCCGGGTTCCCAGACTTGCTGCTCGCCATGGCTGCAGCCAACCTCGGGGCGGCACTGGCGCAGCATGGCGAATATGCCGACGCAATCACAGCGTACCGCGGGCGATCGGCCTCGCCGTGGGAGGCAGGGCGAGGCTCGGGAGGCAAGGCGGCGGGGCCTTCCAGAAACGTTCAGCAATCTCGCCCTCGCCCTCAATGCGCACGGCGAGTTCGACGCGGCCCTGAAGGCGGGCGAGGAGGCGGTCAAGATCAGCGCGCGAAATGGCGCCCGCCAAGGACGGACCCGCGAGGTGAGCCTCGCACGTTGCCTGAATAACCTCGCCACCCTCCGGTTGGATCATCGCGCGCTTGCGGAGGCACTGCCGCTGCTCGAAGACTCGGTGGCGATCTTCCAGCGCCTCCACAACGCGGGCGAGACGCACTGGGACGCGGAGCTTGCCGGGACGATGACCAATCTGGCGGCGGCCTATCGGCACCAGGGGCGGCTGACCGCCGCGACCGAGCTACGGCGCGCCCTCGCCATGAGACAGGCGCTCGCACGTTCCGGCACACTCGCCGGCGCATGGACGTGGCGATGACCATGGAGCATATCCGGGCTCGTCCTGATCGACCGGCAGGTGGGCGATCGCGCCGTTGAGGCCCTCCGCGCGGCGCTGTTGCAGTACGAGGCGCTCGCCGAAGAGCAATCCGCAGGCCTATCGTCCGCGTGTCGGCAAGCGCATTGGTCAACCTGGGGATCGCCCACCTCCGGGCGGGGAGCCTGCGCTCGGAATTGCCGCCTGTCGCGACGCCATCCAGCGCTATCGCGCTGCCAAGGCCGTCCGGCGCTGTATGCGGTGCAACTGGCCGGGGCGCTCAACACCCTCGGGGCCGCCCTCCTCGGGCAGGGCGAGGCGGCGGCGGGCGACGTCTACGCGGAAGCCGCGGACCTGTTTCGTTTGCAGGCGACCATCGCCCGATCACGCCCGCCGTCGGCCTGGTATCCGCACTGGTAAACCTGGGCGAGAAGTACGGCGCGCGTTGCACGGCGACCTGGACGGGGCCGCTTGTAGAAGCCTGCAGGCGCGCGAACGACTCGACGCGTTCGCGCCGAGGCCGTCGCGAGCGCGGATCTACGATCTCCCTCAAGTGGTAGCGCCCTGGCGGGGCTGGGCCGCTGTGCAGCGAGCCTAGAGCGGCGGCCAGGCGCTATTCCGCGAGGCCTCGAACTTGCCGAGGCACGACGGGGCCTCCTGGATCATGTCGGTGATCGGCAGTCGTTCCAACAGGACTATCGGGACCTCTACCGCGAGATGGTGGCCAGTTGCCTCGCGAGCATCGCGGCGGCCTCCCCGGCGAGCGACACGCCCATCGCGCCGAGGCGTGGCACTGGACCGAGCGCGGGCGCGGCGGAGCCCTCCTCGATCTCGTCGGCAATCCGCGCCCGCGCACGGCGACGGCCCGAGGCCAGGAGGCGCTGTACGCGCGGTGGGAGGCGGCCCAGCGAGAGCGAGGCGCGCTGGGAGCGACTCCCTGGCCCATCGCCGCGCCCGCGCGGCCGGGGTCCCCGGACGAGCACCCACGCCGCCGCACTCCCCCGAGGCCGACGTCGACCCGCGCGAGCGGCGCTCGACGCGGGCCTCCCGCGGACCCGAGCAGGGAAGAGGCGGTGGCGTATCGCCCATTCGCCCCACCATCGAAGGCGCGCCGCCGCTGGCGCAACTCGCGGTGCCTGCCTGCGCGCCCGAGGCGCTCGTCGCCGCGCTGCGACGGCTCGCGGCCGTGGCCGGTGCCGAAGGCGTGGGGCGCGCGGCCGCTACTGGTGGAGTATGCGCTCCTGCCCGACAGCGGGGCGGGGGAGCGCTATGCCGTTTTCGCACTGCCACTTTGGGGATCGCAGGGTGCGCCTCCTTGTGCGGGAAGTGACCCTGCCGAAAGGGAAGCTGCCTGCGGCAGCGGCGGCGTTCGCCCGTGCCCGCGATACGCCGCCGCCCGCCCGAGACGCCGATGCCGCCGCGCTGGTGGCCTGGACGGAGGCCGGGCGATCTGGGCGGACCTCCCCCGATACCCTCGGGCAACACCTCCCTCGCCCCTTGGGCAGCCCTCCTCCGTCGCCTCCGACCCACCACGATCGTCCTGAGCACGGAAGGGCCGCTCCGGGCACTGCCCATCCGCACGCCGCGACGATGGACGGGCAACCGCTGATCGCGCATTGTCCGATCGTCACCCTGCCAATGGCCGCGCTGGCGGACGAACTGGTGCGCCGACGCGCCCGCCCGGCGAATGGGGCACTGGCTCGTGCTGGGGCCGCACACGCTCGATCGGCGCGCACCTGACTATCTCCCACAGGCGCGCGAAGGGCTCTCTGGCTCGCGAAACTTTGGCGACAGCTCCCCGAAGACGCGCAGCAGCCACCCTACGCGGCGCGACAGATGCGCACCGCCGTCCTCCGCGCGCAGGCGGATCGGATCGCCATCCTGCACTTGGCGACCCACTCGTATTTCGATCCATAACTACCGACGCTCCGCCATCGTCTTCCACAGAATTGACAGTCGCATCGCTCTTCGACGATCGACGCTATAGTCTGGTCGGCACAATTTTGTGCTATCTTAGTAGCTGCCACGGGATGCGCACCGGCGGGGAGGTGGCCGGGCTCGCCTTCGCCTTCTTCTGCGCCGGTGCCGAATGCGTCATCGCCAGCATCGCCGCCACAGACGACGCGGCAGCGGCGAGGCTGGCCCAGATTCTCTACAAGGCGTGGCGGAAGCGCGGACGCACCCTGGCGCAGGCGTACCAGTTGGCGATGATCGAGGTGCGCGCCGCTTTCCCCCACCCGCGCCAGTGGGCACCGTTCGTCCTGGCAGGGAATGGCTTCGTCCCCATCCCTGCCCTACTCCCGGAGGGTGAGGTGACACGATGACGCGGCGGGAGACCTTGGCGGATCCCGGTCACAGGGTTTCAAGCAAGCCGAGCTGAAAGGAGTGGCCCGCCGATCTCGCCGTCCAGCCGCTCGACGAGACGGCGGATGCCGCGCCCGCGCACCCGATCATCGTCCACGAGCGGGCGATGGAAGACTTCACGCTGTGGGCGCTCACCCGCCCCTGAGTGATGGCCGGGACCCGGACGCGGTGCTGATGACGACGGAGGGGACCCCGACGCGCTGACCGGCACCGTGAGCTTCGATGCGGTGATGGCGGAGGCGACTGGTCGCTGCTCCGCAAACTCGCCGGAACCCCCAGCTTCTTCCCTGATTCGTGGGTTGGTCGCCGATCTCGCGCAGTTGGCTCGACCAATTCGTGACCCGTCTCGAAAACATCGGCCCGGACGACCGCGACCGACTTCCAGGAGGGCTGGCGCCTATTTCGCTGAGGTGGTAGCGCCGCCTTCGACGAAGCGCTCGGCGATCGCCTGCGCCGCCATCGCCGCACGCAGGGTCTCCCGGAGGGCGTGGGTCGCAGCCGCCCTGGAGGTCGTCGGGTGGGCCTCGACCCGCTGAAGCAACTACGCCGCTGCGACGGGGGTGCGCGCAACCGCCGGGCGTCCGGGGTACGCATCGCCACCATCGGCGCCGCGCCGCGCCGCCATAGCCAGGGAGTTCGGCGCGCACGCTGCGCAAGCGGGCGAGCAGTTCGGCGCGCTCATCGGCCGCCTGCTCGCCGTGGCGGACGGCGGCTGGAAAACCACGACGGCGGGGGGCGCTCGGCGTCGCTCCCCCAGCGTGCGGGGGCCATGGCGATGGGCGACGGAGGGTCTGTGCGCGACGAGCCCTCGTTCCTTGATCTCGCGCGTGCGCAGATTGTCCTCGACCTGACCAGCGGCGATCGACAAGTACAAGATCGCCCTAGATGGGGCGACGGGGACGCTGATCGTGAGCGACGTGGGCAGGGGTATTCGTGGCGGCTTATCGGCTGGAGGCCCGCGCGGGCGAGAACCATCGGGGCGGCCCGAGCGACGACGCGGGGATCGGCGCGCCTCGCCCTGGCCGATCTCGCCGCGCAGGACCGGGATGACGACAGCGCCCTCAGCCGCAGCGATCGTCACCCCTGACGGCGCGACGCTGGCCGGCCCGAGCGATGGTGTACTCAGCCGGTGGTGAATGACCGCCTGCCTCGATGCGAACGGCCAGGGTTATGGCGTCCACGACTGTATCCGGTGAGCCGGATCCGGAATCCGAGGAGGCGCAGCGAGATAGCCCGGAGCAGCTTCTCCTGCTCGCCAACCTCAAGTTGGTACTCGCGCGCCTGCCAGAAGATGAGCAGCGCCTGATCGGGAGCATGATCCCGAAGAAGGGTGATCAGTTCAGCCGTACGCCGCCGGAGGGGCGGCGGCGCTTCAGCCTGTCGCCGGAGGAGGACCAACGCTTTAAGCGCGCGTGGGAGCCATTCTTGCGCACCTATCAGAAGCGCGTGGAACGGCTTGCCAGGAAGGTTAGTCCCAACGATTGGGAGGACCTGTACGCGGTGGGGGCGCTGGCCCTACTCCATGCCGCGTGGAAATATGAGGACACAGGCAAATCATTCTGGTCATATGCCCATGTCATCGTCTCGCGCGCAATGTTTTCGAGGCGGGCGCACAGCACGAATACGACAGCACGACTACCGCGCGCGTATTCGCAGGTCCGCAAGGCGCGCGGAGAGAACTCATCGAGCGTCGGCAACAGGACGATCTCGCGTCGGTCGAGAAAAAGCCCGACTGCGGCTGAGATCGCCCGCCATATTGAAGTCAACCTGGAAACAAGATAGCGATCAAGCGTATCGAGCAGATCCTCAGCACGAACAGCTCGCTCGACGCTATGCAGAAGGCCATCGAGACCGGCGAGCGAGTCTCCGAGGAGCGCCACTTCGCGGCGCATGGCGACTGGCAAGACCCAGAACGCGCGCTCGATCGGCCTCAGATACGCCAGGATCGCGAGTTACAGCGCCTCCGCGCTTTGGCATTCGCGGTCCGGGCCGCACCGCGATGAAAGCGCTGTCGGCAGGAAGGCGCACGCCGTGGGTGTCGCCATCTGCTCATCGAGGCACTCAGTGGTACGGTAACGATTTGCACGGAGTATCTGGGGAGGGACCGAGATTGCCGCGCGTCTCAACGACAAGAACGATCGCGAGTTGGTGCAGTGGCCCGAGTATCGTCGCCGATTATGGCCTCCCGGTCCTCCTCCCCGCGACCTGGGACGCCGCCTGTCGGCGCGCACATGAGGACCCGCCGCCGGATATCGCGCGTTTCGCGCAGGCGTTGGAACAGCTCAAGCAGGCCGAGTTGCCCGGCGATCCGGTACAAACCGGGATCATCGCGGCGCTGGAGCGCTACAACCAGACGCAGCGTGCCGCACCGTCGGGGGGCGGCACGCCCGCAGGCCTCCGCGGCATGGCCGATCTGGCCTCGCGCCTCGCAAACCCGACCGATCCCGGCATGGCGAGGACGTGGGCCACTATCCTCGCGGCGGAGTATCTCGATCAGGCAGCCTGCGCGGTGGTCATGCCGCTCACATGGGCGGCGATGTGCGATTTGTTCCTGGGCAAGCGCGACCCGCACGACATCGTCACCCCCGGCCTGGTGCGGCAGGCATGGAAACGAGGAAGGATACCGATCCACTCTACACCGGCATTTGGCTCGACGGGATCGTGCGGCCCGTGCGCCTGCGAGACGATCGCGAGATTTCGCCGCGTGGCTGACTATCGGCGGTGGCGGCCTATCATCGGATGAGTCGGGCTGCAACTGAATCATGACGCCCCCTCTAAGTACACTCAAGCGAGGTTTGCGGGATTGGCGTTGGCCGCACTACCGTGTTGGCCTGCTCCACTCACACATTCCCGCAATGAGTTTCGCAATTGCGCACTTAGAAGGAGCGATGTCCCCGCGGAGCGCATCGAGCGCCGCCTGGAGCGTCTGGACGCGCACCTGGGCAGCGGCATACACCGCCATCCCCGCGCCGCCGGGGTGATCGACCGATTGGAGGTAACGCGGGCGTCGTCCGGCGAGGAGCAGGCGGTCGGGCGCTCCGGCGGCCAGGACGAGCAGCACCTCGCCATCGATCCCGACCGCCCGGAATGTCGCCCGGACGAATGCCGCCGACTGTGACGCCGCCGGAGTGCGGCATGGGCGCGGGCCAGGCGCTGCGTGCCCCCTCCTGCTCCGCCATGTCGGTCGCAAACCAGCCGATCGCACGAACCACCCCCGGCCCAGACGAGCCGCGATATCCCTGCAGACGACCATCGCCCCGCTCCTTTCGCGCGGTCCCCGCCCTGCCCGGCACTCCGCCTATCGAGGTAAGGGGTCGGTAACGACTCCATAGGGGCCGGGCGGACGGGGCGTGACAGCGACGATGCCGGCGCCAGGTCCTCGCTCGCGCGGCGCGGCCACCCGCATAGCGTCGCTTGCTGTCACGCCCGGCCCTCTCGCTTCCAATAGAAGGAGAAGAGGATGGCGAGGCTGCTCGCCCCGAAGCGGCACGGGAAGGAGCGACAGAAGTGGAGCCACACACCACAGACTTGAGCCTCATCCCCGGACCTTTCCAGCGCGAGGGTAGGATTGTGCCGATCGCCCTCGACCGGTGGTCGCCGGCGTGTGGCAGCGGCTACCCGTTCGTGCGCGACTCGGCGGGCGACCCTGGCGCGGCCGGGATCATGGTGCGCCACGGCGCGACGCGGCGGCACGCGCTGATCGAGGCGGTCCAGCATCAGGCGCTCGCGAATGGGATGGCCGTGCGCCTCGCCTGGCACGCACCGCGGGGCCTGCGCAGCCATCCATATCCATGCCTAGTGTTCCCCGGCGCGGTCGCGAGCGTCGCGATCGATCTGATCGCCGAAGGGCCGGACCTGCACTGCTTCCCGCGCTATGTGGCGGGGCAATTCGATCCGCGCCGGGTCGCCGGCCTCGTCTGCAACCTCGGCCTGATCGAACTCGCGTGCATCGGGTTTCTCGCCATCCTCGGCTGCACGCTCCTCGGTCGCCAGCCCGATTGGCTCTGCCTGGCCTGGATCGTCCTGGTGATCGGGGGCTTGAGCGGCCTCGCGACCGGCGCAAACCTCGTGTCGAATATGCTCCACCACGCCAACCCCTTCTACTCCCTCTTACAGCCGCCGACGGGGGCCGCTGCCCGGCGCGCGGCGGCCCATTGCGAGTCGGTCGATGCGCTCTTCGCCGATGTCGTCGCCGCATTCCGCCTCATGGCCGACGACGCGATCGTGACGATAATCTAGCGCACCGCCGGTGGCAGAAGGAGCGAGACGATGTGGGGACGAGGCGACACGACAATAGCGTTCGAGCGCCAGGAGAGTGCCTTCGTCGGGCTGAAATTCGCCGCCCTGACCGACTTTCTGCGCGACCCGGGTATCGTCAGGGAGCAGCCGTCGGCGCGGCTCGCTGCGACCCTTGCCCGCTGGGAGGAGGCCGTGGGGGCGCTCCACGGCTGGGCCGGGCGCGCGATCGCGCTCCGCTATCGCTTCGATCCCGCCCGCCGTGGGACAACAATCGCCCTCCTCGGGCGCGTCGCCGCCGCGAGCGCGGGCCTGCCGGCGGCCCAGGCCGCGCTCGCCGACGATCTGCGCCGCTTCGCGGCCGCAGCGCGTCTCGCCGTGCCCATGCCCGCCGGCAGGCCGCCCTCCAGGACTGGCGGGAACCCTGGGCGGGGCGTCCAGTCCACCTCATCGAGGTGCGCCAGCGGGAGGAACTCTGGCGCGGGGAATACCCTGGGGATCGCCTTCGCCTTTGTGCGCGCTCGGCTACCGCCCGCAGGGTGATTGGCGCCAACTGTTCGCGACGCTGCTGGCGCAGCGGGCCCCGGTGCAGATCAATCTCCACCTGGAGCCGACGCAGCTCGCGCCGAGGAGGGCGCGCAGCCTCGATCGGAAGGTCAGCGCGGCGCTGAAAGTCACCCGGCAGGGGCACCCGTCGGCGGCGGCGACCTGCGCGCCCAGCAACTCGCTCAGCTCTACCAGCACTATCAGCACGAACTCGCCCGGCCTTCCTGCTGGCGCTCCAGGTCGTCAGCCCGAGCGGCGACACCGCCCGCAACGTCGCCAATGCGCTGCGCGAGAGTGTGCTCGCCCAGGCGGGCGGTGCCGAGCCCTGTCCGCGGGACTGCGCGCTCAGCACCCCGCCACACGCCGCCGCCTGGCACGCGGCCTATCGCACGCTCACTGGCGCTCGAATGCACTCCCTAGGACGACACGCCGCCGACGGCCGCGTCTCACCTCCGGCTCAACGGGGCGGCCGAGGCGCGGGATTTCCCCACCTCGTCGGCGCGCGGCGCGCGGCGGTCGCCTTTTCGCTGCCCGATCCCGCTCGGCGACGGGGTGCCGGGGATCGCGGTGCGCCCCCCTCCCGCCGAGCCGCGAACCCGGGGCGGGGACGGGGAGCCTCCGGGCGGGGGATCTGCCTCGGCCTCCTCCCCGACGAGCCCCATCAGCCTGCCGCGCGACACCATCGCGCGCCACATCCTGATCGCCGGGGCGAACGGCACCGGCAAGACCAACACCTGCCTGGCCCTCCTCCGGGCCCACTGGGCCAACCCCGCGACCACGGGGCGGCCGCACCATCCCCTTCCTCGTCATCGATCCTTTCGGGCGGGAGTTCCGCCGCATGCGCGCATTACCCGGTTTCGAGGACGTGCTGATCTTCACCGTCGGCGGAGGCGTCCCGCTCCGGCTCAACCCGCTCCTCCCAGCACCCGGCGTGACGATCGAGGAGCACCTGCGCGTGGTGCTGGTCGCCTTCGGGGCCGCCTGGGGGTTGACCGATGGCATGAAACGGTTGATGGTGCGGGCGTTGCGCCAGCATTTCGCCGAATGCGGCCACGCGCTGACGATTCCTGGGACGCGCACGCCCCGGCCGTCGCCCGCCGACGATGCGCGGCCTGCGGAACACCCTGGTCGGCAGCGGCATTGCGCCTGGAAGCAAGGAGCGAGACGCGGCGCTCACCTACATCGATCTCCGCTTCGCGGCCTTCCTCCTCCCCGGCGGGCAGGGGGCGATCTTCGATTGCGATCGCGGCATCCCCCTGGCGACCCTCCTCGGCCACCCGGTCATCCTCGAACTCGACAGCCTCGCCGATCCGCAGGAACGCGCGGCGGCAACGATCTTCCTCCTCACGGCGGTGCGCAACGCGTTCCAGGCGGCCCCTGAGCCGGAGGGGTCCCATGTCCTGCTGATCGACGAGGCCCTGCCTGATGCGGCTGGCACCGCGCGTCGCACCGGACGCCGCGGGCGCCGATACCGAGAACGATGCCGCGAACTATCTCGGCGAGATGTTCGAGATCCTGCAGCTCGGCCTCGCGATCATCATCAGCGATCAGTCGCCTGGCGATCTCCACACCTCGGTCCTGCGCGAGCCGGCCACCAAGATCATCCACCGACTGGAGGGGGCGGGGGAACGCGCGCGGCTGGCCGACGGGATGCAACTCCTCCCGGAGCAGCGGGAGTATGTCGGCGAATTGCGCCAGCGCGAGGCGCTCGTCCGCCACCCCGACCTCAGCGGGCGGTGGTGGTGCAGTTCCCTGATGTCCGACGCGATTCGCCCCTTGGGCGGCAACTGAACGACGAGGTGGTCCGAGCGGCGATGGCCCCCTTCCGCGCGGGCCAGGCGGGCGCGGCCCTGCCATACGACGGCTGCGCGCTGTGCACCAGCCAGTGTCGGCATCGCGACGCAGTCGCGGAGTTCTCGGCGGACGACGATGCGGCGGCGATCGGTACGCGCTTCCGCGAACCGCCGCCGCGCAGCAGACCCGCTGACGCCCCGGCGAACGCAGGCATTGTTAACGGACGAGGCCCTACGACTGGCGTCGCAGGTGCCTGGCGATCGGCACCCCAGCGCGGCGCTTTGCCGCGTGGTGCTATCTCTGCCGGGAGGGCGGGGTGCGGACCTCAGAGGTGCGGCGCTGGCTGGAGCAACTCTGGCTGGAGACCCGGCGCGGCACGGCGATGACGATGAAAGGAACACCAGCATGAGCGCAGTGCGTATCGGGTACTCTCGCGAGTTGAACGGCCCCCAGCGCGACATCGCTGCCAGACGGCCCGACGGCCAATGCGCGTCTATAACTTCACCTATCAGCAGGAAGATCGGCCCGCACAGCACCGCCCCCCACCATCCGTCAGCGGATTCGGGGGTGACGATCGGCCCCGGTTTCGACATGCGGGATCTCACGCAAGAGCAGGCGCGGGCCATCCTCCAGCAGGCCGGGGCAGAACGCGCACGGCGGCGATCCTGTCACAGGGCAGGACTGCGCGAACTCGCCGAGGAGTGAAGTGGACGCATCCGGGCGTGCAGATCAGCGCAGAGGCGCAGCAGCGCGCTCTTCGAGACCGTGCTGACGCCATCACGAGGGGCGGGTCGAGCGCGCTTGAGCATTATCAATGCGCTGCACGAGACTGACTATACCCTGGGGACGATCAGCCCTGGCAGCGCGAGGTACTCTTCCGTTATGCCTACAACGGCAGGCTGGGCGGTATCCGGAAGTTCATACAGGCCATCCTCGAAGGGATAGCACGATGCCGCCGTCACAGTATGGCCGCAAGCAAGCCCGCGAGGAACAAGGCCGTCCCGCTGGGGCAGCGGAACGACAGATTCTACGAGCAGTACCTCGCGCCGGGGCGCTGGGGGGGCGAACGACGGCCCACCCAAGCCGATCGCCCCGCCGGTCACCCTGACGGCGACACCGTCCACCAGACCGAGGGGGCTGGTACGCCCCGGCCTGGGCCGGCGCGCCCGCCACCTGGGCCGACCCGCGTCCAACTCGCTGATCGCCGCGTCGCTCATGCCGAATACGGCGTTGCTCGCCGCCACCCCCCGTGCCCGCGCCGCTGCTCGCCCCGTCGGCGGAGGGAGTGGTTCGCCCCGGCCTGGGCCGCTGCCGCCGCGCCAGTCCCCGCGCTCGCGCCGCTGCCCACCATGCCGGGAGGCCACTATCGCGCCGCCGCCCGCGCTCGCACCGCCCCCAGTGGAGAGCGCTGTGCTCGCGCCGCTGCCTGAGGCCGCCCACCCCGGCGCCCCTCCCTTCCCCGCCAATCTCCGTGCCGGACCACGCCCCCGCCGCGCGCGCACGCGCCTGCGGCGCACCACAGCGACGCGGGCAGTTCCGGAGGGCTCGATTCGAGCGGGGCATCTGACGCCGGGGGCGGTGGACTTCGGCCAGCCGCCCCGCGCTCAGTGCATCTCCCACCGGGCAAGGGGGGCGCGGGCGAAGCCATTGCCGGGGAGGACGCAGGAGCCCAGTGGCGCGGGTTCGGGCCGGTCTCGCGCAGGGCCAGGACTGCCGCCGGTACGCCTCGGCCATCGTCAATGACCCCCGCCGCCATTGCGTGTAGAAGACCCGCAGGAGGTACGCCGCCGGGCCATCGTAAGCCTCCCAAAGACTCGCTAGGACGGCCTCAGCCCCGGCTGGGC
Organism: Chloroflexia bacterium; assembly: GCA_046328475.1. GTDB lineage: Bacteria > Chloroflexota > Chloroflexia > Thermomicrobiales > CADCWN01 > CADCWN01. Next base: position 2,211 of record JAXLWN010000103.1, on the reverse strand, counting down.
GAGGGCGAAGGCCAGCCCTGCCAGCTCAACCACGCGCATCCGCTGAGCAGGCGCTCAGGTAGCAGAGGCGCATACCGCGCAGATCGAGGCGAGGGTCGCTGAAAAGTTCGCCGAGAGTCAGGCGCTCGCCGCCGTGGAAGACGATGTGCGACTGGAGAAAGTCGTCGGACTCGAACGCGGCGTGGGTCGCCAGGTGGAGGACGGCGAGTTCCCCGGCGAGTTCCCGGGGCGCCGCCACCCGCATCCGCGCGTCGCCGAAGGGCAGGCCGTCGCGGTGCCCCCCGCGCGGGCGAGTTGCCACGCCCGCGCGGGGACCTCCGCCGCCCACTCGGCGCTCCGGCGGCGGGCATCCTCTGTTGCTCGCCGCACGATGAAAGGGTCCGCCTGATCGCAGTGTGGGGGCCGATGACGAGCCAGCCATCCGGCCGAACCTCGACGGAGCGCCGGGTAGTGGTCCGTGCGAACGCGGCGGTTGGCAGCGTCACCAGCAGGAAGTGCGCGATAAGCGGCTGCGCGCTCCTTGCCCGGCAAGGCGGGGAGGTCGGCAGCGTGAAGCGGCGCCCTGCAAGGCGCCCTCGGCCACGACGATGAGGGCGGTCGGCGCGAATGCCCCGGCGCGGCGGCCCACGGCCGCAGCCAGCGCGCGATCCACGGCCCTGCCAGCCTCGCCGAGCCGCGCGGGGAGCGCGGCCCGGATCGCCGCCGCCCGCGACGAAACTCGTCGGCGCTCGCCTCGTCTCCGCCAAATCGCGCGCAAAGGCGAAATCGTTCAGCAGTTGCGTCAGCGCCCCGGCGGGGTGAGTTCGACCGTCTCTGCCACGATCTGCCCCGCCGCATCCGCCCCAGAGCGGGACGGGGGAAGACGGCATGGCGGTCGGCGGTGGTGGTGGCGGGGAGGAGCGTATACTCGATCAGGAGCGGGCCAGCGCCGGCCGCCCCACCGTCGGCGGTAAGGAAACGCGCCAATTGCATGACCATCTCGATGGGCGGAGGGATCTCTCGACCTGCGCCAACTGGCGTGCCCCCATCGATCGTCAGGAAGACGCGGCGGCGTAGCGCCTCCTCCTCGTCGGTGGCCGCTGCAGAGCGTCCAGCCCGGCGCGCGCCGCTCCGCCTCACGCGCGCGTCGCCATCAGCGCTACACCGAGGGTCCGGCTCGCCGGAATGGGCAACCGGGCCACGGTCATCAGCTCCGCCCCCGCCTGCGAGAACTCGTGTAGGGCGCGATCGACCGCATGCCGCGCCGCCTCCCAGTCCTCGAATAGCTGGCGCTGCGTCGCGGTCTTCAGGCGCGGGCGCGGGCTGCCGAGGAGATCGAGCAGCGCCCGGCCGCGACCGCGCTCGCTCCACCGCCAGGCTTCGGCCAGCAAATCCTGGCGCGCGGCGGGCGGTAATCCCGCCGCCAGTGCAACGCAGCAGGCAACCATCTCGCCGTAGAGGGTGGCGTATTCTCCCTGGAACGCCTGGCGATCGTCGCGATTCGCGAGCAAGCCGCGCTGCTCCTCCAGCAGGGCCAACGCGTCCGCGAAGTACCTCCGCCGTGCGGCAAGATCGTCGTCCAGCCGCCCTAACTCGGCGAGTATGCGCCACCGTACCGCGACGACATCCGGTTGCTGGCCGCCATCGCGCCGCACCGAATCATCGCAGAGCATCAGCGCCTCTTGATATTGCGCTTCGGCCGCCTCACGATCGCCAGTGCCCACCAACGCCCTGCCAAGATTGAAGAGATAGCCTGCGTAGGGCGGGGTGTAGATCGACGGATTGTCTGCCGCCAATGGGCGCAGCGTGGCGACAGCCGCTCGGGCGGCGGTGAGCGCGGCGGCATGTTCACCCTTGCTGTTCAGGGCAGCGCCGAGATTATTGCAAACCTGCGCGAGGGGCGCGCCATAGATCGCCGGACTGGCCGCCGCCAGCGACTCGTAGTATGCCCGTGCTCGCTCATAGGTCCGGATCGCCCGATCGTAATCCGGGAGACGATTGAAGGTGGTCCCGAGATTGGCGAGCGTCATGGCGAGGGATGGGGTGTACGTCGCCGCATCGCGCGCCACCAGTTGCTCATAGATGGCGAGCGCCGCCTCGCATACTGCGACTGATTCGGCATAGCGCCGCTGGCTGCCGAGGGTGCTCCCCAAGTTCCCCAGGAGCCCGGCGAGGGCGGGATTGAAGCCGGCGGGGTCGGCCTTTGCAAGCAGTTCGTAGATAGCGCGCGCC
>JAXLWN010000102.1:0-23226 GCA_046328475.1 Chloroflexia bacterium | reverse complement strand
TGCGACGGCTGCGCCTGCCGCCGAAGCGGGTGATGCGGTTGTCGAGGCTCCGGCTGGCCCGGTTGGGGCGGCGGTCGAACCGGCCGAGGAGGAGCAGCCGACCAGGGGTCGGCGGGCGATGACCTTCTTCCGCGAGTTTGTCGAGACGATCCTGTTGACGCTGGTAATCTTCGTGGCGGTGCGGACGCTGGTGGTGAATTTCCGCGTCGATGGCGAGAGCATGCGCCCGACGCTGATGAACGGCGAATATCTGCTGGTCAACCGCGCGACCTATTTCCACTTCGATCTCAACGCGCTGCGCAATATCTTGCCGGGGCCGGATCGGCAGGACCGGGATGTGGTCTATCTGTTCGGGCCGCCCGCGCGCGGGGATATCATCGTCTTCGAGCCGCCGTTCACCTCCGACAAGCCATTCGTGAAGCGGGTGATCGGGCTGCCCGGCGACACGATCGCGATTCGCGAGGACCACCGGGTCTACGTGAACGGGCAGCCGCTGGATGAGCACTATATCGCCGCGCCGCCCCGGAATCTCTACCCGAGCGATGGAGGTACGTACACGGTGCCGCCGGGGATGATCTTCGTGATGGGGGATAACCGCAACAATAGCCAGGATTCGCGCTCGTTCAGCGCGGTGTCGATGGACAGTGTGATCGGCAAGGCGGTCGTCACGTACTGGCCGCTCGACGTTTTCGGATTTGTGCCGCACGAGCGCTATGCGCTGGCGGGCGACGAGCCCTAGATCGCGATTGCAGCCGCCACCCGGCGCGGGGTACAATGGCGGTGAGGCACCATCATCCAGCCTCCGCAATGCACATGGCTTGCCTCGCCCAGGAACCCTCGCGCAACTGTCCCCGGTGACCGGCCCCAGGGCGACGAGCCCGAGGCAGACGGGTCCCAGAAAGTGAACGGGCGACGATGATAGAAGCGGTGGTCGATAGCATCCGAGTGAGCCTGGTGACCCAGCAGCGGGTGGTTTTCCTGCGCGAGGTCAGCGGCGAGCGGCACCTGCCGATCTGGATCGGGCCGTTCGAGGCTGAGGCGATCGCGATGGAACTCCAGGGGGTCCAGGCGAAGCGTCCGCTGCCCTACGATCTGCTGAAGACGGTCATCGCGAGCCTCGGCGGCCGGATCGCGCGGATCGAGGTCACGGCGCTGAATGACGCGGTCTTCTACGCGCGAATTGTCCTCGATGTGAACGGGCGGCAGGTGCCGATCGACTCGCGCCCGAGCGATGCAATTGCGCTGGGGGTGCGCGCGAAGGTGCCGATCCTGGTCGCCGAGAGCGTGATGGATGAGGCGGGCGTCGAACTCGGCGCGCAGGGAGACGAGGACGAGGTGGAGGGCGTGGAAGCGCCCGAGGACGATACTCGCGCCGCCGCGCCGATCCCCGAAGAGAAGCTGTCGGTCTTCCGCGACTTCATCAACAGCCTGGATATCGACGATCTGGGAAAGAAGCGCGATTAAGTAACGAGTGATGAGTAACGAGTGATGAGTGATGAGCGGCTACGGCTTCTCATCACTCATCACTCGTTACTCATCACTATTCATTGCCGATTTGCTCCACGAGCAGGGCTTTCTGGACGTGGAGGCGGTTTTCGGTCTGGTCGAAGATGATGGATTGGGGGCCGTCGGCGACTTCGGCGGTGGCCTCCTGGCCCCGGATGAGGGGCAGGCAGTGCATGAAGAGGGTTTCCGGCCCGGCGGCGTCCATCAGGCCGTCGGTGACGCGATAGGGCTCCAGGTCGTCCACCGGCATGGTGTCGGGGTCGCCCATGTTGCGCCAAACGTCGGTGTAGACGATGTCCGCGCCGCGCACGCCGAGCCAGGGGTCGGTGACCACCTCGACGCTGCCGCCGCTCTGCTCGGCGCGCATCTGCGCGCGGGCGAGGATCTGCGGGTTGGGCGAGCGGGTCGGGGGGCAGACGGCGCGCACATGCAGCCCGAGGGTGCAGCCGGCGATCAGCAGTGAGTTGAGCATGTTGTTCGCGCCGCCGACATAGGCGAGGGTGCGCCCCTGCCAGCCGCCGAGCTTCTCGCGCACGGTCATCATGTCGCAGAGGGCCTGGGTGGGGTGGAGGAGGTCGGAGAGGCCGTTAATCGTCGGCAGGCCCCCTGCTTGCAACTCGATGAGGGTGTGGTGCTGCATCACGCGCGCCATGATCGCGTCCACGTAGCGCGCGAGGACGCGGCCGGTGTCCTCGATCGTCTCGCCGCGCTGGATCTGGAGGTCGCGCGAGGAGAGGTAGAGGCCGTGCCCGCCGAGTTGCGCGATCCCGGCCTCGAACGAGACGCGGGTGCGCAGCGAGGTCTTCTCGAAGAGCAGCGCGACGGTTTTGCCGCGCAGCAGGTGGTCGTGCAGGATGCCCTGCTGGCGCTCTTTCTTCAGCTGCGCCGCGCGGTCGAGCACGTGGAGCATCTCGGCCTGGCTCAAGTCGTCGTCGTTGATGAGGCTGCGCCCGCGCAGGGATAGTGTGGCGGTCATTGTTCTCCTCTGTTGGCGGTTCAAGGTTTGAAGGTTCGAAGGTGCGGCGAACCTTCAAACGTTTGAACCTTCGAACATCTACTCTCCTGTATGGAAGACCCGGTCGCCAGCGTCACCGAGGCCGGGGCAGATGTAGCCGAGTTCGTTCAGTTCGCGGTCGAGCGTGGCGACGTGGATATCGACGTCGGGATGGGCTTCGGCGAGGCGCATGACGCCGTAGGGCGCGGCGACGAGGCCGATGTAGGTGATGCGGGTGGCGCCGACTTCCTTGACCAGGGTGACGGCGCTGACGGCGGAGCCGCCCGTGGCGAGCATCGGGTCGACGACGACCACACGCCGGGCCTGACCGCTGCCCATGGTGCGGTTGTAGTAGGGCACGGGGCGGAGGGTTTCCTCGTCGCGGTAGAGGCCGAGGTGCCAGACGCGCGCGTTCGGCAGCAGGCGCAGCAGCGGATCGACCATCGCCAATCCGGCGCGCATGATCGGGACGATGGCGATCTCTTCGCCGATGCGGGAGCCGATCATCGGTTCGAGCGGTGTCGCGATCGGGTGATCGGTGACGGGGAGGTCGGCAAGGGCATCGTAGCCGAGGAGGGTGGTCAGTTCGCCGAGCAGTTCGCGGAAGCGGGGGGAGGCGGTCTCGACCGAGCGCAACAGGGTGAGTTGGACGGCGATCAGCGGGTGGGACGCGACGTGCAGCTGCGGCTGGAGCAGTGCTTCCTCGCGCGTCGGCTGCGCGATCCCGGCCATCGGTTGCGGGCGTGCCCCCTCTACCACGGGTGCCTCCGTGAGTCTGTGAGTCGGTGCGTTCGTGTGTCGGTGCGTCAGGAGGACGCGGACGAGGCACGGGCGCACGGATGCATAAACGCACAACTCCCGGTTGACCGGGAGAACGGTAGTACAACGCGTGAGGGCGTGGGGGCGTGGGGGCGTGGGGGGTGCTATCCGCGTCGCCCGGCCCGCGCTCTTGATGAGCGAGGGCCGGGCGACGCGGAAGGGGTCGAGCGAAGCGATTGCCGTTCTCGGGGGCGGCTGGCCGGGGATCAGGCTTCCAGGGCCGGGCGATGCGTGTGCCAATCGGTGCGGCTTTGGTAGGCGCGGGCGATGGCGAGGGCGGTGTTTTCGGCACCGGCGCGGGACATGAACTGGACGCCGGTGGGGAGGCCGCGCTCGCCGAAGCCGTTGGGGACGCTGATGGCGGGCGCGCCGATGATGTTGCCGATCGCGGTAAGCGAGGCGCGATTGTCGCGCGGGAAGTAGTCGCTGAAGCGCGCGTCGAGCGGGGAGGCGACGACGCCGGTGGCGGGGGCGAGGACGGCGTCGTAGCGGGCGAGGAGATTGTCCCAGGTGGCGATGATGTCGCGGCGGATGCGGAAGGCGTTGAGATAATCCTTGGCGGGGAGGAAACGCCGCGCGTAGCCGCCGATGCGATCCTCGGGCGCGGTCAACTCGGCGATTTTGCCGCTGGCGACGAAGTCGTCGAAGCTGCTGGCCGATTCGCCGCCGAGGATCGCGCCGACGACGGCACCGTAGGGGAAGTCGGGGAGGTCGAACTCGTCGATGGTGGCGACCGTGCGCAGGGTGTCGAGGGTGGCGCGGAAGTTCGCGGCGACCTCGGGTTGGGCACTGGCGAGCACATCGCGCGGGACGGCGAGGCGGAAGCCATCGCTGCGGGCGCGGGCGGGGTCGTAGGTGTAGGTCTCGGCGAGGCTGGTGTCGTCGTGCGGGTCGTGACCAGCCATGCCCTGGAGGGCGAGGCCGCAGTCGTCGGCGGTGCGGCACATCGGGCCGAGTTTGTCGAAAGTCCAGCAGAGGGCCATCGCGCCGTGGCGGCTGATGCGGCCGTAGGTCGGGCGCAGGCCGGAGACGCCGCAGAATGAGGAAGGGGTGAGGATCGAGCCGACGGTCTCGGAGCCGATGGCGAAGGGGACCGCGCCCGCGCCGACGGCGGAGCCGGAGCCGCTGGAGGAGCCGCCCGCCCAGGCGTCGCGGTTCCAGGGGTTCAGGCCGGGGCCGGTGAAGGCGGCATTCGGCTGGTTGTAGCCCATGCCGCCCGCCAGCTCGACCATCGCCAGCTTCGCGACGAGGACCGCCCCGGCGGCGCGCAGGCGGGCGATGGCGGTGGCGTCGTGGTCGAACTGCTGATCGCGGAAGGGCGCGGCCCCCCAGGAGGTGGGATAGGGGGGCGCGGTGGCGCAGAGGTCTTTCGCGCCGTAGGGGATGCCGTGGAGCGGCCCGCGATCGTGTCCCGCCGCGAGTTCGCGCTCGGCGAGGCGCGCTTCGTCGAGCGCACGCTCGCGGGTGAGGATGGCGACGGCGTTCAGCTTGCGGCCGATTGTGTCGAGGCGGTCGAGGAAGTGCTCGGCGAGCGCGGTGGGGGTCGTTTCGCCGACGCGGAGCATCCGACCGAGATCGCGGATCGAGGCGAAGGAGAGGTTGTCGGCCATCTTCTAGCCCTCCTGCCGCGCGGTGAAGACGAAACGGGCCCACTTCCGAGCGAAGGGGATATGTCGTGAGCGCGCGGCCCTGGGCGACCATGCCGACGAATTGCTGGCGGATGTGCTCGCGCGCGGCGGCGTCGAGGCGATCGCCGAACTGGGCTTCGAGGTTGGCCATCAGGTGGTCAACGGTGGCGGCGTCGGTGGCGGCGTGGGGGTCGGGGGGAGTGGGGGTGGACATGGGTAACCTCCTGGTATGGATCGAGAGAAGACGGTTGAACCGCCAAGACGCCAAGGACGCCAAGTGGGGACGAAGAGAAAGGTGCAGGGGGACGGTGCTGCAAATCCCCTATGGCTGAGGCACTCTCATCTGTGGCATCCCGCGTTTATGCGCTGAGTTGGTCCAGCGCAGACAAGAGAAGTGGGATGGTTGCGTCGTCGGGCGCTGATGCGCCGCCGTGCAGGCGGAGGAAGTCGTGGAGGAAGCGGCGGTAGTAGTCGGGGAGGTTGTCGCGCAGCAGGGTGCGTTCGTCGCCGGTGAGGGTGTAGTACGGGTCCTGGCGGAGGATGAGGCCGAGCGTGACGATGGCGGCGTCGGGTTCGGTCGGGTTGTGCAGGACGTTCTGGGCGGCGGTGTCGTTGGAGGCGACGTCGCCGATGGTGGCGGTGTGCAGGAAGCGCGCGGGGAAGAGGCAGAGGCGCGCGAGGGCTTTGCGATCGGCGAAGTCGTACTCGGCACCGCTGGTGAGGAAGCTGTAGCGGGAGGGGTCGCGGACGAAGCGCAGCACGTCCTCGCGGCAGTTCGCCAGGACTGCTTGCCTGGTCGGTGGCGCGAGTTCCCGACGGAGATCGGCAGCACCGACCGGCTGACCGTGAGAGGAGATCGAGGCGGCCGGAGCGCCGGGAAGCGGCCCGCAACTCCGACCTGGTCGGCGTCGGAGAAGGCGTCGAGGGAAGGTCCAGAAGAGGGAGAGGCGACGCCTGCAGCGCGGGTGCGCCGCCGCGCAGTAGGCGGAGGGCGCTGATCTGCTCGGCATCGGCATCGGTCAAGGGATCGGCCAGGATGAGGGCGAAGCCGACATCGCTCACCTCGGGGCGAAGCCGTGCGCGAGGCTGCCGATCAGGTAGGTGCTGAGCAGCCGCTTGCCGAACGCTTCCTCGGCCAGGGAGCGGCAGGCGGCGATCAGGCCGGCGACCGCCGGGGTCTGCGATTAGCGCAGCTCCATCGGTGCTCCAGCGAGTTACGCGAACGTGGTGCAATCGGCAGTTCAAGCTGCGCGTGACCGTCGGCCACATAGCTGCCGCTCCGGGGGCGCGGCGGCGCTATGCTAGCACAGCCGACCGGCGGACGGGGTGCCATGCTAGAATCGGGCGAGGAGACCAAGCATGCCGCGCGCCCGCGCCACCACACCGCGCCAGCCCGACGCCGATAGCGCCTGGAAGCACGCGCTCCAGGTGCTGCTGCCCGATTTTCTCGCGCTGGTTCACCGGGAGTTGCACGCGGCAATCGACTGGTCCCACCCCGCCACGCCGCTCGATAAGGAGTTGCAGGCGGTCACGAGACGCGGGCGCAAGGGGCGACGCGATGTCGATGTGCTGGTGAGCCTGCGCCGCACGGATGGGCAAGAGCAATGGCTGCTGGTCCATGTAGAGGTCCAGGGCAGGGAACAAACGGAGTTTGCGCGCCGGATGTTCACCTATCACACGCGGCTGGTTGATCGTTACGACCAACCGGTGGTCAGCCTGGTGGTGCTGACTGACGGACGAGATGGGTGGCGGCCGGATTCGTATTCGCACGACTATTGGGGTTGCACAATCACTTTTCGCTATCCTGTTGTGAAGGTGCTGGATTGGCGCGGGCGCGAGGCTGAGTTGACAGATCTGGCAAATCCGTTCGCACAAGTGTTGCTCGCGCAACTGGCAGTTTTGACCTCGCGCGGGGAGATCGAGTCGCTGGCGGCGACGCAGTTGGCGATCATGCGACGGATGGCGCGGGCGGGCTATACTTACGAGCAAATCAGCGCATTGCTGACTTTTCTTGATGGGGTTATTGCGCTGCCTGAGGAGATTGAGGCGCGGGTTGAGGCCGAGTTGGCGGAACTGGAGGGAGTGGCCATGCCAGAAGTGATGAGCCGCTTGGAAGCGCGGATTTTGCGACGGGGGCAAGATCTGGGGCGGACAGAAGGGCAGCTAGCGCTCATCCTTGAGCAACTAGCTCAGCAGTGTGGTGTCCTGCCGGATAATGTTACGACGCTCGTGAGCAACCTGTCACCGGAGCAGTTAGACCATCTTGGGCTAGCGCTGCTGCGCTTTACGCAACTCGGCGATCTCACCGCCTGGCTCGACGCGAACGCGCCTGTAACGAGCTAGATTTCTGGTTTCACCACCTTCAAACTGAGCAAGCTGCTCCTCATTTGGTGGGCTTGAATTGCCCGCGAAATTGCTTGTCGTGCCCCTCTTTTCTTGACTCAGTGGCACGTTTCGGGTATACTAGAACATACGTTCTATGGTGATGGCGAATGCCATCGTCGCGAGGGACCAACGAAGATGAATAATCGCGAAATCGCCCACGTCCTCTTCAGCATCGCCGATTTGCTCGCGCTCGGCGAGGCGAACCCGTTTCGTATTCGCGCCTATCGTCGCGCGGCCTTCGCGGTGCGCCGACTGCCGCACGAGGTCCGCGATCTGGTGAAGCGCAATCAGGAGATTCCGATCGAGGGGTTGGGGCAGAGCCTGCACGAGAAGATCGTGCGGCTGGCGACGGGCGAGCGGATGAATTTCTACGAGGCGCTGATCGCGGAGCACCACCCGGCGATGCGCTCGCTGATGCGGGTGCATGGGGTCGGGCCGAAGATCGCCGCGCGCCTCTTCGCCGAGTTGCACCTGACGTCGCCGGAATCGCTGCTGTTCGCCGCGCGGCGGGGTCGGCTCCGCGCGCTGCCGGGCTTCGGTGCGCAATTGGAGCGCGCGTTGGGGCAGGCGGCGGCGCGGATCGTGGCGCGCGAGGAGCCGCAGACGCCACCGACGCCGCCAGCGCCGGGCGGTGGGCAGTTGCCGCTGCCGATCGCGATCCCGGCCGCGTCGGCGCAGGTGGCCTGATGAAGTCGGAAGTACGAAGTACGAAGTACGAAGTTGAGGACGGCGGGCCGGAGGCGGAGGATTTGTTCTCGGCGCTCGATGCGGGCGCGGGGGATGAGGAGGCCGAGGGGGAGCGCGCGGCGTACGCGCTCCCGGCCGGGCTGCGACCGACGCTGACGGTCAAGCCGCGCGTGTATCAGACCGAGGCGCTGGTGGCCTGGCTGAAGCGTGCGGGGCGGGGCGTGGTCGTGCTGCCGACCGGCGCGGGCAAGACGGTCGTGGCGCTGATGGCGATCGAGCGGATGGCGGTGCGGACGCTGGTGATCGTGCCGACGATCGAGTTGCTGGGGCAGTGGCGCGCGGGCATCTGCGAACGGCTGGGACTGCCGGAGGAGGCGGTCGGGGTGGTTGGCGGCGGGCAACGGACGGTGCGCGACATCACGGTCGTCACGTTCGACTCGGCCGCGATGCCGACCCGCCGCCTCGATGGCTTCGGCTTGCTGATCGTGGACGAGGCGCACCACCTGCCCGCCGACCACTACCGGCGGATCGTCGCCAAGGTTGGGGCACCGTACCGGCTCGGGCTCTCGGCGACGCCGGAGCGGCAGGATGGCCGCCACCGCGACCTCGATGGGCTGATCGGCCCGGTGGTGTTCCACCGGCTGCCGATCGAGTTGGTACGCGAGCGACACATCGCCGATTATGCCGAGCGACGGATCTTCGTGGACCTCTCGCCCGAGGAGCAGGGGCGCTACGACCTGCTGATGGCGCAGTTTCGCTGGTATCTGGCGAAGCAGAAGATTGCGCCGGGGGCCGACTTCTTCGAGGAGTTGGTGCGGCGGGCCGGGTCGGACCCTGCCGCGCGCCACGCGCTGCAATCGCACCACGAGGCGCGGATGATCGCGCTGAATGCCGAGGCGAAGATCGAGCAGACGGCTACCTTGCTCGCCCGCCATCGCGAGGACAAGGTGATCGTCTTCGCGGAATACAACGCGCTGGTGGATGCGATCAGTCGCCGCCTGCTGGTGCCGTCGATCACCTACCGCACCGACCCGCAGGAGCGCCGCGACATTCTGGCCGGGTTCCGCGAGGGGCGCTACAGCAAGCTGGTAACTGGCCGGGTGTTGAACGAGGGCGTGGATGTGCCCGACGCCAATGTGGCGATCGTCGCCAGTGGTTCGTCCGCGACCCGCGAGTACATTCAGCGCCTCGGCCGCATCCTCCGCCCCAAGCCAACCCAGGCGATCCTCTACGAGTTGATCACCCGCCGGACCAGCGAGGGACAGGCCGCGAAGCGGCGGCGACCGAAGGAGAATGGAGAAGTGCGAATGAAGAATGAAGAACTGAAGGCCGCCAGCTAGCCGCCACTAGCCCAGCCCAGTTTCTCCATTCTCAATTCTTCATTCTCCATTCCACAGGGGGGAGCGATGGCGTTTCGGATGCAGGATGTGCCGAGGACGGTGCGCCGAGAGAAGGGGAGCGACCGACGACGGCTCTACCCACGATTGCTGCGCGGCGACAAGGTCATTCCGCAATTGGCAATCGGGATCCGCTACTTCGAGACGAAGCTGGGGATGCTGCGGCGCGAACTCGACGCCGATGCGCTGCTGCAACTCTTCGGTGACCCGAAGCTGGCGCGTTGTCTGGTCCACTGCCTGGCGCGCAGTTATCGCTATCGCACCCGCACCTTCGCCGACCTCTTCGGGACGGAGCGTGCGGCGGCGCTGGCGGAGCGAGGCATCGAGTTGCCGCGCGATCTGCGCGCGTGGGCGTATATGCGCGCAAATCAGACGAGCGGCTTCGTCGCGCCGACCGATCGCGCGCGTTTCCTGGCTGAGTTAATCCTCGAGCCTCGATCTGGTGGAGGCGGAGCAGGCCCTGTGGCTTGATGCGCCCGACCAGGCGATCCTGACGCGCGTGGGGCCGGTGCCGACGCCGGAGGAGATCCTGGCGGCGTACCATCTGCATCTGCTCGATTCTGCTGCTGCGCGGTGCGCGGTCGATCACGCTGACGTTGCGCGGTGATCGGGCGCTGGTGGAAGCGGTCTGCGCGCGGCATGGTGTGACCGTGGAGTGTGTGGGAACGAGCGCGACGTTTCAGGGGAAGCAGGATGCGATCGGCTCGTGGGTGCGGCACGGGGTGCGCGTGGCGCGGGCGGTGATGGCGTTGCTGGCGTGCGGTGCGCTTGGTCCGGGTGAGGCGATCGTGCCGGTGGGAGACGAGGACGCGGCGGTGACGCTCGACGCGCCGACGCTCCGGGCGCTCCTGCCGCCGCATGGTTGGTCGGCCCCGGCGGGCACCTGGGAGCAGGCCGAGCAGTTCCTGAATGATGTGATCGCCGAGCGGAAGGCGGGGGCATTCGGCGGCTGGCGCTTGCGTCGCTGGCCGGAGCCGCTGATCGCCGAGCGGGGCGCGGTCTGGCCGGAATTCAGCCTCAGTCGGGGCAACATCGCGATCGGGTTGCTGCCGCTGACCGCCGAGCAGGTGCGGAAGAATACCCCGTCGCTCCAGGCGCTCGCGGATCGTCTGCCGTTCATCGTGCTGGTGCAGGGGAAGTTGCGCGAGGTGCCGGAAGGGTTGACGGTGCTGCGGCTGGATGGTGAGGGCGCAGCCCTGGCGCTGTCGGACTATCTGGCGCGCACCTTCCCGCAGGATGCGGCCGAGGCGGCCCCGGCCTGGCTGGCGGCGCTGGCCGACGCGACGCGCGCTACGGGCTCGCTGGCGGAATCGGACCTGGCGCGGCGGCTCGATTGCGCCGAGGAGTTGGTGGCCGCGCGGCTGGGCGCGTTGACCGAGCAGACCGACGACCTGATCTATATCGACGGTTTCGGGTTGTGTGCCGCCGATTTCATCGCGCGCAGCCAGGCGCTGCTCGATGGCGAAACGACGCTCAATGCCGGGCGGCTCGATCTCGGCATCGTCGGGCGCAAGCTGCGCACGATGGTGGGGCGCAACGAGGGGCTGCACGCGCTGATCGCGCACCTGAGCGGCGAGTTGCAGGCGGCGGCGTAAGACGAAGTAACGAGTAACGAGTAACGAGTAACGAGGAGGGGACGATCCCACTCGTTACTCGTTACTTTCTACTCGTTACTCGATGGGTGCCCAGCGTTCGAGGGTGCTGTAGAGGCGGTCGAGGGTGAAGGGTTTGGGGAGTTGGTCGTTGATGGCCATCTCGCCGCTGAGGGCGCGGATGCGCTCGATGGTGGACATGACGACGATCGGGATGTGGGCGGTGGTGGGGTCGGCGCGGAGGCGGCGCGAGACCTCGATGCCGTCCATGCCCGGCATGTGGATGTCGAGCAAGATCACGGCCGGCTGCTCGTCGCGCGCGATCGGGAGGGCCTTCCCATCGACGGCTGTCACTACGCGGTAGCCCGCCTCCTGGATCGCTTCGTCGAGGAAAGCGGCGATCTCATTGTCATCATCGACAACCAGCACAAGCGGTTCCATCGGCCTCTCCAACGATCACGATCCCGGTGCGCCAGGCAAACACGGAACGAGTGGCCGCGATGCCTGGTCTCGTTGCGCCAACGGCACGCCTGTGGGCAATCGTGGCTGGCCCGGGGATCTTCTCCACAGGTGCAATGAACCGCCCACGATCAGGGCGAATTGCCTGGTCCCGCTTGTTCGCCACGGTCTGTACCCTTCCCAGATCCAGATTCAATTGTGCGAGATTGTAGGCCAGGGGGTACAGGCTGGCAAGCCGCTGTCCGTACATGATGAAAGCACTGACCTTTCCAAGCTGTGGGGTACAGGAAAGCAAAGTTAGTTATCAAGTGCGCGCTCCACAGCGGGCGCGCGGCGTTCGAGCCAATCCATGAGAAAGATGCGCAGGATCTCGGCGACGGGGATCGCCAGGAGGGCACCGAGGATGCCGAGCAATTCGCCGCCGGCCAGGACGGCGAGGAAGACGACCAATGGATGCAATTTGACGCTGCGCCCGTAGACGAGCGGTTGAAGGACGTTGTTCTCGATCTGCTGGTAGACCAGGAAGAAAATGATCAGGATGATGCCAGTGCGCGGATCGTAGAAAAGGCCGACGACGCTGACGATGATCGCGCCGATGGTCGCGCCGACGAGCGGGACGAGATCGAAGATGGCGACGATTAGCGCGAGGACGATCGCGTAGGGCATCCCGATGTAGGGGATGCTAAGGAAAGCGAAGGTGGCGGCACCGGCGATCAGACTGATCAGCAGGTTGCCGGTGATGTAGCCGGAGACGGCCCCGGCCGCCTGATCGAGCAGGTGCCGGAGGCGGGGGCGCTCGCGGGCGGGGAAGAAGCCCAACCCGGCGTTGACGAAGCGCTCGCCATCGAGGAGCAGGAAGAAGCTGAGCAGCAGGATGGTGATCGAGGCGTAGATGCTGCCGATGACGCCGCTTGCCATCGAGAGGAGCGGCACGGCGGCGGCGGAGAGGCGGGCGGGCAGGGCGCTGAGTTGGCTCTGGAGCGAAGTGAGGTAGTCGCTCATGCCGTATTGCGCGGCGAGATCGCGCACCTGGACGATCAGGCCGTCGCGCTGGTTGTAGAGATTGATGACGTAGTCGGTGAGCGCGTGCCCTTGCTCGACCAGGGGCGGCACGACCAGCGCGCCGACGCCGACGAAGAAGAGGAGCACGGCCAGGTAGACGATGAAGATCGCCAGGGCGCGCGGGATGCGCAGCCGCTGCAAGCGATTCACCGCCGGATTCATGGCGACCGCCAGGAAGAGGGCGATCACGGTCCAACGCACGATCACCCGCAATTGCCAGAGCACCCAGAGCAAGCCGAGGACGACCAGCGCGGTGGTGAGGACCGTCAGCACGGTGCTCGGCGTCACCTGCGCGGGCGCGAAGCGGGGCATACGCCCGCTATCCGGCGGCGTCACGGGCACTGCTGGCGGAATCGGCCTGGGGCGGGGTAGTCGTCGGCGCGCCACGGCTCTCCCTTCGGGAAGTACGAAGTACGAACGACGAAGTACGAAGTGGACGCACCAACGTCAGTGCCTTAATTCGTACTTCGTACTTCTGACTTCGTACCTTACATTATGCCTCGACGACCAATGGCAGGATCATCGGGCGGCGACGGGTCTGCTCCCAGATGACGGCGCTGGCGGCGTCCTTGATCTTGCGGTTCAGGTAGCTCCAGTCGGTGCCGTGATCGACGCCGTTGGGGATGACGGCTTCGCGAACGCGGGCCTTGGCGACGGCGAAGAGATCGTCGGCGTTTTTGGCGTGGATGAAGCCGCGCGAGGCGATATCTGGACCGGCCAGCAGCTCGCCAGAGTGCTTATCCACGGTGACGACCACGAAGAGAATGCCGTCGCGCGAGAGCGCCTGGCGGTCGCGGATGACCACGTCGCTCAGATCGCCGATCGTCACGCCATCCACGTAGACGTGCCCGGCCGGAACCTGGCCGGCGGTCCTGGCACCGCCGGGGCCGAACTCCAGCACCGCCCCGAGTTGCGCCTTGAGCACCTTCTCGGGTTCGATGCCGACGCTTTGCGCCAGACGACCGTAGAGGGCCAGGTGGCGCGCTTCGCCGTGGAAGGGGACGACATACTCGGGGCGGGTCAGGTTGAGCATCAGCTTCAGCTCTTCCTGCGAGGCGTGCCCGGAGACGTGGACTCGGTCGATCGCGTTGTAGATGACATTGACGCCTTGCAGGAAGAAGCTATCCACGATCCGCATCACCGAGGTCTCGTTGCCGGGGATGGGGCTGGCGGAGATGATCACGGTATCCCCATCCTGCGGGCGGATGGAGCGGTGGTCGCGGTTGGCGATCCGGCTGAGAACGGCCATCGGCTCGCCCTGGCTGCCGGTGACGAGGTAGATCACCTCGTTGTCGGGGAGATTCGCCGCATCGCCCTGCGAGATCAGCGTCCCGCCGGGCGGGTAGAGGTAGCCGAGTTCGATCGCCATATCGACGTTCTTCTCGATGCTGCGCCCGACCGGGGCGACCTTGCGGCCGTAGACGACGGCGATGTCGAGGACTTGCTGGATGCGGGAGATCAGCGAGGCGAAGGTGGCGATGATGATCCGCCCCTGGGCCTCGGCGAAGATGCGCTCGAAGGTCGGCTCCAGCGTGCGCTCGGAGGGGGTCATGCCGGGCGTTTCGACATGGACGCAGTCGGAGATCAGCGCGAGGGTGCCGCGTCGCCCGAGATCGGCCAGTTTGGCGAAGTCGGTCAGCTTGCCATCCACCGGGGTCTGGTCGAACTTGAAGTCGCCGGTGGTGACGATCAGGCCGACGGGGGTCTCGATGGCGAAGCCGACGGCGTCGGGGATCGAGTGGCAGACGCGGAAGGGATCGACGCGGAAGTTGCCGACTTGCACCGGCTCGTCGCTGTCGGGATCGAGTTCGCGCAGGTCGGCGGTCGCGAGCAGCTTCGCCTCCTTCAGCTTGACGCCGATCAGGCCGATGGTCAGCCGCGTGGCGTAGATCGGCGGGTTGCCGAGTTCGGCGAGCAGGTAGCCGATTGCGCCGATGTGATCCTCGTGGCCGTGGGTGATGAAGATGGCCTGGATGCGATCAAGCTTGTCGCGCAGGTAGGTGATGTCGGGCAGGAGGAGATCGACGCCGAGCATCTCCTCTTCGGGGAAGCCGAGGCCGACATCGACGATGATGATCTGATCGCCGCACTCGAAGACGGTCATATTCTTGCCGACTTCGCCAATCCCCCCAAGAAAGATGACTCGCGTGCTGGCGGTATCGCTTTCTACAGACAATCTCCCTGACCTCCGGGCACCACGCGCCGCTAGCCGCCCCGCGCGCAACGGACCAGCAGCGCGCTGGCCGTTGCGGCGTGGCAGCACTACACCATCTATCGATCAGCGCCCCGGCGGGGGCGGCTAAGCCGGATTTGTCGGCCGGGCGGGGCGCGACGGCGCAACCCCGGTTCCGACTGCGAAGTATACCGAACTGCGGCGTCGGCGGCGTCAGTCGTGGAAGAAGAAGGCGATGCCGGCGATGGCGTAGGCAAGGAGGAGTTGCGCGCCTTCGTACCAGTTGCTCTCGCCGTCGTTCGAGATCAGGTTGACGATCACGACCGCGAGGCCGATGATCACCAGTTCGAACGGGGCGAAGAAGAGGTTCATGTGATCGCCGAAGAGCAGGCTGATGAAGACGAGGGCCGGGGCGACGAAGAGGGCGATTTGCGTGCTGGAGCCGATCGCGATGCCGAGGCTGAGGTCCATCTTGTTCTTCATCGCCACGGTGACGGCGGTGAGGTGCTCGGCGGCGTTGCCGATGACCGGGATCAGGATGACGCCGACGAAGAGCTCGCTCCAGCCGAGGACGTGGACGGCCTCTTCCAGGCTGTGGACGAGCGTTTCGCTCATGACCGCGACGCCGAGCGTCGCCGCCAGCAGGACGATCACGCCGGTTCGCACGCTCCAGACCGCGCCGTGCATCGCCTCCTCGTCTTCGCCGGAATAGAGGTGCTTGTGCGTGCGGAGGCTGAAGACGAGGCCGAGGACGTAGGAGACGATGAGCAACCCGGCGACCACGAGGCTGAGGTTCTCCTCCAGCCTGTCGCGTTGTGCGAGATCGGAGGTCTGCAGGGTGAAATAGAAGGCGGCGGGGATGATCAGGCCGATCACCGCCAGCGTGAGTTGCGACGCGCTGGCACTCACCGCCGTGCGGTTGAATTCCTGCTTCTCGCGCCGGAAGCCGCCAAGCAGCATCGAGAGACCGAGGACGAAGAGGAGATTGCCGATGATCGAGCCGGTGATCGACGCCTTGACGACATCGACCAGCCCGGCGCGCAGGGCGAAGATGGCGATGCACAATTCGGTGGCGTTGCCGAAGGTGGCGTTGAGCAAGCCGCCAAGCCCGGGGCCGACGTGGACCGACAGCTCCTCGGTGGCGGTCCCCATCCACTTGGCCAGCGGGACGATCGCCAGGCCGCTGATGACGAAGATTGTCAGGGCGGGCCAGTGGAGGAGGCGACCGAGCAGGGCAACCGGGATCAGCACGAGCAGCAGATTCAGCGGGTTACGCACGCATACCTCCGATTGCGGGGATTGATCGCTCCTGAGCGTCGCCGGTCGGCCTGGCTAGGCCGGGGGATCCTTGCGCTTGCGCTGGGTGATGCGGCGTTTGCCGCCGGTGACGGAGCGGGTGGCGGCGCGGATGCCGGCGAGGGTACTGGCCATGCTGATGACGGGGGTCACCGCCTGCTCGGTCATGTACTCGGTGGTGCCCTTGAGGCGCTGGGCGGTGGCGGTGAGGGTCTCCAGCAGCGGCACGACCTTGTCGCGGATGGTGAAGACGAGCCAGAGCACCGCGCCGAGGATGGCGGCGAGGAGCGCGGTCGAGAGCACCGCGAAGAGCGAGATGAAGACGATCGAGATGTCGCGCAGGCGCGCGGTGACCGGCCCCTCATCCCCCCAGTACAAGAGCCCGATGATCAGCGCCAGGACCAGGGCCGCGATGATCCCGCCGATGGTCGCCCACTTCTTCATCGTTGCACCTCTCCTCCGACCAGGACCTGTTCCACGATGGTTGCCGAGACGTTAATCGTCGGCGAGGTCGCCAGCGGCGAGTTGCGCTCGGCGCGGTCGCCTGCCGATCGAGAGCCAGAAGAGCGCCAGCACGAGGCCGGAGCCGAGCGACGATTCCAGGAGCGGGACCGAGCCGAGCGCGAGCATCCCGCCGCCACTCAGCGCCGCGACGACGTAGCCGGCGAAGAAACCGGCGACGCCGCCCAGCCAGTAAACCGGCAGTTGCCGCCAGTGCTGCCCGACGAAGGCGTGGCCAAGTAAGCCATAGATGCTGCCCAGCAAGCAGCCGAGCACGATTGAAGGGGGCATGGCGCTCCAACGCGAGTCGTCCCGCGAGTCCCGCGCCATTGTACGCGAGAATGGGGCGGTGGGGCGAATCCTTGCCAGATCCGCAGCCTGCCGGGGTGTGCTACACTGCCGCCGCCGTGGAGGGTAACCGGTATATTGCATACAGCGTCGTGGGGATTCGTACCGAAAGGAGCGTACCGTGCCGCGTGTAAATCGTGTCGTCGAGCTCTTCGAGCAGGGGCAGCCAGTCTATTACACCGGGGTCGGTCATGGGGGGTATGAGGCGGGGCGCGAGGCGGCGTCCACCTGGGCCGACTACTTCGCCTATGAGTTGGAGCACCATGCCTTCGACATCGTCGGCCTGCGCGAGTTCATGCGCGGCCTGGTGGACGCGGGGACGACGCGCAGCGGCCACCGCACGCCGACCGTGATCGTCACCCTCCCCTTCGACGGCACCAGCCCGGATGTTGTCCGAGCCAATTCCTGGATCATCAAGCAGGTCCTCGCCTGCGGCGTGCATGGGCTGCTGATGGTCCACGCCGAGTCGCCGGAGGCGGTGAAGGCGTTCGTGGAGTGCTCGCGCTACCCGTTTCATGCGACCGGGGTCGGGGCGGGGCTGGACGAGGGTCGGCGCGGGGCCGGCGGGCAGGCGGAAGCCTCGGCGATCTGGGGCGTGTCGGCGCGCGAGTACCTCGACCTCGCCGAGCCGTGGCCGCTCAACCCGAAGGGTGAGTTGCTGCTCGGGCTGAAGATCGAGAACAAGCGGGCGCTCTCGAACGTGGAGTTGAGCCTGAAGGTGCCGGGGATTGCCTTCGCGGAGTGGGGGCCGGGCGACATGGGGATGTCGCTGGGCTTCGCGGACAACCACGACGAACCCTTCCCGCCGGCAATGGAGGACGCGCGCAGCCGCATCCTGGCCGCGTGCAAGAAGAACGATATCAAGTTCCTCAACAGCGTCTATGTGCACGACGTGGCGATGCGGATCGACGAGGGTGTGATGATCTGCGCCGGGCGCGACGGGGAGGCCGCCGCGAAGATCGGCCGCGCCCACACGAAGCGGACGATGCCGGTGTGAGGAGTCGTGAGTCGTGAGTCGTGAGTCGTGAGTGGATGACGAAGTACGAAGGACGAACGACGAAGCGAGAGACGAAGCGCCCCGGAGAGCGATGTGCTCTCCGGGGCGCTGCTTCACGACTCACGACGACGCACGCCTATCCGGCCAGTGGCAGCTTGACCGGCAGGCCGGTGCGCGTCGATTCGTAGATCGCGAGGATGATCTCCAGGGCTTTCTTCGCTTCGGCACCGGAGACGGCCGGGGGGCGGCCCTCCTGGATGGCCTGGACGAAGTCCTCCAGTTGCAGGCGGTGGAACTCGGGGAAGCCGGGGCGCGGCTCGCCGTCGCGCTCGCGGTCGTGGACCAGGTGCTCCTCGCCGGGGACCGTCCAGATGTCGGTGATGCCTTCGACCCCTTCAGGCATCTCCCAGACGCTGGCGGTGGCCCCGGAGGTGCCGCTGACCTGCACATGGAAGCCGAACTGCGGGTTGTAGTTGGTGGAAGCCTGGACGGTCGCCAGCGCGCCGTTCGCGCAGACGAGCGTCGCCACGGCGGTGTCCTCCACGTCGATGTAGTCGCCATCGCGCAGCTTGGCCCAGCGCCCGAAGACTTCGGTGACGGGGCCGAGATACCACTGCAACAGATCGATCGCGTGGACGGCCTGGTTCATCAGCGCGCCGCCGCCCTCGTTCGCCCAGGTGCCGCGCCAGGGATCTTGCGCGAAGTAGGACTCCGGCCGCCAGATGTAGACGCGGCACTCGCCGTGGGTGATCCGCCCGAGCTTGCCATCGTCGATGGCCTGGCGGATGCGCGCGGCGGCGGGCCAGAAGCGGCGCTGGAAGATCCCGGCGAAGTAGATACCGCCCCGCTCGGCCGCTTCGACCATGCGGTTGGCCTCGCCGATCTCGACCGCGAGCGGCTTTTCGCAGATGACGTGGACGCCGGCCGCCGCCGCCGCGACGACCACGTCGGCGTGGGTCGGGTGGGGCGTGCAGACGGTCACGGCGTCCACGGTGCCGCTGCGCAGCATCTCGCCGACGTCGCTGAAGGCGTGGGGCACGCCGAATTGCTCGGCCATGGATTCGGCCCGTGCGGGGTCGGCGTCGCAGGTCGCCGCGAATTCCGCCGAGGGGATACCGGTGATCGATTTCGCGTGCGTGAGTCCGATTTTTCCGCAGCCGATCAGGCCGATGCGGACGCGTTCTGCCATGATTCCCTCCAAGTGCTGAGTGCTGAGTGCTGAGTGCTGAGTCAGGTACGAAGTACGAACGACGAAGTACGAAGTGGCGAACGGGTCCTCTACCCGACTATCCGACTGCCCGACTGCCCGACTGCCCGACTACCCTGGTAACAGGCCCCGCAGGTGGCGCGCGGACCAGGCGGCGCCTTCCAGGCCGAGCGCGAGGGGGTCTTCGTTCTCGATGTTGACCGCGCCGTCGTAGCCGGTGTCGCGCAGGGCGGAGAGGATGCCGCGCCAGTCGAGGTCGCCGCAGCCGGGGAGGCGGTAGCGCCACCAGCTGTTGCCGAAGATGCCCTGCTCGGCCAGTTTGCCGGGGAGGATTTCGGTGTCCTTGCCGTCGAAGTGATAGATGCGCGAACCGTAGCGCCGCACGATGTCGGGGATGTTGGGGATGTGGAGCCAGATCAGGTGCGACGGATCGAAACTGAGGCCGAGCGCCGGGGAGGGGACGGCGTCGAAGAGGCGATCCCAGAGGGCCGGGGCGTGGGCGATGTTGCCCTCGCCGCCGCCGCGCGGGGCGGTCTCGAAGCCGATGCGGATGCCCTTGTCCTCGGCGTAGGCGGCGAGCGGCGCGTAGACTGCGGCGAATTGGCGCAGGTTTTCGCCGACCTGGTTCGACCGGTGGTTATCGCCGACCCCCGGCAACCCCCAGAAGTGCATGCCGAAGGCCGAGCCTCCGTAGGTGACGACCGTGCCGACGCCGAGCACGGCCGCCGCATCGATCGCCTGCCGCATGGCGGCGATCCGCGTCTCGCGCAGGGTGGCATCGGGCGTGAGCAGGTTCAGCATCGGCGCGAGCGCGGAGATGACGATGCCGTAGCGCCCGACCGTCTCCTGCACCGCGCCCGGGCCGTCGCGCAGGATCGCGTCGAGGTCGAGGTGGCCGGGAAAGTCGGCCCCACCGATCCGCGCAAACCCCGGCCCGACATTGACTTCCAGGGATTCGATCCCGAGTGCGCTCGACCGTTGTACCAGTTCGCCGAACGGCATCGGCTCGATTCCGACCAGCGAGGCAGTCCCAAACTTCATCCGCACCTCCCTCTCGTCCTGTAAAGGCGGCGCAATCCTAGCAGATGGTGCGCAAACGGCAACCGCTCTT
Source organism: Chloroflexia bacterium (assembly GCA_046328475.1). Taxonomy (GTDB): domain Bacteria; phylum Chloroflexota; class Chloroflexia; order Thermomicrobiales; family CADCWN01; genus CADCWN01. The sequence goes on along the minus strand of JAXLWN010000102.1, from coordinate 3,064 downwards.
TCTGGAGAGGTGGCGCACTGTGGAGTCGGGTGGTGTCTTGCAGCCCGCCCGGAGATGAAGTCTCCGAGCTACAAAATGCGCCGGATCAATCCGGCTGGATGTTCTTGTGGCTGGGTAGCCCTGAAGGCGGCGGGCGCTAGCGATTGGACGAAGGGATGTCACGCGGCGAGGAGCTATCTCGTCTCCTGTGTGAGGGGCGGGCAACGGAGCCTGGCCCTGGGATACGACAGGAGGTCGGTGATGATGAACTTCTCCGAAGATAATGGCGGCGTGGCGGTCGTAGGCGGCGGGATCGCCGGGCTGACGGCGGCGGCGTATCTGGCGCGAGCCGGGCGCGCGGTGACGCTGTATGAGCAGGCGGGCGAGATCGGCGGGCGGGCGCGCACGGCGGACCACGAGGGATACCGCTTCAACTTCGGGCCGCACGCGCTCTACCGGGGCGGGGTTGGCGTGCCGATCCTGCGCGAGCTGGGCGTGACGTGGTCGGGGAACAAGGCTCCGACGGCGGGCTACGGCCTCATTGAAGGCCGGTGCAAGGTGCTGCCGACGGGCCTGTTCAGTTTCGCGGGGACGAAGTTGCTCCCGGCGGGGGCGAAGGCGGAATTCCTGGGGTTGCTGACGAAGCTGATGCGGCTCGATCCAGTGGCACTGCGCGGGATCAGCGTGCGCGATTGGTTGGAGCGCGAGGTGCGGCACGAGGAATTGCGCGCACTCCTGGCGATGCTGGTCAATGTCACGACCTACAGCGCCGATCACGCGCGACTGAGCATGGGCGCGGCGGCGGTGCAGCTGCGGATGGGGTTGGTGCAGGGCGTGACCTATCTCGATGGGGGCTGGCAGACGCTCGTGGATGGGTTGCGCCGGGCGGTGCTCGCTGCCGGGGCGAGGATTGAGGCCGATATCCACGTGGAGGCGGTGCTGCGCGATCCGCTGGGGGGCGCGGTGCGCGGGGTGCGGTTGGCGGATGGGACGGAGCGGGCGGTGGACGCGGCCGTGATCGCGGCGGGGCCGCGCGAGGCTCGGGCGCTGGTGGAGCGGAGCGAGGAGACGGTCTTGCCGAGTTGGGAGGCGCGGGCGATCCCGGTGCGGGCGGCCAGCCTCGATGTGGCGCTGCGGAGTCTGCCGCGTCCGGAGATGAACCCGGTCTTTGGGGTGGATCGGCCGCTCTATCTCTCGGTCCACTCGGCGGCGGCGAAGCTGGCCCCGGCGGGCGGCGCGGTGGTTCATGTGATGAAGTACCTGCGGAGCGACGAACTGAGCGATCCGCACGAGGATGAGCGGGAGTTGCTGGGCTTGCTGGATCTGGCGCAGCCGGGGTGGCGGGAGCAGTTGGTCACGCGGCGCTTCTTGCCAAAGCTGGTCGTGAGTCATAGTCTGGTGGAAGCGGCACGGGGCGGGCTGGCGGGGCGGCCAGGGCCGGTGGTGGCAGGAGTGCCGGGTCTCTACGTGGCGGGCGATTGGGTTGGCCCGGTGGGGATGCTGGCCGATGGCGCGCTGGCGAGCGCGAAGCGGGCGGCGGAGTTGATCGTCGCGGAGACGGCCGTGCGGGGTGGGCTGGCGGCGATCGTGGCGTAGCAGTGCGTCAGTGGGTCTGTGCGTCAGTGAGTCAGACAGACAGACGCACGGACGCACCGACGCACAGACACACGGAGTCCGATGACAGCGCAAGTGGAGGCATTCACGCAGCACCGGTCGCTGCTGTTCGCGGTGGCGTACCGGATGATCGGCATGGTCGCGGACGCCGAGGATCTGGTGCAGGAGACCTTCCTGCGCTGGCAGCGCGCCCTGGCCGAGGGGGAGGTGATCGCCGCGCCCAAGTCGTGGCTGACGGCGGTGATCACGCGGCTGTGCATCGACCACTTGCGTTCGGCGCGGGTGCGGCGGGAGGAATACGTGGGACCCTGGCTGCCTGAGCCGCTGCTGACCGATACGAGCGGCGATCCCGCCGAGTCGACGGCGCTGACCGAGTCGCTGACGCTGGCGTTTTTGGTGGTGCTGGAGAGTTTGACACCGGTCGAGCGGGCGATCTTCCTCCTGCACGATATCTTCGCCTATGATTTTGCCGAGATCGCCCGAATCGTGGACAAGAGCGAGGCGAATTGCCGCCAGCTGGCGCGGCGGGCGCGGGCGCACATCGCCGAGCGCCGCCCGCGCCACACATCGTCGCCCGAGGAGCGCGAGCGATTGGTGGGGCGCTTCATCGCGGCGTGCCAGGGGGGCGATCTGCCGGGATTGATCGCGACCCTCGCCGACGACATCGTGCTGCGGGCGGATGGCGGCGGGAAGGCGCTGGCGGCGCGTCGGCCGCTGCACGGGGCCTCGGACGTGGCGCGCTTCGTGCTCGGCATCCTCAAGAAGGCACCGGAGGGGATGACCCTCGACTTCGCGATGGTGAATCACGAGCCGGCGTTCATCGCCCTGGATCACGGGCGGCCCTACTCGGTCGTGACGCTCGACATCGCCGATGGGCGGGTGCGCTCGATTGCGATTGTCGCCAATCCCGACAAGTTGGGGCACCTCGCCCGAGTCGGGTGAATTCCCACGCGGCAATTTAGGCCAGAAGTACCGTTGTATCGCCTCTTTGCGCGGGCGTATACTGGCGCTATAGTACGGTTTTTGCTCATTGCCGCCTCAGTTGTCAGCACTCCAGCGTCGCGCTCATCGCTGCATCGTGCCCGGGCCTTGCGCCGGGTTGGATCGGCGCGGCCTGCGTACTAGCGGCGAATCTGCGATGTGGCCGTCAGCCATCCGCTGTTACAGGGAGAGTACCATGCAGGTCTCGTTGCCACGGCGCATCCTTCGCATCCTCCTGGCGTTGGTGGTGGTTGCCAACCTGGCGGTGTTGGCGGGTGGGCCACTCACGCCGCAGGGTGCGGCGGCGGATCCAACGATCGACGAGTTTCCCGGTCCGCCGCCCGTGGATGGGCCGACGGGGATCGTGGCGGGGCCGGATGGGAACCTCTGGTTCACGTTGCGGTCGGGCAATAAGGTCGCGAAGATCACGACCGCCGGGGAGGTCACCGAGTATCCGCTGCCGAATTGCACCTGCTCGCCGGAGGGGATC
>JAXLWN010000101.1:0-23813 GCA_046328475.1 Chloroflexia bacterium | reverse complement strand
ATACCGGTCACGCCAAGACATGCGCGGTTCGCCTCTTCCCCTCTCCCAGCGGTTGGGAGAGGGGTGCCGCGCCGCAGCGCGGCGGGGTGAGGTCCGTCCCCCTCGTTACTCGTCACTCGTCACTCGTCACTCGTCACTCGTCGTCCACTCACGACTCACGACTCACGACTCACGACTCGTCACGCCCCGATCTCCCCCGACCCCCGCGCAATCAACCGCGTCGGCACCACCCGGTGCTGCGGCGGCGCATCATCCCCATCGAGCCGCGCAAACAGCAACTCGGCCGCCGCCCGCCCGATCGCCCCCGGATCTTGCGCGATCACCGACACCGGCGGGTCCAGCAGATCCGCCAGCAGCACGTCATCGAACCCGACCAGCGCCACCCGGTGCTGCACCCCCAGTCGCTGCATCGCCCGGATCGCGCCGATCGTGATCAGATTCTGCCCCGCAAAGATCGCCGTCGGCGGCGCATCCGCCGTCAGCAACGCCAGTGTCGCCCCCTCGGCCGCGTCGCTGCTGCTCAGATCCTGCCGCACCAGCCGCGCATCCAGCCGAATCCCCTCCGCCGCCAGCCCCTCGACGTAGCCGAGCCGCCGCTCCGCCGCCGTCCAGATCGCGTGCAAATCCCCCAGGAACGCGATCCGGCGATGCCCGCGCGCCGCCAGGTGGCGAACCGCCGCGCAGGCCCCCTCCCGGTTATCCACCGCCACGCTATCGGCCGTATCGATCGCCGCCGGCCGGTCGATGAACACCATCGGACAACCGGCTCGCCCCGTGCGGAACACCGACGCCTGCCCCTGCGCCACCGGCATCACGATCAGCCCGTCCACCCGGCGCGACAGCAACTCCCGGATCAACCGCTCCTGCCGCCCCGGCTCCGCGTCGCTGCTCCCCGCCAGCACCAGCACGTCCCGCTCGCTGGCCGCATCCTCGACCGCCCGGTAGACCGCCGAAGCGAAAGGATTCGCGACATCCTCCAGCAGCAGGCCGATCGTCGCCGTGCGCCGGTCGGTGCGCCGCAAGCTGCTGGCCGTGGCATCGTGCCGGTAATCGAGCAACTTCACCGCCTGCTCGACCCGCCCGACCACCGCCGCCGAAACACCCGCCTCCCGGTTGACCACGCGCGAGACGGTCTTGAAGCTGACCCCCGCCAGCGCGGCGACATCGCGCATCGTCGGCGGGCGCGGCGGGCCACCGCCCGCGCGTTCTCCATGTTCAGACAACGTTGTCTGCCTTTCGCTTGTCCACGCCATCTGGCTCTGTGAATAGCATAACACGACGGTCAAGAGCCTATTGACAACGTTGTCTTATGGTGCTATTCTGACAACGTTGTCAAGACACGCCCGCCCGGCAAACGTCGTTTCCCGCAGCGATCGCCGCCCTGCTCGCTGCGGCCGAAACGAATCTCACGCGAGGTACGGGCCAACCGGCAGATCCTTGGGCATCGCCAGGGCGCGAACGACTTTTCGCGCCCACAACCGGCCACGCACGCATTCGTCCCTCCCGGCAACGCCCGCACTCCTCCGGGGATCGTGGCGCGAGACAGGAAACGTCGGTGCCGCCGCAGACCAAACCCACGCGCACGCCGCAGGCGACGAAGCACGCATCAACAGAGGCGGAGCAGCAGATGGTCGCATCCACCCAGCAACGAGTCGCCATCCTCGCGCGGATCGATCAGGGGCACCTCACCGCCGCCGCCGCCGCCGCGCAGCTCGCACTCTCCGAGCGCCAGGTGCGCCGCCTCGTGGCGAAATATCGCGACGGCGGTGCCCTCGCCGTCCAGCACGGCAATCGCGGTCGCCAGCCCGTCCACACCATCAGCAGCGCGGTGCGCCAGCGCGTCATCGCGCTCGCGCAAAGCAGCGCGCAAGGCTATTCCACCCACCAGATCAGCCGCCTCCTGGCCGAGCAAGAGGGCCTGAACGTCTCCCGATCCAGCGTTCGTCGCATCCTCCTCGCCGCCGGTCTTCCCGTCACCCGCCCGACCTGACACCGCACCCTCGCGCCGCTCGCAACACCTCGCGAGCAGGCCGCGAACCCTGTTCGCGCCGTCGATCTTCGCCACCTTGGCGGGACAACAGGCCCACGGTACTACCCGCCGATCCGCGCGCCATTCCTGGGCAAATGTCGCGCCACGACTGACAATTCTTGCCGCGATGACATGTTCATCGGACCCTGGACAAGTTCTTGACACTGCATGGGGGCGGTGCTACGATGGCGGGTAAGCCGGGGGACCTGGGGCATCAGCTATGCTGGCAGAACAGGGCTTTCTATCCGGTTTCCCTCCTCTGCCCCACCGCTACTCCCCAGTGCCCGTGCGGCTCTCAGCGCGATGATGTTCGTCGGCCAAAGTGGGACTTCCCCGGCGACACCCCGCCCGACCGGCATCGCTATCCGGCAAGGAGCGCAAAGCATAGGTCGCCATCGGCACCGGGCTACATTCCGGCGACACGCTCACGCCATCGTTTCGCGCTCGCGCTCGGCGCGCGGCACAATTCCGGCGTCCGGCCTCAGCGAACGGCACAATTGCGGCACGACTCTTGCTTATCTGTGCTGATACAGAGGCCCAGGCCACCCGAGTGGTGCAGCTCGCCAGCCAGGCCAGCAAACGTCGGAAGCCGCGCAGCGGCATAGACGCGGGTTAACAGGCGCTGGATTCGTCCGTCCGTGACGTGGGTATCGGGGCACCGGGCGTCCTCCAGGTCTGTTCACCGCCAAATTCAGTCGAACTTCATGAACTCCCGGCGCGGCAGCGCACCGGGTTGTAATGAGGTCACCCTCGTCCGCATTGTCGGGCGAACGAGGGTGCGCGAGATGGGGTCGGGATGCGGTTCGGTCGCAAAGGGGAACGCGATCGAACCAGGACGAGCCGTATTGGAAGGAGGCCAGTGTGTCCGATCAGCAGCAAGAACCCAACGCAACACCCACGCCGCAGCAGCTCTTGGGTGCGCTCACCGGCGGGCGATTATCCCGCCGCCAGTTCATGATTCGCGCCGCCGCCCTCGGCTTTTCCGCCTCGGCGATCAACGCATTCCTGATCGCCTGCGGCGGGAGCGCCACCGCCACCACCGGCACCAGCGCGGGTGCCAGCGCCAGCGCCAGCTCCAGCACGCGGCCGAGCGGGGCCGCTTCTTCGGCCCCGGCTTCCGCCGCCGCCAGCTCGACCGCCCCCTCCGCCAGTTCTTCCGGCGGCACGGTCGCGACCCCGTCGACCGGCGGTGCCTCCGGCACCCCCGCGGCGGGCGGTGCCTATCCGTACAATCTCCAGAACCCGCCGCCGATTGCCATGGCGAACGTGGTGAAGCCCGCCTCCGGCGGTAAGCTCACCTACTACGCCGACCCGAGCGGCATCGGCAACCAGCTCGACGTGGCCCTGGCGAAGAAGTTCTCCGACGAGACCGGCGTCACCGTCAACGTCGTCGGCAAGCCGACCAGCGCCACCGAGAACTACTCCACCTACCAGCGCTTCTTCCAGGCCCAGTCGCCCGACCTCGACGTGATGATGATCGACGTCATCTGGCCCTCCGCCTTCGCGCAGCACCTCGTCGATCTCAACGGCAAACTCGGTGACCAGGCCAAGAAGGCCTTCCCCAGCATCGTCCAGAACAACACCGTCGACGGCAAGCTCGTCGGCTTCCCCTACTTCGGCGACTTCGGCATGCTCTTCTACCGCACCGACCTGCTCCAGAAGTACAGCGTCGCCGTGCCGAAGACCTGGGACGAACTGGAAGCCGCCGCCAAGAAGATCCTCGATGGCGAGAAGGGGAGCAACCCCAACCTGCAAGGCTTCGTCTTCCAGGGCAACGCCTACGAGGGCCTCACCTGCGACGCCCTGGAGTGGATCGCCTCCTCCGGTGGCGGGCGGCTGGTCGAGAACAAGCAGGTCACCTTCAACAATGCCCAGACGGTCGCCATCCTCAACAAGATCAAGGGCTGGGTCGGCACGGTCGCCCCGAAGGGCGTCACCTCCTACCAGGAGGACGAGACGGCGCAGGCCTTCACCGGCGGCAACGCGGTCTTCGTCCGCAACTGGCCCTACATGTACCAGTTGGCGCAGGACGCCGCCGCGACGAAGGGCAAGTTCGACGTCGCCCCGCTCCCCGTCACCGGCACCAACAAGCCCGTCGGCACCCTCGGCGGCTGGCAGCTCGGCGTCTCCAAGTACTCCAAGGCCCAGGACGCCGCGATCGAGTTCGTCCGCTACATGACCAGCGAGGCGGTGATCAAGTTCCGCGCCGTCAACGGCACCTACGTGCCGCTCTACCAGAGCGTCGCCGACGACCCGGACGTGCAGAAGAACCAGCCCTTCCTGAAGAATCTGGCGAGCGTCGAGCGCGTCACTCGCCCCTCCAACGCCCTGGCCGAGAACTACAACCAGGGCTCGACGATCATGTTCCAGGCGTTCAACGCCATCCTCAACGGGCAGGATGCCCAGGGGCAACTGCAGAACGCCCAGGGGCAGCTCCAGCGCCTGATTCGGTAGCACTCGGCCACTTGCTCGACGGGGAATCGTCGATCTGGTCGGCGCGGGGGCTCTGCCCCCCGCGCCGATCCCAGGAGGCGGGTCATGAGCCAACCAGTCCAGCCGGCGGTCAGCACCGGCCAGCAAGTCGCGGACATACGGCGACGCAACAGCGCGAGGAGCTTCGAAGGGGACAAGACCCGGCTGGCCTGGCTACTCCTGACTCCGACGCTGCTCCTCATCGCCTTCGTCGCCCTCTTCCCCCTGGTGCAGACGATCTACCAGAGCTTCACCGACGCCCGGCTCGCCAGCGGCGTCGCGCCGAAGTTCGTCGGCCTCGACAACTATCGGTACCTCCTCCAGCAGGATACCGCGTTCCGCACCTCGATCTGGACCACCATCAAGTTCTCGTTCGTCACCGTCCTCTTCGAGTTCCTCCTCGGCCTCGGCATCGCCCTCGTCATCAACTCCAACTTCAAGGGGCGCGGCCTGATGCGCACCGCCATGCTGGTCCCCTGGGCCATCCCCACCGTCGTCTCGGCGCAGATGTGGAAATGGATGTACAACGACATCTACGGCCCGATCAACGACTTCCTCGTCCGCCGCGTCCACGTCCTCGCCGAGCCGGTCGCCTTCATCGCCGACCCCTCCACCTCCCTCTGGGCGGTCGCCGCCGTCGATATCTGGAAAACAACCCCCTTCGTGGCGCTCCTCCTCCTCGCCGGTCTCCAGGTCATCCCCGAGGATGTCTACGAGGCGGCGCGCATCGACGGCGCGAATGGCCTCCAGCAATTCCTGCGCATCACCCTCCCGCTCCTCCGCCCGGCCATCCTCGTCACGCTGATCTTCCGCACCCTCGACGCCCTGCGCGTCTTCGACGTCATCTTCGTGATGTTCGGCGCTCGCCCGGACACCCAGACGATGTCGATCTACGCCCAGAACAACCTCGTCGCCTTCTCCGACCTCGGCTACGGCTCGGCGATCAGCGTCGCCATCTTCCTGATCATCGGCGTCTTCGTGATCGCCTACGTCACCTTCCTGAAGGTGGAGGAGAATTAAGATGGCGACCACTGCCACCACGATGCGCGCCCAGGGGGGCACCAACCAATGGACCGCCGCGAAGCTCATCCCGCGCCTGATCTTCTACGTCCTCGTCGCCATCATCCTGCTCTACACCCTCGTGCCCTTCTACTGGGCCGTCCGCTCGTCGCTGATGCCGACTTCCGGGCTGACTTCCACCCCGGTCAAGTACATCCCCACGAGCCCCACCCTGGACAATTTCCGCAGCGTCTTCCAGAGCCGCGATTTCCAGCGCGCCCTGATCAACTCCGCGATCGTCTCGCTCTCCGTCACCATGCTCGCCCTGGTCGTCGGTGCGTTCGCCGCCTATGCCCTGGGGCGCTTCAAGTTCAAGGGGCGCACCCCCGTCCTCTACCTCGTCCTCTCGATGACCATGTTCCCGCAGATCGCCATCCTCGGCTCCCTCTTCAACATGATTAACCAGTTCAAGCTCTACAATCGCCTCGGCTCCCTGGTCATCACCTACCTCGTCTTCACCCTCCCCTTCACCGTCTGGGTGCTGACGAGCTTCTTCCGCCAGATGCCGGGTGCGCTGGAGGAGGCCGCCTACGTCGACGGCGCGACCCCGTTCCAGACCTTCTACAAGGTCCTCCTCCCGCTCGCCGGCCCCGGCCTGGTGACCACGGGGTTGCTCGCTTTCATCGGGGCCTGGAACGAATTCCTCTTCGCCGTCTCCTTCACCCAGACCCCCGACCATCGCACCGTCCCGCCCGCGATCGCCACCTTCGCCGGCACCACCGGCAGCGGCTTCGAGGTCCCCTGGGGCTCGATCATGGCCGCCACCGTCATCGTCACCGTCCCCATCGTCGTCCTCGTCCTCATCTTCCAGCGCAAGATCCTCGCCGGCCTCACCGCCGGCGCCGTCAAGGGCTAAGAAAGGCGGTTTGAAGGTTTGAGGGTTCGAAGGTTTGAAGGTTCTCGCGGGTAGCCCCCGGCCAACCTTCGAACTTTCGAACCCTCAAACTTTCTAAGATCCCCCCGAGGTGCCGCATGGACCGCCGCGCCGCCCTCTCCCTCGCGCGCCTGCTCCCCCGCCTCGCAGCCCGCTTCGCCCCCGAATGCACCCCCGACGAATGGACCACCTTCACCGCCCGCCTGCAAACGCACTTCGACCGCCTCTTCGCCGCCCTCCTCCACCTCTACGGCAACCACTACGACTTCTTCTACCACCTGGAAAGCATCCTCGCGATGGCGGCGCGCTCCTGGCTCGACCGCCCGGCCGCGCTCAAGGCGCTCGACGCCGCGCGCGAGGCCGACCCCACCTGGTTCCAGTCCGGGCGCATGGTCGGCGGCGTCTGCTACGTCGATCGCTTCGCGGGCGACCTCGCCGGGCTCCGCGCCCGCCTCCCCTACCTCCGGGAACTCGGCCTCACCTACCTCCACCTGATGCCCCTCTTCCGCGCCCCCGCTGGCAACAACGACGGCGGCTACGCCGTCAGCAGCTACCGCGAGGTCGAACCCGCCCTCGGCACCATGGCCGAACTCGCCGACCTCGCCGCCGAACTGCGCGCACAGGGCATCAGCCTCGTCCTCGATTTCGTCTTCAACCACACCTCCGACGAGCACGACTGGGCGCTCCGGGCGCAGGCGGGCGACCCCGACTACCAGGACTTCTACCTCCTCTTCCCCGACCGCCAGCTCCCCGACGCCTACGAGCGCCACCTGCGCGAAATCTTCCCCGACCAGCGCCCCGGCAGCTTCACCTGGCGACCCGACCTCAACCGCTGGGTCTGGACCACCTTCAACTCCTTCCAGTGGGACCTCAACTACGCCAATCCCGCCGTCTTCGAGCACATGGCCGCCGAGATGCTCTTCCTCGCCAACCAGGGTGCCGAAATCCTCCGCCTCGACGCCGTCGTCTTCATCTGGAAGCAATTGGGCACCAGTTGCGAGAACCTGCCCGAATCCCACCTGATCGTCCGGGCCTTCAACGCCCTCGCCCGCATCGCCGCCCCCGCCCTCCTCTTCAAATCCGAGGCCATCGTCCACCCCGACGACGTCGCCGAGTTCATCAGCCCCGACGAGTGCCAGACCTCCTACAACCCATTGGAGATGGCCCTCCTCTGGAACACCCTCGCCACGCGCGACGTCCGCCTCCTGCGCGACTCCCTCCGCCACCGCCTCCGCATCGACCCCCGCTGCGCCTGGGTCAACTACGTCCGCTCCCACGACGACATCGGCTGGACCTTCGACGACGCCGACGCCGGGCGACTCGGCATCAACGGCTACGACCACCGCCGCTTCCTGAACGCCTTCTACACCGGCCGCTTCCCCGGCTCCTTCGCGCGCGGCGTCCCCTTCGGCGAAAACCCCCGCACCGGCGACGCCCGCATCTCCGGCACCACCGCCTCCCTCGCCGGCCTGGAAGCCGCCCTGCGCGCGGGCGACGCCGCCGCCATCGAACTGGCCCACCGCCGCATCGCCCTCATCCACGGCGTCGCCCTCGCCACCGGCGGCATCCCCCTCCTCTACCTCGGCGACGAACTCGGCCAGCTCAACGACTACGACTACCGCCGCGACCCTGCCCACGCCGACGACAGCCGCTGGGTCCACCGCCCCCGCTTCGACTGGGATCGCGCCGATGACCTTGCCGACGACACCACCCGCAGCGGCCACCTCTACCGCGCCCTCCGCCACCTGATCGCCCTCCGCCAGTCCCACCCCGCCTTCTCCGGCACCACCACCGACATCTTCGACACCGGCAACGACCACGTCTTCGGCTTCGTCCGCCGCCACGGCGAAGACCGCCTCATCCTCCTCGCCAATTTCACCGAACAACCCCAGACCATCGCCGCCAACCTCATCCGCCTCTACGGCCTCGCCTACACCTTCCGCGACCTCATCACCGATACCCCCCACGACCTCACCACCGACCTCCCCCTCGCCCCCTACCAACTCACCTACCTCATCCCCACCTGACCACATCCCACAAACAGATGCGGGGGCGATTGCCCCATCATCACCTTCGCACCCGTCACCCGCCCGCGCCAGCACCACATCGCTATCCCCCCATCGTAGGGTTCACAACGCCCGCGTTGTGAAGCACTCAACCCTGCACCCCTTTGCAGGCGCGGGTCAACGTCCCGACGACGATCCCCTACCACCCGAATATCCGCGTAGCGCGGCCGATCCGCCCGCCCGCCCGCCGGCCGCGCAATTCGTCCAACCCCCCGCGCGATCCCTTCTCGCCACCTTCAACTGCTCGATCCCGAGCTCGTGATCCCAGGCCGCATCAAGCGCCGCATCAATTCGCTGGCTGACTCTCCCGTTTCCCACTCCTGCCACCGCCGCCTATCCGCCCATCACTGCCTTGTGCACGTACTCATCCGCCGTGTCATTCCGACCCATTGATCGTCGCCTCTCAACCGCGCCGAGAACCGCGCGAACCGAACGCCCCCCGCCCATCCCGGCCGCCGTCACCAGCGTCAGCGCCACCCGCGCCTCCCAACACCCCACACCTTTCGCTGGACATCGACCTCCTTACATAGCCAACCACAGTGGGTCTCGACCCGCCCCCCCCAGCCACATGAACACCCACCCAGCGGTGGCCTCGCCCGGCGACTTCGTCCCTGGCTCTGCGCCCCGCGTCCCGTAACCCCTCCCTGGAAACGGCCACCCGTCATCTCCCTTTAACCCCCCGGCTGATCGAAGACAACCGCCAACTCCGCCCTCACCCGCTGCCTGCTCGACGAAGGACGTCGAGGCCCCTACGACGGCGCTACGCCGAAGCCGCCCACGACGCCATCATTCTCGACGTTGCCTCCGACGGCCTCGAGCCGCGCCCTCCGCCGCCGTCAACACCCCCATCATCATGCTCACCGCCCGCGACGCCGTCGAAGACGGTGCGCTCGACAGACTACCTCGTCAATTCCGTCCCGACCCTCCGTCGCCGCGACCAAGCCTGCTCACCGTCGGCGACGACCATCCGCCAGCCACCTCGTCGAGCGGGCCCATCGACCTCACCGCCCGCGAATTCGCTGCTCGCCCAACCGCATCGTCACGCGCAACGCATCTGGCGACTTCGCCCCGTCGATGACGTGCGCCATCGACGACCCCAGCTTCGAAACTGTGCGCGGGTCGGCTGCCCGGCCATGAGCGCTCACCCCCTCGCGCCCTCCTCGCGAGCATTCGCGTCCTGGTCGATCCGGTGCTCTTCATCTTCAGGGCCACATCGAGTCCACGTGCAAGACCAACTTCGCTCAGCAACCCTGCAATCCGGCCTGCTCTTCCTCGCCCCTGACTCCAGACATTTCACCATCAAAGAGACGTCCCCCGCACCGCCAATGGATCCTCCTCGACCGAGATGGCCGCGTGCCCTCCCAACCTCCCCAGTTGCCCCAGGCAACTTTCAGGCGCTCGTAGTCCCGCAGGCGAAACGCCTATCGCCCATGAACGGCGACGCCAAGAGCAACTTGCCCAACTACGCCTCGCGCGACTCCCCACCCTGCTCCTCGCCGCCATCGGCTCGCCACCCGCGCCCGCCTGCGCCGATCGACCCGCCGCCGATCCCGACCTCACCTCAACCTCCCCCGGCGCGACGAACTCCCTCGCCGCCACCTTCGACCCATGCTCGACCGCCTGGAAGCCCCTTCGCCCGCCAGCGCCAGTTCACCGCCGACGCCAAACTCCGCACCCCCTCAGCATCGTCGACCTGGAAACCACCCACGCCCGCCCCCCCCGACGAATACCGCGCTCTCCAGCCGAGAACGCGCGCATGACCCGCCTCGTGACCTCCCCTCCTCGCCCCCGACGCCGCCCCCTCGGCCGCGAATCGCTCGACCTCGGCGACCTCGCCCTCGCCGCCGCCCCTCCATCAACACGGCACTTTGTCTCCGACCTCCCCGCTATCCCCGTCACCGGCGATCCCTCACCCAACTCCCACCAACCTCATCTATCTACACCAGCGGCCACGGCACGGTATCACCGGCATCTGCCCCACCGCCACCCGCCCCACCCGTTCGACGAACTTCGAGCGCTTCTACCGCGCCGACCCCCGCAACACCCCCGGCCATCGCCGCCTGCCCTCGCCCACAGCCCGCACCTCCACCTCCCCCATAGCCCTCGCCCCGAGGGACTCTCGCTGCTTCCCCAGTTCCTACCCTCGCCTCATCAGCCTCGCCCCCCTCTCCCTTCAGGCCCGGGTCCCCATCCATTCGCCACACATGCACACTTTCTCCTCCACTTTGGCATGCTTCACCCCTCCCGTATACAGCACTCGATTCACTATGGACCCCCCCACACTCTCACGCCTACACTCCACATACCTTCCCGCGCCACGCGGACGCGCTCTTTCGTCAGGGCTTCACGCCCTGGACCACACGTCGCTTCGCCCACATCCGGGTTGCCTCGGGAAGAAAGAAAGAAAGTTAAAAACCGCCGAACAAACCTAATTATCGTCAACTTGCCCGGCGTCCCCAGCCCCAGCGCCCGGTCGCGGCCCGCGCGGAATCCCCCGCGTCCCCAGGTCGCGCAACCATCGCCGCCGCCGAACGCCTACGGCAGCTTCCCCGCCCACACGCTCAGCGAATCGGGACCATTCACCCGCACGCGCGGCATCTCGAACGCGCCCTGCACATTCTGCTTGATGCCATACGCCGTCGTGACCGCCGTCTGGTAGCCCGCGCGCTTCACATCGGCGAGCGCATCCGCGTTGTAATACCCCGCCGGGTAGCAGAACGAGACCACCGGGTGCCCCAGCCCCTCTTCGAGGATCGCCTTGCTCCCGATGATCTCATCCCAGCGCTTCTCCTTGGTCATCCCGCGCAGATCCGGGTGGGTGCGCGTGTGCGAGCCGATCTCGACCTGCCCCGTCGCATCCAACTCCTGGAGCATCGCCCAGGTCATGTATTGCTCCCACCCGATCACGCTGGTGATGATATAGCTCGTCGCCTTAAAATTGTGCTTCTTCAGCACCGGCCACGCCGCCGTATAGAAATCGCGATACCCATCGTCAAACGTCAGCGCCACCGGCTTCGGCGGCAGCGGCTGCGCCCCCGCCAGAATCGCATAGACCTCCGCCATCGTCAGCGTCGTGTACCCATTGTCCGCCAGATACTGCATCTGCGCGGCGAACTTCTCCGGCGTCACCGACAAATTGATGCCGACCGTATCGCTCGGATCGGTCACCGTCCGCACATAGTGGTACATCAGGATCGGGATGACCGTCGTGCCGCGCGGCGTGTAGGTCGCCGGTGGCGGGGTCGCCGTCGGCGTGTCAATCGCCGCCACGACCGGGCGCAGCTCTCCCCCCGTCGCAGGCGGCAAGGAGGGCACCGCCTCGGTGCTCGCCGTCGGCGTCACGGCGGTCACAGCTGCGGTCGGCCGCGTCGCCGTCGGCCGCAACGGAGTTTCAGTGGGCATTGGCTGGGCAGTCGGGCTCACGCTCGCCACCGCCGCCGCCACAGCGGACGGCTCCGGCGTCTGCTGCACCGTTCCCGACCGCCCCGCGAGGCGCGTCCCAAACCCCGCGACTGCAACGCACACCAGCAGCGACAGCCCGATCAGCAGCCCCTTCTGGCGACTGGCCGCCAGTCGCTCACCCAGCACCGCGCCAATCGCCAGCACGATCAGCAGCGGCAACGGCAAATCGCGGCCCCGCCGTGCCGGCGTGCCGTGACCTCGTTGGTGCATCTCCGGGCGCACGCTCCGCGCACGCTGCGCCGGACGGCGCTGCGTCTGTCCCCCCACTCCGCACCTTGAACATTCCGGGCGGCATCGAACGTACGCCAGGGACTATAGCCGCCAACGTGACAGCCTGTCAAGCGCCGCGTGTCCGCGTCAGGCGATCAGCCCCGGACTCTCATCGCGAGTGTCCCCGACAAGCCGACCGAGCCAGCCCGCCAGCTCCATCTCCGGGCGATACACCAGCGCCCCCTCGCTCTCACCCGGCCTCTGCCACACCCCTCGCACATAAGCCAGCGCCGCGTCGGAAATATCTCCACGCTCCCGCGTCCGCGCATTCGCCGCCCGCCGCGCCGCAATAACCTCCAGCGGCGTATCGACGTGGATCAGCACCGCCCGCGCCCCCACCCCCTCCGCCACCGCCCTGATCGCCTCGCGGTGCGCAACGCGGAAATTGGTGTTGTCATACACCACCGAGACACCGCGCCCCAGCAGCGCCCCGATGCGCTCCCCGGCCAGCTCCCTGATCGCCCGCCACACCGCCAGCGTGTCCAGCCTCCGCCCCAACTCCTCGCCATGCGCATCGTAGAGCGCATCGAAGCTGACCACCACGCTCCCGGTATGCGCCGCGATCGCCTCCCCCAGCGACGACTTCCCCGAGAATGGCAGACCGCACAGGATGTACAGCGTCGGGGGTCGTGGTAATACCTCCATGCGGGCGATCTCCTCACGCCGCAGCCGGATCCCCAGACTGCGCCGCCGTAAAGTCGCGCACTCAGCCCGCGCAGGCGGGCTTCGCGGCGAGCGTAGCGAGCCTCCAGCCCAGGTCTTGAGACCTTGGGGCACGACCCCCAACCCTCGGGCCACGCGCCACCGCGCATCTCTCCCCTACCGCAACACCAGCCGCGCCAACACCGCCCGGTGATCCGTCGGCTCGTCCCCGCATGATTTCCCGTACGCTTGGCGGCTATTTGGCCGCGCTCGCCCCCCTCTCAAGTCCTACGTGTGCGCCTGTGCCCGCGCAGCGTAGGAGGACCTCGCGCCAATTACCAGAGCCGATCGTCCCGACATCGCCGGTCATGATCGGTGCGTTGGTACTATCGTCGCCGGGAGCACCTACCCTGCCGGTCCTGGTACATCTATGGAATTGTGAACGGGACAAATGGTTGAGTATGCTAGAAGCGGTAATAACGACGTGACGCTTGGTCGCCCCGCCACCATCGCGGCGCACAGTCGCGACGCGGCGGTTGTGCGAATAATTCGGGGCCGCCCAGCCGCAGAGGATGTCGGCCGCATGACGCAACCACTCCAACGACCCGCGCGCCAGCCCGAATCGGTGGCGCTGGCGGCGGCGATTCTTACCAGCTTTCGCGGCGGCGTCTGTGCCGTCGATCAGCACGGCCGGATCACACTCGTCAATCCCGCCGCGCAAGGCTGGCTCGGCTGGCTCGAATCGGAGCTGGTCGGACGACCCATGCACGAAGCCATCCACGCCCGGCGACCGGACGGCGGCAGCGTCCCCTCGACTGGCTGGGCCTTGTGGCCCGTCCTCCTCTCCGGCGCGATTGTCGAGAATGACGACGACGTCTTCACCTGCCGCGACGGCTCCTTCCTGCCCGTCGGCTACACCGCCGCCCCGCTGCACGCCAACGGCCGGATCATCGGCGCAGTCGTCACCTTCAGCGCCATCGCCCCGCGCAAGCGCATGGAAGCTGCCCTGCGCCGCGAGCGCGACTTCGCGCGCCAGGTGATGGAGACGATCGGCCAGGGCGTCACCGTGGCCGATCGCCAGGATCGCTACCTCTACGTCAATCCCGCCTTCGCGCGCATGCTCGGGCGCACCACCGAGAGTCTGATCGGGCGCACCCTGACCGATCTGGCCGAACCCGACGATCACCCGATCGTGCGGCGCGCCCGCGAGGAGCGCCTCCAGGGACGGCAGGCGACCTACGAGGTGCGCCTCTGCCACAGCGGCGGCTACCCCATCCACGCGCGCATCACCGACGTGCCCCGCTACGACGACGACGAGCAAGACGGCACCATCGCCGCCATCAGCGACGTGACCGACGAGATCCTGCTGCAAGAGCGGCTGCAATGGCAGGCGTCCTACGACGCCCTGACCGGCCTGCCCAACCGCACCCTCTTCTGGGAACGGCTGGGCGAGGCGCTGGCGCGGTCGAATCGTCGCGGCGAGACCGTCGGCCTGCTCTTCCTCGACCTCGACGGTTTCAAAGGGGTCAACGATCGCTTCGGGCACGAGGTGGGCGACGCCCTCCTCAGCACCGCCGCCACCCGCCTCCAGCGCTGCGTGCGCGAGAGCGACACCGTCGCCAGGATGGGCGGCGACGAGTTCACCATCGTCCTCGACGGCCCCATGGACCAGGAGGGTGCGCGACGGGTGGCCCTGGCGGCGATCGCCGAACTGGAGACCCCGATCGTGGTCGGCGGCGAGGTGCTGGCCCTCTCCACCAGCGTCGGTGTCGCCCTCAGCACCGTCGACACCAGGCCCGAGGATCTCGTCCGCGCCGCCGACGCTGCAATGTACGACGCCAAGCGCGCCGGCAAGGGCCGCTACGCCTTCTCCCGACACGCCCCCGAGGACTGGACCGCCATGCAGCACGCCCTCGTGCGCCTGCGGCGCTAGCCCTACCTCACACCCCGACGTTCGCGCTCCAGTAGTCGTACTCCATGTGCCGCGCCGTCCGCGCGGCCGTCTCCTCGCCGTGCAGCCGCCCGATCACATGGAGCGCCATGTCGATCCCTGCCGACACGCCCGCCGACGTCACGATGTGCCCCTCGTCCACCACCCGCGCATCGGACAGCATCTGCACCTGCGGGTACTGGTTCGTCATCCAGTCCACCGACGCCCAGTGCGTCGTCGCCCGCTTGCCGTCGAGCAACCCCCGCTCGGCCAGCAAGAACGCCCCGGTGCAAACGCTCGTCGTCAGCTCCCCCTCGGCATCCTGCGCCGCGATCCAATCGAGCAATCGCTCATTCAGCCGCTCCCGCCGCGTCCCCCGGCCGCCCGGCACCACCAGAATATCGAACCGCCTATCGCCATCCCCGTCCAGCAGCGCCAGGTGCGGCTGCACCAGCAACCCCCCCGTGCATTCAATCAGCCGCCGCTCCTCCGCCACGATCCGCACATCGAAGAGCTTGTCCTCGTCACCCCCGGTCCCCCCCGCCCGTCGCGCCACCGAGAACACCTCAAACGGCCCGCAAAAATCGAGCACCTCCACCCCATCAAAGATCAGAATCCCCACACTGCGCCGCGTATCCATGGTCTCCCTCCTGCGCACGCTGACTGCCAACTGCCAACTGAGTATACCGGACACCCTCAGGCCGCGTAGGCGGCCTTCGCGGCGCGTGAGCGCCCTCAGCCCAGGGCTTCAGCCCTTGGGCCTCTTCGTGCACCACAGACTTCTCCGTCCCAACGAAAAAAGCGGGCGGAGGAATTCCTCCGCCCGCTCGAATAAACCTCGTCTCGCCCGATCCTACTCCTCGCGCAAATCCGCGAAGAGCGCCGTGCTCAGATACCGCTCGCCCGTATCCGGCGTGATCACCACGATCATCTTGCCCGCATTCTCCGGGCGCTTCGCGACCTGAACCGCCGCGTGGACCGCCGCGCCGCAGCTGATTCCCTTCAGCAGCCCCTCCTCGCGCATCATCCGCCGCGACATCGCAATCGCCTCATCGGCCGAGACGTGGAAGACCTCGTCATAGATCTCGCGGTTGAGGACGCCCGGCACGAAGTTCGCGCCGAGGCCCTGGATGCGGTGCGGCCCGAACTTGCCATCGGTCAGCAACGGCGACTCGGCCGGCTCGACCGCGATCACCTGCACGCCCGGCTTCAGCGACTTCAGCACCTCGCCCGCCCCGGTGATCGTCCCGCCCGTGCCGATACCGCCGACCAGAATATCAACCTGCCCGTCGGTATCCTGCCAGATCTCCACCGCCGTCGTCTTGCGGTGGATCTCGGGATTGGAGGGATTCTCGAACTGCTGCGGGATCCAGGAATCGGGCGTCTCGGCCGCGATTTGCTCCGCGCGTCGCACCGCCCCGTTCATCCCCTCGGACGGCGGCGTGAGCACGAGTTGCGCGCCGTACCCCTTCAGCAACATCCGACGCTCGATGCTCATCGATTCGGGCATCGTCAGGATCATCTTGTAGCCGCGCGACGCCGCCACCCAGGCCAGGGCGATGCCGGTGTTGCCGCTGGTCGGCTCGACAATCGTCGTCTTGTCGGGGGAGATCTCGCCGCGCTCTTCGGCGTCGAGGATCATCGCCACCCCGATCCGGTCCTTGACGCTGTAGCCGGGCGAAAAGGACTCAAGCTTCGCCAACACCGTCGCCCCCGCGCCATCCGTAACCCGGTTGAGACGGAGCAGCGGCGTATTGCCGATCAACTCGGTGGCATCATTGGCGATCTTCGGGCGGGTGCGGCGGACCAACTCGTCAGGGCTCTTCGGGATGCTCATCACACTCTCCTCCATACTCCGTATCAGGCGCGAACCATACGGATTTTCCGCGATCGTCCTCGGCATTGTCAATCAACATAGTCAACAACGCGGCGGCGCAGATATTCCGCCCCCGACGACCCGACCGCGCTGTTTGCTGCAACTAAATCTGATAGGTGAGGATATTCTCGCGCGCCTGCTTGCGCGTGAGCAGCGTTTCGAGCGTGATCTCGCGCAGCACGCGCGCCATCGCCTCGTCGATCTCGCCGCACACCCAACGCACCGCCCAGGTGTCCGAGGCACTCTCGTCGTTGGTGCTCTGCTCGAAGTGGGGCAACCCTTCCAGCGCGCCGATCACCTCGGCCATCGTCACCCGGTCGGGCTCGCGCGCCAGCAGATGCCCCCCCGCCGGGCCGCGCACACTCTGCACAATCCCCGCCTTGCGGAGAATCAGCAGCAATTGATTCAGATAGGCATCCGGAATCGCCTGCCGCTCAGCGATCTCGCGGCTCTGGATCGGCCCCTGGCCGCGCCGCTGCGCCAATTCAAGCAGCGCACGAATGCCATATTCGCTGCGACTCGACAACTTCACCTGTCACCCCGGTGCGGAACATCGGATGCCACGCGGGTCATCCCCGCCAGCGTGCCCCGCACAATACCAGAACCACGCGCAACCGGCAAACGCCATGACCTTCCCAGTCATCCCCAGTCATCCCCAGCCATGTATCAGTTCGACATTGCCACCGTGAGTCGCATAATCTCACGACTCACGACTCACGACTCACGACTCACGACTCACGACTTTTCATCCGCCTCTTGACAGTGTACGTACACACATGCTACTATGTTGTCGGCGGGTCAACTCCATCCTCCCTCCTCAGCCCCCGAACTGTTGGCGGCGGTTCGGGGGCACTATTTTGCCCAAATTCCCCTCCTCGCTACTTGCGATGCTCTCATGGCGAAGACAAAGGTTGGAGGGCTACATCTCGCAGCCCTCCAACCTGGAACCTTGAATTTTGCCCCCCGCCCTGGCCCCTGGAGTGGCCCGCAGGAGAGTTTCCTATCGAGCCCGCGCAGGCGGGCTTTGCGGCGACCAACGGGAGCCTTCAGCCCTGGTCTTCAGACCTCGGGGCATCTCTCACAGAGCAACCGGTTCGCCGCTTGCTCTAGTCGAAGAACTCCCTATCCTCCGCCTCCAGATACTTCCGAGCCTCATTCACCTTGAACCCGACCCCCAGCCCCGGCCGGTCCCACACCTCGATGAACCCATCCTTCGCGATCGGATCCGGCAACCCCTCGATGATGTCGTACCACCACTCCGGCTTGCCCACCGGATATTCGAACGCGATGTAGTTGTGCGGCAGCGTCGCCGACACCTGCACCAGCGCCGCCAGCCCGATCAGCCCATCGCCCGTGCCGTGCGGTGCCATCAGAATGCCGTGCATATCGGCATACTCGGCGATCCACTTCAGTTCCGCCAACCCGCCCACATCCGCCGGGTCCGGCCCGACGATGTTGACCGCCCGCGTCTCGATCAACTCCCGGAAATTGTGCCGCAGATAAATCTGCTCACCCGTGTGGATCGGCGTCGTCGTAGAAGTCGTCACGTCGCGGTAGAGGTTCGCCCCGGCATACGGAATGTAGTCGCCAGTGATCATATCCTCCAGCCACATCACATTCAGCGGCTCCATCGCCTTCGCCAGCCGCTTCGCATCGGGTACCGAGAAGCCGGGACCGCAGTCGAGCGCCAGCCCGATCTCATCCCCCAGCACCCCCTTCATCGCCTCCACGCAGGCGACGATGTGCTTCAACCCCTGCTCGGTCAGCATCCCGCGCACCAGCTGCCCGTGCGAGCGCTTCGACTCCGGATCGCCATAGAAGAAGTTCGACACCGTGTTCGGCATCTGGCTATGGAAAGCGATCCCCTGCTTCACAATCGTGAAGCCCTCCTTCGCCTCCTTCATCTTCTGCGTATTCTCAGCGTACGCCTCTGGCGTATTGGTGGTCATCGGCTCCCGCACCGCGCCGTTGTAGATGCGCACCTTATCGCGCACCTTGCCGCCGAGCAGCTTGTAGACCGGCACCCCGGCCGCCTTCCCGGCGATATCCCACAGCGCCATCTCGATCGTGCTCACCGCGCTGCCCCACGGCTTGAACGCCCCGCGCTGCCGGATCTTCAGCATCACCCGCTCCACATCGGTCGGGTCATACCCAAGAATCGCATCCTTCAGCTGCAAAATATGGGCCTTCAGGTACGGCTTATAGAGCTCCGCCTGCCCGAACCCCTCGATCCCCTCATCGGTCAGAATCCGCACAACCGGACTCCCACCGATGATCGCGCACTTCAGATCAGTAATCTTCACGCTGCCTCCGCCTCACGAGAGAAGTAACGAGTAACGAGTGCTGCGTGACGAGGAAAGTGCCCAGCGCCACGCCAGCGGCGCGCGGAGTATACACCCACCGCCCACCCGACGATAGCCTTGAACTTCACCCTCCACTAATGAAGGAGGAATCCCCGTCACTCATCACTCGTTACTCGTTACTCGTTACTCGTTACTATCGTCTCATCCCCGCAACAACGTATACCCCGCATCGATCAGCAACTCCGCCCCCGTCATATACCGGCTCGCATCCGACGCCAGGTACAGCACCAGATCCGCCACCTCGCTCGCCTCCGCCGACCGCGCCCCGAGCGGCGGAAAGTGCTCCGGCATCTTCATGTCGTAGGTCACCGCCTCCAGATTCCGCTTGTACGTCCGCTCCCCGATATTCGTCTTGATCGCCCCCGGCAAAATCGCATTCACGCGAATATTCCACCGCGCCAGCTCGATCGCCGCCATCTTGGCATACGCCGCCTGCGCCGCCTTCGCCGACGAATACGCCGAATAGCCGGGCAGCGAGAAGAGCTTATTGCCATTCACCGACGCCGTAATAATGATCGACCCGCCCCCCGCCGCGCGCAAATGCGGAATGCTGTGCTTCACCGTCAGGAACGTCCCCGTCAGATTCGTGTCGAGCGTCGCCCGCCACTCCTCCATCGTCATCTCGTCGATCGGCGTCTGCATCCCATTGATCCCCGCGTTCGCGAAGACAATGTTCAATCCCCCGAGTGTATCGACCGTCCGCGACACCGCCGCGTGCATCATCTCCTCGTCCCGCACATCGGCCTCGATCGCGACCGCCTTGCCCCCCTTCGCCGTGATCCCCTCCGCGACCACCCGCGCCGCCTCGACGCGATAATCGACCACCGCCACCGCCGCACCCGCCTCCGCCAGCGCAATGCAGGACGCCTCGCCAATCCCCGACCCACCGCCGGTAATCAGCGCCA
The DNA here is from genome assembly GCA_046328475.1 of Chloroflexia bacterium. Classification (GTDB taxonomy): domain Bacteria; phylum Chloroflexota; class Chloroflexia; order Thermomicrobiales; family CADCWN01; genus CADCWN01. The sequence continues at coordinate 3,865 of JAXLWN010000101.1, read as the reverse complement.
CCTTCCCCGTCAGATCCGTATTCACTCCCAACTCCTCTCGCACCACTCAATTGCGCGCATTCGCCGCAAAATCACCCATGCTGGCTCTCATTGTCCGACAACGCGGCGAACCCCTGAATCGTTGTCTCGGGTCACGCAACTACCCTGATCTCCGCGCCCCTTTGCTTCCGCACACCTTGGGCACCGTATTGTACCGTCATGCCGATCACTCCGTAATCACGCCCGGTATAATGTCTGGGTTCAGCAAGCATGCCAGGGATGGAAGGATGGCCGAAGCAACACCGGTAGGTCCCGCGCAGGGGAGAATCCCACGGCGACTCGCGCCGCTGATCGGGCGCGACGCGGCGATCTCGGCTGCGTGCGCATTCCTGCGGCAGCCAGAGATCGCCCTGCTGACACTCGTCGGCCCCGGGGGCGTCGGGAAGACCAGCCTCGCGTTGCGCGTCGCGGCGGCAATTTCCACCGATCCGCTCTTCGCCGATGGCGTGGTCTTCGTGCCGCTCGCCACGGTCGGCGACCCCGAGCGCGTGCCCACGGCAATCGCCGAAGCACTCGATTTGCGCGACGATGCCCAGCGCTCCCCCGGCGACGTGCTCATCAGCTTTCTACGGACCAAACAGGTACTGTTGCTCCTCGATAATTGCGAGCAGATCCTCGCCGCCGCCCCGGCTGTCGCCTCGCTGCTCGCTGCCTGCCCCGGCGTGAAGATACTGGCGACAAGTCGTGCAGCCTTCCATCTCGCGGGCGAGCAGGAACTGCCGGTCGCGCCACTCGCCATCCCGGTGCTCGACACGGCAGACACCGCTGATCTGCTGAATCATCCCGCGCCAACCCTCTTCCTGGCCCGTGCCCGCGCGATCCGCCCCGACTTCGCGCCGACGCCCGCCGACGCCCGCGCGATCGTCGCGATCTGCGCCCGCCTGGACGGCTTACCGCTCGCGATCGAACTGGCGGCGGCGCGGATCAGGCTCCTGTCGCCATCGGCGCTGCTGGCACGGCTGGAACGCCCACTTCCCCTCCTAGCCAACAACACCTCCACCCTGCCCGCGCGCCAGCAGACGATGCGCGCCGCCATCGCCTGGAGCTACGGTCTGCTCAACCCCGACGAACAGGCACTCTTTCGCAGGCTGGCCGTCTTCGTTGGTGGGTGCGACCTGGCGGCGGTGGAAGCCCTCGGAACAATAGGTGCTACCCCGCGCTCGGCAAAGGCCTCACCTGTCCTCGATCTCCTCGCCTCGCTCGTGGATAAGCACCTGCTTCGGCAGGAGGCAACGGCAGATGGCGAGCCACGCCTGGCCGCACTGGCCCTTATCCGCGAATTTGCGCTCGATGAACTGGCGGCGAGCGGGGAAGAACGCGCGATCAGGCATGCCCACGCAACCCATTTCCTGGCGCTTGTGGAAGGGGCAGACGAACGCCTCCAGGGACCGGATCAATTGCCGCTGCTGGAACGGCTGGAGCGAGAACACGACAATCTGCGCACGGCGCTCGACTTCGCGCTTGCCGAGGGCGACGCGCGCACCGCACTGCGCCTTGGCCGGGCACTCTGGCGCTTCTGGTACATCCGCAGCCACTTTCGCGAGGGGCTCCATCGTCTCGAAGCGATCCTGGCACTCACCGGCAGCGCCGATCCCACATTGGCAGTCCTGCGCGCCCAGGTTCTGGCCGCCGCCGGCTTGCTCGCCTTTTATCAGGGCGACTACGGCCGGGCCGCCACCCACTGCGGCCAGGGGCTGGCTGCGGGGCAGGAACTCGGCGACGCGCGTAGTCAGGCGCTCGCGCTCTGGGGCCTGGCGGTCGTGGCCCGCAACACCGGCGACGCGCCGGGTTCGCGCACCCTCCACGAACAGGGCCTCGCCCTCGCCCGCGCGTGCGATGACCGGGTGCTGATCGTCGAGCACCTGCAATACCTCGGGACCCTCGAAGGGATGGTCGGCGACATCGCGGCGGCGCGGCGAGCGCTCGAAGAATCGCTGGCGATCTGCCGCAGCCTGGGCGACCGGCGCGGCACGGCGGCGGTCCTCGGCATGCTCGGCACGACCCTCTGCGAGGCGGGAGAATTCGCCACCGCCCGCGCCTTCCTGCTGGAAGCCCTGCCGGTCGCCACCGCAATGGGTGAGCGGCGCATCGTCGGACGAATCCTGCAACGACTCGGCGACACCGCCTTCGAAGCGCGCGAGTATGCCCGCGCGGAACGCTGGTATCGCGACGGCCTGGCGATCATGGACCTCATCGGCGACCGCTGGTTCGTCGCCGTCGTGCTCGATCGCCTCGCCGGGTTGGCCACAGCGGTCGACGATCCGCGCACCGCCGCGCGGCTCTTCGGTGCGGCGGCTGCCGCGCGCGACGCAATCGGTGTCGCCATGCCGATCTTCAACCGGGGCCGGTACGAGCGCGACCTCGCCGCGACCCGCGCCGCCCTCGGCGAAGAGACCTTCTCCTCCATCTTCCTGCTCGGTCGGACGCAGCGCCCCGACGAAGCCCTGGCGGCGACCGGCACGCTGGTCTTGACCGCACCACCCCAGCCTGACCCCACCGCCTCCTCCGCCCAGGTTCCCGGCGCTCGCACCCCGGACAACGGCCTCGAAGATCTCTCGCCGCGCGAGATCGAAGTCTTGCGCCTGGTCGCGTCAGGTCTCACCGACGCCCAGGTAGCCGCGCATCTCTTCCTCAGCACGCGCACCGTCAACGCGCACCTTCGCACGATCTATCAGAAGCTCGACCTACCGTCCCGCAGCGCCGCGACGCGCTGGGCGGCCACGCATGGTCTGGTCTGATCACGCTTGCTTAAGCAACGCGATTAGGCAGCCCTGCCGATGTGACACTGCCCTCCGCTCCCTAGACTGGTGGCATCGACAGCAGTCGCGCGGGCGACACAAGACGAGCGCCACAAGGAGGGGACCATGGCCACCATCGTGGAGTCGAACGTGGCATCCAGCAATCGGACGGTACAGGGAAGCGCACCCCCCGTGACGTGGGGACAGCCGGGCGACGAGCGCCTCTTCTGGGAAATTCAGCATCTGCATCTGCCCCGGCCCGTCACCGCCGCCACCGGGAGCAACTTCGCGCTGATGTACACCAGCGGCTTCAATCGCGCCGCCGAGCGCTACGCGATGCCGATCCGGGCGCGGTCGCAGCGGATCAACGGCGTCGTCTACCAGGCCATCTACCCGGTCGGCGCGCCGCCCGAACCGGTGCTGAAGGTGATGAGTCGGGTCGGCAAGGTTGCACCCGGCCTGGTCAATGCTATCCAGGGCAAGGCCGTGGGCGCGATGACCAAGAAGTATCTGGAGCAACTGGATCCCATCGTCGCGCGCCTTGCCGACTACTGGGACAACGACCTCCTCCCCGAAGTGCAGCGCCATCTGGCCGACTGGGAGCGCTTCGATCTGCCCGGGGCCACGCCCGCGCAACTCCTGGCGCACTACGAGCAGACCGTGAAACGGATCGAGCGGCTGGGCGAGATCCACTTCTTGATCGGCTTCCCTTTCCTGCTGGCGATGAGTCGCTTCGACGAACTCTACCAGGACCTCTTCGGCGACGAAGATCGTTTCGGAGCCTTCCGGCTGCTGCAAGGCTTCGATAACAAGTCGCTGGCCGCCGACCGCGCGCTCTGGGCGCTCAGCCGCCGGGCTCGCGAAGTGCCCGAAGCTCGGGCGCGCTTCGAGCGCGGCGACGATGCGGCGATCATCGCCGCGCTCGGCGAATCCAACTCCGCCCGCGCCTTCCTGGCAGAATGGGGCCAGCGCGGACCGGCGTTCGATGCGATCGGCGAGCCAAGCTGGCTCGAAGATCCGTCCCCGTTGATCGCCATCCTCCGCGACTATACCAGCCAGCCTGATCGCGACCTCGAAGCCGAGATGAC
>JAXLWN010000100.1:0-24142 GCA_046328475.1 Chloroflexia bacterium | reverse complement strand
TGCATCTCGCGCGCGGGGATGCGCGCGGGCGGATGAGAGGAAGGCCGGCGCTATGCCGACCGAGCGACCGCAACAAGCGAATCTCCTCTGGCTGCTGGGCGGCCTGGCGATCCTCTCCCTGATCGCCTGGCGGCCCGCTTCCGGTGCGTCCGTCGTCGTCGCCCTGACGGCTGCCGGGTTGGCACTGACATTGGCGCACGACTACTGGGCCAACACACTGCAAAGCTGGCATCCGCTGCGTCGCGCTGGCCTGGTCGTTGGCTGCGCGGCGCTCGGCAGCGTCGCCTTCCTCGCCTGGCCGATCGCACCCGTCGCCCCCGCCGCCGCCGTGCTGATCATGGCCGCCCTGCTCCACTGGCAGCGCGGGCGCTGGCCGAACGTGATCGACCGCCTCACCGGCCTGCCGACCGCCCAGGCATTCGCCGCGCGCGGCGAGGAAGAGCTGTCGCGCGGGCTGCGCTTTGGCCGACCCGCCGTCGTCGCGGTCGTCGCGATCGACAACGCCAACGACATCCTGGCCTTCCACGGCCGGGAGGCCCTCGACCGCGCCCTGCGCCGCATCGCCGAGACGCTGCGCCAGCACTCGCGCGGCTACGATCTCCTCGGCCGCCTGGACGATACCCGCTTCACCTTGCTCCTGCCGGAGACCAGCCAGGACGAGGCAACCAGCGTCATCGAGCGCATCAAGGCCGCGATCGAGCAGATCCAGAGTGTGCCGGGCGACGGCGGAGCGAGTATCTACCTCGCCCCCGCCGTCGGTCTCGCCGTCCACCCGCGCGGCGGCGATTCCATTCGGGCGCTCGTCAACCGCGCCGACGATGCCACCCGCACCGCGCCGCCAGCATTCTCCGCCAACGGCTATGCCGCCGCACCGTCCGGTTCGGTCAGCGTGCGCGAGCAGGGTCAGGAAGCGCAGGCACCAACCAACCCGAACGTCGCGATTAACGCCCCCATCGCTTTCCGCCGCTTCGTCGCCCCTTCCTGGGCCGTGCCGGGCTACATCGCGCTGGTCTGGCTGATTATGGCCACGCTCTTTGTCGCCACCTTCTCGTTCAATCCGGCACCCAGTTGGTCGGCCTATCTCACGCTCCTCCTGATCAGCATCCTGGGTCGGCACTCGCGCATCCCGCTCTATGGGCGTGGCGCGATCTCCTTCCAATTCGTCCCGCTCATCGCCGCCAGCCTCCTCTTCGCGCCAACCTACGCCTTCCTGCTCGGTGCCGCCACGGTCGCCCTGGTGACCTGGCGGAAGGGCTTCCGCTGGCAGGGGTATGCGTTCGATATCGGCCAATTCGCCCTCATCTCGGGGGTGCTGGCACTCGCCGCACCGCAGGTGGAAGTCATCTGGCCGACGTGGCTGCCATCGCAAGCCATGCTGATCCCGCACGGTTTGATCCTGGGAGCACTCTGCTACATGCTCAACGCCGTCCTCCTCGTCGCGGTGATGAGCCTGCACGAGGGAGCCAGCCCGCTCACGATCTGGCGCGAACGGATGGGCTGGTTCCTGCCCTACACACTCGCGTTCGGACTCCTGGCCGTCTTCATGGCCTGGGCGGGGCGCGCCTTCGGCCCGCTTGGCATCGTCATCTTCGCCATCCCGGCATTCATGCTCCACCTGGTGACGAAGCAATACGTCGATCGCACCAAGGAGCACGTCACCGCGCTGCGCGAAGCACATGATCGCCTGGCCGGGCTGAATCGCGACCTCATGGCCTCGGTCGCGGCGGTCGAGCATTCCTACTCTGCCACCCTCAGCGCCTTCTCCGGCATGCTCGATGCGCGCGACAGCGAAACCGAGGGCCACTCGCAGCGGGTCGTCGCCTACGCCCTCGCGATCGGCCAGGCACTCTGCCTCAGTGCGCGCGACCTGGCCGCCATCGAAGTCGGCGCGCTCCTGCACGATATCGGCAAGGTCGGCATCCCCGATGCGATCCTCCGCAAGCCCGGCAAGCTCGATCCGCTGGAGTGGGAGGAGATGAAGCGCCACCCCGAGATCGGCTACCAGCTGACCTCCCGCATCCCCTTCCTCGACGCGGCCTCGCCCCTCGTGCTGCACCACCACGAGCGCTGGGATGGCGAGGGCTATCCCAGCGGCCTGCGCGGCGAGGATATCCCGCTCGCCGCCCGCATCTTCGCCGTGGCCGACGCCTACGACGCCCTGGTCAGCGACCGCCCCTATCGCTCCGGGCGCTCCCACGAGCAAGCCCTGGAGGAAATCAGGCGCTACGCCGGCACCCAGTTCGATCCCCAGATCGTCACCACCTTCCTCCAGATCACCACCGGCACCGACTGGGCGACACAGGCCATCCAGAACAACGCCGGGAACACCATCCACGTCAGCCAACTCATCGCGCGCTAACCAGACGACGCACAACCGCAGCGAATCGGAAAGGCCGCGCCCCTTGCGGAGCGCGGCCTCTCCTTGGAGTTCGCCCTACTCCACCTGTTGCGAGAGCTCCGTCTATCGATCCCCCCCGCGGCGTCCTCCCGGCAGTCAGACAGCTTCCGCACGCCTCGGACAGCCCCCGCAACCGGGCCTCCACCCTTTCGCCCCTCCCCAACACCCCTCCCCTCTCCCCGCCACCACCCACCTTCGTATCGTCGCGCTAGTACTTCTATCCTGGCTCTCCGGTCCATACGACAGGCCGGATTGACACCCACTCGTACTTCTGGTAAAGTACGAGTAGCCCAGGACGACTGGCTAGTACTTCCGGAATGAAGTACCGCAATGTCGTAATCGATCTACAAGGGACCGTCCCTTGTCCTCAATATCAACACATCAGGTATGGGGAGAGGAGGAGTAACGGGATGAGCTGGAGCTAAGCTACACACCGCAACCGAGACAGATCGAGAAGGTCGCCTGATTGCATATCAGGCGACTTTGTTTTTCTGCTATGATGTGCCCCTCCGGCGAACGGCGAAGTGCAGGGGAAGATGACCAGACTCACCACCGCCGCTCGCGTCCGCGCCTACAACCGCCTCCTCGTCGGGCGCGACTTTCCGCTGCTCTTTCTCGGGCAGGCGGTGTCGCAACTCGGCGACTGGATGAATCGCGTCGCGCTGCTCGTCCTCGCCTACGCGCTGACGGGGCAGGGGCTGGCCGTCGCGATCGCCACCCTGGCGCAACTCCTGCCGCGCGCCTTCATGCTCCCCTTCGGCGGTGTCCTGGCCGACCGCTTCCCCAAGCGCCGCCTGATGATCGCCACCGACCTCGCCCGCGCCCTCCTCGCCGCCAGCCTCATCTTCGTGGACCGCGCCGATCAGCTCTGGTGGGTCTACCTGTCCACGGTGCTCCTCCACACCCTGGCGTCAATCTTCAACCCGGCGCGCGGCGCGATCCTCCCCGCCCTCGTGCCGGCCGAACTGCTCGGCCCGGCGAACGCGCTGAACAATATCTCCATGCAAGCGGCGATCTTCTTCGGCCCCGCGCTCGGCGGCCTGCTCGTCGCCCAATTCGGTGTCGACGCGGTCTTCCTGATCAACGGCGGCACGTTCATCATCTCGGCCCTGCTGATCGCGCTGATGCGCGCTCGCGAGCCGGAACTGCGCGAGCGCGCGTTCGGCAGCATCCCGCAGGATCTGCGCGAAGGCTGGGCCGTGGTGCGTTCCAACCGCACCCTGCGAACCTTCTTCGCCGCCATCTTCATCAGCGCCGTCGTGGCGATCGGCCTGAACGTCCTCCTCGTCAGCCTCCTCGCCAACCCCCTCGGCCAGCCGACCAGCCGCCTCGGCCTGCTCCTCACCTGCGTCGGCCTGGGGATGATCGCCGGCGCGGCCCCGGCGCTCTGGCTCTTCAAGCGCTACGCCGCGCCGCTGCTCGCGCTCGGCGTCACCGCCGGGGTCATCCTGACGATGTTCGCGATCGGCCTCACCACCTCCCTGCTCGTCGTCGCCGTCGCCCTCTTCATCAACGGCCTCCTGACCGCGATCAGCGATGTGGTGATCCTCACCACCGTCCAGCGCAGCGCCCCTCCCGACCGCCTCGGTCGCGTGATGGGCCTCCTCTTCTGGGTCAACGCCCTCGGCCAGATCGTCGGTGCCGCCGCCGGTGGCCTGCTCCCCCGCCTGACCGATCCCGCCACCTCCACCCTCCTCGTCGCCGCCATCGCCGCCCTCCTCCTCGTCCCTCTCCTCCCCACCGCAATCGTCCAATGGCGCGAAAGCCGCAACCCCAGCACCGCCTGACCCATCACCGCCGCCCACCACCTCCCCCAAAGCCATCCCCATCCCCAATCGCCAGTCCGCCACATTTCCCCCAACGTGGCATGATTTCCCTTCCTCGATGGGTCCGTAGAGATAACGGCGGCTTTCAAACCCGCCCACCCGAGAGCAGCACCCCTGCTCCCCAGGCCGCGCCTTGCCCACAACCACGATTGGAGGTACCGCCGTGACCACACACTCCCGCCTCAGCCACCCGCCAAAGTCCCCCATGTCTGGAGAATTGCGGGGGCCAACCCCGTCCCAACCACAACGCCGCCCACACGCCGCCCCCCTCCCCCCTGTCATGCCAAGCGCAGCGCAGCGTCCGTCCCTTCTCTCCACACTCGTCTCTCTTCTCTCCACTCTCCACGCCCCGCCCCGCCCCCGGAGAAGGAGAAGGAGAAAAAGAAAAAAAGCAAAAACAAACCTACTTTTGCCCCAAGTTATCGTCAACTAAAGAGCACACCAAAGCACCAACGCGCAACGCAAAAAGGGCGGTGGGCACCACCCCGCCCCCCCCCCCCCCCCCCCCACACCCCTGTCGCCTGAGCACTGACGCCTGACGCCTATCGCCCGGCCACTCACGACTCACGACTCACGACCTCACGACTCGCTCGCCCCCTACCTGATCCGCTTCGTCTTCTTCTTGTGGTCCACGTAGTCCACCAGCAGATACTCGCCCAACGCCTCCGGCTCGGCGAAGAACGCGCGCCCGTGGTTGATCTGCGTCACCTGATTGATGAAGTCGGCCAGGTAGTAGCCGCGCTCCAGCATGAAGGTGTTGATGACGATGTCATCCTTCGTGCAGCGCACGACCTCCTTCAGCGTCTCCTGGATCGTCCGGTAGGTCGGCGGGTAGTTGAACGCCACCCGCGACCCCTCCCAGTGCGCCGTCGGCTCGCCGTCGGTGATCATGATGATCTGCTTGTTCGCCGCCTTCTGCTTCCCGAGCAAGTGCCGCGCCAGCATGAAGCCGTGCTGCATATTGGTGCCGTACTCATACTCGTCCCAGACGAGCTGCGGCAGCGCATCCGGCTTCAGTTCCCGCGCCTGGTAGGAGAAGCCGATGATGTGGAGCGTGTCGCGCGGGAACTGCCCCCGGATCAGGCTATCGAGCGCCAGCGCCACCTTCTTCGCCGCGAAGAAGCAGCCGCGCAGCAGCATCGAGCGGCTCATGTCCACCATCAGCACCGTCGAGGTCTGCGTGTTCAACTCGGTGCGGTAGACCTCAAAATCCTCCGGCGCGAGCTTCAGCGGCGACCCCACCCCCTCGCGCCGCACCGAGTTCATCAGCGTGCCGCGCAGGTCGAGCAGGAAAGGATCGCCGAACTCGTACTCCTTCGTATCGTCGGTGCGGTCGCCCCCCGCCCCGCGCCGGTCGGTCACATGGTTCCCAACCCGGTCCTTCTTCAAGTGCGAGAAGATGTCGGTCAGCGCCTTCTGCCCGATCTTCCGCATACCGCGCGGCGTCACTTCCAGTTTCTTGCCGCGTTTCTCGACATAGCCCGCATCCTCCAGCAGCTTGACGAGATTCTGCAGCCGCCGCACATCCTCGGCCGACTCGTCCCCCATCAACTCCTGCACCATCTCGGCGTCGATATTCCCGATGTTGCCGTACTGCGCCTGGCGCAACTGCTGCTCCAGCTCGTCAAGCCCCTGGAGGTTCTGCATCACCCGCATCGCCTCTTGCAGCGACAGCGGGTCGTCCCCCCGGAAGGGGTACTGCTCCGACTCCATCGGCATCAGCCGGTTCAGGTTCTGCGAGAGGCGGGCGAGGTCCCAGCGCAGCCGGTCGTCCTGCAACAGCTGGTCCATCATCCCCTGGAGCTGCTGACGCTGCTCCGGCGACATGCTGTCCAGCAGCGACTGCATCGCCGACTGCTGGCGCTGCATCCGCTCCATCAGCTGGTCCAGGTTCTCCACGCCGGGGAAGAACTGGCCATGCTTGTCCATGAAGTCCTGGAAGTTCGGCTCCTGGCCCTGCGCACGCTGCTCCAGCATCTCGTTGAGGTCGCGGACCATGTTGCGGATGTTGTCGAGATCCTGCGGCGTCATCTGCTGCAAGCCCTGCTGCATCCCCTGGAAGAAGGAGTTCATCACCTGCTGCTCGAGCATCGCCAGCAGTTCCTGGAACTTCTCGCGCGCCTCCGGGTCCATGAAGTCGTAGTCGCGCAACTGGCCGATCTGCCCGGCCGGGTCCTGGGGCAGCTGATCGAGGAACTCCTGCTTCCGCTTCGCGCGGTCCTCCAGCATCTTGTGCAGGTTCGCCAGCATCTCCGGGTCGAGGTCCCCCTCGCCCCCCTGCTCGCCCCCCTGTTGCCCCTGGCCCTGCTGCGGCTGACCCTGCTCGCCCGGCAGCGACCCGCCGCGCTGCGAACGCGCCGAGGTCGCCTGCCCGTGCTCGCCCGCCTGGTCCGTCTCGAACCGCTGCGCACGTCGTCGCGCCCGGTCGGCCTCCGAGCCCCGGTCGCCGCGCTGCCCCTGCTGCCCCTGCTGCCCCTGCTGGCCCTCTTGCCCCTCCTGGCCCTCGCCACCATCCTGATCGCCGTCTTGCTCCTGTTCTCCTGTTCCCCTGTTCTCCTGCTCTCCCCGCCCACGCTGCGGATCCATGCGCCGCCGCGACTCCTCCAGCCGCTGATCGATGCCGTAGCGCTCGCGATCCTTGATCTCCTCCAGCCTCTGCTTGATGTCATCCATGACCGAATTGAGGTTGTGCTGGTTGAGTTGCTGCTGCCGCTGGTTCCGCAGCCGCTCCATCAACTGCTGCAAGCCTGGCATCCGGTCATCGAGCTTCCCCTGGTCGCCCTGGCGCATCATCCGCTGCAAGGCGCGCATCAGGTCTCCATCGGCGATCAACTCGTCCGACAGAGAAGCCATCAGGTCATCGGCGTCGAACGGGAAGAGCTGCTGCGTCCCATCCCACCGGCCATAGACGTAGCGATAAATCATCGCGGACCTCGTTTCTGTGGACAGTCGTGGGTCGTGGGTCGTGAGTCGTGAGAGGGCTATGCGAAGCTAGCGCCTGCATCTGAAGCCACGAGCCACGAGTGAGATTCTCACGACTCACGACTCACGACCCACGACTAAGTTACCGCCGATACCTGAACCCGGCGGCGGAGCGGTCCTTGTTCAGCTTGCGATTGAGGTGCAGGCCCTCCAGGATGAACTCGACGCCGGAGGCGACGATCGCCGGATTCCCCTGCGCGCCGAGCGTCTGGAGCGCCTCCTTCATCGAAGCACTCTGCGAGCCCGCCATGACGTAGGACATCGAGGGCTGCAAGGGGGAAGCCTCCAGCTTGCGCCCGCCCTCGAACGAGGCGACCACGTCTTCGAACTCGGCGATGTTGAAGTAGCGCGCGAAGACATTGACGACCGCCTGGTGAATCAACTTATCCACCACCTTATCCTCGCGGCTGTCGCCGACCGACTCCAGCTCGATCTTGCCCATTGTGGAGGCGGTCAGCGCCGAGAGGTCGCTGATGCGCGGCGCGGCCTCCTTCTCGTTCAGCCGGATCGCGCGCTTGAGTGCATTCGCCACCAGATTCTCGTAGTTCGCGATCGACATGCGCACGCTCACGCCCGATCGCTGGCTCACATCGCTGCTCTTGCGCGCCAGGTGCGTGATCTCGGCGACGATCTCCTTCATGAAGAGCGGCGTCGTCACCTGATAGCCGTTGGTATTGAACGGCGCGGCCTCCTGCTCGACGATCGCGATCTCCTGCTCGACCGTCTTGGGATAGTGGGTGCGAATCTGGGAGCCGTAGCGGTCCTTCAACGGGGTGATGATCCGCCCACGGTTGGTGTAGTCCTCCGGGTTGGCCGAGGCCACCACGTAGATGTCGAGCGGCAACTGAATCTTGTAGCCGCGCACCTGCACATCGCGCTCCTCCATGATGTTCAGGAGGCCCACCTGGATGCGCTCGGAAAGGTCGGGCAACTCGTTGAGGCAGAAGATGCCGCGATTCGTGCGCGGCACCAGCCCGTAGTGCAGCGTCAGTTCGTCCGACAGGTACCGCCCCTCTGCGACCTTGATCGGGTCAACCTCGCCGATCAGGTCGGCAATCGTCGTATCGGGGGTCGCCAGCTTCTCGCCGTAGCGGCGGTCGCGCGGCAGCCACTCGATTGCCGTGTCGTCGCCGTGCTGGGCGACGAGATCGCGCGCATACTTGGAGATCGGGTGGAACGGGTCGTCATTGATCTCCGACCCGACGATCACCGGGGTGAACTCGTCGAGCAGATTGACCAAACTGCGGGCGATGCGCGTCTTCGCCTGCCCGCGCTCGCCGAGAAAGATGATGTCCTGCCCGGCCAGGATGGCATTCTCGATCTGCGGCAGGACGGTATCCTCGTACCCATAGATGCCGGGGAAAGGGGTCTCCCCGTCGCGAATCTTCTGGATCAGGTTGCGCCGCAGCTCCTCGCGGATCGTCACGACTTCGTAGCCGCTAGCGCGCAACTGGCCGATTGTCCGTGCCTCGGTCGGGATAGGCTTTGCCATAAGGGTAACGCTCCTCAATAGTAGTCAGTAGTCAGAAGTCAGTAGTCAGTGAGCCAGCGATCAGTGTGTCAGAGTATTGGTGCATCCGTCCCATTCTGACTACTGCCTACTGCCTACTGACTACTCGTCCGTAGCGCACTTCCCTCCTTGTCATCGGGTGGGCCGGATCGTGCAACGCGGGAGCGTCGGCGGTCTGCGGCGATGCGGTTAGCGTAGATGGGGCGCTTGCGGTGGAAACGTCGTCGCGGGCGGTATGGTTCCGATACCCCGACACGGCGACACGCACCGCTCCAGGAGCGGTCGGCACGGTGAGCGCGGCGGCTCAAGGCGGGTGGATCCGCACCAGTCGCTCTGGCACACGCGAATGATAGTAGCACCCTCGCGCACCATCAGTATACCACTTGGGATGGCAAGGCAAGTACGAAGTACGAAGTGGGAAGTACGAAGTACGAACAAGACGCGCCCCAGGCACAGCCTTACTTCATAGTTCGTCGTTCGTACTTCGTACTTTCACGCGATAGCGACGTGGATGGCCTCGGCGAGACGGCGGATGAAGATCGCCTTGCGCGGGATGTCGAGATCGGCGTACTCGGCGATGACCGCGTCAACGTCGTAGGGGACGCGGCGCGGCGTGACGCGCCAATTCTGGCCGTCCCAGGTAACGAGCGCATACGCGGCGCGCTGGTCACCGTCGGCGGGGTAGCCAACGGAGCCAATCGAGGCGACCCGCCGCCCACCGACTGTGCCGGAGGAAAAGAAGTGGATGTGCCCATAGAGGATGAGATTGGCGCGAGCATCCCCGAGCAGCGCAATGGCCTTATCCTCCGGAGTGATCGCCGCGATCGCCTCCTGGCCGGGTAGGAGTTCGGTGAAGAGGGCGGTATCCACGTCGGTCGGCGTGGCGTGGACGATGAAGAGGTCGTCGCGGGGCGACTCACCACCGGGCGGGGTGATCCGGTGCGAGAAAGGGAGGGCGGCGAGGTAAGCGAGATCGTCCTCGGTGAGGCGCTCGCGCACCCAGCGCGCAACCGGATCGGGATTGTCCCGATCCGTGATCATCGGCTCGGTGTTGCCATGAACCGTCGGCACACCGAGGCCCCGCACGGCCGCGAGCGTCTCCGCCGGGCGCGGTCCATTCATGATTAGATCGCCCGCAAAGACAGTGGCGTCGTGGAGCTGCGCCGCCAGATCGGCCAGGACCGCCTCAAGGGCCGCAGCGTTGCCATGCATGTCGGAGAGGACGGCGACGATATACTCGGACATTGCTTGCGCTCCTTCACTCCAGCACGATGATAGCGGAGTGACGGAGCGCGGGGCAAATGCGGCCAGCCTCACGGAACAGCGTGGGCCGCCCGGTTGCTTACCGGGCGGCCCACGCTCCGAGGTGTGTCAAAAGCCGTTACGATGAGAAGATGGTCGCCTTCCTGATGACCGTGCCATTCGATACGGCGACGTAGAAGTCCTGCCGACTCATCGCGGCGAGCCGACGATTCTGCAACGAGACCTTACCCAAACCCTGCGCGGTCTCCTAGAAAAGAACCATTCCTCACTCCGACCGAGCATTGAAACCGCCAGCGTTGCCGCGAAAACCGCGTTGGCTGCGATTCCTGCCAGCCAGTTCTTGATCCCGATGGAACCCACCCGTTTGCTCCGTAAGAAAGCCTGTAGCGATGAGGACACCGAATAATTCCTTACCTGGCTGGTCGCGCCCATCGCGCCGCCTCATTGACACCACTATACGCCACCCGCCCCGCCCTGGGGTATGACCGCGATCACCGGGCGCTGTGACCGCGATCACGGTCGGAAAGACATGAGGCATGGTATTGCGTGCATTAGGTCCACACATGACTGCCCGACCCGACAAGAAAGAGGCCATTCCGCTATCCTTACGCGCCAGATGCCGGGTAACAGGGCGGCTGTCGCCCGCCGATCCCGGCGATCCACGCGAAAGGGCTGTCCACGCTATGTCGGAGGTTGGCATACAAATCGCGCTGCTGCTCTTATTAATCGTCGCCAACGGGGTATTCGCGATGGCCGAACTCGCCGTCGCCTCCTCGCGCAAGATCCGGTTGCAGCAGCGCGCCGAAACTGGCGATGCGGGCACGCGGGCCGCGCTCGATCTGGCGAACGACCCGGGACGATTCCTCTCCACCGTACAAATCGGCATCACGCTGATCAGCGTGCTCACCGGCGCATTCGGCGGCAATAGCCTGGGAGCCGTGATCGGGCGAGGTATTGCGCGGATCCCTGGCCTGACGACCTACAGCGAAGAGATCGGCTTCGGACTCGCGGTCGCGATCATCACCTACCTCTCGCTGATCATCGGCGAGCTGGTGCCCAAGCAATTGGCCCTGGGCAACGCCGAGACAATCGCCGCGCTAGTGGCACGCCCGATGCGTGCGCTGTCGCGCGTGGCGAGCCCGCTGGTCAGCCTCCTCAGTGTCTCCACCAGCGCCGTGCTGCGCCTCCTCGGCGTCCGCCCCTCCACCGAACCGGCCGTCACGGAGGAAGAGATCACCATCATGGTGCAGCAAGGGGCCGAGGCGGGCGTGGTGCAGAGCGCCGAGCGCGAGATCGTCGATCGCGTTTTCCGACTCGGCGACCAACGCGTCTACGACCTGATGACGCCCCGACTGCGCGTGCGCTGGGTGGATCTCGCCGCCCCGCCCGAGGAGCAGCGCCGCACTATCGTCGCCGCTCCCTACCACGTCCTCCCGGTCTGCCGTGGCGATCTCGACCACGTTGTCGGCGTTGTCGAGGTCAAGGACCTCTGGGTGCGCGAGGTGCGCGGCGAGGACGTCGGCATCGAGACGACGATTCAGCCACCAACCTTCATCCCGGAGAGCCTGCCCGCCTTCAAGGCCCTGGAGGTACTGCGCAATGCCCATACCTCGCTCGGCCTGGTATTGGACGAGTTCGGCGGCATCGAGGGGGTGATCACGCTGACCGACCTGCTGGAGGCGCTGGTCGGCGACATCCCGAACGAGCGCGGCGGCAACAGCGCGAGCATCGTGCAGCGCGAGGATGGGTCCTGGCTAATCGATGGGATGGTGCCGATGATCGAGTTGCGCGAGATGCTGGACTGGGACGAGACACCCGGCGAGCGGCGTGGCGACTATCAGACGGTCGGCGGATTCGTGCTGGACCAGCTCGGCCGCGTCCCCGTCGCCGGCGAATACTTCACCTGGGAAGACTGGCGCGTGGAAGTGATCGACATGGACGGCAACCGGGTCGATAAAGTGCTGATCGCGCGCATCGCTATCGACTAGCGCGGACGGGGTGCGCGTCAGTACGTCAGCGCGTCGGTGTGTTGGTATTCTGACCCACTGACACGCCGACGCACACCCCGCGAACTCCCCCTCCCAATACTTAATACCCCCTTGCATCTCTGACACTTTTCGCTATACTGTCGCCACCACAGCAAATCCTGCGGGGGCAGGCTGAAGATCGGCGCGCATCGACCTGACCGGCGGTGTGATCGGTGAGGGTGCCGCCGGATCGGGCGCGTGCGGTTCGCGCATCGTCGCCGCGCGTGGCAGTCTGGTTGCAGGCT
Source organism: Chloroflexia bacterium (assembly GCA_046328475.1). GTDB lineage: Bacteria > Chloroflexota > Chloroflexia > Thermomicrobiales > CADCWN01 > CADCWN01. The sequence continues at coordinate 11,891 of JAXLWN010000100.1, read as the reverse complement.
ATTGCAGTCATCTCGGGGGGGTATGCGCCAGACAGATAGCGCGATGGAGCGCCGTTGGGGGCGGCGATCCATCTTTGCGGCACTTCGGCAGCCGGGGAAACTCGACCCGTCCGATGCGTCATCCCCCTCCGTGGCCTCGCCATCCGCACTACGCCTCCTCGTGCCAGGCAGCGGCCTGTTGCTGCTCGGCGTCATCTACCTCTGGCTGGCGAGCCTGCCCTATTACTATCGGTTTCCGAAGCTGCATCCCAGCCGCATGGGGCACTGGGCCACCGTCAGCGTCGGCTTCACATTCGCGCTGATCTGCGGCTTCGGCTGCTATTACGCCGCGTGGCGGATCGCCAGCCAGTTCGCGCCCACGCGGCGGCGTATCCTGCTGGTCATCGGCGTCGCGGCCATCCTCAGCACCATCCTCGCCTTCACCTATCCCTTCCTTTCTGACGACATGTTCTACGGCATCGTCGGGGCGCGCACCTTCGGGTGCTATCGGCAGAACCCCTTCGCGGTGCCTCCCTCCCGCTTCATCCACGATCCATTCTTGCCCTACGCCGGGTGGCCCGACCTGACGATGCCCTATGGCCCGCTCTGGGTGCTGATCAGCGGCACCGTCGCCAAGATCAGCGACCGGGGCCTGCTGGCAACCGTCCTCGCCTTCAAGGCGCTCAACGTCTCGCTCTTCCTGCTGACGACCGGGTTGCTGGCGCGGCTGCTGGCGAAGCGCACCCCGCGCACCGCGCTCGCCGGGTTGGTGCTCTGGGCCTGGAATCCGCTTGTACTGGTGGAGGTCGCCAGCAGCGCCCACAACGACATCGTGATGATCACGCTGATCGTCGCGGCCTGCTCCTTCGCCGCCGCGCGCCGCGCCACCTGGGCGCTGCTGATGTTGGCGCTGGCGGTCGCCGCCAAGTACGTCGCGATCATCCTCGTGCCCTTCTTCGCCATCCACTTCCTGCGCAGGCACGCGAACTGGCGCGCGGGGGTGCGTGCGCTCATCCCCGGCGCGATTGTCTCCGCCAGTGCGTTACTCGCCCTCTACCTCCCCTTCTGGGTTGGCTGGCAGACCTTCGGCCCGTTGGGCGAAGCGCGCTATGCCTATGGCAGCATCATCGCCGCCGCGCGCTATCTCCTCCCGCGCGATCATATGCTGTTGCACGATACGCTGCTCCGGGGCGGGGCGCTGCTGGTCTATGGCATCTGCTACATCTGGCTGCTGCGCCGCACCGGGCGCAAGCTGACCGATCTCTTTGTCATCAGCTACTCCGCGCTCTTGTTCATCCTGCTGCTCTGGCCCTTCTTCATGCCCTGGTACACCCTCTGGCTGGTGCCGATCGCCGCGCTGACCAAGCGCCCGCGCCTGGCGCGGCAGATCATCGTCGTCACCGGCGCGGCGCTGGCAACCTATCTCTTCCAGTTCTTCCTGCGCCCAGCCTTCCGCCAATCCACCGATTTCTGGAGCACCCTCTCGGCGGTGCTCGTCTTCGGCAGCCTGCTGCTCGTCACGCTGGCACCGCTGGCGCGCAACGCCCTGCGCCGCATGATGCGCCGATTCCGCGGCTCCTTGCGCCCGGCGCTCGGAACGTAACGACGCGCAATGCAACGGCCCGGCGATCATGATCGCCGGGCCGTTAGTTTGCCAGTTGAGTTGCACCATCTCGCGATGCGCGCCCGGCTGCCTATCAACTCGCAGGCCGCGCGCTCGGCGGCAGCTGTGCCGGGTAATGGCGCAGCAGATCGCCGGGGGTGTCCAGCCAGCGATCCGCTGCGCCGCCGCCAGTTCGTCGCGCGTGCCCGCGCCCCAGGGCGCGGCGATCGCGCACATCCCGCCGCGCGAGCCGCGATCATGTCGTGTGGCGTGTCGCCGACGTAGCAGCAGTCGCCCGGCGCGACACCGAGAAGCGCCGCTGCTGCCAGCAAAGGGTCGGGCGCGGGCTTGGTGCGGGGCGCATCCTCGGCACAGATTGTGACATCGACGTGGGTGTCGAGCATCCAGCGGAGAAAGGCCAGGCTCGCCGCAGGACGCCGCTTCGAGGTGACAATACCGAGGAGGTAGCCGCGCTCGCGCAGTTCGCGCAGCGTCTCCAACACACCATCATAGGGATACACCAGGAGATCGTGATTGGCGTGCATGTACTCGCGGTAGGTCGCAACCAGGATCGGCCCGCGCCCCGGTGCCATCTCTTCGAGGACCGCATCCAGCGACAGCCCGATCGTCGGTACGATCACCTCGCGCGCCAGGGACTGGCCGAGGTGCAACTCCGTGGCGTGTTGGAAGGAACGGACGATCAACTCGATCGAGTCGATCAGGGTGCCATCGAGGTCGAAGAGGAGTGCGGAATGCGGAGTGCGGAATGCGGAATGGTCGGAGTCTGCACTGTGGGCAGTGGCGGAGTCTGAAGTCATATTCCGCACTCCGCACTCCGCATTCATCATTCGAGGTAGTCTTTGAGTTTCTTGCTGCGGCTGGGGTGGCGCAGTTTGCGGAGCGCCTTGGCTTCGATCTGGCGGATGCGTTCGCGGGTGACGCCGAACTCCTTGCCAACCTCTTCGAGGGTGCGGCTGCGGCCGGTGTCGAGGCCGAAGCGCAGTTCGAGCACCTTCCGCTCACGGTCGGTGAGCGTCTCCAGCACGTCATCCACCTGCTCGCGGAGCATCTGGTGGGAGGCGGCATCAGCTGGAGCCAGCGCCTTCTCGTCGGGGATGAAGTCACCGAGGTGGGAATCGTCCTCCTCGCCGATCGGCATCTCCAGGGAGATCGGCTCCTGCGAGATTTTCATGATCTCGCGGACTTTATCGGCCGGAAGTTCGAGCTTGAGCGCCAGCTCCTCGCTCGACGGCTCGTGCCCGAGTTCCTGCATCATCCGGCGCTGCGTGCTGATCACGCGGTTGATCGTCTCCACCATGTGGACCGGGATGCGGATGGTGCGCGCCTGATCGGCGATGGCGCGGGTGATCGCCTGGCGGATCCACCACGTCGCGTAGGTGCTGAACTTGAAGCCCTTATTGTGCTGGAACTTCTCGACCGCCCGGATGAGACCGAGGTTGCCTTCCTGAATCAGATCGAGCATCGTCATGCCGCGGCCGACGTAGCGCTTGGCGACGCTGACGACGAGGCGAAGATTCGCCTCCGCCAGCCTGCTCTGCGCGATCTCGCCGCGCCCGACCATGTCCTCGTATTGCCGCGTCAGGGTCGCCGGGCGCTCGCTGATCAGCGCAGCCACGCGATCCTCGGAGGGCATCGGGCCACCCCGGTCGAGGATGCGCTGGACGATGCGGGGCATCAGCTGGTATTCGACCGCTCGCAGGCGCACCGACTCGTCCAATTGCTCGGGCGTACATTCGAGGGAAGTCGCCAGATCGCGCAATTGCTCGTGGGTCAGGCGATTGGGGTTATTCTCATCGGTGATCTTCAGCGTCGGCGTCAGCGCACCCAACACATCGCGGCGGGCCACACCGTTCGCGTCGGAGTACATCGCCTCGTAGAGCGCCTGCACCCCAACCCAGCCATCGCTGAGCTTGCGAAAAATCGCCAGGCAAATATCGGCGGATGAAGGCTCATCGCCCATGTCCGCCATGAGGGCCTTGCGCGTCTCGGTGAGATAGCGCCCTTGCTCCATCGCGGTGGCGAGTTCGACTTCGAGTTCGCCACTGAGCAGCGGTACCCGGCCGATCTCGCGCAGATACATCCGTACCGGATCGTCGAGATTAACGTCGGTGAGGTCGGCTTCGACCGCCGTCCACTGGAGCGGCAGGGGATCGAACGCCTCGATATCGCCCGGATCGTCCACCGGTTCGACCGACGGCAGGTCGATCTGGGCCAGAGCGATGCCATTCTCGGAGAAGTTTCCGCCATCGCCGTCCGACTCGATCGCGTCAAGCGCGCCGGGAGAGTCGAACGAAACGTAACCATCGCGCTCGATCATCTGCTGGAAGTTGCCGGCGACACCGCTGCGGTCGGCCAAATTCTCACCGAGCAGATCGTCGTTGCTGTCGTCATCGACATCTTCCGAGTCGATATCCAGCAAAACCGCCGTCACCTCTTCGGCCGACGACAAATCGGGCAATGATCCGTTGGTGGCGTGCAACGTCCTGGTTCCCTGCATCATGGCATCCTTGGCATCCGACCGCCCGCTGAGTTGGATTCGCGACTGTACCGGGGAGTGTTCCGACGGGAGGTGGCGGTACATGGCACGAGCGAGGCTAGTTGCTGAAGTGCCGCTGCCTGCATTCCATAGGCTGGCGGGGTAAGTTGTACTACGCAGCGCGTTTCTGTGCAAGGGCGCGACTTCTAGGCAAATGGTCACGGATAGTGCGCGTACGTAGCGGGGCCATGGTTATCCTTTTGGCATACCGCCGCACACGCCCGAACCACCCCCTGGTGGCAGGCCAATTTGAGCTATCCCACATCGGCGGCTACAATACTCGAAAGCGACGGACTGTGCAAGCACGACAGGCTACGGGAGGAACGGTGAGCGTCGAAGCGATGATCGAAGTGATCGACCGAGTAGAGAGCGATGCCGAGTTTCGGCTGCAATTGCGCACCAATCCCGATGCCGTGCTGGCGAATTACGATCTGACCTCGGCGGAGATCGCCGCATTGAAGTCGGGCTATCGGCGTGTCCTCCTCGAACTGGGGCTGCCGGCGGACTATGCCGCGCGCCCGATGCTGCTCTGGCGCGGCAAGGACGAGGCGGGCTACCCGGGTAACAACCTCAATCCGCAGCGCGTCAATCGTCCTTCGACGACCGAGGCCGGGGTGGCGCGGCGGCGGTGATGGGGATCGAGTTCAACGTTCAAGGTTCAAAGTTCAAAGTTCGCCGGGCAGAAGCCCGACGATGCAGATTAAACGCAGCAAGTGGGACTTGATTTCGGCTAGGTGAGGCTGTCGAAGCCGCGCGTGAGGGCGTAGATTGCGGCCTGGGTGCGATCGGCGGCACCGATGCGGCGGTAGAGCGCCGCGAGGCGGTCGCGCACGGCGCTCTCGGAGAGGCCAGAGACTGCGGCGATTTCCTGATCGGTCAGGCCATCCACCACCCGGCGCAGCAAGTCGGCGTCGGTGAGTGCCGAGGGGAGATCGATCGCGACGCCATCCTGGGGCGGCAGCGCGGCGCGGCGCTCGGCCGTGGCGCGCACGGTCGCGACGAGGTCATCGAACGGGGTATCCTTGCGAAGATAGCCATCCGCGCCGGCGGCGAGTGCCTCTTCGACAATCTCATCTTCCGCGAACATCGTCAGCATCACGATCCCCAGGTTGGGGTGGGCGCGGCGCAGTTCCTGCGCGGCTTGGATGCCGGTGACGCGGGGCATGTTGATATCGAGGAGCACGATGTCGGGTTGCAGCTCGGCGGCGAGTTCCTGCGCCTCCTGCCCGTCGGCGGCCTCGCCGACGATCAGGATGTCGTCCTCCAGGGCGAGCATGCTGCGCAGACCGCGCCGGAAGAGGGCGTGGTCGTCGGCGAGGAGTACCTTAATCACCGCTGTCTCCCTGGCCAACATAGCTCCCCGCTGTTGCCGATGCGCCCGAGTCGCCGATCACCCCCTCGGCGCACCCGGCGATGCGCCAGAAGGGATTCGAACCCTTACGCCTTGCGGCACATGCTCCTAAGGCATGCGCGTCTGCCGTTCCGCCACTGGCGCGCTTTTGGCAGTATACCACACCATCGCGGGCCGACCGCCCGGGATGGCAGTACTAAAGGACTATGTTGGTCCTGGTACTTTTCGCGATGGTCCCGGGACCATCGCGGCATTGTTGCCCTCGGTCGCGAGACCTATGCTGGTACTGTCGAGAACCCCCGGAAGAACCGGGCTACAATGCGTGCTTTCTACCCTGCCCGGCGCGATGAAGGAGCGTCCCCACGCCATGGAATTGGCAAGCCTGAAGGCGCGAGGAGTCGCCTCACCAGCGCGCGGCATTGGCCGATCCGTCGGGGGGATGTTCCTGATTGCCTGCCTGATCCTCCTCTGCGGGGCGCACCTGCTCGCCTGGGTGATCTCGGTGCAGGCGAATGGCGGGCTGGAGCGCTACGCGCGGGGGATCGACTTCACCGCCACGCTCACCGGGGCGCGGGCGATCGCCGACGGGCGCGGCGCGGACCTCTACGATCTGGAGGAGCAGCGCGAGGCGCAGAATGCGGTCTTGCAGCCCTACAACACGCTGCGCGAAGGCTCGCTGCTCCCCTACATCCACCCGCCGTTCGAGGCGGTCATCTACGCACCCTTCATGCACCTCCCCTACGGCACGCTCTACCTCGCCTGGACCGCCGCCGCGATCTTGGCGGTGGCGGGTGCCCTCTGGATCATGCGCGCCGCGTCGCCGATTGATGGTCGCGCCGGGTGGCTGTTGCTGCTGGCGATTTGCTCGTTCAGCCCCCTCTTCCAGGGCTTCTGGCTCGGGCAGAGCGCGGCGTTCCTGCTGCTCGGGCTCTGCGGCGCGTATGTCGCCGTGAAGCACGAACGCCCCTGGCTCGCGGGTGCCGCGCTGGCGCTGCTGGCGCTGAAGCCGCAGCTGCTGCTCGTCTTCGGGCTGGTCCTGCTGCTGCAACGCCGCTGGCGACCGTTGTTCGCCTGCGCGGCGATCCTGGCGGCGGCGAGCGCGGCGACGGCGCTGGTGCTCGGCCCGCTCTGGCCGTTGAAGTACGCGCGATTTCTGGCGGGGATCGGGCACTGGACCGGCGACACGAACGAGTATCCGCAGATCATGTACAACTGGCGCGGGCTTGCGTTCAACCTGCTCGGCACCGCCGACCCCGGTCGGATCGGCCTGCCAGTGGCGCTGCTCACCGTCGCCACGGTCGGGGCGCTGGTCTGGGCCTGGTGGCGACTGCGGGGGATCGAGCGGGACCGGGCGGATGACATTCTCTGGATGCTGGCGGTGCCGGTGGCGATCCTGGTCGCGCCCCACCTCTACATCCACGATCTGACGATCTTGATTCTCCCGGCCTGGATCGCGGTGCGGCTGATCGGCGAGCGGGTGTGGGCGGGGTGGAGCAGCCACGCCTGGCTGGCGCTGCTCTGGCTCGGCTACCTGCTCGCCTTCTCATCGCTCTTCCGCGTCGAGAACCACCCCGAATGGCCGACCGTGCCCGGCATCCTGGTGATGCTGGCGTTCGTCGGGCTGCTGGTGTGGCGTGCCAATGTGGAGGCCGCAGCGGCACCGCCCGCGCAGCGAAGCGAGCGGACGACGCGCGTGGCCGCCACGCTCGGACAGTAGCACCGGGGGGCGCAGGCATGGCACGACCGGTACTGGCGCGACACGAGAGCATTTCACCCGACCTCACCCAACAAGGAAGCCCCGCGCAGCGCTGGCCGCGCCTGCTGGCGAATATTGGCCCGGGGCTGGCGCTGGCCGTCCTGGCCTTGCTGCTGCGCACCGGCGCGGCGGTCCCCATGACCGAGGCGACGCCGCTTGCGCCGCTGCTCCGGCTGGCCGATGTGGCCCTGGTGGGCGTGGCGCTGATCCTCGCGGGGAGCCTCGGGAGGGTGCTGCTGCGGGCGTTGCGCCTGGAGCTGGCAGGTGCCGAGCGGGCGGCGCTGGCGGTCGGGCTGGGGCTGGGTGTCTGGTCGCTGGGATGTGTGCTGCTCGGGCTGGTGGGCCTCTACCGGCCGCCGGTGTTTCTGGTGTTGGCGCTGCTCAATGCGGCGCTCGGCTGGTCCGACTTGCGCGCGGTGCCGGGTGCCGCGCGGAAGGTCTGCGGCGAGGCGCTGGGGGCGCTGCGGGAAGCGCCGCGAGGGGCGGGTGGCTTCGTGGTCATCGTCGGGCTGGCGTGCTTTGCGGCGCTGCTCGGGGCGCTGACGCCGCCGCACCACTTCGACGCGCTGGCCTACCACCTCGCCGCGCCGCAGCGATTCCTGGAGACCGGGCGGATCGCGCCGCTGCCCGATGTGCTCTACGGCAATCTGCCGCTGGGCGTGGAGATGCTGTTCGGCGTCGGGTTGGCATTCGGCAGCGATGTCTTCGCCCAGGTGCTGCACCTCGCGTTCGGCGGGCTGACGGCGATCGCCCTGTGGGCGGTGGCGCGGCGCTACTTCGACCGGGGGACGGCCTGGCTGGCCTGCGGGATTTTCCTGGCGACGCCGCTGGTGATTTCCGTCTGTCGCGCGTGGCGAATGTCGATCCGCCGCTGGCCTGCTTCCTGTTGCTGGCGCTGCTGGCGCCGCTGCGGGCGGGCGAGCGCGGGTGGAGGGGTTTGGTCGCGCGGCGCTGGGCGCTGCTGGCGGGGATCTTCGCGGGGACAGCGCTGGCGACGAAGTACCAGGCACTCTTCGTGGTGCCGCTGATCGGCATCCTGGTGGCCGTGGATGCTGCGGCTGCGGGGAGGTGGGCGCGAGGTCGCCATGCGGAGCGCGGCCTTCTGGGGCGCGGCGGTGCGTGCGGTGCCATGGTATGCCAAGAACTGGATCGTGCTGGGTAACCCGATCTGGCCGCTGTTCGTCGGTGGGCGCGACTTCGACGAGCTGGCGGCTGGTTTGACCAACTACTTCGCGCGGGGGATGGCGATCAGCCCACACACGCCGCTCGGCTATCTGCTGCTGCCGGTCGCGGCCTACCTGCGGGGGAGCATCGAGCAGAAGTATGTCATCCTCAGCCCGCTCTTCATCTTGCCATCGGCGTCATCTTCCTGCCAAGGCGGCGCGCGACGGCCTATCCGCTGATCTCTGGGGCACTGGCGATTGGCTGGGCGCAGGGTTCCAGGAGTTGCGCTATCTGCTGCCGATCTGCGCGCCGCTCAGTTTGGCGACGGCGGTGGCGCTCCGGGCGCTCGCCGGGCGCGGGGCGTGGCGGCGTTTGACGATGCCCGGGCTGTACATCGCGGCGGTGATCACGCCGCTGGCGCTGACGGCGTTGCACGTGGGGGCCGATCGGCCGGTGGCGATCACGCTCGGGCAGGAGTCGCGCGATGCGTACCTGCGGGCGAGTGTGACGACGGGGCTGACGTATCGCGCGACGTACCTCGGCGGGTGCTGCGGGATGGCGAGCGGGTGAAGTTCTTCAATGATGCACAAGTCTACTACGTGCCCTATCGGGTGGAGCCGGATCACCCGGATCTGGCGCTGATCGCGCTGATGGAGCGCAACCCGCAGCCGGAGCAGGCGCTTCGCGCGTTGCAGGATGAGGGGGTCGCCTACCTGCTGGTGAATGAGGGGAATATTCGCTACCGGGAGCAATTCGACCCGGAGGGTCGCCTGAGTGGGGCGAAAGCGGGCTTTGATCGGCTTGCGGCGGGGTGGGAAGTGGTCCATCGCGATGGCCTGGCCGAGCGGCCGAGTATTGTGATTTATCGCATTCCGAAGCGATAAACGAGGGTTTCGCCAGGGTGGGACGGCCAGGACAAAAGTAGGTTTGTTTTTGCATTTTTCACTTTTCTCCTTCTCCTTCTCCGGGCGCGGGGCGGGGCGTGGAGAGAGGCCCCCCTACGTCCCCCCAATGCTGGGGGGGACATTTGTTGCGTGGCGAATAGAAGACCGTGTGGTTGGGGCGGGTTGGTCCCCGACCCACCTGCGGTGGGTGCCCGCCCCCACAGGTGGGGGACTTTAAGCGGTGGCTGAGAGAATGGGTGGTCATGGTGGGGCCTCCGTGGCTGGACAAGGCGCGGCCTGGGTGGCGATAGGGTGCCGCCATCTATACCGTACCTGTTGAGGGGGATAAAAACCATGCCAGGTTGGTGGAATATTGCTCAATTGTGTTCCTGACAGCGAAGAGAAAGCCGTCCCCACGCGGGCGGGTCGGTGACCGCCTCTACCGGGTGCGTGGGTGGTGGGCGGTGGTTTGGGGTGGCGTGCGATACTTTTGCTGCGGCTTAAAGTTGAGTGGCGGGTTGTTGGCTGCTGATGATGACGGTGAGTTGCAGGCTGGGGTTGATGCGGAGGATGCGGCGCGCTGAACCGGGCGGCGCTGGTGTTGCGTCCGCTGGAGGTGGCGGATGTGCAGGCGTTCCCGGTGGGGCGGCAGACTCCGACGCTGACGACGTTGCTGGAGGTGGGAGGTCCGGCAGTGTGCGCTGGGGATCTGGCCGATGCTGGCGTTGCGGGGGAGTTGCAGGCGCCGCTGGCGGAATCGCGGGCGCGGCAGTTGCCGGATCAGTTGGTGCTGGCGTTGACGTTGCAGCGGCTGGATACGGTGTGCGGGACGGCGCAGGAGTTTGGGATGAATTTGTATGTGACGGTTGAGGCGGAGTCGTGAGTCGTCAGTCGTGAGTCGTGAGAAGGACGGTTGAACCGCCAAGACGCCAAGGACGCATGAGGGGACGAAGGGAGAAGGGCGAGGGGAGAGGGGGCGAGGGTTTTATCAGCAGAGGGCGCGGAGGACGACGCAGAGGGCGCTGAGACGAGGAGTGAGGGAGAAGGGCGAGGGGAGGAAGAGGAGGGGCGGCCCGCTGCGCTCAGAATGACAGGGGGGAGGCTGGTGTGACTTCCTGTCATCCTGAGCACTAGCGAAGAATCCGTCCCTCTCTACTCTCTACGCTCTTCTCTCCTCGTCACTCCTTGGTGGGGGGGAGGACGACGGAGAGGTGGAGGTCGCGGAGCTGGTCGGCGGCGACGGTGGAGGGGGCGTCGGTCATCAGGTCGCGGGCGGCGTTGGTCTTGGGGAAGGCCATGACTTCGCGGATGTTGTCGGCACCGGCGAGGAGCATGGCGACGCGGTCGATGCCGGGGGCGATGCCGCCGTGCGGCGGGACGCCGTAGGTGAAGGCGCGCAGGAGGTGGCCGAAGCGCGCCCAGGCGTCCTCCTTGTTGTAGCCGAGCAGGCCGAAGACGCGCTCCTGGATGTTGGGATCGTGGATACGGATGGAGCCGCCGCCGACTTCGTAGCCGTTGAGGACCATGTCGTAGGCGGCGGCGCGGGCCGCGCCGGGGTCGGTGTCGAGCAGGTGGAAGTCCTCGGGCAGGGCCGAGGTGAAGGGGTGGTGGACGGCGTCCCAGCGCTGGCCGTCCTCGTCCCACTCGAACATCGGGAATTCGGTGACCCAGGCGAAGGCGAGTTCGTGCTCGTCCAGGTTGTGCAGTTGCGGGCCGAGTTGCGAGCGGAGGCGGCCGAGGACTTCGGCGGCGACCGGGAGGGTGTCGGCGACGAAGAGGAGGAGGTCGCCGGGGCCGGCCTCGAAGCGGGCGGCGAGCGTGGCGAGTTCCTGGGGAGCGAAGAACTTGGCGATCGGCGAGCGGGCGGTCAGCGCACTGGCTTCGCCTTCCAGCGCGAGCCAGGCGAGGCCCTTCGCGCCGAACTGGCGCGCGACGCCGGTCAGGTCGTCGAGTTGCTTGCGGGTGTAGCCCGCCTGGCCGGGGACCTTGAGGCCGCGCACGACGTTGCCGGCGGCGACAGTGCTGGCGAAGACGCCGAACTGGCTGGCGCGCACGTCCTCGCTGACATCCTCGATCGCCATCTCGAAGCGGAGGTCGGGCTTGTCGGAGCCGTAGCGGTCGATGGCCTCGCGGTAGGTGAGGCGGCGCCAGGGCTTGTACTTCAGGTGCAGGTGGGGCGTGACTTCCTCGATCAGCGAGGTGAAGAGGTCCTCGGTCAGGTTGAGGACGTTCTCCTGCTGGACGAAGGACATTTCGAGGTCGAGCTGGGTGAACTCGGGCTGGCGGTCGGCGCGCTGGTCCTCGTCGCGGAAGCAGCGGGCGATCTGGAAGTAGCGGTCCATGCCGGAGACCATCAGCAGTTGCTTGAGCTGCTGCGGCGACTGCGGCAGGGCGTAGAACTCGCCGGGGTAGAGGCGGCTGGGGACGAGGTAGTCGCGCGCACCCTCGGGGGTGCTCTTGATCATGATCGGGGTCTCGATCTCCACGAAGCCGCGCGTGGAGAGGAAGTTGCGGATGAACTGCACGATGGCGGCGCGGAGGACGAGGCGGCGCTGCATGACCGGGCGGCGGAGGTCGAGATAGCGGTAGGTCAGGCG
>JAXLWN010000010.1:0-136624 GCA_046328475.1 Chloroflexia bacterium | reverse complement strand
ACGCCCTGGGATCCGAATACGCGCATTCTGGGGGCGGAGCTGCCGACGCCGAAGTTCGAGCCGCGCGAGTCATTGCGCGTCGAGGGGTTGTACCGGGCGCTGGGGCCGATCGGGCAGCATCCCATTATTGCGGCGGTGTTGTTCACGGTGCTGCTGACGATTGTTGGTGGGGTGATTTTTGCGTTCTGGGTTACGTCGATCGGGCTGACGTACAACCGTTTTATCAGGACGATTGGTGGGATTGAGTTTGAGATGGTCGAGCGCCCGGCGCGGGGGGCGTCGCGCGCGGGGCGGGGGGCGCGGGGCGAGTCTGCGGAGTGGGATGATGCGAAGTTGCGGTGGTGAGGGGAGGGGTGGGGAGGATGCCCCGAGGCATGCGCACCCAAAGCCTGAAGGCTTGGGCTGAGAGCTTCGCTGCAAAGCCCGCCTGCGCGGGCTCACGTTTGTCGGCTTCGACTGGATGAGTGGTGATCGGTTGACTCTCGATCTGTTGAGTGTTGCCGATGTGGGCGTAAGGGGAGCGAAGAGGGTGCCGCCGCGTCGTCGTTGGAAGCCGTTGCCGATGCCGTGCTGGTGTTGCCGGAGGCGCGGGGCGCGGCCGGCGATCGCGGCCGAGGTGGGGGCGCGGCGGATGGCGTATGTCTGCTCGGCGTGCGCGGTGAGCGAGGAGTTGGTGCGGGCGTTCGCGGCGAAGCAGATGGCGGAGTTGCAGGGGCAGGGGTTGCGGTTCCGGCGGCTGCCGTTCATCAGGCGCACGGTGTTTGCTGTGGTTTTTGCCGATCTGGAGCAGACGACGGAAGATGGGTCGGTGATCGCGACGGTGCCGACCGGGAAGGCCGCGCCCGGCGGCGCGTAGGGGCGTCGCCGGGCGCGATGTATTACGTCGAGTTAGGCTCTGTTGACGAGATTACTTGAGCCAGATGAGGGTGCTGGCGAGATGGACGAAGGCCAGGAAGCGCTTGCCGTACTTGTCGTAGCGGGCGAACACCCGGCGGAAGTGCTTCAGCTTGCCGATCAGGCACTCGACCAGGTGCCGCTCGCGGTAGGCGGCGTAGTCGCAGTCGCGCTGCACCGTGCGGCTCTTCTTCGGCGGGATGGTGGCGACCGCCCCCATGTCCTGCTCGATGTACGCCAGCGTCTTGTCCGCGTCGTAGCCCCGGTCGGCGAGGACTTCCTGCGCCTGGATGCCCGCCAGCAGCGGGATGGCCTGCGGGTTGTCCCCCGCCGCCCCGCTGGTGAGGATGTACTTCAGCGGGTTGCCCAGGGCGTCCACGAGGACGTGCAGCTTGCTGCTGAAGCCGCCGCGCGAGCGCCCGAGCCCCTGCGCCGCCGCATCCCCGTTTTTTTGGGCGCGCCCGCCGCGCAGGGGTGCGCCCGCACCACCGTCGCGTCGATCATCACGCTCTGCAGGTCCGGGTCGTCCGCCACCGCCGCGAACAGGCGCTCCCAGACCCCCAGGTCGTCCCAGCGCGCGAAGCGCTTGTACACGCTGTTCCATCCCCCGTACTCGGCCGGGAGGAAGCGCCACTGCGCCCCGCTGCGGTCGATCCACAGCACCCCCTCCACGAACACGCGGACTGCCTCCCGCTCGTGCGTGTGGATCTTGCGCTCCCGCCGCAGCAGCCCGTACACCCGCTCGAACTGCTCTTCGTCCAGAAATGGCCCCATCGCTCCTCCCCCCGCCGCGCCACACCGCCTCCAGGGGAGTCTACCAATTCCCGTCAACAGAGCCTAGTTGGTCGTCGGGCCGGTGGTGATGCTGGCGATGACCAGCGGCATGGCGGTGTCGATGGTGTAGGTGACCGTGCTGGTGCGCGACGGGCAGCAGAGCGGATCGGTGTCGTTGTAGCGCCGGAAGAGGCCTTGGAGCGATCCGCCATCGTCGGCGATCTTCACGTCGGTCAGCGCGCCGTCCGTGCGCGAGTTCAAGGTCAGGGGCGAGAGAGGTTTCCGCGTAGTTGCCCTGCACGAAGACGAACATCTGGAATTGCAGCGGGCGGCACATCCCATCGAACGCGAGCGCGCCGTAGACGACGGTCACGCCGTTGCCGACCAGAGGCGCGGACAAGGCCCCAGCCCGCGCCCGTGACCGCGTTCTCTTGCGGCGCTCGGCGACGGGGAGCGTAGAAGGTGCATTGTTCGCTGGCGCTTCCAGCGAGGCGGGCGCGGCGGGGACTGCTGCGCCCGCCTCGTTCCAGTTCGCGGGTTGCGACTGGTCGAGCCAGCGGCCCGACTCGGTGTAGAGCACGCGGCTGCCGAACTGGCCGAGGAGGATATCGTTGGGGGCGGTGTTCTCCGGGTGGTATTCGAAACGGGCGCGCTCGAAATACTGGACCTCGTACGACTTCCCATGATCCAGGGTCTCGGTGAAGAGTTCGGTGAGGGGTAGCCGAACTGCGCCAGGCCGCCGTTGGCCTGCCAGTAGGCGGTGAAGCGCGGGCCGACGTTGTGGCCGGTCTCGGGGAAGAAGGTGTAGCCGTCCTGCGGCGAGGCGGGAGCGGTGGGAGCGGTGGCGACGTGGGCGAGGATGCGCCGACCGAACTGGCCGAGCAGGACCTCGTAGGGTGTCCCGGCGTTCGCGGGGTGGTATTCCATGCGCACGCGCTCGAAATACTGGACGGTGTAGGCGTTGCCGTCGTCGAGCACGGTGACGAACTCGCCGGTGAGCGGGTAGCCGTTGACGGCGAGGCCGCCGTGGGCGTTCCAGTAGTCGAGGAAGCGCCCCTGCACGCAGTACCCGGTCTCGGGGAAACATTGCTCGGCGACGGTCGCGGCCGAAACGGGCGTGAGGAGGGCCGACGCCGAGAGCAGGGTGGCGAACAGGAGCGCCAGGGGCGCGCGAAGCTTCAACCGCATACCAATCTCCTTCGCAGTGCGTGATGACACGTTGGCGTGAACGCTGCTTAAAGAATGGATGACGGGGCGAAAAGTTACGGTGCGTGGTGGTGTGCGGTGCCGTTGGACTGAAGTCCCGGCTGGAGGCGACCTGCGGGTCGCCGCGAAGTCCGCCTGCGCGGACTGACCGACCCTGCTGCCTGCGGGCGTCCCCCCGCTCCCAATGCTGGGAGGAGACGTGGCGGGGTCGCGACCGATCTCAGCACAGATGCGGTCGCGCAGGGCGCTGCGACTGGTCGATGCTCGACGCGGGGTTATTGCGCCGACGGTCCACGGAGACGCGACCAATCCGGCACCTGCGCCAGGATCGCCTGGCGACTTCCCGAACCGAGCGGCCGTCTGTGTGCCGATGCAGATCGCCGATCTGGTTGTGCGCCAGGCCTCCGCCGTCGCCACGGAATCTTGCCAGTGCGCCAGCAAGCGCCCCGTGGTCGCCCCGTGCTGCTCCTGCTCGCCGGGAATCGGCGCTTCTTCGCCGCCCCGCCCGCGCAGGAAGATGCGCTCGCGCAGCGTCTCGGGGGTCGCCCGCAACCGGATGATCGTGACGGAGGCATCGGGGACTGCGGCCGCCGTGAATTGGCGCACGCCGTCCGCTGTTCCAGGGATCCCCGAGACAATCATCGCCCGTGCGCCCGCCGCGAGGAAGTTCGGCCAGAGCGCCGCCACGTTCCGCGACCGAAGCAGATAGTGGTCGGGACTATCCTGGGGTTCCGGCGACAGAAGCCGATCTGGTCGGTATCCAGGTAGGCCGCTGTCACACCCGCCGCCCGGACCTGGGTGAACAGCTCCCACCCCACCGACGACTTGCCGACGCCGGAGGGGCCGCAGATCCACAGGAACGGGATCGCCGCGTTCGCATTCGGGAGTAGCTGATCGCGCATGGGCCGAGTATAGCAAACGGCCCGGCGAGCGCGGTCGGATACTTGTCGCAAGCCGCCAACTGGACCGCCACGGCAGCACGCGCCGGGAAGCTGCTCAGGCTCGTCAACGGGGCCGGGAGCGCGCGAAGGCGATCAGGTGCGGTCGGCGGCTTCGACCACGGCGGCGACGAGTTCGCGGCAGAAGGCGGGAGATGTCGGCGACGACGCGGCCCCAGATGAGGTTGTCGTCGCGGAAGGCGGGTTCGTCCACCCAGGTGGCTCCGGCGTTGATCAGGTCGTCCTTGATGCCGAGAGAGCCGGTGGCGCGGTGACCGCGCAGGATGCCCGCTGAGATGGGGACGAGGCCGCCGTGGCAGATGATGCCGAGGGGTTTCCCGGCCGCGTCGATGGCGCGCACGAGGTCGAGGACGGGCTGATAGCGGCGGAGTTTGTCGGGTGCCCAGCCGCCGGGGACGACGAGGCCGAGCAACGCGGCCGGGTCAACATCGGCGGCGAGGGTGTCGGGGGCGATTTCGAGGCCGTTCTTGCCGCGCACCGGCTTGAGGTCCATCGCCACGGAGAGGACGGTGGCCCCTTCCTCTTGCAGGCGCATCAGGGGGACGTAGTATTCGAGGTCTTCGACGCCCTCGGCGAGGAAGATGGCGATGGTGTGGTTGGTGAGGCGGGGTATCAGCTCCTCCTTCGCGTTCATAAGTGCAAAGATAGCCGATCAGAGTCGCCAATATTGGCGACTCATTTCCCGTCGAACGATACAAGAGCTGAATCGAGTCGCCCATCAATCCCACAGAGACGATCACGATCACGATCCTGGCGGGGAGAAGCAAGGGCGAAATCCTGCTCGCACCGTGCCCCAACGGCTGGTGGGCCATGGCAACCGGCCATGACCATCCCGGCGGTGGCGGCGCATACCCCGGTGAGCCGGGATCGGATGCTCACCGAGCTAAGAACCAAGAAAGATGAGAAGATACAGATGGTGCCCCTCTAGCACAACATAATTGACACCGCACACTCTGTACGTGCGACCACAGAATGTCTGTTGCTAGAGTGCGTACGTTTACCGTCCCAATGGCCAATCTCATCGCTCGCAATTTGTGCCACCATCCGTAATGGAGATACTGCGCTCGTTGGTAGGAGACTTGCATGGCAATCGTCGCGAATTGGAGGCAAAACGGGACCGGAGATCGGCCCGTGATTGTGTGCGACGCCTGCCACGAACTGATAAAAACGGTGGCCGAGTGCATATGTTGTATCTGGCCGAATGGCGACGATGCCAGGCCGGTCAGGTTTGTGCATAGCGGCCGTTGCGACGAGCGCCTCCAGCAGCAAGAGGGCCGGGATCACGGCAACAGCCTCGCGCTAGAGCTGGTCCTCGCCGACCTTGGATCGGCGATGCAGATCGATTGGTCTATCGTGGCGGAAAACACCGAGCGCATCCAGCAGACCTGGGATGCGCCCTCCGAAGATTTACCCGCCCGCTAGCCGAAGATCGCACAACGATACCCGCCGGAAATTCGCTCACCCTCGATTGTGTCACTCGAGCAGACACAAAGGCACCCGATAAGGTCGCCTCTATCTGCCATGTCATATTTTGGGCACATGAATCCCGCGCGCCTTCTGTCGACGCTCCGCTTCGCCGTAGCGTCGACAGAGGGAAAAGTCAAGGGAATCAGTCATTTATCCATAAATATCCCCCGTACGATCAGGTATTAATGGATATGCATGGGTATTGACTTATGCGGTGAATCACCGTACAGTTTATCTATACCCGCGCTGGGGATCGCCCGGCGGTCGCGGGAGCGTTTGAGAGGAGACCCGCCATGGTTGCACAGATGGATCGCGTCGATCTGCGCATGGAAGCCGAAGTGAAGCAGACCTGGGAGCAGGGCGCCGCCCTCGCCGGCGTCTCGCTGTCGGCGTTCATCAAGATGGCGGCCACTGAGCGGGCCAGCGAGCTGATCAGCGCCAAGAACACGATGACGCTCAACGCCGAGGATATGGCCTGGTTCATTGATTATCTGAAGCAGCCGGCCCAGGGGCCGACTCCGGCGATGCAGCGCGCCAGCGCCCGCCGTCGCGAGCTGCTCGGGAGCTGAGCGGCGATGTGTGCCACGCCGCGCCCACCCTTTCGCATCGAACGCCTCGCGGATCACGACCGCGAGGCGTTTTCGTGCGGCGAGCCGGACATGGACCGGTGGTTCCACGAAACGGCCCCGCAGCATAACTCGCGCGGGCTGGCCGTCGTGCAGGTGCTGGTCGAGGATGCCACCGGCATCGTGGTGGGGTTTTACTCGCTCGGCAACTATGCGGTGCGCGGCGACCAATTGCCGAAGATCGGCGGCAAGAAGATGCCCCCGAACATGCAGGTGCCGATGCACCTGCTCGGCAGGCTGGGCGTTCATGTGGATTACAAGCGCCAGGGCCTCGGCGAGCTGCTGGTCAACCACGCCCTGCGGGCCGCGAAAGCCCAGACGGCGGTGTCGGCCTCCATGGGCGTCGTCGTCGATGCGCTCAACCCCGGCCTCGTCCCCTGGTATCAGCGGCTCGGCTTCGTGGTCTTCCCCAATAGCCCGCTCCAGCTGGTCATGAAGATGATCGAGATCGATCTCGTGGATTAGCCCCTGGGGCGGAAGCCGTAACCTCCGCCGACTAACGCCGCCGACAGTCAAGTCATGTGATCAGCGCCACGGTATAGCACCGTGGCGCTGATCGTTGATAGCCAGCCGCCATACAAAAGCCAGCGAAAAAGTGGTTGACCGTGAGGGCGATAGGCGGATGATCGGGGGCATGACCAAGCGCTATTTCCACACCGATGCACTGGCCACCGCCTGGATGGCGCGGCACCATGGGTTTGCGTTCAACTTCACCAATCACCACGGTGAGGAGATCGAGGCGCACAGCAAGAATGCCAAGATTTTCGCCCATCTGACTTTTGTGTCCAATCAGGTGTTGAAATACAAATCTCGCACCTTTGCCTCAGTATTATGAATACTATGCACGACGGCAACAGATTCTCGACAAACGTAGCCAAAGTCAGATTATCTGAAGTACTGAACTATCGCGCATGTCCTCACCCGCTGTTCGTCGTCGAAGTGGACGGTGGCGCGGATGTGGTGGCCGCGCAGGACGGGGGGGAGCCAGTAGGGGGCGTCGGACCACATGCCGGGGTAGGGGATGGCGTCGCGTTTGAACCAGCGGGGGGCGACTTCGTCGGATTCGACGGGGTCGCCGCGCCAGCGGTCGGCGAGGTAGACGAAGACTTGCATCGACCAGCCGGCGAAGCGGGGTTGGTCGGGGAAGATGAAGTCGAGGGTGGCGACGTGGCGCGGGTCGAGCGGAGTGACGCCGATCTCCTCCTCGGTCTCGCGCACGGCGGTCTGGTCGATGGTTTCGCCCGGTTCGGGCTTGCCGCCGACGCCGGTCCACTTGCCCTGCCCGAAGCCGCGCTTTTTCAGCGCGAGCAGGACTTCGTCGCCGCGCAGGAGGAGGCAGAGGGAGGCGGGACGGAGACGGGGGTCGGAAGGGGGAAGGAAGAGGGGAGAAGGGGAGTGCTCCACGCTTTACGCTCCACGTTCTACGGTCGCTAAACGGGCACCGGCGCGGTAGGCGTCGCGGAGGAGTTCGATGGGGTGGCGGGTGGGGACGCCGGTGGCGTGGGTGATTTGCCAGCGGCAGGTTTCGCTGTCGCAGAGGGCGATGGGGCTGGGCTGGTCGGCGGTCTGGTCGCGGACGAAGTCGAAGAGGGGGGCACCGACATCCATGCCGATCTGGTATTTCTCGCGCTTGAGGCCGTAGGTGCCCGCGATGCCGCAGCAGTCGGCGGTGCTCTCGGCGATACGGAGGCCGGGGATCAGTTCGAGGATGTCGAGCGCGGGGCGACCGATGCGGTGGGCGCGCAGCTGGCAGGGCGGGTGGTAGGGGAGGATCTGTCCGGCGAGGTCGGGCGGCGCGGCGAAGTCGGTGCGGAGTTTGCCCCGGTCGTGCAGGTCGCGCAGGAACTCGAAGATGTCCCAGGTGTTCTCGGTCAGCAGGCGGGCGTCGGCGTCGTGCAGGCCGAGGAGTTCGGGCGCTTCCTCTTTCAGGGTGAGGGTGCAGCTGGTGGAGGTGCCGACGACGGCGTAGCCCTGGCGCACCCAGGGGAGGAGGGTGCGCAGGTTCCCCTCGTGCTGCCGCCGCGCGGCGTCGAATTCGCCGTTGGAGAGCATCGGCAGGCCGCAGCAGCGCTGTTGCGCCAGGATGACGCGGTAGCCGTTGTGCTCCAGCACCTCCACGGCGGCCTCGCCGACGCGCGGCTCGTAGTAGTTGGTCGAGCAACCGTGGAAGAAGACGACGCGGCGGGTGGCGGGAGCGTCCGGGCGCGGGCGGCGGCGGAAGGCGGCGCGGAAGGTGCGCCCGGCGAAGGGGGGCAGCGGCGCGGCGCGGTGGACGCCGACGGTGCGCTCGATCAGCCAGCGGATGGGGCGGTTGGCGAGGGTCCAGTTCGCCAGGGGCGCGAACGTTGTGCCGAGTTTGCCGAGCAGTTCGGAGCGCCCGAGGAGGCGGTTGCGCAGCGGCAGGCCGCGCGCGGCGACGATCGCGCCGCGCGCCCGAGCGTTCAGTTCGGCGATGCGCACGCCGGTGGGGCAGACGGTGTTGCAGACGCGGCAGCCGGAGCAGTAGTCGACCGAGGCGTCGGGCGAGGGCTGCCCGGCGTGGCGGAAGCGCTGCGCCTGGGGGCCGACGTACTTGGGGCCGGGGAATTTGTCGGTGACGCGCGCGACGGGGCAGGCGCTGGTGCAGATGTTGCACTTGATGCAGGAATCGAGGGAGGCGTCGACGAAGTGGGAAGTGGGAAGTGGGAAGTGGGAAAGGTTGGTCGTTGCCATCTGCGCCTCGGCTGTGAGAGAGCCCCAAGGGCTGAAGCCCTGGGCTGAGGGCTCGCTACCGCTCGCCGCGAAGCCACACCCGCAAGCGGGTACCCGGCGCGGGCTAGGATACGCGATTCAGTTGCTGATTGCTCACTATTTTGGCATCCAACTTTCTCACTTCCCACTTCCCACTTCCCACTTCAGCAATGTGGCTGCCGCGCGCCAGCCGGTGGCGAGGGCGACGCCTTCGTAGGAGCCTTCGCGGATGAGGGTCGGCACCGCCGAGGCGGCGCCGGCGATGGTGACGTTGGTGTAGATGGGGGCTCCGGTGGGGTCGAGGGGGCGGAGGTCGGGGTCGGTGGCGATCCCGGCGCGGTGGATGGGGTGGGGGGCGGTGAAGGCGGGGCCGAGCCAGGCGCTGCGGGCGGCGGGGGCGCGCACGGGGAGGTTGAGGGCGGTTTCGACGATCTGGCCGGTGTGGTCGGTGCGGAAGCCGCCGCCCGCGATGCCGCCGGTGGCGAGGAGATAGGCGGCGGCTTCGTGGCGCTGCTGGCGCGCGGCGGCTGCGCTGTAGATGCGGAGCAAACGATCGCCCTCGGCCTCGGCGCGCACGACCCAGGAGCCGATCTGGATGCGACCGCCCGCGCGCTGGAAGGCGGCGGCGAGGAGGGTGTAGAGCCGGATGCCGGGGACGGAGGGGGCAGGGTGGGAATTTCGAAGATGGGCGCACCGGCCTGGGACGCGAGATCGGCGACGACTTCGGCGGCGTGGCGGGTGCCGGCACGGCCGGGAGGCCGATGCGGGCGGCGTCGCCGCGCAGGACGCGGGCTGCTTGCCAACGGCGGCGCGGAAAGCGGAGTCCTCGAAGAGTTGGGCGAAGATGGTCGGCGTGAAGTCGAGGTGTCGCCGGGTTGGTGGAAGGTCGAGCCAGACGCCGCGCGCGGGATGGCCCGAGGCACTGAGTTGGCGGCGGCGAGCGGCGGGAAGAAGTCGCGCAGTTCGCGGAAACCGGCGATCAGCAGCGGGCCGTGGTGTCCGCATCGCCCCGGCGACCATCGTCGCGGGGTAGAGCGCGGCCGGCACGGTTGCGCCGAGCGCGGTCGGGAGGTGGGCGTTGCGGTCGAGCGAACCGGCGAGCGGGTAGTCGGCAGCGGCGCAGATGGCGCGCAGGCGGGCGATGGCGGCTTCCAGATCGGCCGTGCCTGCGCGGGCGTAGGGGTGATCGGGCGTTTCGTGCCCCAGGCGCGCGACGGCGGCGAGGGGCGTCGCCGTGGGCCACGCCGATCGCGCCGTTGGCCCAGTGGGTCGTGCCGTGGCCCTTGGCGAGCAGCAGCACGCGCCGCCCGGCTTCGGCGAGGCGCAATCCGCCGATCAGTCCGGCCAGTCCGGCTCCGATTACGACAACATCGTGGGGCATCGATCACCTGGTTGCGACGCGGGTCGCGCGCGACGACGTGTGCGCGTGCTGGCGATAGTGTCGCGCATGGGCGGGAGGCTTTCAATTCCTGCCCCCGTGTGAGGGTGGGCGAATTGGAAGACGGGTGGCAGGGCGAGATCGCCCGGAGATGAAGTCTCCGGGCTACGAAGCTGCGCCGGATCAATCCGGCTACGAGGGTAGTCAAGCAGCGCAACCTGGCACGAGTTCGGCAACAGTTGGAGGTGCGGCAACCGGAGAGCGACGCAGCACGCCGCCAGGGGCAAGGTGTTAGAATGCGCCGGAACATTTCGGGCGGTGGTGCCCCGAGAAGAGGAACGTGCCGTGTCGCGCCGCGAGATATCCGCCTGGTTCGTCCATTTCTATACCGCCACGGGCGCGGTCTTCGCGGCCTGGGCGCTGCTCGCCATCTTCCATCGCGAGTTTCGCAACGCCTGGATCCTGATCACGGTCACCATCTTGATCGATTCGACCGATGGGGCACTCGCGCGCAAGTTCCGCGTGAAGGAGGTGCTGCCCAACTTCGACGGGCGGCGACTCGACGATATCGTGGACTATCTCGGCTGGGTGCTGGTGCCGATCGTGCTGCTGGTGGTGGCCGATATGCTGCCGGCCTGGGCCGCCGCCGCGCTGCTGGCGAGCGGCTACGGCTTCGGGCAGGAGCAGGCGAAGACCGAGGATAACTATTTCCTCGGCTGGCCTTCCTATTGGAGCATCCTTGGCCTTCATCCTCTACGAGTTCGATGCGCCCAAGGTGATCGTCACCGCGATTATTCTCTTCTTCAGCGTGATGGTGCTCGTGCCGGTGCGCTACCCCTATCCCACGCAGATGAAGCAACTCCGCGCGCCGACACTCCTGCTGACGATTCCGTGGCTGCTCATCGGCCTCTACCAGATCTATCTGCAGCCGGAGCGACCGCTCTGGCTGGCGATCCTCTGCTTCTACCCGGTCTACTACACCGGGCTGACGATCTATCTCTCCTGGCAGCGCCGCCGGCAGGCCAGGTGCTGCCCCCCTGATGCCGGTCGCATGGTGTGACCGGTGCGCGACAACAAGCAAGGAGGCCAGACGATGGCGGGAGCGCCGCTCGAACTCGGCATTGCCACCGGACAGACCGAGCCATTCGCCCGCACGGCAGACCGCTGGCGGCAGATCGAGGCGCTGGGGTTCGATAGCGCCTGGATTTTCGACCATTTCATGGGCTCGAACCAGCAGGCCGCCGACCACACCTACCTGGAGGCGTGGACCGCGCTGGCGGGGCTGGCGATGGTCACGTCGCGCGTCAACATCGGTATTTTGGTGAGCGGCAACACCTATCGATCGCCCGCGCTGGTGGCGAAGCAGGCGGTGACGATCGACCACATCTCCAACGGGCGGGTGATCATCGGGCTCGGCGCGGGCTGGCATGTGCCGAGCACCAGGCGTATGGCTTCACCTTCCCGTCGGCCGGCGAGCGCGTCTGCGCTTCGCGGAGGCGATCAGGTGATCAAGCTGCTGACGACGCAGGAGCGCTCGACGTTCAACGGGCGCTACTACCAGCTGGATGACGCGCCGTTCGAGCCGCGCCCGGTGCGCGCGAGCGGCATCCCGGTGGTGGTGGGGACCAGCGGCGAGCGGATGCTGAAGATCGTGGCGCGATACGCGGATCGCTGGAATATGGTCGGCACGCCGGAGCAGATCAAGGAGAAGGAAGCTGATGCTGGAGGCGTGCGCCGCCGTTGGCCGCGATCCGGGCGAGATCGTCTGGTCGGCGGCGGCGTGGCCGGGGCGCGTCGGCGGCGACCCGCTCGCCTCGGTCGAGTTCTACCGCGACCTCGTCGGCCGCTACCGCGAGGCTGGCGTGCAGGAGGTGATCTGCCAGTGGCAGCACAGCGCCACTGGAGCAGATCGAGCGGATCGCGGCGGAGTTGCCGGCGTTGCGCGCGGGGTAGGGCTGCGAAAACTGGCAAGCTAAAGTGTATTGTTGAGTGAAGATCGGCAGGCTATCCCGCTGATCTTCACCGTTTGACTCCCTAAAGTTAGTATGCTGCAATCGCAACATCGGTTCGCGAAAAATCGTCGCCCTTGAATAACAACGGTTCGCCGCTGGGCAGGGCATAAGCGAAGCAATCGCCGTAGTTCAGTGACGCTGATGTAAGCCCTTCCCAAATCGGCGATGAGCCTCGCGCGCGATAGCTGCCTGCTGCTCCGTGACCGTGGCAATTTCAATCCGCAGGGTGATCAAGAGCCGATCCAGATCGCGATTGCCGCTATCGCCAGAGCGATACTGCGCCAGCCCCGCTTCAAGCAGACTTGCAGCAGACAACAGCCGCGTTTGGGCTGCTGTAATTGCACGAATCGCTCTGCTTCTGGCTCCTGAGTAGGATTGCCAGTATTGCTGAGGTATCGATCACCATTAGTTTGGTAGTCCGCGCTCATCGTAGCCAAGTAATTCATCGAAGGAGCGCGCATCAAGCACTGGCAAGGAGGCGAAATGGCGTCCGATCGCCATCGCTTCTTCCACAATCCGTTCAACATCAAGGGCACGCGCTTCCTCGCGCGCCAGGCGTTCGCTGGAAGCGTTCGTCACAACTTCCGCTGCCGTTTCGCCGGTGCGTTGCGCAATCGCCAGTACCAGCCGCTCGACTTCGGGATCGTCAATGCGTACCATCTCGCACCTACCCTGGTTAGGCTGCACTCAACGTGGATGATAGTGCCCCGAGGATCGGCTGTCAAAGCTGGAAACCAGCCGAACAGGTCAGGGCACCTGGCCAATAGTAGAATCTGTCGGGGCCATGAATACATCTCATTGCCCCCATCCCTACCATAGAGTAATCTTGACATAGCGCAGCAAACGCCTGCGTCGTTCACCTTGCGTGGCCTGGATGTTGCAGCGCCCCAGGCGGCGGATGCCGACGTGCGGAAGGGTGAGGAGAGCATGGCCGGTCACGACCAGTGGGAACGGTTTTATGGCCCCAATGCGGGCTATGTCCTTGAGTTGTATGAGCGCTATCAGGCCGATCCGGGGTCGGTGGATGCGGCGACGCGCGCCTTCTTCGAGCAGTCGGCACCGCTGAGCGCGAATGCGGACGGGGAAAGCGAGGCGGGGAATGGCGCGGTCGCGGTGATGGCCACCCCGGCGGCCCCGCCCGCCCCGGCGACGAATGGCGCGGCGAAGGTGCAGGTTGCGCCGCCGCCAGTTGCCGCGACGCGCAATGGGAACGACAGCGGTGGGGGGATGACCGCCGCGCCGCCCGGCGTGCCGGTCGCGGGGAGCGCGCCGCTCGCCGCCGTCAGCGACGTGGCGAAGATCGTGAGCGCGGCGCGATTGGCGCGCTGCATCCGCGAATATGGGCACCTGGCGAGCGACATCGACCCGCTCGGGATGCCGCGTCCGGGCGACCCGATGCTCGATGCGGCCACGCACGGCCTGACCGACGAGGATCTGGCGGCGCTGCCGGCCAGCATCGTCTGGCGCAACGCCGGGCCGGAGGCGGGGACCTGCCTCGACGCGATCGGGCGGCTGCGCGCGATCTATTCCGGCTCGATCGGCTACGATCTCGATCACATCCAGGACTATGAGGAGCGCGACTGGATCCACAATCAGATCGAGAGCGGCGCATTCCGCGCGCAACTCGATCCCGAGGACCGGCGGGCGCTGCTGCAGCGGCTCACCGAGGTCGAGGGGTTCGAGCGCTTCCTGCACACCACGTTCCAGGGGCAGAGCGCTTCTCGATCGAGGGGTGCGACACGCTCGTGCCGATCCTCGACGAGTTGGTCCGGCTGGCGGCGGTTGCGGGCACGCGCGAGGTGCTGGTCGGCATGGCGCACCGGGGGCGACTCAACGTGCTGGCGCATGTGCTGGGCAAGCCATACGGCAAGATTTTCGCCGAGTTCCACCACTCGCCAAACCGCGAGTTGGTGCCGTCCGAGGGATCGAGCGGCATCAACTACGGCTGGACCGGCGACGTGAAGTATCACCTGGGGGCGCGCAAGACGGTGCGCGAGAGCGAGCTGGTGCCGGTGACGCTGACGCTGGCGCACAACCCGAGCCATCTGGAGTTCGTCAACCCGGTGATCAACGGCTTCACGCGCGCCGCGCAGGAGCGCCGGGATGCACCCGGCACGCCGCGCCTGGATATCGATTGCGCGCTGTCGGTGGCGATTCACGGCGACGCGGCCTTCCCGGGCGAGGGGGTGGTGGCCGAGACGCTGAATCTCTCCAATCTGCCGGGCTATCAGGTGGGTGGGACGATCCACATCATCGTCAACAACCAGATCGGCTTCACCACCGGCGTGCAGGATGCGCGCTCGACGATGTACGCCAGCGACCTGGCGAAGGGGTTCGAGATCCCGATCGTCCACGTGAACGCCGACGACCCGGAGGCGTGCCTCGCCGCCGTGCGACTGGCGCACGCCTACCGCCAGCGGTTCCGGCGCGACTTCCTGATCGATCTGGTCGGCTACCGGCGGCTGGGGCACAACGAGGGGGACGAGCCGTCGTTCACGCAGCCGCTGATGTACGACCGGATTTCGAAGCACCCGACCGTCCGCGCGCTCTACGCGCTGCAACTGACCTCGCTCGAACTGGTCACGCCGCGCGAGGCGGAGCGGATGGCCGAGCGGGTGCAGGAGCGACTGAAGCAGGCGCTGGCGGAGGCGGAGACGAACCCGCCCGTGGACGATGCCGCGCCCTTGCGCGATGCGCCGCCGCTGGCGAGCTACCGCACCGCCGTCCCTGCCGAATACCTGCGCGCGGTCAATGGGGCGATGCTGGCACGACCGGCGGGGTTTGTGGCGCACGAGCGCCTGGAGCGCATCCTGGCGCGGCGCGGCGCGGGGCTCGACAAGCCGGGCGGCATCGACTGGGGGCACGCCGAGGCGCTGGCGTTCGGATCGCTGCTGCTCGATGGGGTGCCGATCCGGCTCACCGGGCAGGATTCGGAGCGCGGCACGTTCGTCCAGCGGCACGGCGTCCTGACCGACGTACACACCGGGGCGAAGTTCGCGCCGCTCGGCGCGGTGCCGCGGGCGAAGGGATCGTTCGCGCTCTACAACAGCCCGCTCTCGGAGGCGGCGGTTCTCGGCTTCGAGTATGGCTACAGCATCCACGCGCCGGAGGCGCTGGTGCTGTGGGAGGCGCAATTCGGCGACTTCGCCAACGCCGGGCAGGTGCTGATCGACCAGTTCATCGTCGCGGCGCGGGCGAAGTGGCGGCAGGATCCGGGGTTGGTGCTGCTGCTGCCGCACGGCTACGAGGGGCAGGGGCCGGAGCATTCGAGCGGGCGGTTGGAGCGTTTCCTGCAACTCGCCGCCGACGATAATCTGCGCATCGCCAATCCGACGACGGCGGCGCAGTACTTCCACCTGCTGCGCGCCCAGGCGCAGGCGCTGAAGGAGGCGCGTCGCCCGCTGGTGGTGATGACGCCGAAGAGCTTGCTGCGCCACTCGCGCGCCGGTTCGAGCCTGAACGATCTGACGCATGGCGGCTGGCAGCCGGTGATCGACGACGCGGACGCGGTCGCGCGCATGTCGGTCGGGCGGCTGGTGCTCTGCTCCGGCAAGGTGGCGGTCGACTTGGCGACGAGCGAGCGGCGCAAGGCGGCCGATTGGGTCGCGGTCGCGCGGTTGGAGCAGTTGTACCCCTTCCCGGCGGCGGAGGTGGAGCGGATCATCGACCGCTACCAGAGCCTGCGCGAGGTGGTCTGGTTGCAGGAGGAGCCGCAGAACATGGGCGCGTGGAGCTACGCGATGCCCCACCTGACCCTGCTGCTGGCCGCGCGCGACCTGCCGCTGCGCTACATCGGGCGGCCGGAGCGCGCCAGCACCGCCGAGGGCGCGCACGAGGCGCACGAGACCGAGCAGGCGCGCATTGTTGGCGAGGCGTTCTCGGGGGAGAGGCCGGCGTAACGGGGTTGCAGGTTGGCAGGTTGCAGGTTGGCAAGTTCCAAGTTGTTGGATTGAGGAACTTGCAACCTGCAACCTGCAACAGCGTAAAGAGGGGAAGATGGCCGTGGAGATTCGGGTTCCGACGCTCGGCGAGTCGCTCGTTGAGGCGACGGTGGGGCAGTGGCGCAAGCGCGAGGGCGACCAGGTGAGCGAGGGCGAGACGCTGGTCGAACTGGAGACCGACAAGGTCAACATGGATGTGACCGCGAGCGGCGCGGGCGTGCTCCAGTCGATCCTCAAGCAGGCGGGCGAGACGGTCGGCATCGGCGAGGTGCTGGCGGTGGTCGGCGATGGCGCGACGGCGACGACGACTGCACCGGCAGAGGCAGCCGCGCCTGCGGCCAGTGCCCCGGCTCCCGCCCCGACCCCGGCGGAAGCCGCGAGCGCAGCGGCCGACGCCGGGAATGAGCGCTCCACGCCGCTCGCGCGGCGCATCGCGGCCGAGCATGGGGTGGATCTCGGCCAGGTCAGGGGGACGGGTCCGGGTGGGCGCGTCTCGAAGGATGATATCGCGGCGTACATCGGACAGTCGCAGGCGGCAGCGCCCGAGGCGGCGGCTCCGGCCGCACCGGCACGACCGGCTGCGCCCCCACCCGCGCCCGCCGCGCCCGCACCGTCGGCTGCGGCCCAGGCTGCCGACAATGGGCGCGAGGAACGCGTGCGGATGTCGCGGCGGCGGCAGACGATCGCGCGGCGGTTGGTCGAGGCGCAGCAGACGGCGGCGATGCTGACGACCTTCAACGAAGTGGACATGTCGGCGATCATGGAGGTGCGCAAGCGCCGTCGCGACGCCTTCAAGGAGCGGCACAAGGTCAGCCTCGGCTTCATGTCCTTCTTCACGAAGGCCGTCGTTGGCGCGTTGAAGGCTTTCCCGCGCCTGAACGCCGAGATCCAGGGCGACGAGATGGTGCTGAAGCACTATTACGACATCGGGATCGCGGTCGGCGCGGCGGAGGGGCTGGTGGTGCCGGTCGTGCGCGACGCCGACCGCCTCGGCTTCGCGGCGATCGAGCAGCAGATCGCCGATCTGGCGAAGAAGGCGCGCGAGAACACGCTGGGCCTCGCCGACCTCCAGGGCGGCACCTTCACGATCACCAATGGTGGCGTCTTCGGCTCGCTCCTCTCGACGCCGATCTTGAATGGACCGCAGGTCGGCATCCTGGGGATGCACAAGATCGAGGAGCGCCCGATCGCCGTGAATGGTCAGGTCGTGATTCGCCCGATGATGTATCTGGCGCTCTCCTACGACCATCGCATCGTGGATGGCAGCGAGGCGGTGCAATTCCTGGTGCGCGTGAAGGAGCTGGTCGAGGATCCGGAGAGTCTGCTGCTCGAAGGGTAGCGCCGAGGAGACACGCCGGAGGAGACACGCCGATGGTCACGCGCGCACTGCCCCCCGAACTGACCGACGACGAGTGGCGAGAGTTGGGGCTCGACCCGAACGATCCGTTTCGCTACGGGTGGCGTTATGTCGCCCATGAGCGGGCGGATGGCAAGACCACCTACGAGCAAGTACCACTGACGCTGGAGGACGTGCTGCACCCCCAGGAGGGCGATCATATCATGCAGGGCGAGGAGCACATCGGCTGGTGCCTCTATCTTCACATGGTATTCAGCCACCTGCTCTCGCATGATCCGCTGGCCGTCGTTTTCCAGGACTTGCTGTTCCTCTGGGATGTGCCGGGGTTGAAAGGGCACGCGCCGGACCTTGCCGTGGTCTTCGGGGTGCATCCGGGGCACCGGGAGTCGTTCGATGTTGCCGCAGAAGGCGCACGCCCGGCGCTGATTGTCGAGATCACCTCTCCCAGCACCGCCAGCCTCGACCATCAGGTGAAGTTGGAGGAGTACCATATCGTCGGGGTACCGTTTTACATCATCATTGACCGGCGAATCGTGCGACGGCAGCGGACGCTGCGACTGCTGGGCTACCGCTACACCCCGGCTGGCTACGAGCCGATGGAGCCGAACGAGCGTGGCTGGCTTTGGATGGAGCCCTTGCGTGCATGGATCGGAATTGCCGAGGGCAAACCGGTTTGCTACGACGAAGGAGGCGAACCAATCGGCAACTATGACCAGATCGCGGCTGAACGCAGCGAGGCACAAGCCCGCGCCGCAGCAGCAGAACAACGCGCCGAGGATGCCGAAGCCCGCATTCGCGAACTCGAAGCCACCCTGTGGCGCTTGCAGCAGGGAAAGTAGCCACATAGAGGAGCGATGGAGAAGAGTTACCAGAACCCGGAGGGTGCGCCCAAGCCGATCGGTCCTTACTCGCAGGTGGCGCGGGTCGAAACCGGCGACGCGGTGTTCCTCTACATCGCGGGGCAGGTGGCCGTGGACGTGGAGGGGAAGCTCGTCGGCGCGGGGGATATCGCGGCGCAGACCGATCAGGTCTACAAGAACATCGGGGCGATCCTCGCGGCCAACGGGGCGACGTTCGCCGATGTGATCAAGTACACCACCTACCTCGTCAACATCGCCGACCGGCCGGCCAGCGGCGCGGTGCGCGCGAACTACGTCAGTGAACCATTCCCGGCGAGTACGCTCGTCGCGGTCGCGGCGCTGGTGCAGCCCGAGTATCTGATCGAGGTCGAGGCGGTCGCGGTGATCAACCGTTGAGGGGGCCGGATTCTTCGCTGCGCTCAGAATGACACCACGGAGGCGTAACCCTCACCTCTGTCATTCTGAGCGCAGCGAAGAATCCGTGCTCAAGCGTTCATATGCCACATGGTTCAGGAAGGAGGGGGAATGGCCGACAACGAATCTGCCGCATCTGCAAACGAGGCCCCGAATCCACAGGCCGAAGTCAAGGACGATTGGACCCCGACCGAGCGGATCAGCTGGTTCCTGGTGCCGAAGGAGGAGGACCTCGATCCGCGCGTCGCCGACCTGGTGCGGCGGCAGCGCGAGCGGCTGGGAGCGCCCAATAATGTGGTGCGGACCCACGCCTGGCGGCCCGAGTTGATGCTGCGCTGGCTCGACCTCTACGAGTACATCAATCGGGGGCCATCGGGGCTGAGCCGGGTCGATCGCGAGATGATCGGCGTGGTCGTCTCGTCCGAGAATCGCTGCTTACTTTGACTCACCAACCACAGCGCCGAGTTGCGGCGCCTGACCAAGGATCCCGTTCTCGCCGAGCGCGTCGCGTTCGACTATCGCCGCGCCGAGCTTGAGCCGCGCACCCGGGCGATGCTCGATTACGCGATCAAGATCACGCGCCAGTCGGTGGACTGCACCGAGGCCGACATCGAGGCGCTGCGCGCCCACGGCTACAGCGACGAGGATATCAGCGACATCATCAACACGGCGGCGATCTACAACTTCAACAATCGCGTCGCCAACGCCAGCGGCTACATCCCCGACCGGACGAACCACACGAACTTCCGCTGACGGGACGTGGGGTGTGGAGAGTGGAGAGTGGAGAGAAGAGAGAAGGGCGTAAGACCGCAGAGGCGCGGAGGCGCGGAGAACGACGCGGAGACGAAAAGGGAGGCGTGTGGGACTAGACCACACGCCTCCCCTTTTCTTTGCCTCTCTGCTGCTGGTGTCTTGGCGGTTCGCGCCCGTTCGCCCATTCGCCCGTTCGCCGTTTCGCGCCTTACGGCTTCACCAGTTCCAGCGAGCCGATCATGGTGCCCAGGGATTCCTCGTAGGGGATGCCGGAGTCGGCGTAGACGAAGAGGACGATGTTGCAGATGGTGTTGTTGATCTGCTTGAAGTACATCGTGCCCTGGACGTTGAAGATGAACTCGCCGGTGAAGTCGATCCGCTCCGAGTCGGCGGTCTTCTGGCGATTGGTCTCGGTGTAGTTGGTGAAGATCGGGGTGAAGGACTGGACGAAGAGATCGACGGTAGTGTCCAGCGACGCGCCCTCGATCGACTGCAACAGCGCGAAGCCCTTGTCGTTGGCGAACGTGAACTCGCCCGAGCCGGGGGAGTCCTCGGTGACGCCCGCCGGGAGGGACATCTGGCAGCGATTCTCGGAATCGGTCACCTTCGTCCCGCCGGACGCGGCGGGGGCTGTCGGCGTGCGCGGCGCGCCGGACGGGGCGGCCGAGGAGGTGGAGCGCGTCGGCGCGGCCGAAGCACCGGCGGATGGCGCGGACGAGGCCGCGCTCGACGGGCGGGCACTACTCGACGCCGAGGCTGCCGCCGAGGCCGACGCCCGCGCGGACGGCGCGGCCGAGGCGGCGGTTGTCGCGGTGGCCGAAGGCACCGCCGAGGGGGCCGCCGAGGGCGGCGCGGCGGCAGCGGCCGACGGAGCGGCAGATGGAAGCGGCCGTCGGCGCTGACCGACGGGGTGGACGAGGCCGCCGTCGTCGGGGTCGCAGCCGTCGTTGGGGTGGCGGTGGGGACAGTGATGGCCTGCCCGGTTGACTCTGCTCCGCACGCTGCGAGCAAGAAAACGAGGGCAAGCACAGCCAGGGACCTGGAATAGCGCAGCACTGATTGCTCCTTGATGATACAGACCGATCCGAAACCGTGGCACCATTGACCCGCAAGAAAGCTGGTTGCAATGCGTATACCGCCCACGGCCGGATGGTTGACTCGATACCGATGGCGGATTCACGCCCTGTCATCACCGAAAGGCGACGAGCCTCACGCTCTCCTCATCGCCTTCCTTTCCTTCGTTTACCGCACGCCGACAGCGCCGCTGACCAAAAGGCCGAGCATTTCGCTACCTTACCGCAAGAACCTTGCCGCACTTCCGCGACCGGCACGCGCGACAAAGCGCCGCGCGTCCCCTGTATCAACGGACTGATCCCATTATCATCACGGGCTGTACGCTTGGGCGGTCACGACGCGCACGCCAGCCGCTACGATGGGTGTCGGCCCGGAGGTGGCTCGGGGCGAGCCATTGCTCGCGTAGCAGGAAAGGTGGCACGGTCATGACCGCAATTTTGACGCGCAAGTTGGCATCGATTCAGCGCATCAAGGCGCTGGAGCCGATCGCAAACGCCGACGCGATCGAGCGGGCGACCGTGCTGGGATGGCAGCTGGTGGTGAAAAAGGGCGAGTTCGCGGTCGGCGATCTCTGCGTCTATTGCGAGATCGACTCGCTGTTGCCCGAGCGCCCCGAATTCGAGTTCCTGCGGCCTCGCAAGTTCCTGATCCGCACGGTGCGCCTGCGCGGGCAGATCAGCCAGGGGATCTGCTTCCCCCTCGACATCCTGCCCGCCGGGACGCCCATCGCCGAGGGTGCCGACGTGACCGAGGCGCTGGGGATCGTCAAGTACGAGCCGCCCCTGCCCGCGCAGTTGGCCGGAGACGCGAAGGGGCATTTCCCCGGCTTCATCCCCAAGACCGACGAGACGCGGGTGCAGGTGCTGGAGGGGGTGCTGGCGCGGCAGCGCGGCATTACGCTCTACGCCAGCGAGAAGATCGACGGGGCGAGCATGACCTGCTACCTGCGCGACGGCGAGTTCGGGATTCGCTCGCGCAACCTGGAGTTGCGCGAGACGCCCGGCAACACCCTCTGGACGGTCGCGCGACGCCTCGACATCGAGGGGAAGCTGCGGCAGATCGGCGGGAACGTGGCGGTGCAGGGGGAGTTGGCCGGGGAGGGGATCCAGAAGAACCGGCTCGGGTTGAAGGGGGTTCACTTCTTCGCCTTCAGCCTGTTCGACATCGACCGCTTCGCTTTCTTCGACTATGCTCCCTTCATGGCGACCGCGCGCGAACTCGGTCTGGCGACCGCGCCCGTGGTCACCGGCTCAGTTCGTGATCGCCGAGACGA
Source organism: Chloroflexia bacterium (assembly GCA_046328475.1). Taxonomy (GTDB): domain Bacteria; phylum Chloroflexota; class Chloroflexia; order Thermomicrobiales; family CADCWN01; genus CADCWN01. The sequence goes on along the minus strand of JAXLWN010000010.1, from coordinate 114,906 downwards.
CCGGGGTGGCCGAGATCATGCCCGCATTCCGCGACTGGCCGCAGCGCCCTCAACGCCCAGGCCTGGCGCGAAGGGTTGGCCTTCCGCCCCCTGGTCGAGATGGTCGATCCCGAGCTGGGTCGGCTGTCGTTCAAGGCGCATCAATCCCGAGTATCTGTTGAAGTATGGCGAGTGACGGTGATTGCGGATTGCGGATTTCAGATTTCGGATTGACGAGGGCACGGGAAACGACCCGGAAAATTTCCTGCCGAAGCCCTAATCCGCAATCCGCAATCCGCAATGGACATGTGATGTTGCTGACAATCACCACCACCCACCGACCGGCGAGCGATCTGGGGTACCGCCGTGCCGCGATCCGGGGAAGCGTAAATCGTTCGCGCTCAATTTCGGGCAGGCGCATGTCTTCTAGTACCGAGGTGGGCGAGGAGCGCTGCACGGCGGCGTTGCTGCTCGACCTCGACCCGGTCGGGCTGGTGCGCGGGCGGGGCGCGGCGCTCGACCAGTATGTGAATGACCGGCCGTATGTCGCGTCGTCGTTCCTAAGTGTGGCGATTGCGGAGGTGTTTCGCAGCGCGCTGGTCGGGAACTGCACGGCGCGGCCCGAGCTGGTGGGGATATGATCCCGCTGGAGGCGCGTGCATCGCGTCGCTCCCATGCCGGGGTGGCGAGGAGTTGCTGCGTCGGTTTCGCGCCGCTCGGTTACGCGCTGACGATCGAGCGGTTGCCGCTCGACTCGACCTTCCTGTGCCTGGGGCGAGAGCGACTACTACACGGTCACGCTCGCGGAAGCACGGTGCGCCTTCCGAGCTGCTGAACCACCTCTACGTCCTGATCCCGACTCTGGACAACGACAAGCACTACTGCGGGGGGATGACGAGGTGGAGAAGTTGCTGCGGCGCGGCGCGGGCTGGCTGGCGGCGCACCCGAGCGCGACCTGATCGCCAAGCGCTATCTGAAGTACCGGTGGCACCTGACCGACGAGGCGCTGGCGCAGCTGGCGGGCGAGGAGACGCCCGATCCCGACCGGGTCGCCGAGGAGCGCGCGGGCGAGGAGGAGGCGGTCGAGCGCACGATCAGCCTGCACGAGCAGCGGCTCGGCGCGGTGGTCGCCGCGCTGAAGGGGAGCGGCGCGAGGCGCATCCTCGACCTCGGCTGCGGCGAGGGTCGGCTGCTGGCGACGCTGCTGAAGGAGACGACCGCGCCCGAGCTGGTCGGCATGGATGTGTCGCACACGGCGCTGGTGCGCGCCCGCGAGCGGCTGCGCATCGACCGGCTGCCGCCGTTGCAGGCGGCGCGGCTGACGCTCTTCCAGGATCGCTGGCCTACCGCGACGCCCGGTTGGACGGGTTCGACGCGGCGGCGGTTGTGGAGGTGATCGAGCACCTCGATCCGCCCCGGCTGGCGGCGTTCGAGCGGGTGCTGTTCGAGTTCGCGCGCCCCGGCGTGGTCGCGCTGACGACTCCGAACGTGGAGTACAACGTCTGCTGGGAGCATGGCCGGCCGGGCGCCTCCGCCACCGCGATCACCGCTTCGAGTGGACGCGCGCCGAGTTCCGCGCCTGGGTGGAGGCGATCCAGACCGCTTCGGCTACTGGGCGCGGCTCCTGCCGGTCGGCCCGGACGACCCCGAGGTGGGGGCCGCCGTCGCAATGGCGGTGTTCGAGCGAGCAGGGTTGCATGAGGAGTCTGGTCACCGAACTGTATCTCGCAGGTGGCGCGCTACGAAAAGCCGGGCGGCACGTTCTGGCCCAGTACGATGACGAGGCGGTCGTCGTCTATCAGGCCTACCGCCTGGCCATCGGCCACTACGCGGCGACGCACCGGCGCTTCGGCGGCGAGTTCAACTTCGGACGGATGAGCTGGATCAAGACGGATTTCTCTGGATGATGTTCCGGTCGGGCTGGGGCACCAAGCCTTGATCAGGAGGTGACGCTCGCGATCTGGCTGCGGCGCGGCGTTCGACGCCAACTCGGCCGAGGCGGCGCCATCGTCGTTCGACCACGAGCGTTTCGCCGACGAGGCGGCCTGGCGGCGGGCGGTGGCGGCTCGAATGTGCGCCTGCAATGGGACCCCGCGACCACGACCTGCTGGCGGATCCGTTTTATGCGCCGCGCGATCCAGCTTGGTCTGCGCGGCGAGCAATGCTGTCCCGTTATGCGGGCGAGTGGTTGCTCGATGTGCAGGATATCTCCGCGTTCGTGGCGGAGCAGCGTGTGGTGGTGGAGGCGGAGGATTACGCGCGGTTGGTGATGCCGCGCGAAGAGGTGTATCCGGTTGCTGATGGTGCGTAATCGGCGCTGGCCGCATCGGTAGGATGGACTATTGGCCGCAGGGCTGTAGAAGCCTTCAATCAAGATTCAGTAAGTCGTGCGCGAAAGCTTCGAAATAGCCAACAATGTCTACGAACCTCTGACGCTCTTTGACCGATGTGCTGCATCGCCAGCACGAGGCAGATAGCACGTACTAGATTGCCGATGTTGTCTATACGTTCGTCCAGAATGCCCACTTGCTCCACAACCTCGCGCTCCTTTGAGCCAGCATTATGCTGCTGCACGATGTAACGCACCCGCTGTTTCTGCGTTGGTCCTTTTGCGTCAGGCTCTAGCTTGTACCACTTCTGCGCTTCTACAAGTTTGTCGGGTGCTAGCAGACGCAACATCGTCGCTAGCACTTCGCGAATTTCATGGGCACTACCCGCCCACGAAACGCGGTTTGCGTCAGCAAGGTCTTTCTTGACCTGGATGTATCCCCGCGCCAACGAATCTGAAATGCCCGCAAGTGCATCATGAATGTCTTTGCGGACTGCCAGTATGCCCGTCGTATCTTCCGGCAGCGCGGCAGCGACCCCTGCCAAGGCCGTCGCGTCAGTAACCTCATCTGACGGTGATGCGTCGGCCTGCGCCGACACTATTTCCGCTTTCTTCGCTGGAGAAATTGCCGCCTTAGTTTGCTCTACCCGCTGCTGCCCTTGTTGCAGCAGGCGGACGAAATCGCCTTGCACAGGCTATTCCTCGCCCCGACCCAACAGGTGAATCGCGATATTCTTGAAGATTGTATTGTACGTCTCTGGAGAGGCGTTCTCAGGAAGTTGAATCTGAATGTTAAAGTGGATTTGTGGCTCTATCCGGTTGGGTGCCAATGGGGAGGGCTGAATAGGTGTTTGGGGCGTGGGTATGTGCAGGGTCTGTGGATTGATGACAGCTGCTAGATCAGGCGTAGAATTCGATCCGTTCGATTTCTCAATCGGTGCTTTGGGAGCAGGGGCACCAACGTTCTCCATGGCCGTCTCGCGGGAAATCAACACTTGACGACCGGACAACTCCTGAATCAGTCCATATTCGGTGACGTTCTCCTTAATGACTTCAAAGAAGGCGGCAGCATCGCCCGCTTGCAGATTGAAAGTTGACTGCAAGTAATCGCGGCCAACTTCATCATTCGGCATACTACGATTGGCGAATCGGCTCACAAATGTCGAAAAAATATCATTAGAGAACAGCGCATCGTAGGCAGCGTTGAGTCGTGTAGCTTGGTCGCTTGCCGCGACCAATGCCTTGCCGCGCTCAGTGACTTCCATGCGCTCCGCTACCGCGCTGCCGGTGGTTAGTCCATAACCAGTATTGCAGACCGCAACCAGCGTACGGCTTGGGCCACTGTCGGGCTTACGGTTGAGTCTGTCGAAGACGGAGAGGCGACGAACCGGTTCGCCTTCGCCCATCTCGTAAATAGTCCGGGGGAGTTCAAGCGCCTTGGTGAGCGATAAGCGCGGGAATATTCCCTGTGCCCGTTTTGTTTTGGCCGCTTGTGCTGCTTGATCTGCCTTCGATGTGGCCTGTGGATGCTCTGGCCCTTGCGTGGAAGACGCTGCTGGTTTGGAAGTCGCCGCCCGTTCGGCCATCGAACCCCTCCACAGAAATCCGTGCCTCATGGCACTCAATTCTCTAAGGTGCCTCTCAGCATAGTCCATTAGTTTTACATCGTCAAGGAGCCAAAATGTACTTAGAACATATGTACGTTCGCGGAATTAGGAGCCTTATTGAGATGACGATTAGCCCAGTTCGTCGCTATACTTATCGCATATAGAGATTCGGATCGCAGTCGCGAGGCGCACGCCTTGTTTCACAACACCTTGCCCGAGCGTTGGCCCCACGACGAGATAGCAAGACGGCTGGAGAGTCCGACCATTGCGAGTTGGAGAGGCGGCGTTCGATGCGGCAATCCAGGCTGACAGAGTTAAGTGGGCGGTTACACCGGCAATCGAACTTGTCTTCATCCCGGGATTGTTCGAGGAATTGAAATTGCCATACTGTATTGACGCAGGGTGGCCCTGTTCCGGCGGCTGGGGAAGCGAATCTTGTGGGGAGCGACGGTCATTACTGGCTGATCGAGATCAGAACCATAGCGGCATCATCTGCCCGATGAGAGAAGCCTACAGATCGGACTGGAAGCGTTTGTTCGTGCGGGTATTCGAATTCTAGGCTCATCGAAAGGAGCGACGTGGCAGACATTCAGACGATGCCGACGGTGCGCGAGGTGCTTCAGTGGGATGCTGCCGCAGCCCTGGATTGGGTCGTTGAGATGCAGGCGCAGACTCGCGACGATCCTGAGCGATTCAACTGGCATGGCCTGGCCGAAGTCGCGGCGATGGATGCCTCGGAACAGGCCAGCCGCATACGGAAGCCGCGACAGCGTTTCCCCAAGGCTCAGCAAGAAGCTCTGGCGCTGGCGCTGACAGGCAAACACGATGACTGCCAAGCGCTCGATGACAAAGCGCAAGAATGGCTAGACAAGGTGCTGCCAGCACTGAATCATGCGCGGATTGCGGTCACGACCTATCACTATCTGGCGGATCGCGAAGGGCCAGAGGATGGTGCCAGCTTTCTCAACTCGGCCATGACCGTGCGCGCCTATCTGATCCAGCGGCTCGGAATGCTTTCGGGCGATCAGGTGCTCGATCCTGACCGCATTACGGATCGATTTCTTGCCGATTTCTCGCTGTCGCCGTCCGAAGCGCGAGAGCGGGCCGAATGGGCCAGGCGGCAATTCCGCGAGCAGGTGCGCGCGGACGAGCTGGTTGACACGCTGCGCCTGCTCCGCAGGATCAAGAATGCCTTGAGGCCGATCATCTCCCTTGTCGAAGCGGGTGCAATCCAGCCATCGCTGATCCTGGCCGAATGGCTCGCGGTGCGCGAACAGTTACCGTAGCATTATTCACCGCTCACGCCGCCCAATGATGCGTTAACCCAGTCCGCGAAGGCGGACTTCGTGGCGCGTGAGCGCCCTTCGCCGGGATTTCAATCCCGGTACAACAGGAAACACTCATGAATATCACGATCCCGAAGCTCTCCCTGGTGGTCCTGATCGGTGCCTCCGGCTCCGGCAAGTCGTCGTTCGCGCGGCAGCACTTTCTGCCGACCGAGGTGCTATCGTCCGACTTCTGCCGGGGGCTGGTGGCCGACGATGAGAACGATCAGGGGGCGACCGGCGACGCGTTCGACGTGCTCCACTACATCGCGGCCAAGCGGCTGGCGGCCGGGCGGCTGACGGTGGTGGATGCAACGAACGTGCAGGCCGAGGCGCGGCGTCCGCTGCTGGCGCTGGCGAAGGAGCACGACGTGCTCCCGGTGGCGATCGTGCTGAACATGCCCGAAGCGCTCTGCCACGAGCGCAACCGCGCCCGCGCCGACCGCCAGTTCGGGCCGCATGTGGTGCGGAACCACGTTCGGTCGCTGCGGCAGTCGCTGCGCGGGCTGGAGCGCGAGGGCTTCCGCTACGTCTTCGTGCTGCGCTCGCCCGAGGAGGTGGAGGCGGCGGAGATTGTGCGCCAGCCGCTCTGGAACGACCGGCGCGACGACCACGGGCCGTTCGACATCATCGGCGACATCCACGGCTGCCGCGACGAGTTGCTGGCGCTGCTCGGGCGGCTGGGCTACGAGGTGCTGCCCGCCGCCGAGGGCTTCGACGTGACGCCGCCGGAGGGGCGCAAGGCGGTCTTCTTGGGCGACCTGGGGGACCGTGGCCCGGCCACGCCCGACGTGCTGCGCCTGGTGCTGGGCATGGTCGCGGAGGGAACGGCGCTCTGCAACCTCGGCAACCACGACGCCGAAGCTGCTGCGGCAGTTGCAGGGGCGCAACGTGCAACTGACGCACGGTCTCGCGGAGACGGTCGCGCAACTGGGCGAGGAGACGCCGGAGTTCCGGTCGCGCGTGGCGGGCTTCCTCGACGGGCTGGTGGGGCACTACGTGCTCGACGGCGGGCGACTGGTGGTGGCGCACGCCGGGATGAAGGAAGGAGCGCTACCAGGGGCGGACTCGGGGCGCGTGCGCGAGTTCGCGCTCTACGGCGAGACGACCGGCGAGACGGACGAGTTCGGTGCCAGGTGCGCCACAACTGGGCCGCCGAGTATCGCGCGCGGCGGCGGTCGTCTACGGCCACACGCCGGTGCCGGAACCGGAGTGGTGAACAACACGATCAACATCGACACCGGCTGCGTCTTCGGCGGGCGGCCGACGGCGTTGCCGCTGGCCGGAGCGGAACTGGTCACGGTACACGCGCTGCGCACCTGGGCCGAGCTGTCGCGCCCGTTCCTGCCGGAAGGGGTGGCCGCGCCCGCGCTCTCGGCGCAGCAGCGGCACGACGACGTGCTCGACATCGCCGACGTGATCGGCAAGCGGCTGATCGAGACGCGGCTGGCGCGCAAGATCACGATCGCGGAGGAGCGCGCGATCACAGCGCTGGAGGCGATGAGCCGCTTCGCGGTCGCGCCGCAGTGGCTGATCTACCTGCCGCCAACGATGTCGCCCTCCTAGACGACGACAGCGCCGGGGCTGCTCGAACACCCGGCCGAGGCGTTCGCCTACTACCGGACGGAGGGCGTGCCGCGCGTGATCTGCGAGGAGAAGCACATGACCGCGCGCGGTGGTGATCGTCTGCCGCGACGAGGCTGCTCGCTGCGCGCTTCGGTCTGCCGGATGGGGGCATCTGCTACACGCGCACCGGGCGGCGCTTCTCGACGACCGCGCGCTGGAACGGCGTTCCTGGCGACGAGATCCGCGCCGCGCTCGACGGGGCGGGCTTCTGGGAGGAGTTCGCCACCGACTGGTCGCCTCGACTGCGAGCTGATGCCCTGGTCGGCCAAGGCGCAGGAGTTGCTGCGCGGGCAGTACGCCGCTGTCGGCGCGGCGGCGACCGCGCGCTCGGCGCGGCCACCGCCGCTCTGGCGCTGGCGAAGGCGCAAGGATCGCCCCGCGACCTGCTGGCGCGCTTTCCGCGAGCGCGAGACGCTGACCGAGCGGTATGTGGACGCCTACCGGCGCTACTGCTGGCCGGTGGAGTCGCTGACCGACCTGAAGCTCGCGCCGTTCCACCTGCTGGCGACGACCGAGGGGGAAGGTCCACCTCGACCGCGACCACACCTGGCACATGGCGACCCTGGTGCGGCTCTGCGCGGCCGATGGCAGCGGCGTGCTGCGCCACGGCGCACCGGCTGGTGGACGTGACCGATCCGGCCAGCGTGGCGGAGGGCGGCGCGTGGTGGGAGGAGTTGACCGCGCGCGGCGGCGAGGGCATGGTGGTCAAGCCGCTGAACCGATTGTCATCGGACGGCGCGGGTTGGTGCAGCCGCCGTGAAGTGTCGCGGGCGGAGTACCTGCGGATCATCTACGGCCCGGGTATGACCGGCCCGAGCACCTGGAGCGGCTGCGGCAGCGCGGTCTCGGCCGCAAGCGGGCGCTGGCGCTGCGCGAGTTCGCGCTCGGCGTCGAGGCGCTGGAACGCTTCGCGCGCAAGGAGCCACTGCGGCGGGTGCATGAGTGCGTCTTCGGCGTGCTGGCGCTGGAGAGCGAGCCGGTGGACCCTGGTTGTAACGGATAGTCGTGAGTCGTGAGTCGTGAGTGGACGGGAGTAACGAGTAACGAGTAACGAGTAACGAGGAGGAGTCGTCAGTCGTCAGTCGTCAGCCATCAGTGGGGACGGATCGCGCTGCGCTCAGGATGACAGGGGGAAGGCGGTGGCCTCCGGGGTGTCATCCTGAGCGTGAGCGAAGGATCCGTTCTTTTCTCATTCGCACGCGGTTGGCACCTTGACAGGAGGATATTCATCCGTACTTACGTTCAAGATAATTCAAACATCTGAGATGGAGTGAATAGAGACCGATGCCCAAGAAGCGCGCGTACATCCCGAAAGAGGTTCACGTCATCGGCGATGTGGCGACGTTGCAGGTGGTCGCCGACCCTGCGGCTGCGGCTGCTGGAGCAGTTGCGCCGCGAGCCGCAGACGGTGAAGCAGCTGGCGGCGGCGCTCGATGTGGCGCAGACGAAGCTCTACTACCACATCAAGTTGCTGGAGGAGCGCGAGTTGATTCGCGTGGTCGAGTCGCGCGTGGTGCAGGGCATCATCGAGAAGCAGTATGGCGTCACCGCCTACCGGCTTTCGGTCGAGCGCACGCGCTGCTGTCGCCGAGCGCGCCCGCGCCAGACGAGGTCTGGAGGCGTTCTTCGGTGGTGTTGGACCACACCAAGAGCGAGATCCAGCGCAGCGTCCGCGCGGGGTTGATCGACCTCAGTGGGCAAGCCCCGCTCGACAGCGCGATCCTCGGCCGCAACTGGTGGCGGCTGACCCCGAGGAAGCCGCCCGCATGTTGAAGCGGGTCGGCGAGGCGCTGGAGGAGTTCATCGATCTCACCCGGAAGGCAGCGACGATCCCGATGTCCAGTTCTACGAAATGCTGATCGGCTTCTACGCCGTCGCCCACCGGAAGGGCAAGGGCGACGCGCCGAGCGACGATCCGGCCCCTATCAAGGCGTGATGCACGCTAACGGCTCCGGGCACATCCGCGCCCAGCACATGCCAGGGACCATTTCGGAGGCCCAATTCGCGACGAGGGACGCCTTGCTGGCGCTGCCCCTGGCTGAACATTGCCCACAACGATGACTTTCTCAGCGTGAAGGGAATCGCTGTGCGGCTACGAGGGGAAGGGGAGAGGGGTTTCATGGCAGTTGATACCACCGCCAGCGCCGCGACGGCCGACAAGGCGACCGCGCGCCTCAGCGGCGACTTCTGGAAGTTCTGGACCGGGCAGACGGTCTCCAACCTCGGCAGCACCGTTACGATCTTCGTCCTGCCGCTGCTGATCTACCGCCTGACCGGTTCGGCGCTCAACCTCGGGATCGCCACGTCGCTCAACTTCCTCCCCTACCTGCTGTTCGGCCTCGCGATCGGCGCGTGGGTCGATCGGGTCGATCGCCGCCGCCTGATGATCGCGGTCGATTGCGGTCGCGCCCTGCTGATCGCCTCGATCCCTGTCCTCAATGCGCTCGGGAGTCTGCCTCTCTGGTGGATCTACGCCGCCGGCTTCCTCAGCACGACGCTGACGATCGGCTTCACCTCGGCCGAGTTCGCCGCGATCCCCAGCCTCGTGGCCGGGGGCGATCTGGTGACGGCCAATGGGCGCATCCAGGCCAGCTACTCGGCCGCGTCGGTCCTCGGGCCGCTGCTGGCCGGGCCGTTGCTCGCCATCGCCAATCCGGCCACCGTCCTGCTGATCGACGCCGCCACCTTCGTCGTCTCCGCCTGCACGCTGCTCTCCATTCGCCGCAGCTTCAACGTCGGCACCGACCAGAAGGAACGCCACAGCCTCGCCGAGCTGCGCCGCGACATCGTCGAGGGGTTGCGCTACGTGCTCGGGCACCCGGTGCTGCGCGCGATCTCGGCGATGATGGCGTTGCTCAACCTGCTCAGCGCCACGCTGGGCGCGCAGCTCGTCTTTTTCGCCAAGGTGCGACTCGGCGCGAGCGATGCGCAGGTCAGTCTGCTCTACTCCGCCGGGAGCATCGGCGTCGTGGTGCTCGCGCTGGCCGCCGGGCCGCTGCGCAAGCGCTGGAGCTTCAGCCGGGTCGCGCTCGGCGCGCTGATGCTCAATGGCATCCTGATCGTGGTGCTGGCTTTCCTGCGCGATTACCGGCTCGTCGTGCCGCTCTGGGCGCTGATCTCGGGGTGCGGGATCCTCTTCAACATCAACACCGGCAGCCTGCGCCAGGCGATCGTGCCGAACGAACTGCTCGGGCGGGTGATGAGCGTCGCGCAGGTGCTGGCCTGGTCGGCGATCCCGGTCGGTACGTTCGCCGGGGGGCTACTCATCGAGCGAACCGGCAACATCGCCGCCGTCTACGCGGGCATCGGCATCGCCAGCGCCGCGATCGCCTTCGCCTTCACCTTCACCGCCCTCGGGCACGCGGAGACGGTATCTGCCGGAGCAGGGGGAAGGATGAGGCAATGCAGTTGCCACGCATGGGCCTGGATTACGGATTCTTCGCTGGCGCTCAGAATGACAGGGGGAGGGGGGCAGTGACATGCGGAGCGCCGACGAAGCGACAAGGAGCCAGGCCGTCGGGCGGCCCGACGGCCTGGGGGCGCGGTTACGCCGCCTGCTGCCGGGGTTCGACTACGGGGTCGCGGCAGCCGGGGCGCAGATGGCGTAGACGGTCACATTGGCGGTGCCGAGCAGCGTGACGGCGGTGAAGGTCCAGGCGGTCGTGCTGCTGGGATAGCTCTGCAACTGGACCACGCCGTTATTCGTGGTGTAGCCGCCGCCGGTGACCAGTTCGCCCACTTCACAGGAGACCGTCACGGTATCGGCGGCGCCCGTGTTGTTCACCGTCACGGTACCGGTGCGAATCGCGGTAGAGACGGGACCGGCCGGTCCTGTCGGGCCAGCGGGACCCGTTTCACCTGGAATACCCTGGGGTCCCGGGGGTCCCGGCGTCGTTTCGATCTCGGCGAGCGTGACGCCATCGAGCGTGGCGGCATTGACGACGGGCGGGTGATCGCCGAGACCGCCGAGGCGAGCGAGGAAGGCGGCCATCTCGCCACGCGTCACGGCATCTTCGGGGCAGAAGATGCTGCCGTCCCCACAACCCTGGGTGATGCCAGCATCGGCGATCGCGTTCACATCGTCATGGTAGAAGGCGTCAGTGGGCACATCGCTGAAACGATCGGTCGCGCCAATGGCGGCGGGGACCAACGCCAGCAACAGCACGATCAGCAGCGAGGGGAACAGGCGCTGCGTGCGCCTGCGGCGGGCAGGCGGCTTCGGTTGCGCGGGGGGAGCTTGCTGGAGTGTCGCCAGTTCGCGGCGCAATGCCGCAATTTCTTGCCGCTGTGCGGCGAGGTCGGCAAGGATAGTGCGAGTGTCCGGGGATTGCGCTGTCATGGTGGCCTCCGATTCCTTCGAGACAAACGTCTTTGAGGATGCTGGCCGAGACGACAGCAATGCTCGCTGGGACGAGGAAACGGCGCGAACACCTCCTTTCCATCGACGGGGTCGATCGCCATGGGCGGCGAACGCTCGCGGGACTATAGCAGCTTCTTGATACGTGAAACGGCCATACGAAGGTCCAACAGGTAGTACTTTAGTACCACTCCAGCCAGGCGCGAGGGCTCCTGACCTCGGGCACGCCTCGTCGCCTGGGCCGCGACGGCGGAGAGAGGCTGGCGGGCCACCGATGCCAGCCACCGCGTGCGGGAGTGCCACACCGGTCGGGGCGCGGGCGGCCCACGTGCCGCGCGCCGACCGTTGTCCTCTGCCCCCAACCGGTGCATAATACTCGCGCGATCACCGATGTCGCGACCGTGGCCCAACCAGCGCACAATCCCGGCCACGTCGCCGGGTCCAGGGGAGGAGCATGTACGCCAAACTCTTGCGGTTCGATGTCGGCTTCGGTCGCCCGCAGCTCGCCGAGCAGATCGCGACCGAGAGCCAGTCCACGATGGCCCGCCATCCCGGCTTCGAGCGGATGGAACTGCTGGCCGACTATCTCGGCGGGCGCTACACGCTGATCGCCTACTGGCGCAGCGAGGACGACTACTACAACTTCAGCTACGCCCCCGACGCCGTCGCGCTCGAAAAGACGGTGGACGGCTGGATGTCGGGCGTGCCCTTCACCGGCTTCTACACGGTCTACGACCCGAAGGCGTAGTGCTGAGTGCTGAGTGCTGAGTGCGGAGTCGGTTCCCGAAGCGCGGCAACGCTGCGCGAGGAGGAGCAGATGGCTGCGACACGCGAAGCCGACCTCCCGATCGCTGCCCGCCCCACTCAGCACTCAGCACTCCGCACTCCGCACTTCATCTGGCTGAACCTCTTCTGGTTCGCCAACAACCTCCACTGGGGCGCGCTCCTCTCGATCGTCGTCCCCAGCCAGGTCGATAAACTCTTCGGCAACAAGGAACTGAACTATCCCCTGGTCGTGGTCGGCGGCACGCTCGCGGCGGTGATCGTCCACCCGCTGGCCGGGGCGCTCAGCGACCGCACGACCGCGCGCCTCGGTCGCCGTCGCCCCTGGCTGCTCTGGGGCACCCTCCCCAACCTGGTCGGCCTCGGGCTGATGGCGATTGCGCCCTCGGTGCCGCTGCTCGCGCTCGGCTACCTCGTCGTGCAGGTGGCGAACAACGCCGTGAACGCCCCCTGGTCGGCGGTGATCGCCGATCAAGTCCCGGCCGCACAACGCGGCGCGGCGTCCGGCTGGAACGGGCTGCTCACCGTGGCGGGCACGGTGGTCGGCTCGCTCGTCGGCGGGCTGATCGTGAGCAAGGACCAGCCGCTGGACGAGTACCGGGTGAAACTCGTGATCATGTACGGCCTGATCGCGGCGGTCCAGGCCGCCGTCGTCCTGATCACCGCCTGGCGCGTGCGCGAGACGCCGCTCGCCACCGCGCGCCCCTTCGGTCGCGCCGATCTCGCCCGCACCTACTGGGTCAGCCCGAGCGCCGGGCGCGATTTCTTCTGGGTCTGCCTGACCCGCTTCATGATGCAGCAGGGGATGTGGGGGATTTTCTTCTTCCTGCAATACTACTTCGATGATGTGCTCGGGCTCCCCGGCGAGCGGACGATGGGCACGCTCTTCCTGCCGGTGGTGATGGTCGCGGCGATGACGACGGTCTACTTCGCCGGGGCACTCTCCGACCGCCACGGTCGCAAACCGCTCGTCTATCTCAGCGGCGCGCTGATGAGCGTGGTCTGCTTCGGCTTCATGCTCGTCCAGCACCCGATCGCGGTACCGGTCTGCGCCCTGCTCTTCGGCATCGGCTACGGTGCCTACACCAGCGTCGATTGGGCGCTCGCCTGCGACGTGCTACCCGACGACCAGGAATATGGGCGCGACATGGGCATCTGGGCCATCGCCGGGATCCTGCCCCAGATTTTTGGCATCGTGCTCGGCGGCATCACGCTCGCCTTCTTCAAGACCTTCCCGAACCACCTCGGCTACACGATCCTCTTCGTCTTCACGCTCGTCTGGTTCATCCTCGGCACCGTGCTGATCCGGCGGGTGAAGCAGGTGCGGTGACGGGGGGTGAAGAGTGAGGAGAGTGGAGAGAGGAGAGAACGGGGAAGACCGCAGAGACGCGGAGACGCAGAGAACGACGCAGAGACGAACGAAGAAGAGACGAAATCAACCACAGAGAGCACAGAGGACACAGAGATGTGAGAGAAGAGATGGAGTTTCGCTTTTTCCTCGACTGTGAAGTAGTGCCGCCCGGCTAAGGTCCCCCAGAATTGGGGGGATGTAGGGAGGCACGACCTCAACGCCTGATAAGGAGCTGGTCTGAAATGAGTAAGGTCCTGCTGGTCACCGGCGGCAGTCGCGGTATCGGCGCAGCCACCGCACGACTCGCCGGGGCGCGCGGGTATGCGGTCGCGGTGAACTATCTGCGGAACCGGGAGGCGGCCGAGGCGGTGGTGCGGGATGTCGCAGGCGAGCGGGCGGCACGGCGATTGCCGTCGCGGGCGACGTGGCGTTGGAAGAGGATGTGCTGCGCATCTTCGCCACCGTGGATGAGCGGTTCGGGCGGCTCACGGCGCTGGTGAACAACGCGGGGGTGCTCGACCGGCAGGTACGGCTGGACGAGATGGAGGCGGCGCGAATGCAGCGCATCTTCGCCACGAACATCTTTGGGGCCTTCGTCTGCGCGCGGGAGGCGGTGCGGCGGATGTCGACGCGCCACGGCGGCGCGGGCGGGGCGATCGTGAATGTCTCCTCCGCCGCCTCGCGGCTCGGCTCGCCCAACGAGTTCATCGATTACGCCGCCTCGAAGGGGGCGCTCGATACGCTGACGATCGGGCTGGCGAAGGAGGTGGGGAACGAGGGAATTCGCATCAATGGCGTGCGCCCCGGGCTGATCCACACCGACATCCACGACGACAGCGGCAACCCGAACCGCATCGCGCACTTCGTCCCCGGCGTCCCGATGCAGCGCGGCGGCACCGCCGAGGAGGTGGCGCAGGCGATCCTCTGGCTCCTCTCGGACGAGGCGTCCTATGTCACGGGGGCGACGATTGATGTGACGGGGGGACGGTAGGGACGGGGCGTGAGGGCGTGAGGGTGTGAGGGTGTGAGGGCGTGGGGAGGAGTCGTGAGTCGTCAGTCGTCAGTCGGATAGTCGGGTAGTCGGGTAGTCGGGTAGAGGGGACGGATTCTTCGCTGCGCTCAGAATGACAGGGGGGCGGGCAGAGCCTCTCTTGTGTCATTCTGAGCGATAGCGAAGAATCCGTCCCCTTCTGTCACCCATGCGTCAGGCGACGAGGAGGGCGGCTAGTCCGCGACGACCGCCGCCTGCTCGGCAGCGGCCGACACGACCTCCGCCGAAGCATCGCCATTCGTGAAGACGAGCGGTGGCGCGCCGATGGCGGTCAGCAGGCCGGGGAGGTCGGACTCGTCCGCCGAGCGGAAGCGACCGGCGGTGCGGTCGTAGACCCCGGCGGCGCGGGTCGGCGTCTCGCAGTAGCGGCAGCGCAGCGCGAGGACGGAACGTCCCTGCTCGTCGTGGCGCACCCCGGCGAAGATGTAGCGGCTCGCCGCCGAGGCCGCTTCCCGGTTGCAGATGCAGTTGTCGTTCGCGCAGCGCACGCCGACCGCCGGGTGGCTGCGCTCGACCGGGAGATCGCCACCGGCGCTGACCGGCGTGCTGGTCGCCTGCCCACGCGAGCCCCAGCCGCTCGACCACTCCTCCTCGGCGATGCCGAGCAACAAGGCGATCGTCGCCATGCGCACCGGCACGCCGTAGGCGGCCTGCCGGAAGTAGGCGCTGCGGGCCTCGCCGTCGAGTTCGGGGTCGAGTTCGCCCGCGCGCGGCAGCGGGTGCATCAGCAGGGTCCGGTCGGACGCGCCCCAGCGCCGCAGCGTCTCGTGGTCGATGCGCGGGTACTCGCGCACCCCGGCGTTACCGGTGAAGCGCTCCTTCTGCACGCGCGTCAGGTAGATCGCGTCGGTCGCGGGCAGCGGCACCCCGCTATCCGGGTCCCACCACTCCGCCTCGATGCCCCAGATCGCGCGCAGCCGCTCGAGCAGGTAGGGGGGCGGCGCGAGGGCCGGGTCGGCGGGCGCGAAGACGATCCGCGCGCCGAAGAGCGCCAACCCGTAGGCCAGCGAGTGGACCGTGCGGCCGTACTTCAGGTCGCCGTAGAGCGTGACGGTCAGCCCTTCCAGCGGGCCGCACTCGCGCGAGAGGGTGAAAAGGTCGCAGAGGGTCTGGGTCGGGTGCTCGTGCGCACCGTCGCCGGCGTTGATCACCGGCACCATCGCCGCCTCGGCCACCGCCCGCGCCGCGCCCTCGGTCGGGTGGCGCAGCACGATGATATCGGCGTAGCTGCTGACGACCCGCCCGGTGTCGGCCAGCGTCTCCCCCTTCGCCACGGACGACTGCGCCCCGTCGGCCACGGTCAGCACCGCGCCGCCGAGACGGTTCATCGCCGATTCGAAGGAGAGCCGAGTGCGAGTGCTCGGCTCAAAAAAAAGAGTCGCCAGCTGGAAGCCGCGACCCAAATGCGTCTGTCCGCGCGGTTGCGCCAAAAATCGATCGGCACAACGGAAGATTAGCTCGATCTCGGCTCGGCTCAAGTCGCCGATGCCGACGATGTGTCGGCCCTTCAGCGTCACCTCAACCTCCCACTCTGTGGCACCCCGCCCCGCTCGCGCCGTGCGGCGGGCAAATATTCTGGTTATGCTACCTGTTCGTACGTACATCTGTCAAGGGAAAATGGTGACAAGGTGGCAAAGTGCCGAGGCAGGTTCGAAGGTTCGAAGGTTCGAAAGTTCACCGCCCGAACCTTCGAACCTTCGAACCTTCGAACTCGGCGCTAAACAGCGATTCCGAACAGCGCCAGCCGCAGGAAGTAGAGCAGGAACGCGGCGCTGACGACGTAGAGGGCCGGGTGGATCTTGCTCGCCTCGCCCTTCACCAGCCGGATGAGCGTGTAGAGCAGGAAGCCCGCGCCGATGCCGTTGGTGATGTTGTAGGTCAGCGGCATCAGCACGATTGTTGCCAGCGCCGGGAGGCCGATCGCCAGGTTGGTGAAATCGATTCCGCCGGTGGTGATCGTCTTGCCATCCGCAGTCTTCGCCTCGCGATGGGCGAGGACGCCGGTCATCATGAAGCCGACCAGGATGAGCGCCGGGGCGGTCGCCTGCGCCGGAACCACGCCGACAATCGGCCAGAAGGGCATCGCCAGCAGGAAGAGGACGCCGGTGATCACCGCCGTCAGCCCGGTGCGCCCACCGACCCCGATGCCCGCCGCCGACTCGATGTAGGTCGTCGCGGAGGAGGTGCCGCCCAGGCCACCGGCGACCGCCGCCAGCGAATCGACCAGCAGCGGCTTCTGCGCGTCGGGCAGTTCGCCGCGCTCGTTCAGGTAGCCCGCCTGCCCGCCGACGCCGACCAGCGTGCCGAGCGTGTCGAAGAAGTCGGCCAGCATGATCGCGAAGACGACCAGGATGGCCGACAGCACGCCGAGTTTGCTGAAGAAGCCGAAGGAGAGGGTGCCGATGGTCGAGAAGTCGGGCGTCGCGATGAACGAGGTCGGCACGCGCGCGATGCCGGTGTCGATCATCGTGCCATCCGCGCCCTTCACCAGCCAGAGCGCGTTGTTGTTGAGCGCATTGATGACGATCGCGATCGCCGTGGTCCCCAGCAGGCCCCAGAGGAGCGCGCCGCGCACGTTGCGCGCCATCAGCACGACCGTCAGCAGCAAGCCGATCACCGTCGTCGCCAGCGTCCAGGTATTCAGCGGGGCCATCGCCAGCGGCGTCCCGCCCCCGGCCACCACCAACCCGCCATCGACCAGCCCGATGAAGAGGATGAAGAGGCCGATGCCGACCGAGATCGCCTTCTTCAGGTCCTCGGGGATCGCGTCCATCACGATCCGGCGCAACCCGACGACGACGAGCAGGGTGATCACGATCCCTTCGGTGACGATCACGCCCATCGCCTCGCCGTAGGTCAGCTTCTGCGCGCCGATCAGCTGGAACGCGACGATCGCGTTAATCCCCATGCCCGGCGCGATGGCGAAGGCGCGATTCGTCACCAACCCCATGATGATCGTCATCAGCCCCGCCACCAGGCAGGTCGCGGTGGTGATCCCGGCGCGCGTGATGCCATCCTGCGGGATGGTGGTCAGGATCGTCGGGTTCACGAAGATGATGTAAGCCATCACCATGAAGGTGGTCAGGCCAGCCATCGCCTCGGTGCCGAGGGTGGTGTTCCAGGCACTCAACTTGAAGTACCGTGCGAGGATCGAACCATCGGACGCGCCACTCACCCGCCCCGGACCTTCCATCGCCCGCGACCGCCCAGACATGCCCATTCCCCTTTCGCTACGCGAACGCCCCCCAGTGCCCCGCTGCCTGCCAGAGTCGCCGTGCCGCCGTGGAATGCTGACTTGTTCGTACACTCGCATCATACCGTGCGCCGCGCGTTGTGACAAGCAGGCAAAGCGCGAAATGATGAGGTGGGAAGTGGGAAGTGGGAAATAGCTCTCTCGGGGCATGCGCCTATCGGGATAAGCACCGCCTCACGAATGCAATACTTCCCACTTCCCACTTCCCACTTCCCACCTCGTATCAACCGATCGGTTGATCGCCGCTCCACCATCCTGTTGCGCAGAAACCCGCCGGGCGGTTGGTCGCGACAGCCCGCCCATCCGCCATACTGGTTGCAGGGCACGACACACGGATTGTCGCTGCAACTATTGGTAGGAGGGGCACATGGGCAACATGAATCGGGGCAATATCTGGGCCGCCTGCTCGATCTTCGGCGTCGCGCTCGCCTTCATCATCAGCTACTTCACCAGCCCCGGCGTCGGCTTCCCGATCGGCGTGCTGCTCGGCACCGGCACCGCCTTCGTCCTCACCAGCTTCTCCAAGACGCCGCCGCGCGATCGGTAGGAGGCCCCCCTCCGTCCCCCCAATACTGGGGAGACTTCAAGCGGTGGCAGGGGGCGTATGGTATCTTGCCCTCGCGGGCGACCGCGCCGCGCACCGAGCAAAGCGAGCCGACGATGAGCGACGCAGCCACCCACAAATCATTGCGAGACGACGCCTGGGAGCGCGGGCATCACTGGTGGGATGTACTCTTCTACGTGCTGTTGGCGCTGTCGCTCTTCTTCGCGCTGCTGGAGCGCCCCTGGACGGCGCTGGATGGGCTGGCGGTTGCCCTGACACTTGGTTGGGCGGCCTGGCATTTCGTGCTGGTCGTGCAGTCCGGGCACCCGCGCTATAACTTCAACCGGCTGCTGCTCTACTTTGCGGGCATGCTCCCGCTCTGGTTCGCGCTGGTCTGGATCGACCGGGCCTTCTTCATCGTCCTGAGCATCCTCTTCGCCCGCGCCTATGGCCTGCTCCCGCTCCGCTGGGCTTTTGTGGTCTCGGCGATCCTGACCACGCTGATGGTCGTGCGCAACGCCTGGGGCATCTCGGCAGATGGGCAGGTGATCGTCGGCCTGCTGGGGATCTGCACGCTCCTTATCGGGGGCTGGTTCGCCTATTGGCTCACGGGAATCATCGCGCAAAGCGCCGAGCGGCGCGTGCTGATCGAGCAACTGGAAACGACGCGGCGCGATCTCGCCGCCTCCGAGCGGCAGGCCGGGAGCATGGCCGAACGGCAGCGCCTCGCCGGGGAGATCCACGACACGCTCGCGCAGGGCTTCGTCAGCATCGTGCTCCACCTGGAGGCGGCGGAGGCGGCGCTCGACCGCCAGCCGCTCGCCGAGGCCGACGCGCTGCGCGGCCATCTCGACGACGCCCGCCGCGTCGCGCGCGAGAACCTGGCCGAGGCGCGGCGACTCGTCTGGGCGCTACGGCCGGAACTGCTGGAAGGGAGTAGCCTCGCGGCGGCGCTCGACCGCGTCGTCCGCCGCTGGGGCGAGGAGGCGCGCATCGCCGCCGAGTTCACCACTACCGGCGACGAGCGCCCGTTGCCGCCCGAGCGCCAGGTGACGCTGCTGCGCGCGGCCCAGGAGGCGCTGGCGAATGTCCGCAAGCACGCGGCGGCCAGCCAGGTTGTCGTCACCCTCACCTTCCTGGACGACACCGCCATCCTCGACGTGCAGGACGACGGGCGCGGCTTCGATCCCGACCTCCTCCCCGCGCCCAACCACGCCACCGACGGCGGCTACGGCCTCTGGGGGATGCGCGAGCGCGTCGAAGCACTCGGCGGCACCCTCTCGCTGGAGAGCACCCCCGGCGAGGGGACGACGCTGGCGGTGGAGTTGCCGATTGAGGAGCGAACGGGAGAAGGGGCGAACGGGCGAACGGGCGAACGGGCGTTTGCCGCTCCGAAAGTCGGCGACTGACGCGAAGGTGCCGTTGGACTGAAGTCCCGGCTGAAGGCGGCCTGCGGGCCGCCGCAAAGTCCGCCTGCGCGGACTGGGATGCGTCTTGGTGGGGATCGAACAGCTTTCCCCCAACCATGAGCCGCTGACGACTGACTACTGGCTACTGACTACTGACTACTGGTGCCCAATGACCGAACCGATCCGCATCATCATCGCCGACGACCACCCGATCGTCCGCACGGGGCTGAAGGGGATGCTCGCCGACCAGCCGAATTTCCTGTTGGTGGGCGAGGCGACCGACGGAGCCGAGGCGGTGACGCTCGCGACGCAACTGAAGCCGCAGGTGGTGCTGATGGATCTGCGGATGCCGGGGATGGATGGCGTCGCTGCGACGACGCAGATCCGGCGCGTCTGCCCCGGCACCCACGTCCTGGTGCTGACGACCTACGACAGCGACGCCGACATTCTCCGCGCCGTCGAGGCCGGGGCGACCGGCTACCTGCTGAAAGATGCCCCGCGCGACGACCTCTTCCGAGCCATCACGGCGGCGTCGCGCGGCGAGCCGGTGCTGGCCCCCGCCGTCGCCGCGCGCCTGCTCGGCCGGCTGCGCGCCCCCGCCGAGGAAGCGCTGAGCGCCCGCGAGGTCGAGGTGCTGCGCCTCGTGGCGCGCGGCGCGAGCAACCAGGAGATCGCCCGCGCCCTCCACGTCAGCCAGGCCACTGTCAAATCACACCTCATCCACATCTTCGGCAAACTCGGCGTCAGCGACCGCACCGCCGCCGTCACCGTCGCGCTGGAGCGGGGGATATTGCGGTTGGATAGTTGAAAGTGCTGAGTGCTGAGTGCTGAGTCGAGTAACGAGTAACGAGTGACGAGTGACGAGTGACGAGGCATCTCTACCCGACTACCCGACTACCCGACCCCCCAATAGCGGAGGCGCGCAATGATCCCGTCCACGATCCAGGATCGGCTGAAGTGGGAGATCACGCCCGCGCTGTACCGGCGCATCCGGCGGCTCTGGATCCGGCACTCGATCGCGGAGGATAAGCGCGATCTCGATGGGCTGCTCGCGACGCTCAGCGAGAATTGCGTCTACGAGATCATGCCGACCGGGCAGCGCTGGGAGGGGCACGCGGGGGCGCGGACCTTCTATACCACCTTTCTCGGTGCCTTCCCCGATGTCCACTTCGACCTGAGCGATATCGTCATCGGCCCGCAGGGGGTGATCGAGGTCGCCTGGATGACCGGCACCCACCGGGGCGAGTGGGCGGGCATCGCCCCCACCGGCCAGCCGGTGCGCCTCCGGATCATCATCCACTTCCCCTGGGACCCCACGACGCAAAAATTCGCGGGCGAAAACGTCTACTTCGACCGCGCCGCGCTTGTCGCGCCCCCCGCCTGACCCAAACTCACGCCCATCTGCAAACCACCCGCTATAATACGGCCCGGATCGCCGACCGCGACCGCAGGGGGAGGAGCGATGGCTGGGGAGAACAACGCGATCACGCCGCGCCGGATGACGACGAGGCGGCGGCGATCATCGCCGCCCTCACCGCCTGGCGAACAGCGGAGAACACGACTGCCGCGCCAGCGCGCCAATGGCCTCCGGGTGGGCGCTCGCCGGTCGCCTCGCGAACCACGGCTTCGTCCTGCACCCCGCCCCCGGCGTGCGTGGCGTTGAATGTGGGTCAGTAGTCAGTAGCCAGTAGTCGGTAGTCAGTGGGCGGCCCAGAGTATGAGCCTGTCGTTAAGTAGTGCGCTTCGTTCGAGACTCTGACTACTGACTACTGGCCACTGACACTCGTAAGGAGCATCATGTTCCGCAAAGTACTCGCCAACCGTGGGGAGATCGCCATCCGCGTGATGCGCGCCTGCCGGGAACTCGGCGTCGCGACGGTCGCGATCTACGGCGAGGAGGAGCGCGACGCGCCCCACGTCCGCTACGCCGACGAGGCGTTTGTGGTCGAGGCGGGCGAGGCGACGCGGCCCTACCTGAACGTGCCGGGCATCGTGGCGGTGGCGCAGCGCGCGGGGGCCGAGGCGGTCCACCCCGGCTACGGTTTCCTGGCCGAGAACGCGGGCTTCGCCAGGGCGATCCTCGCCGCCGGGATCGTCTGGATCGGCCCGCCCCCGGCGGCGATCGAGGCGATGGGGGACAAGATCGCCGCCCGGCGCATCGCCGGGGAGGCGGGCGTGCCGCTGGTCCCGGGCACGAACGAGGCGGTGCCGACGCCGGAGGCCGCCGCCGCGCTCGGCGAGCGGTGGGGCTTCCCGCTGGCGCTGAAAGCGGCGGGCGGTGGGGGAGGGCGCGGCTTCCGCGTCGCGCGCACGGCGGCCGAGGTGCCCGAGGCGTTCGCGGCGGCGGCGCGCGAGGGGCAGAATTTCTTCAACAACCCGACGCTCTACTGCGAGAAGTACATCGAGACGCCGAAGCATGTCGAGATCCAGGTTTTTGCCGACAAGCACGGCAACGCCATCCATCTCGGCGAGCGCGAGTGCTCGGTGCAGCGCCGCCACCAGAAGCTGATCGAGGAGGCCCCCTCCCCCGCCGTGGACGCCGAGTTGCGGGCGCGGATGGGCGCGGCGGCGGTCGCGCTGGCCCGCGCCGTCGGCTATGAGGGAGCCGGGACGCTCGAATTCCTGCTCGACCGCGACAAGAACTTCTACTTCATGGAGATGAACACGCGCATCCAGGTCGAGCACACCGTCACCGAGGAGGTGACCGGCTGCGATCTGGTCAAGGCGCAGCTGCGCGTGGCGGCGGGCGAAACGCTCCCCTGGCGTCAGGAGGAGATCACCTGGCGCGGCCACGCGATCGAGTGCCGCATCAACGCCGAGGACCCGGCGCGCGGCTTCGTCCCGACCCCCGGCACGATCACCGCCTACAAGGAGCCGGGCGGCGTCGGCATCCGCATCGACGGGGCGGCGGAGGCGGGCGCGGCGATCTCCCCGCGCTACGACTCGATGATCGCCAAGCTGATCGCGCGCGGCTCCGATCGCGCCGAGGCGATCGCCCGGATGGAACGCGCCCTCGACGAGTTTGCCATCGGCGGCGTCGCTTCGACCATCCCCTTCCACCGCACGGTGCTGGCCCACCCGATCTTCGCGGGGGGCAAGGCAACGACCGACTGGATCGAGCAGGATGGCATCGGCCGCGACCTGCCGCCCGCCGAGATTGAGTCCGCCGAGGAGCAGCCCGCGACCACCAGCCGCGACTACACCCTGGAGGTCAACGGCAAGCGCTTCGCGGTGCGCCTCGTTGGCGTCCCCGAAGCCGCAGCCGCCCCGGCAGCCGCGACCGCGCCAGCGGGCCGTGCCGCCACCCGCCCCCTGCCGAAGCGCGGCGGGGCCGCCGCCAACGGCAACGGCGCGCTGAACAGCCCGATCCAGGGCACCGTCCTCCGCGTCGCCGTCGAGTCGGGCGCGACCGTCAAAGCGGGCGACCTCGTCTGCGTGATCGAGGCGATGAAGATGGAGAACGAGATCACCGCCCCGCGCGACGGCACAGTGCAGGAACTGGCGATCAAGCCGGGGCAGGCCGTGCGCATCGGCGAGCGGCTGGCGGTGATCGCGGAGTCGTGAGTCGTGAGAAAGACTGGCCCGGAGAGTAGTGCTCTCCGGGCCGCGTTGTTTCTATCGCCTCTCGCCTCTCGCCTTCTCACTCACGACTCACGCCTAATCCGCCGGCAGCGCCCCGACATCGGCCAATGGTGGCGTCACGCGCGTGCGGCGGCGGCGACGGAGCCGCCAAGCGAAGGCGGCCACCACGACCGGGATGATGATCCACCAGGCGAGGATCAGCACGGTTGCCACGACGGTGATCACGCTTTGCAAACCCTTCAGCGAGCGGTCCCAGGCGCTCCCGGCGACGGCGGTGAAGCTCCACGGCGGCGGAGGTGGATCCTCGGCCACCGGCTCGGGGCTCGGCGACGGCGAGGGTGAGGGCGAAGGGGACGGTGATGGCGACGGCGATGGCGACGGCGAGGGGGGTGGCACGTACAGTTCCAGGCGCAGGCTGATCGTCGAGGTCGCCGCGCGGCGCTCGATCAGGTTGACGCGCCCTTGCAGCCGCTCGATCTGCCCGCGCAGGTTCGTCGCCTCGCGCTGGAGGAGCAGGATATCCTCCATCTTGGTCGCCTTCTCCATCAGCGCCCGCACCTGCCGCTCGGTCGCCTCCAGGTTGAGGATCTGCGCCTGGATATCGACAAACTCCTCGGTCGCATCCTGGCTCTCGATCTTGTCCACCTTCTTGACGACGAGCCCCCGGATCGCCCGCAATTCCTCCATCGTCTTCTCGAATTTGGCGCTCGGGATCGCCAGCACCATGTCGGCCGTCTGCTTATCCTCGGTCTTGTTGTTCGTGGCCTGGGCCACATCCCCCTCGTTTTGCAGCGCGATCGCCGTCGCCTGGACGACAGCGGAATCGACATCGCCGACGACCAGCACCAGGCTGCCATTCTTGATGATTTTGCGCGGATCCTCCGGCACCGCGAAGTTATCCGCCAACTGCCCGGTCGCCGGTGCCGTGCTCGCCGCAGCGGATGCCGCCGCAGCCGGACGTGCGGATGCCGCCGCTGGTGCCGCCGACGCCGCAGCAGAGGGACGGGCGGCAGCCGATGCAGCGGCCGATGCAGCTGGTGGCGCGGCAAACGCCCCCGCGCTGGATGCCGCCGCTGCGGCCGATGCTCGCGGTGCAGCCGACGCTGCGGCGTACGACAGCGTCGCTGTCGGCACTGGCGATACCGCCGCCACCGGGAGCGTCGTGGTGGTTGGTGTCGCGCCCCGCCCCGCCTCGCGCGCCGTGCGCCAGCGGGGTAGGCCCCACAGCAGTCCCAGCGACATGATGCCGATCAACAGAGCACTCACCACCCGCAGGACACGGGGGTTCTGGGGAATCCTCATGGTGCGCCGCTCCTTTCTGCCTCCGCTCTTCCAACAGTGCCCGCCCGGCGGACCATTCGCGACCGCCGCCGGTGGGCGCTGCGCCAACGCTCCCGAAATCGGCGCAGCCTCCCCCGGCCGCTGGCTCCCCATCTCCCGTGCCAGCGGATGTCTTCGTTGTCGCGCGGTCCTGCCCCGAACAATGCGCGAAGGGGCGAAAAGTTCCACGCGCGATCAACAATGCAGCGTGCTCGTAACTTTCCGTGCCGGTGTAGAGTAAAGAGAGGCAAGGGGATCGGGTTCGTCGCGGGGGCAGAGATGGCCGATCGGGAGGATCGGAGCGCCAAATTCAAGGACATGCCGGCCTGGGAGCTACGCCGCATCCTCCAGGAAGGGCGCTATCCGCTCGGCTCCCGCACGCCGCTCGGCCCCAGGGATGCCGAGGCGGCCGAGGCAGTCCTGCGCGACCGCGAAGAGGCCGACCGCGCCAATCGCGAGTGGCAGCGCGCCCGCGACCGCGAGGATCGCGAGGCGGCGAAGCGCGAGAAGATGAAGGAGGCCCGCCGCCAGGGCAAGCAGCGGGCGCAAGAAGAGGAGAACCGCCGCCGCGAGCAGCGCCGCCTCGCCCATAGCGTCGCCCAGGAGATCTGCTTCTCGGCCCGCGCCCGCGCCACCTACGATACCGCCGCCCCCAGCCGCCAGGCCGAGTACCGCGAGCAACTGGCGAAGCTCCGCATCGCCCCGCACGAGGGCCAGCGCCGCCAGGTGGACACGATGGATCGCGACAAGGGGGACTGCTCGGTCTTCCCGCGCGGCCACAACAGCGTCCGCATCTTCTTCTACGAGCACACCGACGGCACGCTGCACGTCTGCGAGATCGCCAGCAAGTACGACGGCACCTACGAACGCCTCTGGTCCGTGGGCGTCTGGCGCCGCGAATACCCCGACGACGACTTCGCCCCGTTTGCTTTGTAGAAGTGTGAACAATGCTCCACAAACACCGCCGCAATCTCGGCGCGGTCGAATCCGCCGATGCCGAAGGCTCCGTCACTGGCCCGCCGCTCGCCGCATGTGCGGAGATTGAGTCGTGCCCCACCGCCTTGGGATCATCGAAACAGCAGCGATTGGCCACCGAATCGGCGAAGCTGAACCGGCAGGAGGAGCAAGCCCTCGCCGAGGAAGGCATGGGGAGCGATCGGGAAGTATGGCCGCCCTACTGAACGATTATGACAACGGAACTCCATTCCGGCAGGTTCCTTCGCCCCCGTCCATTCCTGTTCAAACATTGTGCATCACCCGCCATCGTGCTACAGTAAGCACAGGAATCGGGCGCGACGACCGGAAGGAGGCGGGCGATGGCAGCCAAACGGGTGGTGGTCACGGGCGCGACCGGGCTGATCGGCCGGGAGGTCTGCCGGGGGCTGATCGACAAGGGCTATGCTGTCGTCGTCTTCAGCCGCAACCCCGACAGCGCCCGCGCCAAAGTGCCCGGTGCCGCCGAGTATGTCGCCTGGACACCGTCCGAGACCGGCCCCTGGGCGGCGACGATCGACGGCGCGCACGGCGTGATCAGCCTCGCCGGGGCGACCATCGCCGGGAAGCGCTGGAACCCGGAGTACAAGCGGGAGATCCGCGAGAGCCGCGTCGTCGGCACGCGCGGGCTGGTCGGCGCGATGGCGACGGCGAGCGAGAAGCCGCAGGTCTTCGTCAGCGGCTCGGCGATCGGCTACTACGGCCCGCGCGACGACACGCCACTCGATGAAAGCGCCACCTCCGGCAACGATTTCCTCTCCGGGGTGGTGCGCGACTGGGAAGCCGAGGCGCTGAAGGCCGAGGGGCTCGGCATCCGCACCGCGCTGATCCGCACCGGCGTCGTCCTCGCCAAAGAGGAGGGCGCGCTGCCGCAGATGGCCCTCCCCTTTAAGTTCTTCGCCGGTGGCCCGATCCTGCCGGGCACGCAGTGGGTTTCCTGGATCCACCACCGCGACGAGGTCGGGATCATCCTGCTGGCGCTGGAGAACGAGCGGGCGCGCGGGCCGATCAACGCCGCCGCGCCCGGTTCGCAGAGGCAGAAGGATTTCGCGCGGACGCTCGGGGCCGCCCTGCACCGCCCCTCGTGGGCACCAGTCCCCGGCTTCGCCGTGCGGATCGTGGCGGGCGAGGTGGCGGAAATCCTCACCACCGGCCAGCGCGTCATCCCCAAGAAGGCGCAGGAACTCGGCTACACCTTCGCCTTCCCGGCGAGCGACGGGGCGCTGCGCGAAATCTACGGCAGCTGACCGCGCTACAACCGCTGCCGAATCACCTTGCCGAGCGCCGAGCGCGGCAGCGGCTCGCTCCGGAACTCGATGCTGCGCGGCACCTTGTACCCGGCCAACCGCGCCCGGCAGAAGCGGCGCAACGCCTGCGCGTCGGGCGCGTCGCCCTCCGGCACGACGATCGCCCTGACCACCTCGCCGCGCGACCGGTCGGGCTGCGGCACGGCCACCGCCTCGCGCACGCCGGGGTGTTGCAGCAGCACCGCCTCGACCTCCTCGGGGGCCACCTTGCTCCCCCCGACGTTGATTTGCAGCCCGCGTCGCCCCTCGATGTAGTAAAAACCCGCCGCGTCACGATGGGCGAGGTCGCCGGTGTAGAGCCAGCCGTCGCGCAGGATCGCGGCGGTCGCCTCGGGATCATCCAGATAGCCCAGCATCATCGAGGGGGACCGGACCACCATCTCGGCGGTGGTACCCTCCGCGACCTCGTTCCCGGCGTCGTCCAGCAGTCGCACCTCCACGCCCGGGTTTGGCTTGCCGACGCTCCCCGGCGGCGTGCCCGTCACGGGCGAGGCCATGATGGCGATGCACTCCGACGTGCCGTAGCGCTCGATGAAAACGATCGCGCCGTAGCGCCTCCAGCGCCCGCTTCAGTTCGGGATCGAGCGCGGCGGCGGTGGTGCGGATCACCTCCAGCCGCAGCCCCGGCGGGGGCGGCGCTGTTTGCCGCGCCAGCAGGCCCATCAGCGCCGGGGAAGTGCAGATCACCGCGACGCCGTGCTCGGCTAGCTGCGCTTCGAGGTCGTGGGGCGTGCCGACCGGGCAGACCACCCGCGCTCCCAGCCCCAGGACGTGGCACATCTCGCCCAGCATCGGAGCATTCGCATTCGGGTAGCAATAGACGGCCTCGGGGCTATCCCACCAGTGGACCAGCTCGTATCGCCAGGTGACGCTGCGGTGGGGGTGCAGCGCCAGCTTCGGCAGGCTGCCCGACGTGCCCGAGGTCGTGCGCAGGATCGCCGGATCCTCGGCGCTGCCCGCCGCCGAGCGTCGCGCCGCCTCGACCAGCCCCGCCGCCGAGGGCGTGCCGGGCAAACCGAGCGGCAAGGTCTGGCGCGCGTTCAGCCCCGCCTGCGGCTCGCCCGTCGCCGTGAAGGCCACGCCCGGCGCGATCCGCGCGGTCAGCCCGGCCAGTTCGGACGCCGTCAGCAGCGGCGAGAGTATCGCCAGCGCCAATCCAGCCTGGCAGCAGGCCATGAAGGTGAGCAGGTAGTCGTCCGACGAACGCTCCGCCGTGACCGCGTGCTCGCCCGCGCGCAACCCGGCGTCCACCAGCAACCCGGCGCGACGGCCGACGTCGTCGCGCAACTGGCGGAAGGTCCACCGGCGCTCGCCGCAAATCAGCGCGACCTTGTCCGGTCGCGCCTCGACCATCGCATCGATGACCCCCTCGACGCGCAGAAACCCGGCCATGCCCGTTTCCCCCGGCGTCACAGTTGCTGCCGCAGCACCTTGCCGAGCGCCGAGCGCGGCAACGGCTCGCTGCGGAACTCGATCGCGCGCGGCACCTTGTACCCGGCCAGTTGGGCGCGGCAGAAGCGGCGCAATTCCTGCATCCCCGGCGCAGCCCCTTCCGGCACGACGATCGCGCGCACCACCTCGCCACGCAGCACATCGGGCTGCGGCACGACCACGGCCTCGCGCACGCCGGGGTGCAGCAGCAGCACCGCCTCGACCTCCTCCGGGGCGACTTTCTGCCCCCCGACGTTGATCTGGATGCCGCGCCGCCCGAGGAGGTAGTAGTAGCCCTGCGCGTCGCGGCGCGCGTTATCGCCGGTATGGTACCAGCCGTCGCGCAGGGTGATCGCGTTCGCCTCCGGGTCGTCCAGGTAGCCGAGCATCAGCCCCGGCGAGCGCACGATCAATTCGCCCACCGCGCCCTCGGGCACCGACTGTCCCGCGCCATCGACGATGCGGACCTCGATCCAGCCGCCCGGCTTGCCGACGCTCGCCGAGGCGGCGCGCGCGGACTCCTCGTAGACCGGCGTGGTAGCGCGCCTCCACCCGCGCAACTCCGGCGACACGGCCGCGGTGGTCGCACCTCCACGGCGGCGACTGCAGCGCGCCGAGCACCCCTGCGCCGCCAGTTCCGCTTCCATGCCGAGACCGAGGTCTGCGGGTCACTCGCCCGAGCGCCGGCTCCCGCTCGTCCAGGCACGCTCTCCGGCTCGTTGCCGCGACCTGGCGGTGGGGCGCCTCCCATCATCACCGCTTCCGTCCCGGCGCCCCCCTCGACCGACCGCCGGGACGATTGCCGAGCGGGGTGCGGCGCGCCCGTGGCGGTCAGCGCCACGCGCGGCCTGACTCGCGCGGTCGGTGCCTGCTCGCCCCGTCAGCGGCGACGACCTGGCCCCCGCGCCAGCAAGGCGACCCGACACCCGCTCGGCCGTCACCAGCCAGCGACCACGCGATCTACTTCGGCACTCGCCGTCAGCGCCGCGCACCAGCGCGATCCGCTCATGCGCCCCACTGCGTCGACCTCCGCGCGCAAACCGCCCCATCCCCCTGCCTCAACTCTCGGCCCGCGACTCCCCTGCAACTTCGCCCCTGCTGGGATCACCTCCCATGGAACGCAGGCGCCGAACTCGACGCTGCCGTGTACCCCAGTTGCCCGTCGCCGGTGCAACGCCTGCACCCTCGACTCGCCGACAATCAGGCGGTCAAAGTTGCGCCGCAACCTTCCCGAGCGAACAGGGGCTGCGAACTCGAAGTGGCGCGGCTGGCCGCGCCACATCCCTCCGGCACGATGATCGCCTTCACCACCTCGCCGCGCAGCGCGCACGACCACCGCCCGCGCGTTGAGCGCCTCGACCTCCCCGCGTTGAGCGCCTCGATGTAAAACCCGCCGCGTCGCGATGCAAGCCGCCAGTCCGCGGCCGCATCGATCATCACTCTCGGCGGTGGTATCGACCTCGTTCTCGTCCCTCCACGCCTGGCCCGGCGTCCCCATCCGTGCAGCCGCGCCATAGCATCTGTGGCACGCCGCGCCCTTTCAGTCTCCGCTCGCGGCCGACTCCCGGCTTCCTCCTCAACCCCGCGTCTGTCAGCCCCCGTAGAAGACGTTGGTCGACCTGGACGCGCGCTTCTGTCCCAGCGTCGGTGCCCCCCCGACCACCCGTCCGCTCGTTGGTCGTGCCGACGCTCTCCGCCCGCCCCGCCGAGCGTCGCCGCCTCGTGCAACGCCGCCGCGCCGGGCGTGCCCGCCGCGTCGCCGTTATTGCCGGGGCCGCGCGGCGATCGCGGCGCGTTCCGCCTCCTGAGCACGACAGCCGACGAAGGCCACCGGCCCCAGTTGACCACCAGCTCGCCATCCCCCGTCGCCGACCCGCACCCCGCCTCGACCGCACCCCGGCGCGGCGCGAGCCCAGCGCCGCGCGCCGTTGACCAATGCGATCGGCGGAAGCACGCGCCTCTCGCGGGCTGGCACGATCTGCCTCCCCGCTCGAGCGCGCTGCGGAACTCGATCACCTTGTACCCGGCCACGCGCGCCAACGCCGTCCGTCGCCCTCATCGCCCTGACACCTCGCCGCGCGACCGAGCGGCCTCGCGCACGTGTTGCCCCCACACCTTGTGCCCCGACGTTGATCGCGCGCCCTCGATGTAGCGCCGCGCGCGCAGGTCTAGAGCCAGCCGTCGCGCAGCGGCGGTCCGTCGAAGTGCCGACAGCCCCGGCGAGATCAATTCGCCCACCGCACCCGCACCGACTGTCGCGCCATCGACGATGCCCCGCCCGGCTTGCACCTCCTGCCGCACCATACCGCTGGACGATCGTCGCCCGTCGCTCCGCGCGCCGCTGGTCTCAGGCGCGCAGGCCGGACTGGCGCATCCTGCCGTGGTGACGACCTGGGCCACGCCGGTCCAGGTAGATGCCGACCGTCCCCACGTCTGGGGTGGCGGTCAGCGCGCTGTGGACGCGTTCCTGCGCCACGGTCACGCCCGCCGTTCGTGCGGTGGGCGTTCAGGATCGCCGGCCGCTGACCGGTCGTCCCGGAGGTCGCGCGGACCTCGCAGGGATCGTCCTCCCCGCCCGCCGCCGAGCGCCGCGCCGCCTCGGCCAGCGACGATGGGGATTGCCCCCCCGGCAGCGACAGGGGCAGCGTTGCCGGGGCGGGCAACCGCGTGCGGCGGCCATCTGTGGTCAGCGCGAGGCGCGGGGCGAGCCGCCCCGTCGGCGCGGCGAGTTCCGTGTCGGTGAGCAGCGCGACAGCCCGACGTAGACACCGCCCGCCAGCGCGCGCACGCCAGGTAGGTGATCACCTGCTCGTCGGTGACTCGCTCGGCCACCACCAGCCGGTCGCCCGCCCGCAACCCCGCCTCGACCAGCACCCCGGCGCGGCGGTCGCTCGGCGCGCAACTCGGCCGTAGGTCCAGGCCCGCTCCGTCCGCAGGGCGACCTTATCGGGCACGATCAGGGCCGCGCGATCGATCGCCTGCTCAACGCGCATCGGCCACCGCCTCCCGCTCCACCGGCAGCTCGGTCGTCGCCGTGCTCACCCCCCAGACCGGAGCCTGCGACCACGCCAGCCATCTGAGCCCGTGCATCGTCTCGGGCGATTCGCGCAGGCACGCGGTCAGACCGGCCGCGACCCCGCGCTGCGTCGGCTCCACCGGCTCGCCCACCACCATGCGCCAGCCACGGCCGGTTGAACCGTGAGATATGGCAGGATCGGCTTGCCGGAGTGTTGCGCCAGCCAGACCGG
This sequence comes from Chloroflexia bacterium, assembly GCA_046328475.1. Taxonomy (GTDB): domain Bacteria; phylum Chloroflexota; class Chloroflexia; order Thermomicrobiales; family CADCWN01; genus CADCWN01. The sequence continues at coordinate 83,411 of JAXLWN010000010.1, read as the reverse complement.
CCCCGGCGCGACCGGGATCGCCCTCCCCAGCACCTCCCCCCGCTCCCAGCGCTCGCGCATGGCGTGGCGATAGCCATCGGGCTTGATGACCAGGTAGCCCCCTTCGCGCAGGAAGCGCAACGCCGCGCGCGTATCCTCCGGCGGGCGGAAAACGTTGCCGTCGAGCGCACGCTCCCAGAAGCGCCAGCGGCGCAGATAGAACTCGCCGCGATTGCCGTGCGCCGCCGCCCGCGCGGCATGGTCCGGGTGATCGCGATCCCACGTCACCCGGTTGTCATCCGCGACCAGGCCCACCCGGTAGCCGTGCATTCGGAGATAGAGGTTCCCGAGGCGGCCGTATTCCTGGTGCGGCGAGAGCAGGATCGCGCCACCGGGCGGCGGCAGCGTGTCGCCCCGGACATGCCGCGCGACCCAATCGTCGGACAGTTTTTCCGACTGCAAGTGGAGGATGTGCGAGACCTCGGCGTGGTACGCCACCTGCCAGGCGAAGCGCCAGCGCGCCAGCCGCGTCGCCGGTCGCCCCAGGGCGCGCAACGCCGGACCGGCCGCGCGGCGCGGCCCCGGCTGCGCGAGCCAGCGCACCGTCCCCAGCACCAGCGCGGGCGGGCGATAGGTCACCCCGGGCCAGGCATCCAGCAGGCGCGGCAAGCAGGAATAGAGCACGAATGTCGCGACGCGACGGAACAGACCCTTCATGCGACCGCTCCGGACACAACGCACCGCGCACGCCGCTTCCGGCGTGCTGCACGACACAGCACCACGCTCCGCGCCCCTACCCCCTGCCCACGTTTGCGTGGATCGCTCGCGTCACCGAGCCGAAGGGGTCACGCCCTCCGCCTCACTGTCTTGCGGCTGCCAGCGGGGTGAATTATGCCAGATTTGCCAGTGGATGCCATGCATGGTGGTCGGCGCGCGGCGCAGGCAGGCGGTCAGCGCCGCCGCGACCCCTTCCTGCGTCGGCGCGACCGGCTCGCCATACCAGACCCGCCAGCCCCGCCACCCCGGGATGACCACGAAGGGGACGATCGGTCCCGGTGCGCCGCGCCACCCACGCCGGGCCGGGCGCGATCGGGATCGCCCGTCCCAGCAGGTCGCCCCGCTCCCACACCGGGTAGGTGAAGCCGTCCGCCATGATCACCAGATTGCCGCCCGCCTGCACGAAGCGCGCCGCCGCCCGCATCTGGTCCGGCGGGCGATAGATGCCCCCGCCGCAGAGCCACGCCAGGAACCGCCGCCGCCGCGCGAAGTAGTCGCTGCGGTCGCCGCGCGCCGCGTATTCCATCGCGTAGTCGGGGTGGGCCGGGTCCCACCCCTCGCGCACGTCGGACGCGACCAGGCCGGGCGGCGAGCCATCGAGGCGAAGCCGCCAGTAGCAGTAGCGCGAGTAGTTGTGGTGCAGCGAAATCAGCACCGCGCCACCGGGCGGCGGCGCACCGTCGCGGCGGATGTGCCGCGCGGCCCAGGCATCGGTCAGCCGTTCCTGTTGCAGCGAGAGGAGGAAATGGGCTTCCTCGTGATAGGCCACCAGCCAGGCGAACCGCCAGCGCGCCAGCCGCGTCGCCGGTTGCCCCAGCGCGCTCAGCGCCGACCCCGCCGCTCGCCCCATTTCGCGCTGCATCAGCCAGCGCGCCGTCCGCCAGCACGGCCGCAGGCCAGCGCCAGGCGATCCACGGGATCCCGCCGCAGCAACCGGGGCAGCAGGCCATGGCGAAATCTGGCCGCCAGGCGACGCATCACGCGCCCCGCCCCGCGCGCACCCGCCCCTGGCCGTAGGCACCCGGCAGCGGCGCATACTCGTCGTCATACCCGAAGGCGCGCGGCCCGACGACCGCCAGCGCCTCGGGCGTCCGCAGCAGCGGCGGCGCGGGAATGCCCAGCACCGTCACGCGCAGGCCGTAGCGCAGCACCTCGGTCGTCACCGGCGCGGGTCTCGCTATCCACGATGCAGATCAGGTCGGGCACGATCGCGACCGTGCGCGCCGCGCCGCCAGCGTCCACGCGCCGGGCGATCAGGTTCTCGTTCTGGAAGGCGATCGTCATCGTCGCGTCGCGCCACGCCCAGGCCCGGATCGTCAGCGCGCCGCGCGCCCCCGCCGCCATCCGCCGTTCCACGTCGGTGATCTTGCCACCGAACAGCACTTCGCCCCCGGTCACCCCGAGCGCCGCCGCGATCGGGTCGCGATGCTCGGCCCGCGCCAGCTCGATCGCCGCGCCCAGGTCGCGCGCCAGCGTCATCGTGCGCGGGATGACGGTGCGCTTCAGCTGCGCCCCGGTCATCGGCACGAAGGCGTACCCCGCGTGCCCGCCCATCTGGATCGTCACCGCCCGCGCGTAGCGCTCCGTCAGCGTGTCGGGCAGGTCGGGGAAGATCGCCGTGTTGTGGCGCACGTCGCAGATCCGCGGCGGTCGCCTTCACGCCGTAGATCGAGAAGGTCTTCATCTGTGGAGTTCGGGGAAAGCCCGCCCCATCCCGTCGCCGTCGATCACCGGCAGCCCGGTCTGCGTCGCGCAGACGAGTGGGCGGGTGGCATTCGCCCCGCCAATCTCCCCCGGCACCACATACTCGATTTTGCGCCCCAGGTGCCTTTCCAGCGTCCGCAGCGCCACGATCACTCGTCGCCGCGCGCCAGCCGCTCCACCCCCACCGTCGGCGCGCCCATCCCCCGACCGTGCAGATCAGCGCGTCGTCGGGCACCTCTTCCGGCGCAACCACCGTCGGCGGCTCCGCCCCTCGCGCAGCAGCGCCGCAATTGCTCTTCCCCGGTGGGTTCCCCCCGCCCCCGTCCCCAGAATCCCCGCCCCGACCGCGATCGCTCGACCGCCGCCTCGTCAACGCGCCACCCGTCGCTCGCTCCGCTCGCCGTGGAGAAAGGAGAACGTGCGAGGGAGACAGAACTTAGCGCGACGCTATAATCTCAGTCGCCAAATCTCGCCCGTTCTCCCCCTCCTCCCTCTCGCCCGTTCGATTCATCCCAAACGTGCTGCCAAAAACGGCACCAGCATCTCCTCCGGCATCAGCCCACCGTGGCGACCGATCATCGTCAGGGGCTTGCTGCGCACCGGGGTCAGCGGGTGGTGGTGGAAATACCAGTTTTCGTGCGGCAGCAGCACGAAATCGCCGATTCGTTCGAGCGCATAGTCGGTCGGCGTCGCGTCGCCGAAGAGGCCGCGACTGATCGCTTCCTCGGCGTCGAGCAGCGTGCTGAACGCGCCATACTTCTCCGCGATCTGCGCCCGCACCGACTCGCGTCGCCCGTCGCGGACGTGCAGGTAGCGCGCCCGTCCCTCACCGGTCGGCCCGACCGCCAGATCGCGCATCAACTCGCGATCCTGGGTCAGATCGATCGTGCGCTCGGGCGTGCAGTTGATGTGGCCGTGGTCGGCGTACATCAGGAAGAGCGTATCGGAGCGACGCACCTCATTGAAGAAGGCGCGTTCGAGCATCCGGTCGATGTGCGCCACCTCCGCGCGATGCTGCGGCGTGCCGGTGCCATATTCGTGGGCGATCGAGTCGAGATTGGCGTAGTACGCGCCGATCAGCATCCGCTCGTCGCCCGGCTTGTTCGCCAGCGCGGCCATCGCCGCCACCGCGTCGGCGAAGGCGATGTAGGGCACGTAGGTCGCGCCGGTCGTCTGCATCAGCGACAGCGCCGAGTGGCGATAGGCGGCGGCGTTGACGATGTACGCCCCCACCCCGGCCTCCTCGCGCACCTGGCGGAAGAGAGAGCGATAGGGCTGGAACTCGGTCGGCTCGACCCCGGTCTGGAGATAGGACCAGTTCCCGGCGGCGTACGGCCCGAAAGTGATCATCTCACTGACCGCGCCGAACTCCTTCAGCCAGAGGGTGTAGCCGAGCACGCCATGCTCGATCGGCTGCGCGCCGGTATTCGCGGTCGTCAGCGCGTTCACCGTCGTGGAGGGGAAAACCGAGGTCAGCGGCGAGAACGCGACGCCATCCCGCTCGATCAATTGCCCCAGGAAGAGATCGGGCTGCCGCTCAAGCTCCTGGAAGAATTGCCCCCAGCCGAACGCATCCACGATCAGCACGACGATCCGCCGCACGCCATCCAGCAGCGCGGGGGGCAGCACCGCCTGATCGAGCGTCGCGTGGCGCGGCTCCACCCCGAAGGCGCGCAGGATCGACGCCGGGACATTCGCGATGCCGTGCCCGCCGTAGCTCGGCTGCACGAAGCCCGGCCCGACAGACGGCACCGCCAGCAACTCCCCGACCCGCGCCTGGTGATCGGTCATCGGCAACCCCTCCTCGGCAGCAAGCACCCGCGCAGCCCGGCACGCGCACGACAGAGGATACCCGCAGCGTCCCCCGCAAGGCAAAGTGAGTCCCGGCCGATCGCCCTGGGAAGCGGCGACACCATTCCCAAGGCAATGCCGACGCGCCATCCGTCCAGGCTATTGGCTTTGTTCCGCGCGCTCCACCCATTCCGGGCGCACCGGGATGCCCCCCTCCTGGTAAGCCGCCACCTGCGGCACGTTGAAGAAGATCTTGCTGCGGTCGCGCGCGAACCAGCTGCGCACCGCCTCCTCCGGCCACAGCCGGGCCGTCTCCAGCAGCGTTTCCGGCGTCAGCGGCAGGATTACCCGCCCCTCGTCCCCTTCATACGTGAGCGCGGCGCAGTCCCGCTCAACCGCCGCCAGCGGGATGGCGATCCGCAGCGCCGTCGAGAGGGTCAGGCCAGGAAGCAGGCGAAAGTCGATCGGCGTCAGGAAGATGCCGGAATTGCTGTATGGCCGACCGATCACCGGTTCGGCAAATTGCGCGTACAGGTGACGATAGAACCCCGGACGCAGCGCCTCAAGCTCGCGCCAGCGCGGACCCTCGGGAAATGCGCTCAGCGGCAGGAGCCCGCCCGCCAGGATCTCCGGCAACACCGCCTCACTATTGAGCAGATAGTGGTACAGCCGGTCAGTCCTGCACACCTGCACAAGATCTCTCCGCATTGGCAAGACTTCCTCGATGGCCACTTGGTGAATCTATGGCAAACAGTGCCGAACCACAAGCACTTGTCACGCCTCTCAATCCCGAAAAGTTCGGTCGTCTTGCGTGACTCCTCAGTCTCTTCGCCCCTTCAACTCGTCCGATTGGCGTCATTCTCCTTGCGAAAGTCTTTGACCATCTTGGCGAAGTCCGCTGTGGGGTAAGACCTTCACGACCGTCGCGCTTGACGCCATCAGGGGCAAGGCGTTCGGCTGCGCCTGAAAGTCTTCGGCCCTGAGTATCAGCTATCTTGCTTCTGCCTCGCAAATAACAAAATCCCGTCGTGCGACCTCCATGGTCGATGTAACGGGGTTCACGGTTCTCTCGTACATTTTGTAGAATCCTAGCGCGTCCGCAATTCTATGTCAATCCAGGGCTCGGATATTCTTGGAAGCTAGAGCAATCATGGTGGAGTGCGCCATGCCAGAGTTCATCACCGTCATTACCCTCGCTGCAGCGGCGGCCGAGGCTCTCAGCCAATCTCAGATAGGCAACCCTGTCGTCCAGGCCGTAGCCACGAAACTCATCGGCATGCTCACAAATGAGCAGATTCGCGACCACGAGCCACTCCAGCGCTCAGCAACTCGCCACGCTCGGCACCGACATCGCGAAACAACTCAATGCTGATTAGCGGGGCCACGAATTTGGCAGACTCGACACAGGCACCCGTGCAGCCCTCCGCCGCGCCGTCATCGCTACTCTTGAAGCGCCCGATGCAGGTCTTGCCACGCTTGATCCCCTCGCACTCAACGCTGACACCCTAGCCAGCACCTCTTGGCCCGCCCCATCGATGAACGCTCTTACAGCAACGTGAACGGAAGGCGCTCTACGAGCGTATGATCCGCGAGGCTAGCCAGCGCCTCGTTCAGGCCGCAGAAGCATCTGGCTATGCCCAGATGGTGAACAACGCACTCCTAAAGCACATAGCCGACCTTCGGGCCGATCGAATCGCGCGGCAGGAATCCGATCGCGCCTGGGAAGAGCGCTTCCGCACGTTCGTTACCCAAAACTCAACCGCCTCGAACCCTTTGGTGCCCCTCGCTACACTGATGAATACGAGTTCCAACACCTCGACCTCTCATACATCCGCCTCGACTATGTCGCGCCCGATCCAAATCGCGATGATCAACTCATTCGCGACCTCCGTGGTACGTTGCAGGCTATACCTCCCGAAGAAGATCCTGCGAACACCCGCAGCGGCTCTGTTGACGCTCTCCTTCGCAACAACAAGCGTCTCGTCATTCCAGGCGATGCAGGTTCAGGAAAGACAACTCGCCCGCTGGCTCGCTATCAGGCCGCTGCACGCCGATTCACTGGCGACCTCATTTCTGAACGACTGCGCCCGCTCTACATCCGCTTGCGTGACTGTGTCGAACGAAAATCCATCATCCCTCCAGTCGCCGAGTTCCCCGGTCTCGTCGCCTATGACCTCGCAGCAGAAATGCCACCTGGATGGGTACAATCTCATTTAGAACGAGGGGCTGCACTTGTACTCATTGACGGAATCGACGAAGTCCCTGCGGCTCGTCGCAACGAAGTCCTCGATCGCCTCAATGACCTGCTCCAGGCCTATCCCCTGGCAACATATGTAGTTACTTCCCGCCCGGCGGCGATTGCCAGGGCGCAGTGGCCGCGCTGGCTCACTTGGTCTCGGAGGCACGACTTTTTCCCAACCAGTCTTGCCCGACTCAACCCTGATCAAGTCGATCTCCTGATCGAGCGCTGGCATGTTGCCGTGCAACACTTACTCAGCCGACACGAACCCGATGCCGCCACCGAATTGCCGCGACTCGCAAGCGCACTGCGTCGCCTTGCCTCCTGCGGCAGCGTCCCGCATTGCGCCTCCTCGCCGAGTCTCCACTTCTCTGCGCCATGATTTGTGCCGTCCACCGCGAGTATCGTGACCAACTGGCGTCCCAACGTCTTGAACTATATGAGCAATGCACTGATATGCTTCTCCACGGCCGCGATGTGCGCCGCAAAGTGCCTTCCGATTCTCCTGTTTCACGTCTTACGCTTACACAAAAGCGCACGCCACTCGGCCATCTCGCGCGCTGGCTCCTCGGCGAGAATCTTGCCGAAGTCGAGATCTCACGTGCCGAAAGGGAGATTCTCATCCCTCAGGCACGCCTCCTTCGCCGCCAAGGTGTCACCAGTACAGATCTGTATTGCCTTCTATCTCGAACGCTCAGGCCTCCTTCAAAGTCCCGCGCATAATCGGCTCGAATTCAGCCATCGATCCTTCCAGGATTACCTCGCCGCTGGCATCATCGCGGCCCAGGGTGATCTCGATACGCTCCGTAACCATGCCGCCGACGACCGCTGGCGCGAACCAATCGTGCTTGCGATCGGGCAAGCCAACCGCCAAATGGCTGAAGCTTTTCTAGCGTGGCTACTTGATTCAAGCTTAGAAGTTGCAGTGGCAGAGAAGGCACGTACATACCATCTGTTAGCACTAGCCTGTCTTGAAACGATCCCTAGCCTCGACCCCGACTTGGCAGAACGCATTGAGGAAGCAGCACGAAATCACTTGCCGCCCCACGATGAAGCAGACGGCGCGGCTCCTCGCTCAGATCGGTGACCCCCTCGTTCCGCTCATTTCGACGCCTCCTTACGGCAACCCAAGTGCTGCATCAGCGTGCGTCACCGCCCTGGCCACGATCGGCACTGCCTCTGCGCTCAGTGCTCTGCGCAACTTTGCCGCAATGAATGACTGGCTTGTAGATGCGGAACTGGCCCGAAGAACCTGGATAGCCTTCGACTCACAGGAGTTTGCGAGTATCATCTGGGGTGCTCGCAATGACGTAGTCCTTCCTGCACTCGACTATCTCACCTTTCTGACAGCACTACCTCCACGCAATTGCATTCGTGTCTTAGCTACCAATGGCTTGGCCCCGTTGGCCGGGCTAACCACGGCCTGCAACAGCTCATCCTAGCGGGCACCGAGGTCAAGGATTTGCATCCACTATCTACGCTGGCCGACCTGCAATCGCTCGACCTAGAAGACACCGAGGTGACCGACTTGACTCCACTGGCCAGGATTACCAGTCTGCGAACTCTTAAACTGTCTGGAACCGCGGTCAAGGACCTGCGTCCGCTGGTCGGACTGGAAGACCTAGAGGCGCTAGACCTGTCGGCCGCCGAGGTAGTCGACCTCGCCCCGCTGGCCAGGATGGCAAGCCTGCGAACTCTTAACCTAACAACCGTTGACATGGTCAACCTCACGCCGCTAGCCAGGATAGTCAGCCTGCAAGAACTCTTCCTCGGGGACTCCCAGGTCACTGACCTGCGCCCACTGGCCGGGATGACCAACTTGCGAACCCTCGACCTGTCACTTAATGGGATTGCGGACCTATCTCCGCTGGCCGGGCTGGCCAACCTAGAGACACTCGACTTGTCGACTAATAGGATCACGGACCTGCGTCCGCTGGCCGGGCTGACCAACCTACGGGCTCTCAACCTATCGGGTACCGGGGTCACGGACCTATCTCCGCTGGCAAAGCTGACCAATCTCGAGACACTCAGATTGTCGGCCACTGATGTAATTGACATCACCCCGCTGGCCGAACTATCCAGCCTACAAGAGCTCATGCTGGCAGAAACAGACCTAGTCGATCTGCATCCGCTGGCAGGATTGACTGGATTGAAACTGCTAGACCTGACAGGGACCCAGATTACGAACCTGGCTCCGCTCGCGGAATTGACTGGATTGCAACGGCTCATCCTGGCTGACACCGACATGGCGCGGTTGAAGAAATCAGTCGACCTACTGAAACGAGCCAATCCAGATTTATACGTCGCCTGTTAGCAGGAGTAGAGTCAGAAGTGCAAGCTCGCCTGACGCCAAATGAACCACTCGCTGTTCCACCTGATCGTCTCCCAGATAGTACTACCGTAGGGAGTGCCATCATTTGGCTTCCACCACGCTGCCGTCGCATTGTTGGTATCTTTACGTCATGCCTGCACGCTCATCGTGAAACAAACAACACCGGCGACCGCATCTATCTTAATACTCATGTTGACTTCGGCTACCGACTGTCCTAACTCTGGCCCAACGCCTTAGTCATGATCTCAACCATCGCTGCTCCAGCAGATCCCCCACCACCTTCACCCGCACCCGCAGCGCGTTGCTCGGCAGATAGGTCAGCGGGATCTCGTCCACCTCGACGATCTCAATCGTCGCCGGGTCAGACCCATACCCGTCGCGCCGGTCTTCGGCCCGCGCCGCCGCCAACGCCGCCTCGCGTCTGGCCGCGCCCATCGAGCGGGTAGATGCGGTCCACCTCGCCGCTGACCTGGGCGATCGCCGCGCCGATCGCGCCAGCGCAATCGTGGTGCGGCAGGCTGCAGCACGCGCCACGCCGAGGTCGGCTCTCCACCAGGATGCTGCCGCCTGACCACCGATCACCGTCGCTGGCGCGGCGTCGGTCTTCAGGCTATCCACCAGATCGGCGATCCGGTCGCGCATCACCCCGCGCGCGGTCGCCACGACCGCCGGATCGAGATCGGCGACGCGCGACGCGTCCCCCAGGGCGATCAACCCCGCCGCCACCGCGATGTCGGTTGCCGTCAGCGTCTCGCCGCCGAAGACGCGCGCTCGCTCGGTCAGCCCGAAGCCGACGCTCACCGGCCCGACCGTCGCGCCATCGGCGGCCACCAGACTGCCCCCGCGCCGAGGCCGACCGAGGCCACATCAACATCCCGTTCGTCTCCGCACCCCGCCGACGCTCACCTCGAACGACGCCTCGCGCGGAAACCGCTACCGCCAGCACGCCGCCATCAGTCGTCGTGCCGCCGATATCGAGCACGATCCCGATAAGCCAGCCCCGAGAGAAATACCGCGCCGCGCATCGAATTCGTCGGCCCCGAGGCGAAGGTCAGCACCGGGTGGCGCGCGGCGTAGTCGGCATCAATCAGCGTGCCGTCGTTCTGGCTGAGGTAGAGGCGCGGGGCCGGATCGAGCCCCAACCGCGCCACCGCCTCGCGGAGGCCGCGATCGTCCGCCGCGCCAGCGGCGTCAGGCAAACGTTGAGGATCGCCGCATTCTCGCGCTCCAGCAGCCCCAGCGATCTCGTGCGACAGCGTAATATCGAGGTCCGGCAGCCGTTCGCGCAGCCGCGCAGCCGCCCACTCCTCCTGCAACACATCCACCGGCGCGAAAACCCCGACAACCGCCGCGCGCCGTCCCCAACCGCGCCAACTCCTCGGCCACCGGATCGATTCCGCCGGATCGGTCGCGCTGATCGGTCGCCCGTCAAACTCGAAGCCGCCGTGGACCAGGTAGGCCGTGCCGCCAATCGCCGCGCGCAACTCCGCCCGGCCAGTCCTCCAGCGGCGGGACGCTCGCCGTCGCGGGCGACCACAGCCGGATCGCCGCCGTCGGCACCAGGTCGCGGCGCTGCACCACCGCATTCGTGAAGTGCGTCGTCCCGATCATGATCGCGTCGATCGCGCCCCCGGCACCGCCGCCAGCACCGCCCCCAGCGCCGCCACGATCCCGCCGGTCACATCGGCGCTCGTCGGCCGCTTCGCCGTCGCGATCACCGCGCGCCCATCGAGATCGCCGCATCGTGGTCCCCCGACATCAACCCCGATCACCACGCGCCCTCCTCGCCCTCGATTTCACCGAACGGCGCGGATTGTAGCCTACTACTTTGTTGTTCTCCAACCAGGCGTATTCGAAGCCCACTTGACGCCGCCCGCCCGCGCGACGATAAATCACCTACAGCAACGCCGCTGCGCTGGTCCCCTGGCGACGCGAGGAATGTGGACGATGCAACTCGATTTCTTGTTCGATGTGGAAGCGGTCGAGCGCGAGACCGTGCCGGACGACCCCGAGGCGGTGGTGCTGCATTTCCATTCCGGCGAATTCAGCGCCGAGGTCTGGACCGACCCGGTCGGCATGGGCGAACTGGCCCAGGCGATCATCGCCGCCCGCCCCAAAGCCGAGCGCAGCCCGACCACCTGGCAACCCCAACCGGTCGCCATCTACGGCCTGACGATCCGCCCCCGGATCGAACTCGCCAGCGTCGAAGTCTTCCCACCCGGCCGCGAAGGGGGCGAATACATCCCCTACTGGTCCCTCATCCTCACCGACGAAGACGGCTCGCAACTCCCACATGGCGCTCAGCGAAGAAACCGCCCTCCGCATCGCCGCCCTCGGCGTCCGCGAGCTAGGACACGAACCGAATTAGCGAGTGCTGAGTGCTGGTGCTGAGTGCTGAGTGGGTCGGGTGGTCGGGTGGTCGGGTAGTCAGGTAGTGGGGCGAAAAGATCCCCTCGTCCTCGTTACTCGTTACTCGTTACTCGTTACTCCGTCCCCACTCAGCACTCAGCACTCAGCACTCGGCACTCATTCGAGTTCCCGCGCGTTCAACTCCTCCGCAGCACGGCGTGCGTGGCGATTGCGCAGATCGGTGATAAAGTCGCGCCACGCTTCGTAACGCCCCTGGCGCTCGTAGAAGTGCTGCGCGCCCGGTCGAGGTATTCGGCGGCCTGCTGGTAATTGTTGCGTTGCGCTGGTCGATGTGGTGCTGCGCGATCTGCTGGTAGATGGTGATCGCCCGCTCCGGTGACTCATCCTCGGCCGCGCGGGCGACGCGGCGGTAGTCGCCCAGTTCCAGTAGCCGTAATACCCACGGCGCGGCGTCGGGCGCTGCTCCAGCTCGCCCAGCGCCGTCAGCCTCGCCGACTTCCCCTTCGGCCAGGAAGATATTCACCAGCACGCCCCAGAGGCCCTTCTCCTCCAGCGCCAGCAGCAACTTCCGCCGCTCCGCAGGCCAGAGATCGGCGGGTTGGCCGGGGAGCGAGGCGGCGGTCTGCACCGCCGCGTAGGTCTGGTCGTTCGGCGCGGCGCGGAACCGCCGCCAGGCCAGCTCCAGCGCGCGGTCGGGCCGGTCGTGCAGCCCATACTGGTGGCCCAGCCAGGTCAGGTAGGCGTCGCCGTCGCGCACGCCGAGATCCTGATTCGGCCGGTCGCCCACCGCCCGCAGTTGGTCCTCGACATAGCCCAGCGCCTCGCCAACGTGTGCGCCACCGAGCGCGAGCAGCGCATCCGCGAAGGCGAGCGTCTCGTGCGGCGAACTGAGCCACTGGCGCGCGGTCGCCAGCGCCTCGTCCGTCCGCCCCAGGCGCAGCAGCCGCCCCGCCACGTCGTCCCACAGCCCGGCGGCGCGATATTCCTCCAGGATCGCCTCGTCGTCGACCCCCTCCGCCTCGCGCAGCAGCAGCAAGAACGCGACGAACTCCCGCCGCACGTCGGGTCGCCCGTAGGTGCCGCCCGGCCCGAGCGCGTCCCGCAGCCAGCCCGCCACCGTCGCGCGCTCCTCCGGCGTCGCGTGCCGGATCAGCAATTCGGGCACCGCCGGGGTGTGCGCCAGGCTGTAATCGAGCCCATACGACCAGGCATCGTAGAGCGACCGCAGCAACTCCCCGCGCGCACTGGCCGCGAGCCGATCGCCCGGCGGCAGCCCCGCCTGCGCCTCCAGGCAGCGCGCCAGACCCGCCACACACTCGTCCACCGCCGACAGGACTTCGCCTTCCTCGTCGTAGTAGGTCTCGTCGTCGTGGCTGGTCGCCTCCTCCACAATCGCGGCGTAGACCAGTTGGGCGTCGGCCCAGCGCCCGGCGGCGGCATAGTCGTCGGCGCTCCGCCGCAACCGTTGCAGCACCGCGATATCGACGCTCTGCCCTTCCTGCCAATCGTCGTAGCGACCGTAGCCCCAGTGGCCGTCATCGTCGCCCTCGTCGCCGCCTTCGCCATCATCGGCGAATGCCTGCCGCACCTGCTCCAGAATCTGCGCGCGGTCGAGCGTCGGGCGTGCCCCCTGGCCCGGTGCCACCACCGGCGCGGGCGCGGGCAATGCGGCCTCGACATAGTCGATCAGCTCCGGCTGCCGTTCCAGAATATCGGTCAGCAGCGCCAGTAACTCCTCGCGCCCCTTCGACGCCAGCAGCTCCCCCACCTCCCGGCGCGGCGCGAAGCGGTCCGGCGTCGCGATCCAGGTCAGCATGAGCGCCACGATGTGCTTGCAGAAGCCGCCACGCGGGCAGGTGCAACTCCACCCCGCGATCTGCTCCCGCCCGGGCGCATCGCGCGGCACCAGCTCCGCCTCAACCCGGTACGGCCCGCCGCTCGATCCCTGGCATAACCCGCTGATCAGCGCCCCGCGCAGCATCGTCCGCGAGATAGCGCCACCCCGCTGATAACTCTTCCCGTTGCTGAAGCTGCTCGCATCGGTGAAGCGCCGCAGATCCGCCTCCGTCACCGGCCGGAAATCGCTCGTCGCCATGCGCCACCCCCTCCGAGATCGGCACACCCAACCAGGAACGCAACAAACGCGCGCACGCACAAACCTACGCCCCAGTATACCCCGCTGGCGGAATTGAGAATGAAGAATGGAGAATGCAGAAAAGGCCCGGGGGAAGCTTTCGCCTCTCCCCGGACCCAATCAGCAATCTGAAATCCGCAATCCTCAGACGCCCATCGGGACGCTCGCCCGCCGCTGCACCCGCTCGACCGGCCGCTCCTTGTCCCCCTTATCGGTGGGATTGGTGCGGGCCACGTAATCGGCGCACTTCAGCACAATCAACGCCACGCCGCCGATGATCCCGGAGAGGTCGCTCACCCTGACGCCCGCCCCGCTGACGATGTCCAACGCCATGAACGGCAAGCTGCTGACCACCCCGAAGACGCCGATCGCCAGGACGAAGACCGCCAGGTACTTCATCGTGTGCTTGTGCAAGCCGGCCACTTCCGTTTGAATCTCCTCGACCAGCGAGCCGCGCTGCCGACCCGGCAGGCTGCCCATGTAGGCCAGGAAGGCGATCCCCAGGAAGAAGACCTCGCGCGTGAGGACGACGTAGAGCAGCCCCATGATCGTCGCGCTCAGGTAGAGGAACAGCGTCTGCGCCTGGCGACTGAGGTGCAAGCGCGCCTTGACCCCCTCGGCCCAGCGATCCGCCCCCTGCGCCATCATGGCATCGACCCGCAGCACCAGATTCGATTGGTCCGCGTCGCTCTGGCGATTGAATTCATGCTTGAGCGCCATCGATTTCGCTCCATCACGTATCATTCCGCATCGGGTCCCCACACCCGACAGGTACCGATTGGCGTAGCCCATCAGTCCCGATACAGCTATGCTATAAGTACGGGGTGGTTTTGTCATCGGTCTAAAGGTGTATTTCGTGATCGGGCGTTAGCCCCGGCTGAAACGGGCAATGAGCATGAGTGGCGAGTCAGACCGGCGAATCATCGCGATTGTGCGGGACCTCTTTTTCTCTGTCCGTATCAAGGAAACACTCCAGGCGCACGGCTACGCGGTCGCGGTCGTCAAGTCCCCGCAGGCCCTCGCCGACGCCCTCGCCGACGCGCCCCCGGTGTTGATCATCCTCGACCTCAATTTCCGGGGCATCGACCCGCCCGCAACCATCGCCCAACTCAAAGGCAACCCCGCGACGCGGGCGATCCCCATCCTCGCCTTCGGCTCCCATCTCGACCACGCCGCGCGCGACGCCGCGAAAGCCGCCGGGGCCGACCGCGTCGTCCCCAACTCCAAGCTCGCCGAAGACCTCCCCGCCCTCGCCCGCCGCTAAGCCACCTCGGGCATTGCCGCGCCAATCTCCGCAGACGACGAGGACGAGGACGACGACACAGCGGAATAGGGAGCCACGGCGCAACGGGCGCGACGCTTCGCCCGTGCTACAATCCCACCGTGCCGGGTACCGGCCAACCGGTCCAGATGCACGCGAGAACTCACATTATGTCGAACAACCCTACAAACCCCGCCGCCCTGGAACGCGACTTCGCCGCGCTGCTCGACCGCTGCGACGCCGCGCTCGCCCGCGCCCGCAGCGACGACGAACTGCTCGCCCTGCGCGACCTCCTGCTCGACTGGCAGTTCGCCACCCGCCAACTGATCACCGCCGCCGAGGAGCGCCTCGGCGCGTTCGACGGCGACGACAACCCGCGCGCCCTCGCCACGCGGGCCGAGTTGCTGATCGAGCAGATCGAAGCCCTGCAAGATAGCTGGGAGTCGCGCGTCAACCTGCTGATGGACGCCGAATTCAACGAAGAAGGACTCGCCAGCTTTTCCACGACGCCCTCGCCACCCCCGCCGGGCGCGAGCGCCTCGCAGAGCGTCTTCACCGGCATCGTCGCCGACATGGACCAGACCGGCGAATACCTCGACTATGCCCGCCGCTATCTCCTCTCGCTCGTCGTCCCGCCGCCGGAACGCGCCCGCCCCACGCCGGGACCAGCGCGGGGCAACCCGCCCGCGCGCGACGCCGCCCGCCCGCGCCCGCCCCGCAGGTAGGCGATGGATACCCCGCCGGTCATCAGCATCACCGGCGACCGCGTCGCCCTGGGGCCGATGCGCCGCGACCTCGTCCCCAGCTACGCCCGCTGGTTCAACGACTTCGCCACCCTGCGCACCCTCGGTGCCGACCCGCTCCCGCGCGCCCTCGAAGTCATGGTCGGCCTCTACGAACGCCTCTCCGCGCTCGACACCTTCGCCGAATTCACCATCTACGAGCGCGCCACCCTGCGCCCGGTCGGCATCACCGAGTGGCAGGAGATCGACTACGGGCAGGGCACGGCCAACTACCTGATCTTCATCGGCGAACCCGCCGATCGCGGCCGAGGCTTCGGCACCGAGGTCACCCGCCTGATGCTGCGCTACGCCTTCGGCACGCTCGGCCTGCACAACGTCGCCCTGCGCGTCTACGAGTACAATCTCGCAGGGCTGCGCGCCTACGAGAAGGCCGGATTCCGCCCCATCGGCCGCCAGCGCCAGTGCCACCGGCTCGGCAACCGCTACTGGGACGCCATCCACATGGAGTGCCGCGCCGACGACTATCTGCAAGACGCTCGCTGAAGTCTTCCCCTCTCCCAGCGGTTGGGAGAGGGGTGCCGCCGCAGCGGCGGGGTGAGGGCTGCTCACGAGTAGGGGAAGGGAGCACCATGAGCATCGGCAATTTCGGCAAACCCGAGGTCGCGGCGCAATACGCCAGCGAGCGCATGTTCGCGCTCGGCGACGACCTCGCCGCGCTGCGCGACGTGGCCGCGCTGACCGGCCGCGAATGGGTCGTGGACATCGGCACCGCCGCCGGGCACACCGCCCTCGCGCTCGCCCCGGGCGCGCACCGCGTCCTCGGCCTCGACCCCGCCGAGGCGATGCTCCGCCAGGCGCGACGCCTCGCCGACGAGCGCGGCATCGCCAACCTCGACCTCGCGGTCGCCTTCGCCGATCCCCTCCCCTGCCGCGACGGCTCGATCGACCTCGCCACCTGCCGCCTCGCCGCCCACCACTTCCCCGACCTCCCCGGCGCGATCTACGAAGTCGAGCGCATCCTGCGCCCCGGCGGGCGGTTCCTGATCGTCGACACCATCTCCCCCGAGGACGACGCGCTGGACGAGTTCATCAACGAGGTCGAACTGGTGCGCGACCCCTCGCACGCCCACGATTACCGCCTCTCCGAGTGGGCCGACACCCTCGGCGGCCTCGGCCTGCGCTACGAACTGATCGCCCAGTGGGAACTGCCGCTCGACTTCGGCGTCTGGACCAGGCGGATGGGCACGCCTCCCGCAGGGATCGCCCGCCTCGAACATCTCTTCGACCACGCCACGCCCGAAGCCACCGCCGCCTTCCGCATCACCCCGCCCCCCGACCGCACCTTCTGCCTCCACGCCGCCATGTTCGTCGGCACCAAGGATTGATCTCCCGGCAGGCACCGTTCGGGGGACGCTTCACGAAGCGTCCCCCAATCCTCACCCCCTCCCTCGGCCCTCAGAACGGTATCGCCGCCAGTTCCGCCGCACTGAGCTGATGCTGCTCATCCAGTGCGATCACCCCGGCGATCAGCTTCCAACAGGGTTCCCCTTCGCCAGCCCAATCCGGGGGTCGCCACGGCAAACTGAGGCTGATCGTCAGCAGGCAATGCGCCGGTGGTATTAACCCGGCGTCGAGCCTGGCCGAAAAGACCGGATCGGTGATATTGGCCTCCAACCAGCGCCCCTCGGGCGTGGTGAAGCGCCCCTTCCAGACACGGTCGCCCGAATGGTGGCGGTCAGTCGTCCGCACGGCGAAATCGCGCACCTCCACCAATTGCAGCGTGCGCCGCTCGTCGGGCGGTAGATCCTGCATGTGCTCAACGGTGACATAGAGGGTGGCGGTGTGGAGGATTGGCTGGCCGGGGAGTAGATATTGGAGCAGGTCGGCGGTCTTCATGCGCCCGCTGTGATACCAGCGGCCGGGGAGGATCAGGCGATTTTCGCACTCGAAGCCGAAATCGGGACCAGTTGACGCCAGCGGGAGATCGATCAGGTCGAGCAGCCCCGGCTCACCCTTGCGGACCGCGCGCACATGGCGCGGCACGCTGCCATCGGCCGAATCGGTCACCGGTCTCAACCAGCGACCTGTCGCCACGTCAATCCCGGCGATACATCGCTCGCCGCGCTTCCACGAGTTCGCCAGGCAAACGATCCGCGTCATCGCCGCCCTCCAACCTCACAGGTGGCGTATCTCGATCATTCTCCAGTTGTCGCGCAGGTACTCGGCCACCAGACGGCGATGGCACTGCTCCGGGGTCGCCTCGCTACAAAGCAGGCAATCGCCGTCCCGCAGATCCGGCGCGACCGTCACCTCGATCCGCCGATCCACCAGCAGCGCCGTAAACTCGCGCTCGTAATCGCGCCAGTCGCCACCCCGCTTTTTCAGTGCATCGAGAATCTCTTGCGTCGGCGCGAGTTCCGGCCGGTGGACATAGCCGATGCCCCCGATCCGTCGGAGGAAGAAGGGCAGATCGGCCCGTTTGCTGAACCCGGCCAGCTGCGAGACGTTGTTCAGCCGCACATCGACCACCCGCCGCACGCCCGCGTCGATCAACGTCGTGAAGAACTGCTCGGCACTCTTCTGCGTGAAGCCGATCGTGAACAGGCGCAGCCCCTCCCCCGCAACGGACGACGCAGCCGTCTCAGCCATCGCTCCCCTCCCCCGCGACCTGAAAGGCGATCTGTTCGCCCTGGCGATCGTACGCCTCTTCCAGCAACTCGGCGGGCGACTTCGGATTCAAGAAATTCAACTGGTGCAGGCCGTGGAGTTCCAGCAACCGCCGCTCCAATGCCTGGTGCGACTCCAGCCCCCCATCCGCCAGGATATGCCCGATCATCGCCGCATCGCGCAGATGGCGGCAGACCAGGATCGTGCGGTGACAGGTGATCGGATCCTTCTCGGCGCACAGCAGCGCGATCCGCTCGCGCGCCGCGCCGCGCCGCAATCGCTCCAACCCCTCCGCGAATCGCGGCGTCGCCGCAATCCGCGCATACACCGCCCGCCCATCCTGGTAACAGCCGGGATCGTCGGGCCGCGCGCCCAACTCCCGCCCCAGGAAGACATAGGCGATCCCCGCCTCGCGCAGCGCCACCTTCAGCGGCCCCTGGCTGAAATGCGGCAGGTAGCGGCTGTATGGCTGCGACCGCACATCCGCCACGGCGCTGATCGCATGCTGGCGCAGCAACGCGATGAACGCCTCGCCGCTAACGTTCGAGTGGCCGATCGTATAGATCGTCGGCTGCGCCATCGCCCTTTACCAGTTTGCTCGGCTGACTGTCATGGTCGGAGTATAGCAAACGCTAGCCCACGAGATACAATCAAGACTTGAAATTGTACGCCTACCAGTCGTACACTTGCGATAAGTCGAGGAGGAATCGATGGCGACAGTACAACGGACAACCAAGCCAGCGCGCCTGGCGGCGCGACTAACTCCACAGCAGAAAGAGCTCGTCGAACAGGCCGCCTCATTGCAAGGGTTAACCCTGACCGAGTTCGTCGTGCAGAGCGTGCAGGCCGCCGCCGAGGCCGTCGTGCGCAACCATCGGATCATCGAGCTCTCTGCCCGCGACAGCCTGGCGCTTGCCGAGGCGCTGCTCAATCCGCGCCCACTCACACCAGAGCTGCGCGAGGCGCTGCGCGACCACGCCGCGCGAGCAGAGCAGCGGCCATGACGACCGCACCCGAGTTCGTGATCGAGTCGCTCGGCGCGCACGATCGTTCCGGCTTTACCTGTGGTGTTGCCGCGCTTGATCGGTATTTCCGGCAGCAAGCCGGCCAGGATCATCGCCGCCGCGCCGCGATTGTCTTCGTCGCGATCGATCCGACGGCCAACGATGCCGTCGTCGGTTTCTATACCCTGAGCGCCGCACAAATACTGGCGAGAGATCTCCCCGAACAGCTGGTGCGCAAGTTGCCCCGCTACCCGGAGCTCCCCGCCATCCTCCTCGGTCGCCTCGCGGTCGATCAGCGCTGGCAAGGGCGGCAACTCGGCCGTCTCCTGATCACCGACGCGCTGCTGCGCTGCGCCAGACTCGACCAGATCGGCGCGCTCTTTCTCCTGGTCGATGCCATCGACCAGAACGCCGAGCAGTACTACCTCCGCCTCGGCTTCCGGGCACTCCCCGATCAACCCTCGCGGCTCTATTTCCCACTCGACGACCTACGCCGCAGCCAGCGAACCTGAACGCACTCACCTCACAGTGCCAAAAACTGGTAATCCCGATTTGCATACATCCGCAGCCAGAGCGACAGGCTCACCTCGTCGAGCACCTTCAGCGACACGACGGCAACGCTACGATCGCCCACCGTCACCACCTCAGCACGGTCGGGTGCCGCGCGCTCGCTCAACTGCTGGCCATTCGATGTCAGGCGGTACTCCCCGACGCGGCGCAGCACCACCGCTGCGGCGGTGCGCGCGGACTCCGGGTCGGCGTAGACCAGCGCGATCACCATTGCGTGGTCCTTGCCGTCGTCGCGCAGCCCCAGCCCGACCCGACTGTAGGACGGCAGCCGATTGACCACCGGCGTCCCCGTCGCCGTCCGCGACGGCGTCGGCGTGGAGGTCGGGCAGTCGAGGTTGGCCGCGCCGTAGAAAAGGTCCGGCTTGGTCAGAATTGCTCCGACGACCGGGCCAAGCGCAACGGTTAGCGCAGCATACTCCGGATCGGCGGCGAACGACAGCAGGCGACCGGCCGCAGCATCGAT
Source organism: Chloroflexia bacterium (assembly GCA_046328475.1). Classification (GTDB taxonomy): domain Bacteria; phylum Chloroflexota; class Chloroflexia; order Thermomicrobiales; family CADCWN01; genus CADCWN01. The sequence goes on along the minus strand of JAXLWN010000010.1, from coordinate 63,377 downwards.
CCCCGCCTGCGCCAGCGCCGTCTGCGGACTTGACGACAACGCGCCGTCTTCCAACACCACACGGTTCAGCCGCGACAACGCGTAGCGCGTGAACGGCTCCTGCAAGTTACCGGACTGGCCGTCCTGGCCGCGCGACGGATCGTCGCGCCGCCGCCTCGTCGGCTTGTGCCCCGCCGCCTCCAGCGCACTGGAGATCGCGGCGCGATCAAAGCGCCCCTCTATGCGCGTCCATTGCTGCGGCGGCGTGCAGTACCTGATGGTGCGATCCACCTGCCAGTAGTCGTAGCCGAGCGTCTCGCGCCATTCCGGCTGCAACGCATAGGTACGCCCGGCCTCGTCGGGCGTCGGCAAGAGCGAGCAGGATGGCGTTCTGGAAGGTCAGCCACTGCGCGTCGGACAGCTTGTCGCGCGCCGCCACCGTGGTGACCTCGGCCAGGCCATAGTTGCGCTTCTGCGCCGCGATGTCGGCGAACATGATGCCATCCGCCCCCGGCAACGGGTCCTTCTGCGGCACCAGCGCCAGCATCCGGCTCAAGGCCGGATTGGCGCGGGCCACCGGCGTCGGCGAAGCGGCGGACGGCGAACCGGGCCGCACCGGCGTCCCGCCACCCGGCGTGCCGCCCGGTGTACCAATCGGCGTCCCCACCGGCGTCCCCGGCGTCGCGGGCGGCGCGGGGCGCGTGGTCGGGCTCACCGGAGCGGTCGTGGGCGTCGCCGGAACAGCCGTGGCGGTCGCCGCCACCGGCGCAACAGTCTGCGTCGGAGGCACGGGTGGCGGCGCAGTCGGCGTCGCCACGGTCCCCCCGCACGCCGCGAGCAGCACCCCGCCACCCGCCAGCGTCAACGCCCCCACAAATTGTCGCCGCGACCATCCCGCCCGCCCGCTCGCTCGCTCGCCGCCATCGCCTCGCCTCCTCCGTCGTGCCACCAGACTCGCCGGACACCATTGCCCCACGGATACCCCACACCAACGATGTGGAAGGCACCGCTATGAGAACTGCCACGTGTTTGCAGAGTTCCCAGTCCGCGCAGGCGGACTTTGCGGCGAGCCGCGGCGAGCCTCCAGCCGGGAGCTTCAGTCCACCGGCCCCCAACGGCCAACCCGCCACGCGCTACTTCGCCCCGACCATCCGCTTCTCCACCCCATCGATCGTCAGCACCAGCCCGCGCCGGTCGATCGCCAGCGGCACCACCTCTCCCGCCACGCCCAGTTCCGCCGCGCGCGACCGCATCGCCGCCGCCACCGCCGCCGACGACGCGCCGTCGCACAACGCCAGCAGCGACGACCCCGCCCCGCTCAGCGCCGCGCCGAACGCCCCCGCCGCCACCGCCGCCTCCAGCATCGACGCGTGCGGCAACGCGGGCAGCCGGTAGGGCTGGTGCAACCGGTCCGACATCGCCTCGCGCAGATCATCGGCGCGCCCCTCGCGCAACGCATCGACCAGCAGCGCCGCCCGCGCCACGTTGTAGACCGCGTCTGCATGGGGAATGCGCGCGGGCAGCACCGCCCGCGCCGCCTTCGTGCTCGACGTCTGCTCCGGGATGAAAATCACCGTCCGCAGCGACTCGGCGATCGGCAGCGCCCGCGCCCGCACCCCCTCACCCTTGCCCCAGACCAGGACCAGCCCACCGAAGATCGCCGGGGCGACGTTATCGCCGTGCCCTTCCATCTCCACGGCCATCGGCAGCAATTGCGCCGGATCGAGCTGGCAGCCCAGCGCCGCCGCCCCGAGCGCCAACCCCGCCACCGCCGCCGCCGCCGACCCGCCCATGCCGCGCGCCACCGGCAACTGGTTGTCCACCGTCAGCGCATACGGCGGCAGTGTGCGCCCGGCCGACATCAAATAGCGCAGGATGCCATCCTCGACCAGATTGCGCGTGCGCCCCAAAATCGCCGAGTCCCGACCGATCACCCGCACTCCCGGGCGATCCGTCGGGAACTCCAGCGTCACCGTCGTCCGCAGCGCCAGCGCCAGCCCCAGCGCATCGAAGCCCGGCCCCAGATTCGCCGACGTCCCCGGCACACTCACTTCCAGCCGCATCGCCCGCCGCCTACTCTGCGTTCCAAGTTCAACGTTCAACGTTCAGGGTTCAGCGTTGTTCGGGGGAATGCCCCATCCAATGGACAACCGCCCATCTTCCAACGACCCTCAAACTGCGCCCCGCGCGCAGGGAACTATACGCCAATACCGCCCATCCGACATACACCCCTGTCCCGCCGGATGGCAGATCATTTTTGACGATAAGGGGATTACAATTAGGGGCGGATTATTGTGTGTGCTTCGAGTGAATTGTTATGCCTGCGGAATCGAGTTGAGTGCGAGATACTCTTGCGGTGTGTGCAAGTTTATGAGGGGGCATCCAATGTCATCGGACCAAGCTCTCCGGGTATTATCAAGAGATACGAAGGATTTTGGAGCGTATATAGACAGTCGCACCATGGCACCGTTTGACTGGTTTGGGCCGCTCTCAAGGGTCAATGTGTTCGTGGGTGCAACAAATTCGGGGAAGAGCCGCCTCTTGCGAACCATCGCACGCCTGAAGAGTCATCTCCTGATCCCGGCAGAACAGGTTGAGCGGATCAGAGTGATCTTCGAGGTATGTCATCGATGGGAATCGCTTAATCATCCGGTGAAGGTCCATTTCCGGGCTAGTAGTGTGAGGAGTCCGTCGGGTTCCTTCATGCAGCAAATAGCGGAAGTTCTGCGCGGTTCGGACTTCGACCGCCCCCACTCAATTGAGGGAAACCTGTTCTCACAGATAGTCAACGCTGTGGAGGCAATCCTCGATCTAGCCCCAGATCAGGAGGAGCGTTATGGCATCCTGCGCACGCGTACCGCAGTTATTAGCTTAGCCGTAGCGCACTATCGCGACCCTGAGCGCATACCAGGCCATGGCACTTATCTAGTAATCAGCCCTGACTCAGAGAGTGAAGTTCGCTCTGGCCTAGTGGATGATCTAGTGAGGCTCAGCTCTGCCCTTCAGTCGTGGCTCGCAGCAGATGCCCCTACTTATGACGAGCCGAAGCGTGTTTACATTCCAACGTTGCGCTCTGCAATGCGCATGTTTGGAACAGGACAAGAAGGGTGGCGCAGCATTAGCACCGATGTCTTCGCAGCAACAATTATCGAGAATTATGACCTGAAGGATGTTGGTCAACTCGAAGTTTTCACTGGAAATTTGCTTTATGCGACCGTGCATGGAGAGTTCACCGGCAACGCAACTCGACGTGCACGACTTGCTCAGTTCGAGCGGTTCTTGTCTCGCACCTTCTTCAGCGGCACAGCAATTCAGCTTATACCCATGCATAAGAGTGATGATCCCGAGGAACGACTACACATCTACATTGCTGGCGACGACGAATATCACCTCCATCATGTTGGGGATGGTATTCAAGCACTCATCATCCTGATGTATCGCCTGTTCACAGCAGACGATAACGCTTGGATCTTCATCGAGGAACCTGAGATCAACCTGCATCCCGGTCTACAGCGCATCTTCATCGATGCGGTAATACATGACGAAACTATTCGAGCAAAGAACCTGCGTGTCTTTATGACTACCCACTCGAACCACTTGCTCGGAACACTCGTTCCCGAGGTCACAGATGTTGCTGTGTTCTCTTTGCAAGTGGCCGATCAGCCTCGGACATTTCTCGTACGCCCCGTTGTAGACCGCGATCACAACCCAATGGCGCTTCTCGGTGTCACAAATTCGTCGGTATTTCTCGCCAATTGCGCAATTTGGGTCGAGGGCGTTTCTGATCGGCTGTATCTACGGGCATACCTCAAGGCATATCAAGAATCATCGGAATTTCAGGCAACCGGGGGTAAGGTTGAGAAGAAAGTGATGCGCGAGGATATTCACTACGCGTTCCTAGAATTTGCGGGCTCAAACCTCAGCCATTATCTCTTTGCGCCACCCGATGCGGAGCCTATGATTGGATATAGTGACGGGCATACTCGCGATGTACCAACGGAGATCAATGCGCTGGCTATAAGCAATCGCATATTCCTGCTAGCTGATCAGGACGTGGGGAAAGAAGAGAAACACGAGAGGCTCTTCGCAGCAGCCGCGAAGAGCGAGGGTAACTTTGAGTATCACACCACAGCGGGTATCGAGATAGAGAATATGATTCCAGCACCAGTCCTAAGGGTAGCACTTAGGCAACTCTTTCCGCGCTGCGAACCAGCGAAAATCGACGCAGCTACTGTTGATGAAATTAGCTATGCAAGTGTACGACTAGGGGAGTATCTAAAAACAAACCTTGGGAAAGGTTTCCCTGTAAGCGCAGTTGCCCAGAGTGGCACTCTAGAAACGTCCTATAAGACGAAGCTCGCTCGCGCCGTGACGGACATCATCGGAGACGTTATCCAATGGGAAGATCTAAGCGAGCCAGTACAGCAGTTGGCTATTAATCTTTACAGCTTCATCGCATGGCATAGCGAGCACCCACTTCGTAACCGCCCGATACCAGAAGCTAGTCCCCAGTAAGCTTCTTGATAGCTTGTCCAATGTCATACCCAATTCTCTGCTCCTCCACGCCTGCTATCATGCCCCCCGCAACGCCGCTCCCACGGCGCTCAACACGTCATGCTCAATTCGTCATTCGTCATTCGGAGGTCCCCATGTCCCACGGCCTCGGCGCGCAACCCCGCATCCGCCTCGTCAACCTGCCCACCCCATTGCAGGAGGCTCCTCGCCTGCGCGAGGCGCTCGGCGGCGCGGATCGCTGCCCCAAGATCCTGCTCAAGCGCGACGACCTCACCGGGCTCGCCTTCGGCGGCAACAAGGGCGCAAGCTCGAATTCCTGGTCGCCGACGCGCTCGCTCAGGCGCAAACTGGCTGATCACCGCCGGTGCGGCAATCCAACCACGCCCGCATGACGGCCGCCGCCGCGCGGCTCGCCGGGATGAACGCCACCCTCGTCCTCTCCGCCAAGATCGAGCAACCCGAGGTGCAGGGCAACCTCCTGCTCGACCACCTGCTCGACGCCGAGGTCCGCATCGTCCCCTCGGACACCAACATGGACGCCGCGATGGTCGAGGTCGCCGACGAACTGCGCGCGGCGGGCGAGCGCCCCTACATCATCCCGGTCGGCGGCTCCAACGCCGTCGGCACCTTCGGCTACGTCGCCGCCACCCTGGAGTTGCAAGAACAACTCTTCGCGCAGGGCGCAGGCCCGAGCCGCCTCTACTACGCCAGCGGCTCGCGCGGCACGCAATCCGGCCTCGTCCTCGGCGCGAAGCTCTACCACGCCCCCTACCGGGTCTGCGGCATCGGCGTCAGCCCCGGCGACCCCGAGAAGCGCCGCCGCGCGCTCGCCATCGCCAACGAAGCCGCCGAACTGCTCGGCGTCGCCACCCGCGTGGCGGACGAAGACCTGCGCAACGACGACTCCCAGATCGGCGCGGGCTACGGCATCCCCACCGAGGGCTGCCTGGAAGCGATCCACCTCCTCGCCCGCAACGAAGCCGTCTTCCTCGACCCCGTCTACAGCGGCAAAGCGATGGCCGGCCTGATCGCCGACATCCGCTCCGGCGCGATCGCCCCCACCGAGACCGTCATCTTCCTCCACACCGGCGGCACCCCCGCCCTCTTCGCCCAGGCCAGCCTACTCTTCGGGTAGCGGCCAATGAGCTGAAAGACGAGGACAGCGCATGGGTACAAGCTTCGTGGAATATCGAGAGGTCGGATTCTGGGCCAGCGATGGATCGCTCGACCTCTGGTTAACCCTGCTCGTCCGCGAAATCGACAGTCGCACGCCAATTCCAACCTGGCTTGCCGAACTGCGCGAACACTGGCAGGAACAGGCAACATTCGGCGGCGTCGGCTGCATTAGCCTTTACCTGGACGAATACATCACCGATGACACCAGGAGGCACACCGTCCTGTCGGTAGCCGGTGGGGCACTCGCGCGGCTCACCCGATACGGTGAGACCGTAACCAGGGACGAATTGAACACTATCACCGAGAGCACTCCCCGCAAGTATTGGACGGAAGATCTCCCGGTAGTTCAATTCGCGGCCCTGGGCAATGCCTTCATCGCGCTTCTCAATGGAGAAATCACGACCACCGCCGCCACCTCGCGAGGAATTCCCTAGCAAACCGAGGAGAGGACACAGAGCGCCCCGACCAAACGCACCCGCATCAACGCCTCCCACATCATCGCCTACGACCACGCGGCGGGCGGTCACCGCTACCTGCGCGACGGCGTGATCGTCGTGGAGGGGGAGAGCATCGCCCACGTCGGCAAGTCCTACGACGGCACCGCCGACGAGACGATCGACGCCACCGGGCGCATCGTCACCCCCGGCTTCGTCAACGTCCACGCCCACCTCGCCGGGTCGCCGCTCGACAAATCGTTCATCGAGGATCGCGGCCCGCGCCAGTTCTACCTCTCCGGCCTCTTCGAATTCCTCCCCGCGCGCGGCGCGGCCCAGGACGCCGAGGCGACCCGCGCCTGCTTCGACTACTCGATGGTCGAACTCCTTCGCACCGGCACCACCACCATCCTGGAGATGGGTCCGCTCGTGGACGAGGCGGTCGAGAGCGCCGTCCAAGCCTACATCCGCCTCTACCTCGGCATGGGCCTGCGCGACGGCCGCTGGTACACCGCCGACGGCAAGACCGTCCGCTACGACTGGGACGAGGCAGGCCGCGCCGCGCTGCGCCGGGGCATCGACTTCATCGAGCGCCACGACGGCAGCCACGGCGGCCTGCTGAAAACCTTCCTCTCCCCGCTCCAGGTCGATACCTGCTCCGAAGGGCTGCTGCGCGAGGTCCGCGAGGCCGCCGACCGCCTCAAAGTCCCCGTGCAGATCCACGTCAGCCAGTCGGTCAACGAATTCCAGGAGATGGTTGCCCGCCACGGCAAGACCCCGGTCGAGTGGCTGCGCGACATCGGCTTCCTCGGCCCCGACGTCCTGCTCGGCCACGCGATCATCCTCGGCGGCGGCACCTGGGCCAACTACCACGCCGACGACGTGAAGATCATCGCCGACAGCGGCGCGTCGGTCGCCCACTGCGTCTGGGTCTTCGCCCGGCGCGGCATCGCCATGGAATCGTTCGCGCGCTACCTCGCCTCCGGCATCAACATGGCGCTCGGCACCGACACCGCGCCCCAGAGCATGCTCGAAGCCCTCAAATTCACCGCCGTCGTCTCCAAGATCATCGACCGCCGCACCGATGTCGCCACCGCCGCCGACGTCTTCAACGCCGCCACGCTCGGCGGGGCGAAAGCCCTCGGGCGCGACGACCTCGGCCGCATCGCCCCCGGCGCGAAGGCCGACCTCCTCTTCTTCGACGCCGAAAGCCTCTGGATGACCCCGCTGCGCGACCCGGTCAAGAACATCGTCTACTCCGCCCAGGCCCACGACATCGCCGACGTGATGGTGAACGGCACCATCGTCCTGCGCGACCGCACCGTCCTCGGCTTCGACGAGCGCGAAGTCGCCCGCCGCCTCCAGGCCGGCGGCGACCGCATGTGGCCCGCCATGCACCACGGCCACTGGGCGCACCACGACGTGGACACCCTCTCGCCGCAGTCCTTCCCGGCCTGGCGTGAGCCGTAGGGCGTGGAACGTAGAGCGTAGGACGTAGGCCGAGATTCGCTCCACGCCCTACGCTCTACGTTTTTCGCTCTACGCTCAGCGACACGCGACACCAAACGCCCGCCCCCACGTACATGCCAGAAGCGGAATCGCCATGCTGGCACGAACGTTGCAGATCAAGACCCCAGCGTGACGATGGAGCGAGGGAAAGCGCAGCATGGGAGACTCGGCCGTAACGATTATCTTGCGCCTGTTGGCGGTAGTCGGTCTTGTCCTGCTCAACGGCTTCTTCGTCGGTGCCGAATTCGCCCTGGTGAGCGTGCGCCGCACGCGGATCGAGCAATTGGTCAACTCCGGCAGCGCCATGGCCCGCCGCGTGCAGCGCGCCCTCAGCCAACTCGACGCCTACATCGCCGCCACCCAGCTCGGCATCACGATGGTCTCGCTGGCGCTCGGTGCCATCGGCGAGTCGGTGATCTCGCCGATCTTCGAGCCCCTCTTCGACCGCCTCCTGCCGAACGAGGGCGCGCTGATCACCTCGCACGTCGTCGCCTTCGTCTTCTCCTTCGCCCTGACGACCTTCCTGACGATCGTCTTCGGCGAGCTGGTGCCGAAAAACCTGGCCCTCCAGCGCACCGAGCAGGCCGCGCTCATCCTCACCGCGCCGCTCAACATCTTCCTGACGATCTTCAAGCCGATCGTCCTCTTCCTGCGCTGGGTCGGCAATCTCATCCTGCGCGCCCTCGGGCTCGACCCCAACCTGGCCCACACCAGCGTCCACTCGGTGGAGGAGCTCGAACTGATCGTCCACTCCTCGCGCGAGGCCGGGCTGCTCGAAGAGCAGCAGGAGCACATGGTCGCGGGCGTCTTCGAGTTCGGCGAGCGCCGCGCCAGCCGCGTGATGACGCCGCGCACCGAGTTGCACGCCGTCCCGGTGACGATCAGCCTGGCCGATCTGGTGGACGAGGCGGCCAACGGCACCCACTCGCGCCTCGTCATCTTCGAGAACGACCTCGATCACGTCCTGGGGGTCGTCCACGCCAAAGATGTGCTGCGCACGATCCAGTACCACCTGGAGGCCGTGGCGAAGAAAGAGGCAGTGCCGGAATTCGAGATTCGCGACATCCTGCGGAAGGTGCCCTTCTTCCCCGAGAGCCTGCCGCTCGACGAACTGATGGCCGAATTGCGGCGGCAGCGGGCGCAGGTCGCCGTGATGGTGGACGAGTTCGGCGGCACCGCCGGCATCGTCACCCTGGAAGATCTCTTGGAGGAGATCGTCGGCGACGTCGCCGACGAGTTCGACCTCGCCGGGGAGACCGTGGCCGAGCAACCGGACGGCAGCTACCTGGTGGATGGCCTGATGGCCGTCGAAGAGGTGGACGAGCGGTTCGCCCTCGGCATCGAGGAGCCCTTCTACGACACCATCGGCGGCTACGTCTTCGGCCAACTCGGCCGCGCCGCAGCGGTTGGCGACGAGGTGCAGGCCCCGAGCGGCCGTTGGCTGCGGGTCGCCGAACTCGACGGCCTGCGCGTGGCGCGCGTCTCGATCCTCCCGCTGCATAGCGCCGACCCTGCGGCCGATGGGGTGGTCGAACAAGAGCACGTCTAGTCCGTTTCCTGCGATACTTACCCTAGACGGCGACGACGGGCCGTCCGCGACGAATTGATCGGCGCATCATGCTCAAGGATACGTGCATCCGTGGAATGGGAACTCGACCTGATCAAAGCAGTCCTCAGCATCGTCGTCATCGACCTCGTCCTCAGCGGCGATAACGCAGTCGTCATCGGCATGGCCTCGCGCCGCCTCGCGCCCGAACAGCGCCGCCGCGCCATCATCTTCGGCGCGGTCGGGGCCATCGGGCTCCGCGTCACCTTCACCGCGATGGTCGCCCTCCTGCTCGGTATCCCCCTCCTCCAGGCGGTCGGCGGCGCGGTGCTGATCTGGATCGCCTTCAAGCTGCTGCGCGAGGAGCACAACGAGCAGAACGTCCGCGAAGGGGCCAACCTCTTCGACGCCGTGCGCACCATCATCATCGCCGACGTGATCATGAGCCTGGACAACATCCTGGCGGTCGGCGGCGCGGCCCACGGCAACCTCGGCCTGCTCCTCTTCGGCCTGGCGCTCAGCATGCCGATCATCATGTTCGGCAGCAATATCGTCGCGACCCTGATGAACCGCCTCCCCTGGCTCGTCTACCTCGGTTCGGCCATCCTCGCCTACACCGCCGGGGAGATGATCTTCGAGGACCGGATCATCGGCAACTACCTGCCCCACAACCAGACCTTCGAATGGATCATGATCGCGCTGATCGTGATCGGCACGCTCGGCACCGCCTACATCCTGAACGCCCGGCAACATTCGCAGCCCGGCACCCTCCCGTCCCCAGGAGAGACGCCCGCCGACTAGCGTTTGTCGCCCCGGGCCGTCGCTGAACAACGAATTGAGGCATCCACCATGGCAACCAACGGACAGGACACCCGCCCCCGCCCGCCCGGCCCCGAAGAGCGGCGCGGCGCCACCGCGACGAGCAACAACTCCGACAAGGACGCGCCCAAGCCGCCATCGATGATGGACCTGCTCCGCTCCCCGCGCACCTGGATCATCATCGTGGGCTTCCTCGTGATCTACTCTGTCTTCGTCCGCCTCAGCTCGGCCGATGGCGACCGGGTGACCGTCTCCTACAGCTTCTTCCGCGATCAGGTGCAGGCGAAGAACGTCACGGAGATCACCAGCCAGGGCGAAACCGTCCAGGGGCTCTTCAAGAACGCGGTGAAGGATCCGAACGCCGCGAACCAGAACGACGCGAAGGAATACACCAAGTTCACCACCACCCTCCCCGCCTTCGTGGATGGCCAGACGCTGGAACCCTTCCTCCAGGACAACGGGGTGCAGATCACCGCCGAGCCACTGGCAGGCTCGAGTTCGCTGCTGGCGAACCTGCTCTTCACCTTCGGCCCCGCCATCCTGCTGATCGGCGGCTTCCTCTGGCTCAGCCGCCGCGCGGCGGCGAGCGCCGGGGGTGGCATCTTCGGCATCGGGCGGAGCCGCGCCAGGCGCTACGACGCCACCGACGAAACCTCCCGGATCACCTTCGCCGATGTCGCCGGCATCGACGAGGTCGAGAACGAGCTGGTCGAGGTCGTCGATTTCCTCAAAAACCCGGAGAAATACTCCCGCCTCGGCGGCACCATGCCGAAGGGCGTGCTCCTGATCGGCCCGCCCGGCACCGGCAAGACCCTGCTGGCCCGCGCGACCGCCGGGGAGGCCGGCGTCCCCTTCTTCTCCATGTCCGGCTCCGAGTTCATCGAGATGATCGTCGGCGTCGGCGCGTCGCGCGTCCGCGATCTCTTCAAGGAAGCCAAAGCCGCCGCCCCCGCGATCATCTTCGTGGACGAGTTGGACGCCATCGGGCGACGGCGCGGCGGCGGCAACTTCACCGGCGGCAACGACGAGCGCGAGCAGACGCTGAACCAGCTCCTGGTCGAGATGGACGGCTTCGACGCGCGCCAGGGCGTGATCATCCTCGCCGCGACCAACCGCGCCGACGTGCTCGACCCCGCCCTGCTGCGCCCCGGCCGCTTCGACCGCCGCGTGACCGTGCAGCCCCCCGACCGCAACGGTCGCGCCGAGATCCTCAAGGTCCACACGCGCGGCGTGCCCCTCGCCCGCGACATCGACCTGAACGAGATCGCCGCCGAGACCCCCGGCCTCGTCGGTGCCGACCTCCGCAACCTCGTCAACGAAGCCGCCTTGCTGGCGGCGCGCCGGGGCCGGGACGATGTCGGCAGCAACGACTTCGCCGAAGCATTGGAAAAGATCGCGCTCGGCGCGGAACGCAAGCTCACCCTCGCGCCGGAGGAGCGCCGCCGCGTCGCCTATCACGAGGCGGGCCACGCCCTGCTCGGCCTGCTGCAACCGGAGGCCGACCCGGTGCGCCGCGTCACGGTCATCCCGCGCGGCCAGGCGCTCGGCGTCACCCTCTCGGTGCCCGAAGACGACCGCTACAACTACAACGAAGCCTACCTGCGCGCCCGCATCGTCAACGCGCTCGGTGGCCGCGCCGCCGAGGAGATCGTCTACGGCTCGATCACCACCGGCGCGGAGAACGACATCAAGCAGGTGACCGACCTCGCCCGCGCGATGGTGACGCGCTTCGGTATGAGCGACGAAATCGGCCTGATCGCCCTGACCGGCAACGAAGACGGCAACTTCCTCGAAACCGGCATCGGCGGCGCGATGACCCGCCCCTATAGCGAATCGACCGCCCAGCTGATCGACCACGCCACCAAGCGCATCATCGACGAGTGCTACGAGAAAGCCCTGCGCCTCCTCAGCCAGGAGCGCCGCCGCCTCGACGCCCTGACCCAGGAGCTCCTGCGCGAAGAATCCCTCGACTACGCCGAAATGCTCGAAATCACCGGCCTCTCCCCCCACACCGCCACCGCGCGGTAGCCGTGAGGGCGTGACCTCACGCTCCCCCGGCCCCTCCCTCTCCCGCGAGGAGAGGGAGGGGAATTCACACGAAAGCCACTGCTCTCTGAGCGAGGCACCCCCTCTCCTCGCGGGAGAGGGAGGGCCGGGGTGAGGTCCCTCAAGCCAATCACAAAGCAGGGGCGCGGTGGCAATCACCACCGCGCCCCTGCTTCAAACCCACTGACTACTCGCCCTACCGATAGAGCAAGTACGGCACCCTGGTAATCACCGGCGACACCTGCCCCCGGAACTCCAGATACTCCGGGCGCCAGCTGGAATCCATCCGCTCGGCCCGGAACTCCTCGGGGAACGCCTCGCGCCCCGCAGCCCGACGGCGCAACCACCGCCCAAACGTGGTCAACATCGACCAACCCCTCCCGCCCGCGCGACAACCTCGTCCCGCCGACAATACACGGCCCACCCCATCGTGATGCCATTAACATAACGTTACTTCCAATACCCTATTCCCCTTATGTGTAAAACTCATATATCTCGCAAGATCCACCGCAAACACCACTCCCCCTCATCTCTGTGCCCTCTGTGCCCTCTGTGGTTAATCCGTCCTCCTCGTTCGTCTCTGCGTCGTTCCCTGCGCCTCCGCGCCTCTGCGGTCTCGTCCCCCATCTCCCTTCTCTCTTCTCCCCACTCTCCTCTCCCCTCACCCCTCTCCGGTATAATCCCCAGGGGACAGGGATGCGTCAGGAGCAGTTGTGACCGCGAACGATCTCGATACCACGCCATCACCCATCGCCACCGAGGCCGCGCCGTCGGCCTGGGGCGACCTCAGCGACGACGAACGCCTCGAACGCGCCGAGGACGCGCTCGGCGTCCGCTTCCACGACCGCGAACTCCTCAAACGGGCACTCACCCACCGCTCCTACGTCAACGAACTCGGGCGCGACCCGCGCGACTCCAACGAGCGGCTCGAATTCCTGGGCGACGCCCTGCTCGGCTTCCTCGTCGCCGACTGGCTCTACGCCCGCTTCGGCGACCTGCACGAGGGCGAGTTGACCGCCCGCCGCGTCGCCCTCATCCGCACCGACACCCTCGCGCGTTGGTCCCGCCAGCTCGGACTCGGCCCCCTGCTCTACCTCAGCAAGGGTGAGACCGAGCCCGAAGTCCTCAGCGACCGCATCCTCGCCAACGCCTTCGAGTCGGCCCTGGCCGCCATCCACCTCGACGCGGGCACCGCCGCCGCCCGCACCTTCCTCGCCGGCCGCCTGGTCGAAGCCGACACGATCATCGCCCACCAGGCCACCGAGAATCACAAAGGCCGCCTCCAGGAACTCACCCAGGACGCCGACCTGCGCCGCCAATACCTCGACATCGACGCCCTCCCCGGTTCGGGCGGCAGCCGCTTCACCCCCACTTACGTCGTCGTCGCGCGCGGCGCACCGCAAACCGACGCCGCCTTCACCGTCGAAGTCCGCGTCGATGGCCGCGCCCTCGGGGTCGGCCAGGGCTCCAACAAACGCCTCGCCGAGCAATCCGCCGCCCGCGACGCCCTGATCAACCTCGGCTACGACCAGGTAGAAGCACACAATACGCCGTCACCGCCATCGGAGAGCGCAACAATCGCCCAATAGCGCAAGCTACGGACCGAGTCCGCGTGAGCGGACTTTGTGGCCCGCAGGCCCTTAGCCGGGACTTCAGTCCCGGTGCCATCGGCCGACAACCGCAGGGGAGAGGGGAATGGCACTCTACGACCAATTGACCATCTTCGGCGGCAACGCCCACCCAGCCCTCACCAGGGCAATTTGCGAGAACATCGGCATCCCGCCCGGCCAAGCCGAAGTCTTCAGCTTCAGCAACGAAAACATCTTCGTGCGCCTGCTGGAGAGCGTGCGCGGCAACGATGTCTTCGTCGTGCAGCCCTTCGCCTCCCCCCTCAGCCAGTCGATCATGGAACTCCTGATCATGATCGACGCCCTCAAGCGCGCCTCGGCCGGGCGGATCACCGCCGTCGTCCCCTACTACGCCTACGGCCGCACCGACAAGAAAGACCAGCCCCGCGTCCCGATCACCGCCCGCCTGCTCGCCGACCTGATCACCACCGCCGGGGCCAACCGCCTCCTCACCGTCGATCTCCACGCCGGGCAGATCCAGGGTTTCTTCAACATCCCGGTGGACGAACTGACCGCCACCTACCTCCTCGCGCGCCACTTCCAGGAGCAGCGCATCCCCGACCTCGTCGTCGTCTCGCCCGACCTCGGCAACGCCAAGCGCGCCCGCAACTTCGCCGAGACCCTCGACGCCCCCCTCGCCATCGTGGAGAAGCGCCGCCCCAGCAATCGGGACGGTCGCACCGAGGCGATGAACGTCATCGGCGATGTCGCCGGCCGCACCGCCCTCCTGGTGGACGACGAGATCGACACCGGCAGCTCCATCACCCAGGCCGCGCGCCTCGTCCTCGAACGCGGGGCCACTCGGGTGGTCGTCGCCGCCGCCCACGCCATCTTCTCCGGCTCCGCCATCCAGCGCCTCAACGACAGCCCGATCAGCGAGATCGTCGTCACCGACACCATCCCCCTCCCGCCCGCGAAGCACCTCCCCAAGCTCACCGTCCTCTCGGTCTCCGCGATCATCGGCCAGACCATCCAGCGCATCCACACCGACACCAGCGTCAGCATGGCCCACCGCGAGATCGACCGCGTCTCGCTCACCTCGTGAGCGAGTTCAAAGTTCCAGGTTCAAAGTTCAAAGTTCGATAGGCATCAGCCCAACCTTGAACCTTGAACTTTGAACTTTGAACCATCCCGGAGGCCCCATGTCCCCCGCCGACCTCTGCTTCACCCCCGCCATCGAGCTTGCCGCGCTGATCCGCCAGAAGGCGATCTCGCCGGTCGAGGTCACCGAAACCGTGCTGGCGCGGATCGAGCGCCTGAACGGCTGGCTGAACGCCTTCTGCACCCTCACCCCCGACCAGGCGCTCGCCGACGCCCGCGCGGCGGAGGCCGCCGTCATGCGCGGCGACCCGCTCGGCCCGCTCCACGGCGTCCCGATCTCGGTGAAAGACCTCACCTACACCAAAGGGGTCGCCACCACGCGCGGCTCGCGCCTCTGGGCCAATTACATTCCCGACGAGGACGCCCCGGTGGTCGAGCGGATCAAGGCGGCGGGCGCGGTCGTCCTCGGCAAGACCAACACGCCCGAACTCGGCTGGAAGGGCGACACCGACAATCCCCTCTTCGGCACCACCTACAACCCCTGGGACCCGGCCCGCACCCGCAGCGCCGGGGGATCGAGCGGCGGCGCGGGCGCGGCGGTCGCGGCGGGACTCGGCCCCCTCGCGCTCGGCACCGACGGCGCGGGCTCGATCCGCATCCCCTCGTCCTTCTGCGGCCTCGTCGGCCTGAAGCAGCAACTCTGGCGCGTCCCGACCTACCCCGCCAGCACGCTCGACACCCTCGCCCACACCGGCCCGATGACCCGCACCGTGCGCGACGCCGCCCTGCTGCTCAACGTGATCGCCGGTCCCGACGAGCGCGATCAGCGCTCCCTCCCCGCCGCCGCCACCGATTGGCTCGCCGCCTGCGACGGCGACATTCGCGGCCTGCGCGTCGCCTGGTCCCCCGACCTCGGCTACGCGGCGGTCGATCCCGAGGTCGCCGCGATCACCGCCCGCGCCGCGCGCCGCTTCGCCGACGACCTCGGCTGCACCCTGGAGGAAGCCCACCCCGGCTTCCCCGATCCCAACCGCGCCGCGCGCACCCTCTTCTACGGCGGCGTCGCCGCGAATTTCGCCGATCTCACCCCCGACCAACTCGCCCTGACCGACCCCAACCTGCGGCAGGCCGTCGCGGAAGACGCCTCCGGCCTGACCGCGATCGACTACGTCAAAGCCAACATCACCCGCCAGACCCTCTGGGACACCCTGCGCCGCTTCTTCGGCCGCTACGACCTGCTCCTCACCCCCACCATCGCCGTGCCAGCCTTCCGCCGCCACCGAAGGCCCGCGCGAAATCGCCGGCCGCCCCGTCGAACGCCTTGGCTGGACCCCGTTCAGCTACCCCTTCAACCTCAGCGGCAACCCCGCCCTCACCATCCCGGCCGGCTTCACCGCCAGCGGCCTCCCCGTCGGCCTCCAGATCGTCGGCCGCCGCTACGACGAGGCCACCGTCCTCCGCGCCGGGGCCAACTTCGAAGCGATCCAACCCTGGGCACACCTCCGCCCACCGGAGCCGAACACCTGACGCCGCATCTCCCTCGCATCCAGGCCAAACCATGCCACGCACACCGGCGGCATCGTCATCGCACGCAACGAGGGGAACATGACGGACGAACAACCGCGCCCATCCTCGCACTCCAGCTTCTCGGGCGGCTCGGCATCCTGGCAACCAGACGACACCGTGGAGCACCAGGCCGCCCGCAGCGCCTACCTTGAGCGCATCTACCGGACGCCGCTCCTCCAGGAAATCCTCGCCCGCACCCTGGACGTTCTCGCCCTCGCCTCCGGCCAATCGGTCTTGGAAGTCGGTTGCGGCAGCGGCCTCATCCTCCCGGTCTTCGCCCGCGAGGTCGGCCCCACCGGCCGGGTCGTCGGTCTCGACCACGCCCCGGCCTTCGTCGCCGAAGCCCGGGCGCGCGTGGCCGCCGAGGGGTTAGCCGAGTCGGTCACGGTTGAGGAAGGCGACGCCTACCACCTCCCCTACCCGACTGCCTCCTTCGACGCCGCCCACTGCGAACGCGTCCTCATGCACCTGACCGATCCCACCGCCGCCCTGCGCGAAATGGCCCGCGTGGTCCGCCCAGGAGGAATAGTCGTCGCCGTCGAACCCGACTGGCTCGGCATCCGCATCGACCACCCCGAACACGCCGACTTCGCTCCGATCTATCGCCGCGCCCTGAACTTCCGCCATCCCGACATCGGCCTCACCCTCTACCGCCGCCTCGCCGACGCAGGCTTGGTGGAACGACAGGCCGTGCTCGTGCCGAGCACCATCACCAACCACGCCGTCCTCCGCGCCTACGGCCTCGACCTCGCCCCCGCCGCCGAAGCCCTGATCGTCGAAGGCTCCCTCACCCGCGAACGCGCCGAAACCCTCCTGGCCTATCTCGAAACCGCCAGCCAGAACGGCACCTTCTACAGCTACGGCTGCTTCCACATCGTCTCCGGCCGCGTCCCACCTCTCCCAATCTAACCGCACCACCAAGCAAATTCCGCGACCCAGGAAAGTCAAATAAGCAAGACGGATGCTTCGCTCTCGCTCAGCATCCGTCCCAGCTTCCTCGTCGTCTCCGCGTCGTTCTCCGCGTCTCCGCGCCTCTGCGGCCTTACTCTCTTCTCTCTTCTCTCCTCTCTTCTCTCCCTCTCCCCTCTCTTCTCTCCACTCTCCACTCTCTTCTCTCCTCACTCCCCTACCAACTCCACCTCCAACCGCTTATTGATCTTCCCCTTACTCCGCGTCCCCACGATCTTGATCCCCCCAACCTCGCGAGCATCCGCCACGTGCGTCCCGCCATCAGCCTGCGTATCCAGCTCCCCCACGCTGACCACCCGCACCTCAGTAATCCCCACCGGCAGCAAATTAATCTTCGTGCGAATCAAATCAGGGATCTCAAACGCCTCCTCGCGCGGCAAAATACGCACCGAAACCGGCGCGCCAGCGGCGATATCCGCATTCACCAGCGACTCGATCCGCTGCACCCGCTCCGGGCTGAGATCCTCCAACTCAAAATCCATCCGCGAACGGTCCAGATTCATCTGCCCGCCCGTCACCTGCCCGCCAAACTCGCGCCAGACCACCCCGCACAGCACATGCATCGCCGTGTGCGTCCGCATCAGCCGGTACCGCCGCTCCCAATCGAGCGCGCCGCACGACCGTCCCCACCTCCGGCAACGCCCCCTCACCCTCCAACTGGTGCGCCACCACCGGCCCGCGCTTCTCCACCTTCACCACTGCCCACGACCGCCCACCCGCCTCCAGCGTCCCCAGATCGAACGGCTGCCCCCACCCCCGGGATAAAACGCCGTCCGGTCCGAGAATCACCATCCCCCCATCCGCCACCTCAACCACCGTCGCCTCGAACTCCCGCAAATAGCTATCCGTCTGATACAGCAACTCCGTCATCATCCCCTCCACATAACCACATACCCAACCATCCCCCACAGTATAAAGCGCCCCACACCCCCACCAAAAAGCCCGCCTCCCCATCCTGGTAGGGGCGGGTCACCGACCCGCCCGCGTGGGGACGGCACTCACTCCCCATTCCGCCACCCACCCCAACCAATTTCCCCCAATGTGGCATGATTCGCCCCCCTCGGCGGGTGTATAGATGTAGAGGCGCCGTACGCCTCCCACCCGCCCGGCCCCCACGCCGCGCGGGCCAGGCCGCGCCTTGCCCACACCACGGAGGAGCCTTCACCATGACCACTACCCACGCCCCCGCCACCCGTCAAAGTCCCCCGTTCACGGGGGATTTAGGGGGCCAACCTATCGCCAACCACGCACTTTCCCACACTCCACGATCTCCCAAATCCCGCACCCCCACACGGATTTTGTCTTGCCCTACCCCGACCCGAGAGGAAAGGAAAAGTTAAAATGCAAAAACAAACCTACTTTCCACCCCGTAAGCGAATTACACGCGTACACGTAACTCACGAACGCACTGACGCACTGACCCACTGACCCACAGACGCACCTTCCCATGCGATACTCCCCACGTCGGCCATCCCCACTTCCGACTTCCGACTTCCGACTTCCCACTTCCCACTTCCCGAAAGGAGCGTCCCATGCACCTCGGAGCCATCTTCCCGCAGAACGAGTTCGGCAACGACCCCGTCGCCATCCGCGACTGGGTGCAGACCGCCGAAGGGCTCGGCTACGACCACGTCCTCGCCTACGACCACGTCCTCGGGGCCGACCCCACCAACCGCCCCGGCTGGACCGGCTACAACCACCGCGACCCCTTCCACGAGATCTTCGTCCTCTTCGGCTACTTCGCCGCCCTCAGCCGCGTCGAACTCGTCACCGACGTCCTCGTCCTCCCCCAGCGTCAGACCGCGCTCGTCGCCAAGCAAGCCTCCGCGATCGATGTCCTCAGCGGCGGTCGGCTGCGCCTCGGCGTCGGCATCGGCTGGAACGCCGTCGAGTACGAGAGCCTGAACGAGCACTTCCGCAACCGCGCCGGGCGCATGGAGGAGCAGATCGCCGTCCTCCGCGCCCTCTGGACCGACCCGGTCGTCACCTTCAAGGGCCGCTGGCACACGGTCATCGAAGCGGGCCTCAACCCGCTCCCCATCCAGCGCCCCATCCCGATCTGGATCGGCGGCACCGCCGACGCGGCGATCGAGCGCATCGGCCGCATCGGCGACGGCTGGTTCCCGCAGATGGGTCCGAACGACACCGCCCGCGCCAAGCTCGACATCCTGCACACCGCCGCCCAGGCCGCCGGGCGCGACCCCGCCAGCATCGGCATCGAGCCGCGCATCGCCTACGGCCAGGTCCCCGACGCCGAGGCGGCGGCGATGCTGGCGGGCTGGCGCGACCTCGGCGCGACCCACATGAGCGTCGGCTTCATGAAATCCGGCTTCGCCACACCCCAGGAACACATCGCCGCCCTCGGCCGCGCGAAGGCCGTCCTCGGCTAAAGCCAGTGAGGCACCCCGGCGGGCGCGACGAAACAGGCGCAGAGCAGACAGCGTTATTCAGGGTACCAACACCGTAGCCTGAGTAGGAGGGTTCGCCAATGCTCCTGCCCCTCGACGTCGCCGCCCCGCCGGTCGCCTCCAGCACCGGAGCCCCGGCAGTTCTCCTGCTCATCCCGATTGTCATCGTCGAGGCGCTCGCCCTCTACCTGCTCAAGTGGGGTGGCCTGGGGCGCTCCGCCATCGCCGCCCTGGCGATGAACGTCGTATCGACGCTGGTCGGCTTGCCGCTGCTGGCAGTCGTCGCGAACGCGCAAGAGAGCGACAGGACGACGACGATCCTCCTGTTGCTCCTGCCCGCCTGGCTCCTCTCGGCCCTCATCGAGGCCGGCGTGATGTGGGCCATCCAGCGGCCCGCCTTCAGGCGCACCCTCGGCATCGCCGCCCTCGCCAACGTCGCCAGCTACGTCTTGCTCCTGGGGTTCGTGCTGCTCAACGGCCGCAGTTAAGTCTCAGGAGGAGCCGATGATGCAATACCTTGTGCCCCTCCTCCTCGGCCTCGCGCACGGCGTCGCCGACGGCTCGGTCGGCATGCAACTCGGCAGCCTCAACGGTGCGGTCTCCTTCGAGCGGATCGGCCTGCTGGTGCTGCTCTACAACCTGCTCGCCTTCGGCGGGCAACCCTTGGTCGGCCTCGTCACCGACCACCTGCACGCCCCGCGCGCCACGGTCCTGCTCGGCCTCGGCTGCCACTGCGCCGCGCTCCTGCTGAGCCGGATATCCCCGGCCAGCGCCGTGGTCCTGGCCGGGATCGGCTCGGCGGCCTTCCACGTCGGCGGCGGCGCGCTCGCCCTCTGCGCCACGCGCGGTCGCGCGGTCGGCCCCGGCCTCTTCGCCGCCCCCGGCGTCGTCGGCCTGGCCATCGGCGGCGCGCTCGCCGTGAGCGGCCAGCGCCCGCTGCTCCTCTTCCTCATCCCCCTGGCCATCGCCATCATCGTGGTCGCCGCCGTGCGACTCCCCGCGCTCCCCTACGCCACCCCCGAGAAAGAGCCGATCTTCGAGGACCACGACCTGATCATGCTGGTCCTCCTGGCCGGCATCGCGCTGCGCTCGGCCGTCTGGAGCGCCCTCCAGTTAGCCCTCGCGTCACGCCTCGACCTCCTCCTGGCGATGGCCATCGCCGCCGCGACCGGCAAAGTGCTTGGCGGCTTCCTCGCCGACCGGATCGGCTGGCGGCGCTGGACCTTCGGCGCGCTGCTCATCGCCGCGCCCCTGCTGACCATCAGCGGCCAGAATCCCGTCGCGCTGCTCCCCGGCGTCGCCCTCCTGCAATCGGCCACGCCCGCCGCCCTCGCCGCCACCGGCCGACTCCTGCCGCAGCGCCCCGGCCTCGCCGCCGGGTTGGCGCTCGGGCTCGCCATCGCCGCCGGCGGCCTCCCCACCGTCGTCGACCTCGGCTTCCGCCTGGATCACCCCTTCGCCCCGCTGGCCGCCACCCTCGCCGCCGCCTGCGCCTGCTGGTGGGCATTCCGCCGCGTCGCGCCGCGCAACGCGCCAGCACCCAGGTCTCCCCGCACCACGACGGCCGTTCAGCCCCCGCCAGCAGCACCAACCACTAGCCCGCACTCGCCAGCCGTGCCTTAACGAGGTCAAGGTCCGCATCCACAATCGCCTCGATTCGCGCCAGATCCTCCCCCTCCAGCCGCAGCAGATACGCCGGGTGGAACGTGGTCAACACCGCCGTGCCGTGCGGCCCGTCGTGCCAGCGCCCGCGCTCCTGCGTGATCTTGAACCCCTTCCCCAGCATCGCCTTCCCCGCCGACCCGCCCAGCGCCAGCACCACCGCCGGGCGCACCAGGGCCAGCTCGGTATCGAGCCAGAAGCGGCACGCCCGCGCCTCGGGCTCGGTCGGTGGCCGGTTCTTCGGTCGCCCGTTCACGATCGCCGCCGGTCGGCAGCGCACCACGTTCGTCAGCCAGATCTCCTCGCGCGCCAGACCCAGCCGCGTCAGCCACGCCGCCAGCAAACTCCCCGACGGGCCGCTGAACGGATGCCCGCTCCGGTCATCGTTCTCGGATGGCCCCTCGCCGAGGATCATCAGCCGCGCTCGCGGTGCCCCCTCGCCGAACACCACCTGTCGCCTGGTCGTGCTGAGGTCACAGCGGACACAGTCGCGCGCCGCCTCGCGCGCCGCAGCAATGTCGGCGAACTGCGGGGCGGCGGGCTCCTCCGGCACCGGGGTGTCGCCAAACAGCGATCGTTGGATCATCGGCTCTTTCCCTCCTTGCGTCGCCTTGCATCGTGATGTCGCACGAACCGTCTGGATCGGGTTGAGAGACGGTAGATTCGGTCTATCTGTACTGCACGTACTGAACCACAACGCCCTTCATGGTATAGTACCGCCAGCGGACGTACCATAACGTGGTAGTACCGTCGTCCCGCGAACTCCTATGCCAGCGTCTCTATCCCCTGCGTTACCATGGCCGATAGACTAGAGCCACATTGCAGCCACAAGGAGCCGTAGCACCAGCGCCGAGCCAATCGGGCGAGGCGGAGCGAGCAGGGATACGAAGGTAGGAAGATGGCGAGTGAGGGTGGGCGGCTCTGGCCGCTGGTAGAGTTGCTGGGTGACGCCGCGACATCGACGAACAGCACGCAGGCGGTCCTCCAGGGCCTGATGCAACAGCTTGGCTCGCTGTGCGACAGCAGCACGGAGCTGTGGGAGGCGAGCAGCGACACCCCGCAGGCCGCCACGCGCTGGCGCTTGCGCGCCAGCTATTCGCCCCGGCCACTCGCCTTGCACAGTCCCCCCGACGGCTCCGCCGACGAGCAGATCGCGCGCGTGGCGACGACCTTCCGCACGTTGACCGTCTCCGAGCCGACCGCCACCCTGGCGATGCCGATCCTGGCCTTCGGCCGCTTGCAGGGGGTGCTGCGCGTCGCCGCAGCGCAGGCGGACTCGTCCCTCATCGAGTGGCGACCCGACCTGGAGCGCTTCGTGGCGATCCTCGGCCTCTACCTCCACGGTGCCGAACTCAACGAGGCGCTCGCCTCCGGGGCCTTGCGCGACCGCCTGACCGGCATCGCCAACCAGGCGCAACTGCACGACCACCTGGAGCGCGAACTGGCCCGCGCCCGCCGCGCCCGCCGCTCCTTCGCCCTCCTGATGATCGCCCTCGACCGCTTCGACGCGCTCGCGACCGATCTCGGCCTGCCGCTCCGCGACCGGGTGATGCAGTCGCTGGCCGTGATGCTGCGCGACGCCTGCCGCGATGGCGACATCATCGGGCGCTACGGCACCGATCGCTTCCTGATCCTGCTCCCCGATAGCAACAGCCAGGGGGCGCAGATGGCGGCGCAACGCTACCTCCAGCACTTCTACCGCCGCCCCGTCACCCTCCCCGAAGGAAAAGCCCTCTACCTCGACGTGAGCATCGGCATCGCCCTCTTCCCGGTCGATGGCCTGGAAATCGGCGAACTCGTCGAGAACTCCACGTCAGCCTTGCGCGAGGCCCAGCGGCTCGGTGGCAACCGCGCCGTCGCCGCATGAGCCGCGAAGCGTCGAACGTGGAGCGTAGGGTGAGCAGACTTTCTCCACGGCGGGTATACTGTTGAGGGCCGCCTTCGCCCGACGCTTCACGCCGTACGCTCCACATTTTACGGCCCGCAAGGGGGACGCATGATGAATATCGACAGCCTGGTGATCGCCATCGTCCAGGACGAGGACGCCGACTTGCTGCTGAATGGCCTGCGCGAGGCGGGCATCGGCGCGACGAAGATCGGCAGCACCGGCGGTTTCCTGCGGACCGGCAACAGCACGATCATGATCGGCGTGCCGAAGCACCGCGTCGAGACGGTGAAGGCCCTCATCCGCCACCACTGCCGCCGCCGCACGCAACTGGCGCTCCCCTACTCCGCCTCGCTGGAGCCGGGGCTGCTGGCAGTGCCCGAGCGATTCGAGGTCGAAGTGGGCGGCGCAATCGTCTTCGTGCGCCCGGTTGATCGCTTTGTGCAGGTCTGAACGTACGCCCTGACTGAAAAGCGTTTTTTGGCTCCCCATCAAGGAAAAAGGCCGCTTTTCGGCCCTTGACTTTAGGGCACTCATCCGCTATCATATCACTAGAACATATTTTCTTACCCTGGACGATCGGGAACCTCGTCCGGGCCGCGCGCGACGGTTCCCTCGGCAATCAACAAACGAGGCGTAGGGGAGGGTTTCCCGATGTCAGGGCGTGGACGAAGCAGCAAACCAGCGGTTGAGCACATCGACGGCACGAGCGAGCGCAGCATGGTCGAGCGCGAGCGCGCGATCGATGTGGCGATCTCGCAGATCGAGCGCCAGTTCGGCAAGGGCTCGATCATGAAGATGGGCGATGCCGCCTCCCGGCTCGCGATCGAGGTCATCCCGACCGGCGCGATCGAGCTCGACCTCGCGCTCGGTGCCGGTGGCATCCCGCGCGGGCGCATCACCGAGATTTACGGCCCGGAGTCGTCCGGGAAGACGACGATCTGCCTCCATGTCATCGCCGAGGCGCAGAAGATGGGCGGTGTGGCCGCGTTCGTTGACGCCGAGCACGCGCTCGATCCGCTCTATGCGCAGCGGCTGGGGGTGAACCTGGACGATTTGCTCGTGTCGCAGCCCGACACCGGCGAGCAGGCGCTGGAGATCACCGAGACGCTGGTCCGCTCGGGCGCGCTCGACGTGGTGGTGGTCGACTCGGTCGCCGCCCTGGTGCCGCGCGCCGAGATCGATGGCGACATGGGCGATTCGCACGTCGGCTTGCAGGCCCGCCTGATGTCGCAGGCGCTCCGCAAGCTGACCGGCGCGATCAACCGCTCGAAAACCTCCGTCATCTTCACCAACCAGCTCCGCATGAAGATCGGCGTGATGTTCGGCAACCCGGAGACGACCTCCGGCGGTCGGGCGCTGAAGTTCTATGCCTCGGTGCGCATGGAAGTCCGCAAGATCGAGACGATCAAGTCGGGGCAGGACGCGATCGGTGCCAGCACCCGCGTGAAGATCGTCAAGAACAAGGTCGCGCCCCCCTTCAAGCAGGCCGAGTTCGACATCATGTTCAACGAAGGCATCTCGAAGTCTGGCAGCATCCTCGACACCGGCGTGAAGCTGGGTCTGGTCCGCAAGAGCGGCGCATTCTTCTACCTGGACGACGAGAAGCTCGGCCAGGGCCGCGAGAACGCGAAGGACTTCCTGAAGGCGAATCCGGACACGCTCGCCGATATCGAGGGCCGCATCCGCGCCACCGCGCCGACACTCGGCTTCCAGCCGGTGCCCCTCAGCGATGTTCCGCTGCGTGGCGGCGATGATGACGACATGGGCGACGACGAGTAGCCTCCTGTAGCCTGCAAACGACTATACTTGACTGCGAGGGCTGCCGATTGGCAGCCCTCGCGCGATAGGTTCAGATACCGGGCGGCCAATATGCTGCGGATTCCTATGATCGAGATGGACACAAGCAATGCGACAGTTTAGGAAATCGGCCGGCGAAGCTAAGGATACAGAACAGGCTGAGCGGCCAAAGATCGCCAGCGGCACGATCAGCCGCATCGCGCCCCAGCGCGATCCCGAGCGCGTGAGCATCTACCTGGATGGCCAGTTCGCGCTCGGGCTCAGCAACCTGATCGCCGAGGAGCGCGGCCTGCGCGTCGGGCAAGTGCTCTCAATCGCGCAAGTTGCCTCGCTGCGAGCGGCGGATGAGCTGGACAAGGCGGTCAACAAGGCACTGGCCTACCTCACCGTCCGGCCGCGCAGCATCCGCGAGGTGCGCGACCGGCTGAAGGAAAAGGAGGTCGTGCCCGAGACCATCGACGCGGTGATCGCCCGACTGGAGGGATGGGGCTACATCGGCGACGAGGGGTTCGCGCGCTACTGGGTCGAGAATCGGGGCACCAACCAGCCGCGCGGCAAGCGGCTGCTGCGCCAGGAACTGTGGCGCAAGGGGGTGGAGCGCGAGACCGTAGAGCAGGTGCTGGAAGAGGCGACGATCGACGAATATGGCGATGCCCTCACGCTGGCACGCAAGCGGTTTGCACAGCTGCGGGCACTTGACGAGCAAACGCAGCGCCGCCGCCTCTCCTCATTCCTCCAACGGCGCGGCTACGACTGGCCGACGACCAAGCGCGCCATCGACACACTGCTGCGATCCTCGGGCGGGGCAGACGAAAGCGAACCGCTGGGGGATTCCGACTCCTACATGTACAGCGGGGAAGAGCAGGAATAGGCGGGTTCAAGGTTCCAAGTTCCAAGTTCACCCGACCCAACCTGGAACTTGGAACCTTGAACTTTGAACTATCCCCCGTACGTATGGTACAATAAAGTGCGGTCTGGAAAGGCCGCTTTTGTTTTGTCCGGCACCGGCAATTGTCCACAGCACGACCGCGCCGGGCGAACGAGGAGAGCGATCATGGCGGAGATTAAGTGGTTCGGGCATGGGTGCTTCCGCATCCGTGGCCGCGAGGCGACGATCGTGATGGACCCGGTCGGGCGCTCGACGGGCTATGCCTTGCCGAAGCAAAAGGCCGATATCGTGACGATCAGCCACAACCACCCGGGCCACAACGCCAAAGGCCAGGTGCAGGACGGCTATTTCCTGATCGACGGGCCGGGTGAGTACGAAGTCAGCGATGTCTTCATCACCGGCGTCCGCACCTTCCACGATGCGCAGGGTGGCAAGGAGAACGGCTTCAATACGCTCTACCTGTTGGAGCTAGAAGAGTTGCGCATCTGCCACCTCGGCGACCTCGGCCACACCCTGAGCGAGCAGCAACTCGAAGGGCTGAACGATGTCGATATCCTGTTGGTGCCGGTCGGGGGTGGCAAGGCGCTCAGTGCGCAGGCCGCGAACGAGGTGATCGGCCAGATTGAGCCGAAAATCGTCATCCCGATGCACTATCGCACCGCCAGCGGCGATCAGAATCTCGAAGCCCTCGACCGCTTCTGCAAGGAACTCGGCGTCGAGCAGATGACCCCGCAGGAGAAGCTGACGGTGCGGAAGAATGACCTGCCGGAGACGGTCAAGGTCGTCATCCTCGAACCATGACGAGTAACGAGTAATGAGTAACGAGTAATGAGGCAAGTCGAACTTCCCTCGCTACTCGACACTCTCTCCTCGTTACTCATTACTCGTTACTCATTACTCATCACACACGGGGGAAGGGATGCACCAGGAGAGCGAAGCGCGGCCAAAGTATATCTTCGTCACCGGCGGGGTGGTCTCATCGATCGGCAAGGGGATCACGACCGCATCGCTGGGGCGGCTGCTGAAGAGCCGGGGGATCAGCGTCGCGATCATGAAGCTGGACCCCTATCTGAATGTCGATCCCGGCACCATGTCGCCGTACCAGCACGGCGAGGTCTTCGTGACCGACGATGGCGGCGAGACCGACCTGGACCTGGGGCACTACGAGCGCTTCACCGACGAAAGTCTGTCGCGCTCCTCCAACGTGACAACCGGCCAGGTCTATTCTTCGGTCATCCAGAAGGAGCGCCGGGGCGATTATCTCGGCGGGACGATTCAGGTCATCCCCCACATCACCAACGAGATCAAGTCGCACATCGCGGCGATGCGTCGCAAGCACGGCGCGCAGGTGACGATCGTGGAGGTCGGCGGGACGGTCGGCGACATCGAGAGCCTGCCGTTTCTGGAGGCGATCCGCCAGCTGCGCCACGATGCGGGGCGCGACAACGTGCTCTACATCCACGTGACGCTGCTGCCGCAGGTCAACAAGAGCGAGTTGAAGACCAAGCCGACGCAGCACAGCGTCAAGGAGTTGCGCTCGATCGGTATCCAGCCGGATGTGATCGTCCTGCGCTCCGAGAGCCCGATCCCGCAGGAAGTGCGGGACAAGGTCGCGCTCTTCTGTGACGTCGATGCGAACGCGGTGATCCCGCTGCCGACGCTGGAGACGATTTACGAAGTGCCGCTGGTCCTCGAAGAGGTCGGCCTGGGGCAAATCGTCACCGACCGGCTGCGCCTCCCGCGCCGCGAGCCCGATCTGCGCGACTGGCGTGCGCTCGTCGATGCCACCAAGCGCGGCGGGAAGCGCCTGCCGATCGCGATCGTCGGGAAGTATGTGGAGCTGCACGACTCTTACATCAGCATCGCCGAGGCGATCCAGCACGCGGCGATCGCCCACGGCGTGAGCGTCGATATCCACTGGGTCAACTCGGAGGAACTGGAGACGATGCCCGCCGTCGAGGTGACGCGGCGGCTCGATGCGGTCGAGGGCATCCTCGTTGCCCCCGGCTTCGGGCCACGCGGGGTGGAAGGGAAGATCCTGGCCGCCCAGCACGCGCGCGAGCACCAGATTCCCTATCTCGGCCTCTGCTACGGGATGCAGATGGCGGCGATCGAGCTCGCGCGCCACGTCTCGGGGCTGGAGGGAGCGAACAGCACCGAAGTTGACCCGCGCACCCCGAACCCGATCTTCGACCTGATGCCCGACCAGCGCGACCTGGCCGACATGGGCGGCACGATGCGGCTCGGCCTCTACCCCTGCAAGCTGATCCCCGGATCGCGCGCGGCGAAGGCGTATGGCGAGCCGGTCGTGCAGGAGCGCCACCGGCACCGCTTCGAGTTCAACAATGCCTACCGCGACGGATTGGCCGAGGATGGGCTGGTCGTCAGCGGGACCTCGCCCGATGGCCGCCTGGTCGAGATCATCGAGTTGCGCGATCACCCGTGGTTCGTGGGCACGCAGTTCCACCCCGAGTTCAAGTCGCGCCCGACTCGCCCGCACCCGCTCTTCCGCGACTTCGTCGGCGCGGCGATCGAGAACCAGCGGGACGATGAGGACGCGTCGGTGGTTGCGGCGAATGGCCAGCTGGCGGTTGCATCCGCCGACTGACGCGGGACACACAGCAATCGACCACAGCGAAGGCCGGGCGAGTGCATCACTCGCCCGGCCTTCCATTTGTTAGCGCCGCACATTCCAGAGGCGGACGGTCTTATCCCAGGAGGCGGAGGCGAGGTGGCCGGGCTGCGGACCCCAGGCGACGGCGGTCACAGCGTCGGTGTGGCCGGTGATCACGCCGAGCGATTGGCCGGTGGAGGTCCAGAGGCGGATGGTGTTGTCGAAGGAGCCGGAGGCGAGGGTCGCGCCGTCGGGGGACCACGCCAGACTGGAGACCTCCTTCGTGTGGCCGGACAGCGTGGCGACAAGGGTGCCATCGGCCCTCCATAGACGCACCTGACCATTGAGAGAGCCGGAGGCGAGGAGTTGGCCGTTGGGGGACCACTCAACGGCCCACACCTGGTCGTTGGTCTCGGTCAAGGTCTTCACCAGTGTCCCATCGGCATTCCAGAGACGGATGGTCTTGTCCCAGGAGGCGGAGGCGATCAGGTTGGCGGAGGACCAGGCGACATTCAGCACAACATCGCTGTGGCCGCTCAGCACCCGCCCTTCCTGCTGACCGACCGTCCAGATGCGGACGGTGCCATCTTGCGAGCCGGAGACGAGGTGCGTGCCGTCCGGTGCCCAGGCGACGCTGGACACCGGCTTGGTGTGCCCAGAAAAGACCTGCACCTCGGTCCCATCGACTTTCCAGAGGTGGACCTTCCCGTCGTCCGAGCCGACCGCGAGCATGCTGCCGTCGGGCGAGAGGACGACGCTCGTCACGGCGAAGGTACGGCCGCTGAAGGTGTTCAGGAGGGCACCGGCGGTGCTCCAGATACGCACGGTGCCGTCGCTACTCCCCGAGATGAGCCGATCCCCGCTCTGCAGCCAGGCGACCGCGCGGGCGTGATCGCTGTGGCCGACGAGTACCGGGCCGGGCTCGACCGCCGCCGGGGCGACGGACGGCGCGGCGCTGGGTGCGCGCGAGCCGGTGGCCGTGGGTGAAGCGGCTGGGGATGGTGCAGCCGAGGGGGGCCAGCCGAGGGTTGAGCGACCGATGCGCCTGCGGTGGGAGAGCGGGTGGGTTGAGCTGGCGCGCTCGCCGGGGCGGTTGAGGGCGGTGACGTGGCGGCGGGGGCGGTCGGGGTGGTGCTGAGTCCGGTCACGCCCGTCGTGAGCGTCGCGGCGGCGGGGCTCGGGCGCGCAGTCGGGGTCGGGGTGGTGGTGTTCTGCGGCCGGATGAGGTTGATCAGCAGGGCGGCGACGATGATGACGATGACGACCAGCGCGCCGATCCCGGCAAGCATCAGCCAGGTGCGACGCGAGGCCGCCGGATCTGGCGGGGTCGCGGGGGCCTGCGCCACGGGAGATGGCGTTGCGGGTCGCTGTAGCATGGGCGAGATGACGGGTCCCGGCGCGGGTTGCGGCGAGGCGGACGGCGTGACGGCCGGTGGCGTGGGCTGCGCGGGTGGCGTGGATGGCACCGCAGGCAGACTCGCCGGGGGATTCGACCGAAGGCCGGGGGTCGCGCCCCCGATCTGGGTTGGGGCGGAGGGCGACGTGATCGGCGGCGGGATCGGCGCTGAGATCGTCGCCAGCAGTGCCTCGAAAGCACGGGCCAGTTCCTCGGCCGTGGCGAAGCGGTCCTCCGGAGTCTTGGCGAGCGCGCGATTGAACAGCGGCTGGAAAGCGGCTGGGAGTCGGCCGCCGCTGTGCTCCTGCACCGAAGGGATCGGCGAGTTCATGTGGGCGAGCATCACCTGCGTCGCGGGGCCGGCGTCGGGCACGCGCCCGGTGAGCAGTTGGAAGAGGACGCAGCCGAGCGCGTAGACATCGATCGACGGCGCGGCGCGACCGGAGAGCTGCTCGGGGGCCATGTAGGAGACGGTGCCGATCGCGGCCGTCTGGGTGCTGGCGCTATTGCCCTGCATCACCTTCGCCACGCCGAAGTCGGCGATCAGCAGGCGGTTGTCTTCGGCGCGGATCAGGAGGTTCTGGGGCTTAATGTCGCGGTGGACGATGCCGCGACGGTGGGCGTAGTCGAGTCCGGCGGCGGTCTGCCCCAGGTAGTTGGCGACTTGTCGCAGGGGGAGGATCTGCCCGCCAGCGATGCGGTCCTGCAAATTGCCGCCATCGATGTAGGGCATGACGAGATAGGCGGTGCCCTCGACCTCGCCGAAGTCGTAGATGCCGAGGAGGTTTGGGTGCTCCAGCGCGGCGACGGCCCGCGCCTCGGTCTGGAAGCGCCCGAGGAAGTCGAAGCCTTCGGCCCCCCCCTGGGCGGGATTGAGGATCTTGATCGCCACCTGCCGCCCGAGCACCGCGTCGGTCGCCAGGAAGACCTGCGCGAAGCCGCCCCGCCCGAGCAGGCGGTCGAGCCGGAAGCGATTGTTGATGATGCTGCCTTCGCCGATCACTCCCCGTGCCCTTGTTCGCTCATCCCAGGACGGCACGCGCGGGTGCGCGCCTCGATCACATCATCCTTAACGTGCCACGCAGCGCGAGGATCACGCAAGTCCGGGCCAATGACCAGCATAGCTTACAACATGCTCACCGGGTCCACATCGATGGTCCAGGATGGGGGGACGCGAAGATGGCGCAGGACGGCGTCGAGGTCGCCGCTGCGGATGATCAGCTGCCACTGGTAGAGATCGCGCATCTTGGCGGCGAAGCAGGGGGTCGGCCCCATGATGTCGAGATCGGTGAGACCGGCGTGCTGGGCGGCGAGGGCGACCGCGCGCGACAGCGCCTCCCCTTCGCGGGAGCAAACGGCCTCGTCGGCGTGGCGGAAGACGAAGCGGGCGAGGCGGCTGAAAGGCGGGTAGCGGTGGCGGCGGCGGAAGTCGAGTTCCTCGCGGTAGAAGTCGGGGTAGTCGTGGCCGAGCGCGGCCTGGATGGCGTAGTGCTCGGGGGTGTAGCTCTGCACGATTACGCGACCGCCGGGGCCGCGACGACCGGCGCGCCCGGCGACCTGGGTGAGCAGCTGGAAGGTGCGCTCTCCGGCGCGGAAGTCGGGGAGGTTGAGCAGGGTGTCGGCGTTGATGACGCCGATCGAGGTGACCAGGGGGAGGTCTAACCCTTTGGCGACCATCTGGGTGCCGACGACGATATCGACCTCGTGCGCCTGGACTTTGGCCAGGAGGGCGGCGGCGTCCACCTTGGCGGTGATGGCGTCCTGGTCCCAGCGCAGGACGCGCGCCTTCGGCAGGAGGGCGCGGACCTCCTTCTCCACGCGCTGGGTGCCGACGCCGAAGTAGCTGATGTCGTGCGAGCCGCAGGTGTGGCACTGGCGCGGGCGCGGCTCGCGGCCGTTGCAGCGGTGGCAGAGCAGGTACTCGCGGTCGGCGTGGTAGACGAGCGGGATGTCGCAACGGGGGCAGCTGTAGACGGTGCCGCAGGCGCGGCACTGGACGAAGGTCGCCATGCCGCGCCGATTGAGGAAGAGGATGCTCTGCTCGCCCGCCGCGAAGGTGTCGCGCAGGAGGGTGACGAGGGCGCGGCTGAAGATGCCGGTGTGGCCGCTCCGCAACTCCTGGCGCATGTCCACCGCCTCGACGGCGGGCAAATCGAGCGGGACGGCCCCGCCCGCGCCGCCGAGGACCGGGCCGACGCGACCGTGCAGCTCCAACAGGCCGATCTCGCCGCTCTCCGCGCGCCAGCGGGTGCCGATGTCGGGCGTGGCGGAGCCGAGGACGAGGGTCGCGCCGGAGAGGTGGGCCAGTTCCTCGGCAACGGCGCGGGCATCGTAGCGGGGATCGGGCGAGGACTGCTTGTAGGCGGACTCGTGCTCCTCGTCGATGACGATCAGGCCGAGGTCGGGCACGGGGGCGAAGAGGGCGGAGCGGGGGCCGATGACGATCGGGCGCTCGCCGGTGCGGACCAGTTCCCACTGGGCGTAGCGCTCGGCGTCGCGGAGCGAGGAGTGGAGGATGGCGACCTTGCCGGGGAAGCGGTTGGCGAAGCGGGCGACGATTTGCGAGGTGAGCGCGATCTCGGGCACGAGGATGAGAGCTTGCCGCCCGGCGCGGATGGTGGTCGCCGCCGCGCGCAGGTAAATCTCGGTCTTGCCGGAACCGGTGACGCCGTGCAGGAGGAAGGGGGCGAATTGCCCGGCGGCGATCGCGGCCGATAGCGGCTCCCAGACGCGCGACTGCTGGGGGGTGAGCGGGGGCGGGGCCTCGTAGCGGCTCGGACGCAGGGAGGAGGGCTCGTGCAGGCCGGGCGCGCCGTAGACTTCGATCAGGCCCTTATCTTCCAGGCCGCGCAGGATGGTGCGGTTGGCACCGGTCAGGCGGTAGACGTCGCCCAGGGGGATTGCGGATTGCGGATTGCGGATTGCGGATTGCGGTTCGGCGACCTGGCGCGCGGGGGCGCTGTCTCCTGACATGCGGGACTGGCGGCGGAGGAGTTCGAGGACGGCGGCCTGCTTGGGGGCGCGGGGGCCGGCGAGGGTGGCGGGGTCGTCCGGGCCGAGGGCGGCGGGGAGGGGGCGGACCCAGCGCTCCTCGCGCGCCTGGGGGATGTCGTGGACGACGCGGGCGATGCGCTCGACGAGGCCGAGGCGCTCCAATGTCTGGACGACGGTGGCGAGGCTGCTGCCGAGGGCTTCCTGCACGGCGGCGAGGCTGGTCTCACCGCGCTCTTCGAGCAGGCTGAGCAGGCGACGCGCCTTGGGCGAGAGGCCGCTGAGGGGGGGCGGTGCGCCGGTGGCGGCGAGGTGGACGACGCTGCGGCGCGAGGCACCCGGCGGCAGGAGGGGCAGGGCGGCCTCGAAGAAGGTGCAGCAATAGCGCTCGGCCATCCACTCGGCCAGGGCGAGCTGCGAGGGGGTGAGGCGGAATTCGGGCTCGACCGGGGCGTGGATGGGACGGGCGGTGAAGACCGGGGCCTCGTCGTGGGTGCCGACGATGACGCCGAGGGTGAGCTTCTGGCGCAGGGGTGCCCAGATGAGTTGTCCGGTGCCGACACGCCCGCGCAGGTTGGGCGGGATCTCGTAGGTGAGCGTGGCGAGGCGGTCGCCACCCCGACCGCCCTGGACCGCGACCTCGGCGTAGGGCAGGGCCTGGAGGAGCGAGAGGGGCCTGGCGGCATCTCGCGTCTGTGGCCTGGCGGTGGTGCCATCGTCGTACTCTTCCATGGTTGAAGTGTAGCAGTTTGCCGTACGTACTGCGAACGGGTGAGCGGGTTTCGGGGTGAGTCGGGTAGTCGGGTAGTCGGATAGAGAGGTGTGCGTCTGTGTGTAGGCGTGTAGGCGTGTAAGTGGCTTACGTGTAAGTGAATTACGGGGTGGAAAGTAGGTTTGTTTTGCGGTTTTTAACTTTCTTTCTTTCTTCCCGGGGACGGCTTTCTCCTGGGTGGAAAAGAGGTAGCTGGGGTGAGGTGAGGCTCCCTAAGTCCCCCCAATGCTGGGGGGACTTTAAGGCCGTGGTGTATGCGAAGGTGTGTGGCTGGGGGTGGATTGGCCCCTAAATCCCCCATGAATGGGGGACTTTGAGCTGTGGCTGGGGGAGGGGGTGGTCATGGTGGGGCCTCCTTGGTGTGAATACTTGGTGTGAATAGTTGAATGCGTCATGGTTGCCGTCCCCACGCGGGCGGGTCGGTGACCCGCCCCTACCGGAGTGGGTGGTGCGGGTGGCGGGGGTGCGCGGGCGCTTCGCGAAGCACCCCTGCATATATCTACCCGTGGTGGGGGACAGATCGTGCCACTTTGTGGGGAAAGTGGTGGATTGTGGGGTGGGGAGACACGATGGGTGATGGGTACGGGTTGGGTTGGTGGGGTGTTTGGGGGGGCGTGATATACTCGCGCTTTGGTGGTTGGTGATGCAGCGGAGGGAGCGACGGGGCATGCGGGCGATTCTGAGCGCGTTCGATAAGTCGGGGATGGTGGAGCTGGGGCGAGGGCTGGCGGGGCTGGAGTGGGAATTGTTCTCAACGGGGAATACGCAGCGGACCCTCGCGGGTGAGGGGGTGCCGGTGCGGGGGATCGAGGAGTTGACCGGGTTCCCGGAGATGCTGGATGGGCGGGTGAAGACGCTGCATCCGGCGGTGCATGGGGGGATCCTGGCGCGGCGGGACCGCCCGGATCACCTGGCGACGCTGAGCGAGCATGGATTGGCACCGATCGATTTGATCGCCTGCAATCTCTATCCATTCGCGGAGGTGATCGCGCGGCCGGGGACGACGCTGGACGATGTGCTGAATGGCGATGCGATCGATATTGGCGGGGTGACGCTAATCCGGGCGGCGGCGAAGAATTTCCCGAGCGTGCTGGTGCTGATCGATCCGGCCGATTACGCGCCGACGGTCGAGTATGTGCGCGCGGGCGAGGTGCCGATCGCGTGGCGGCGGCGGCTGGCGACGAAGGCGTTCGCGCATACGGCGGCGTATGACGCGCTGATCGCGCGCTATTTGCGCGAGACCGGGGACGAGGGCGACGACGAGCAGTTCTTCCCGCAGCAGTTGTCGATCGGGCTGGAGAAGCTGCAAGGGCTGCGCTACGGGGAAAATCCGCACCAGCGGGCGGCGTTCTATCGCGCGGAGACGCCGGAGCCGACCCCGGCGGGGCTGGCGACGGCGCGGCAGTTGCACGGCCGGGAGCTGTCGTACAACAACATCATGGATGCGGACGCGGCCTGGAACGCGGCGATCGATTTCGCGAGTCCGTGCGTGGCGGTGATCAAGCACACGGTGCCGTGCGGGCTGGCGACCCACGATGATCTGACCGAGGCGTACCGTCGCGCGCTGAGCGGCGACCCGGTGTCGGCGTTCGGCGGGATCGTGGCGGCGAACCGGACGATCGACAGGGCGACGGCGGCGGAGATCGCGAAGACGCACTACGACATCGTGATCGCGCCGGAGTTCGCGCCCGAGGCGCTGGCGATTTTGCAGCGGCGGCGGAATCTGCGCATCCTGGCCTGCGGCGAGCCGTCGGGCGTGATCGGGAAGCGGCTGGATGTGCGGCAGGTTCTCGGCGGGGTGCTGGTGCAGACGCCGGATCAATTGGCGGAGGACCCGCGCGAGTGGCGGGTGGTGACGAAGGTCGAGCCGACGATTGCGCAACTGGCCGATCTGGCATTCGCCTGGCTGGCAGTGAAGCATGTGAAGTCGAACGGAATCGTGATCGCGAGCGATGGGACGCTGCGCGGGATGGGTGCGGGGCAGCCGAACCGGGTGGTGTCGGTGCAGCTCGCCGCCGAGAAGGCGGGGGAGCTGGCGCGCGGGGCGGTGCTGGCGTCCGATGCGTTCTTCCCGTTCCCGGATGGGCTGGAGGCGGCGGCGCGGGCCGGGGTGGTCGCGGTGGCGCAGCCGGGTGGCTCGGTGAACGATGAGAAGGTGATCGCGGCGGCGGACGCGGCGGGGCTGGCGATGGTGTTTACGGGGGTGAGGCATTTCAGGCATTAGTGCGGGGTGACGAGTGCCGTCAGTCGTCAGTCGTCGGTCGTCAGGGCTGACTCACCCCGCCGCCTACGGGCGGCACCCCCTCTGCCGCGAGGAGGGGGTTCTGACCTTTCCCCGCCGCTGTGCGGCGACCCTCCCCTGCGTGGGGAGGGTTTTTGGTTTTTGGGCGAGGTGGGAGGGGATGGCGAGGTGGGGGATGGATCGGGCGTTGCCGCGGGAGTGGTTTGATTTGCAGGTGGGGTTTGCGCGGCGGGTGGTGGAGGTTGGTGGGGGGCGGTTTGAGGAGGTTTTGGCGCGGCAGACGAATGTGTACCGCTGTTTGGGGTTGCCGTGGGAGATGGATCTGGGGCATCCGGTGTGGGTGGAGTTTGTGGAGGGGTTGCTGAGAGCGGGAGATGCGGTTGCGTGGGCGTATCAGTTCTATCGCGGGCGGTGGCGGGCAGATGGGGTGAGGCCGTTCGGGTGTCTTCGGTATGATTTTGAGCCGGATGGGACGTGGATTCGATTGCATTTTTCCAACCAGGATGGGTCGGGCGAGGGGGCGATCAGCAAGGCGCGGATGGAGGTGCGGCTGGCGGAGTTGCGGGCGATGTTCGGGGAGATCGCCAGGGTATGCCCCGAGGCGACGGAGGTGCGCGGCAATTCCTGGCTGTATCGGCGCGAGGCGTACCGGCGGCTGTATCCGCCCGCATTCTGTCGTGTGCTGACCCCTTCGCGCACTGAGGATCATTTTCAGTATCTGGCGTTATGGGGGCAGTTCCTTGATCGTGAGAAGCGGGTGAAGTTGGCGATGGCCGGGGAGTTTCTGGCGCGGATTGAGCGCGCGGAGACGATGGCGGAGTTGGCGGCGGCGTTTCCGCAGCGGGTCTATTCGGCTGCGTGTGGCATCGCGGAATTCTACGATTTCTATGGTATCGACAGGGAGAGCGAGGCGGGGTAAGCTGCGGCACGGTTGTGGGACCGTGGCACGCGGTGGTGCGCGATGTAGCTGGAGGATGGTGGATGATGGTGAGCCGGTTGGAGCATGTGGGGCTGGGCGCGGGGCGCGAGACGTATGAGCCGACGGTGCGCTTCTACGAGGAGGTCTTTGGCTGGCACCGGCTGCGGGAGGTCGAGGGGGAGTTGGTGTTTGTCGGGGATGGGCATGGGGGGCGGTTGGAGATTTTTGCGACCGATGCGCCGCCGCTGCTCGATCCGCACCACCTGGCGTTCGGTGTGGGGTTGGACGAGTTCGACGCGGTGGCGGAGCGATTGCGGGCGGCGGGGGCGGTGCTGGCCGAGCCGTTCGAGAATCCGTTCGGGGATCGGCTGCTGTTTTTCGATGATCCGGCGGGGAATCGGGCGCAGATCGTGGCGCGGCGGGCGGAGTTGCCGCGCTAGGGGGCGTGGGAGAGGCCCCCCTAAATCCCCCCAATGCTGGGGGGACGGTTCGAAGGTTCGAAGGTTCGAAGGTTGAGGGTGGTGGCTGTGGAGTGACCTCTGCCGCCTTCTTTCTGCGAGGATGGTGATGGTGGGGCAGCCGGTGCTTGAGGGGAGGGGTTGCGGCTGCGGCCGTTGGGGCGGGGTGATGTTGAGGAGTTGTGGGAGGCGGGGCAGGCGGAGGATGTGGGGCGGTATACGTCGATTGCGTGGCCGTTCACGCGGGTGGCGGCGGAGTTGCTGATCGCGGAGGCGGAGTCGGGGTGGTTGCTGGGGACGATGGCGCGATTTGCGATCGTGGGGCTGCCGGATGAGCGGGTCGTGGGGACGGTGAGTTTGCTGCATATCTACCCGGAGTTGGGGGATGCGGAGGTGGGGTATTGGCTGGGGGTGGCGGGGCGCGGGCGCGGGTTGGCGCGGCGGTCGGTGGCGATGTTGTGGGTGGGCGTTTGCGGGGTTGGGGTTGCGGCGGTTGCATTTGATGGTGGATCTCGATAATGAGGGGTCGCACGCGGTGGCGCGGGCGTGTGGGTTTGTGCCGGTGGGGGAGGTTTTCTGGGAGCACCCGGCGGATGCGGGGAAGAGTGGGGTGTGTTTGCGGTATGAGCGGGTGGTTGGAAGAGAGTGGGAGAGAAGAGAGAGGGGGGATGCCCTCACCCCGCCGCTGCGGCGGGCACCCCTCTCCCGCGGGAGGGAAGTTTGCACGAAGTATGGGTGATGGGGCGGATCCTTGGCAGGGTGGACCCCTCCCCGCCTGCGACGGCGACCCTCCCCTGATGAGGAGAGGGTTTGAGGAGCGCTCGTAGTGATGGGCAATCGTGAGGGTGTGCGCTGAGCGAGGAGGCGAGTCGTAGCATCGCCTGGATCGTAGAGGCTGGTTCCTGGCTTGTGGCGGGGGAGTAGAATGGGGTATGCCGAGCCGGGACAGCCGAAAGGAGGGCACTATGGACGATCAGGCGTTGGCGGAATTGGAACGAGCGCTGGCGCGCTTTTGCGATGAGGTTTTGAGCGATGTGACCTTCCCGACGCAGGGAGGGTTAATGCGGCGTGTCCATTGGCTCTATCGTGGGCGGGAGTTCCGCGCAAGCCTGCTCTTGTCCCCCGAGGGGAGGCAGTTGCCGGCAATGTCCCGGCCGTTGCGTAGCCTGACTTTCGATCAGTGGCCGTCGCGCCCGATTTTCGAGCGACGAAACGGCGCGGAGAATTGGGAGAGTGCCCGGCACACTGCGATGTGGCACTGGATGCTGCGCACCGCTGGGCGGATGAATCCTGGCGATGGGGATGCGTCTCCTGGCGATCTGGCTGGCCGTCCGGTGCGTCCGCAGCCAGGGCTGCCTTCTTTGAGTGCCAGTGCGGAGGCACTGCCTGAGCCGGTCGAGTATGAGTCGCGGCGTTACGGCGTTATGGCACTGGCTAGCAGCGGACTGAGGATATCTCGGGGCTAAGTACTCGCTGCGGCGATGATACTCGCCAGCTGGTCGAGGTGGGATTGTTCGTGGCGGGCGAGGAGGTCGGCGTAGGAGAGGACGGTGCGTTCGAGGATGCGGCCGTTGGCTTTCACGGTGGCGGTGCGTGACCAGGCTTGGGGTGGGAGTGGGTTTAGGAGGGTGAGGAGTGCGGCGCGCTGCGAAGTGAAGGCGGCGAGCGAGGGGTGGAAGTCGAGGTTGGGGTAGTTGGTCCGTTTGAGGTGGGTTCGCGGGCTGATTGCGCGGATTGTGGGGTGGTCTTCGGTGAGGATTCGCGTGATGTAGTCGCCCCAGACGTCGGCGCAGGTTCGGAGGTGGGCGAGGAGGTCGTTCGCGGACCATTCGCCGGGGCTGGGGGCGGCGTGCAGGTGGGCCGGGGAGCGGCCGTCGGCCAGTGCGGCGATGCGCGGTGGGCCGTCTGCGAGTTGGGCGAGGGCTTGCTCATAGGTGAGCGATGCGCTTGCGGGCACGCACGGGGTTCCTTTCGCGCTACCTGGAAGGGCCTGAGGTGCGCCGGCGCAGTACCGGGCGCGACAGCCTGGGTCGGCTCATGGACGCGCAGACTCACGCGCTGAGATCGATGGCCATGATGGTGACCGGCTGGCCCTCGTAGTGGTCTTCGGCGATCGCGCGCCAGCCGAGTTTTTCGTAGAGTTCGCGCGCGGTTTCGGTGAAGAGGTAGAGCCGCGCGACGCCCATCGCCGCCGCCTGTTGCACGGCGTGGCGCACGAGGGCGCTGGCGATGCCTTTGCCCCGGTGCGCGGGCGCGACGAACACGCTCGCCAACCAGGGTGAGAGTTCGGGGTGAGTGGTCATATCGTCCGTGACGAGCAGCGCGGTGCCGCAGAGTTCGGTCTCGTCCAGGGCAACAAATGCGGCGGGGATGCGATCCCGGTTGGTACACCGGCGTAGGTGAGCCATCCGCGAGGCCAATGAGTCAGCGGGGTCGGTGTGGCCCCATTGCTCCCAGTGCCAGTGTGCGATTGTGTCGATCAGGTCGAGGTGATCGGCGAGGCTGGCGATCTGCATGGGGGGCTGGTCCATTCCGAAGTGAGTGGAGTTTGGCGGTGCGGGTGCCGTCCCCACGCGGGCGGGTCGGTGACCCGCCCCTACCAGAGCGGTGGCGGAGGCGACTAGAGTTTGATGATGCCGCGTTGGATGGCCTGGCTGACGGCTTCGGTGCGGCTTTCGACGTTGAGTTTCTGGAAGAGGATGTTGGCGTGGAATTTGACGGTGCGCTCGGTGATGAAGAGATCTTTGGCGATCTCTTTGTTGCGGTAGCCCTTCGCCATCAGTTCGAGGACCTGCATCTCGCGCTCGGTGAGGGTTTCCTCGCGCTCGCCGCGCAGCATGTCGCCGACGCGATTGAGGAGCTTGGTGGCGACGGCGGGTTGGAGCAGTGAACCGCCGCTGTGGACGATGCGGACGGCCTGGAAGATCTCGTCGCGCGGGACGCCCTTGAGCAGATAGCCGCGCGCCCCGGCCTGGACGGCCTGGAGGATGCGCTCGTCGGTGTCGTAGGCGGTGAGGACGAGGATGCGGATATCGGGGTTCTTGGCGTGGATCCCGTGGATCGCCTGGACGCCGTCGAGGCCGGGCATTTCCAGGTCCAGCAGCACGACATCGGGCTTGAGTTCGCCGATCTTGTTGATGGCTTCCTGCCCGTCGCCGGCTTCGCCCACGACTTCCAGGTCGGCCTGGGTGCCGAGCATCATCACCAATCCGGCGCGCACCACCGGGTGATCGTCCACGACGAGGATTTTTATCATCTTCACCATCCGAAGTCGGAAGTCGGAAGTCGGAAGTCGGAAGTGGACTTCCCGGCCGACTTCTTACACATGGCTATCAGTATACGTCATCCCGCAAGTTCCTCGCTGTGGCCTCCGTTACTTCCGACTTCCCCACCCACTGCGGTGGGTTCCCGGCGACTTCCCACTTCCGCCAGTGGGACGGTGACGCGGACGGAGGTGCCTTCGTCGGGGGCGCTGTCGATGTGGAGGGTGCCGCGCAGGAGGGCGACGCGCTCGCGGAGGCCGACGAGGCCGAAGCCGCCGGACATGCCGGGGGTGCGCGGCTGGTCCATGTCGAAGCCGACGCCATCGTCGGCGACGGTGAGGGTGACCGAGCCGTTGACGCGCCGGAAGGTCATATCGACCTGGGTGGCGTGGGCGTGCTTGCCGATGTTGCTGAGGAGTTCCTGGCTGATGCGGTAGAAACCGGCTTCGAGGTGCGAGGGGAGGCGTTCTTCCACGCCCTGGCTGCGGAAGTGGCCCTCGAAGCCGTGTTCCTGGCTGGCGCTGGTGAGGAGGCGGTTGAGGGCTTCGGGGAGGGTCTGGTCCTGGAGGGCGGTGGCGCGCAGATCGAGCACGGAGCGGCGAGCCTCTTCGAGATTGGCGCGGGTGAGTTCGAGGCCCCGGTGGATCTTCTCGCGCGCCTCGGCGATGCGCCCCGCGTCGTCGAGCAGTTCGTCGGCGACTTCCAGGTGGTAGGTGACGGCGGTGAGGCCCTGGGCGATGGTGTCGTGGATCTCGCGGGCGAGGCGGTTGCGCTCCTCGGCGGTGGCCAGCTCGCGGCTCTGGGCGTAGAGGCGGGCGTTCTCCACGGCGAGGGCGGCGGTATCGGCGATCGCT
Source organism: Chloroflexia bacterium (assembly GCA_046328475.1). Lineage (GTDB taxonomy): Bacteria > Chloroflexota > Chloroflexia > Thermomicrobiales > CADCWN01 > CADCWN01. Next base: position 21,996 of record JAXLWN010000010.1, on the reverse strand, counting down.
TCGGCCAGGCGCACCTGATCGGGGGTGAACTCGTAGCGCTCGCGCTGGGCGGCGACGAAGGCCACGCCGAGGGCGCGCGACTTGGCGATCAGCGGCACGGCGAGGACCGACTTGAGGTGCATCGCCCGCACGAGCGCCTTGTGGGCGCGCGGATCGTTCTCGACGTCGATCGCGACGACGGCGTGCCCGGTCTCGATCACCTCGCGGAGGAAGGAGATATCGGCGAGATCGACGCGCAATTCGGATGCAAGCCCGGTGAGCGGCCCACCATCCGGGCCGACCCCGGCGCGCGGGACGAGTTGGGTGCCATTCTCATCGAGCAGATAGACGCCGCAGGCGAGATCGTCCACGGCGGCGGAGAGGCCGCGCGCGACGCGCTTCAGCACTTCGTCGAGCACGAGGGAGGAGGTGGCGGCGGTATTCACGTCGAGGATGCTGGTCAATTCCTGCTGGCGGCGGCGCTCGGCCTCGAAGAGGCGGGCGTTCTCGATGGCGACGGCGACGTTGTCGGCGAGAGTTTGCAAGGTGGCGACGTCGCCATCGTCGAAGGCGACGACGCGGTCGGACTGGACGACGAGGATGCCGATCAGGCGGTCGCCGAGGACGATCGGCACGGCGAGTTCGGCGCGGGTGTCGGCGAGGGAGGCGGTGCGGAGGAAGTGCGGATCCTGCTCCACGTCGTTGACGACGACGGGTTGGCGCAGGGCGGCGGCGCGGCCGACGACGTGCGCGCCGACCGGGATGCGCAGGCCGAGGTCGCTGGGGCCGTCGCCGCGATTGGCCTGGGCTTGCAGCACCAGTTCGTCGCGATCGGGGTCGTGGACCATGATCCCGACGTGGTTGTAGCGGAAGCGGTCGCGCACGGTGGCGGTGATCAGGGGCAGCAGGCGCTCGACCTCGCGGATGGCGACGATGGTGCCGCTGATCTCGTTGAGCGCGCGAAGTTGGGCGACGCGGCGCTGCTCGCTGGCGTAGGCGCGGGCGTTCTCGATCGCCACGGCGCACCCGCTGGCGACCGCGCCGAGCAGGGTGGCATCCTCGACGCTGTAGCAGGTGCGCTCGCTGGCGACGACGATCGCGCCGAGAATACGGCCGCCGCTGGTGAGCGGCACGCCGAGCCAGGAGAGCGGCCCGGGGGCGCGATTGGGAGTGCCCTGCACGCCGCGCTGGCGGCATTCGGCCCAATAATCGTCGGTGAGGATGGCGCGGCCCTCGGCGATGATCAGGGGGCTGAGGCCGTAATTGATCGGCTGCCCCTCCAGGTTGCGCACGCGCTGGCCGCTGAGATAGCGGAGCTTGGGGACGAGCGTGCCGGTCGCGGGATCGACCAGGGCGATGTAGAAGTTGGTGGTGTCGAAGAGGCGCGAGCAGCCGACGTAGATGGCGTCGTAGAGGCTGTTGAGGTCGAGGATGGCGGCGACCGCGCGCAGCATGTCGTTGAGGGTGGTGAGCTGGCGCAGGCGCTCTTCGCGGCCCTGGAGCAGTTGCGCATTGTCGATGGCGACGCCGATCTGGTCGCCGATGGAGTTGATCAGGGCCAGTTCGCTCGCCTGCTCCTCGCGGTCGCGCAGCGGGTTGCCGAGGATGTTGAGCACGCCGACGACCCGGTCTTTCGCGCGCAGCGGGATGCCGATGTAGGTGACGGGGAGGTCGTCGGCGGGATCGAGCGGCAGGCTGGCGATCACCTGGGGGTAGGGGCGGGCGTCGTCCAGCAAGAGGGGCTCGCCGCGCGCGGCGACCATGCCGATCGGCCCATCGCCGAGCGCGATCGTGGGGGGCCAGGGGGCGGGCGAATCGCCTTCCAGGTAGCAACAATCGGAGTGCAAGGTGAGCTTCGAGCCGCTGTGGTCGAGGAGATAGATGCTGCCCGCGTCGAGGTTGAGGGCATCGAGGGTGTGGTCGAGGGCGTCGGTGAGGATGCGGTCGAGGTCGAGGGAGCGGCTGGCGATGGCCCCGATCTGGTAGAGGGTGGAGAGTTCCTCGTTGCGGCGGGTCTTCTCGCGGAAGAGGCGGGCGTTCTCCAGGGCGATGGCGGTCTGGTCGGCGAGGAGGCCGAGGAGTTCGATGTCGGCGCGCGAGAAGGGGCCGCCCTGGGCTTTCTCGACGTGGAGGACGCCGATCACGCCGCCGCGCGTGCGCAGGGGGGCGAGGATGCTCGACCGCCCGGCGTCGTCCGGGGCGTTGTCGGTGTCGGTAGCGGCGAGGAGGTGTCCGCTGCGGTAGACGTGGCCAACCGTCGATTCGGCCATGGAGACGGAGGGGGCGTCGGCGTTGTGGCCGTCGGCGGCGATGCGGACGGCGGCGTGGAGGAGCCCGGCGTCCTCGTCGGGGAGGTAGACGGCGGCGGTGTCGGCCCCGGTCAGCTTGATCACCTGACGGGCGATTAAGTCGAGCGTGAGGTCGTGGTCGCGCTCCTGGGCGACAGCCCCGGCGACCATCTGGATGCTGAGGAGGCGTTCCTCGGCCGCGCCGATCGACCTGGCGCGCTCGGAGAGGGCGCGCTTCAGCGCGGTGGTGTAGGTGCGGCTCAGTTCCTCGGCGAACATGGCGAGGAAGCCCTCGATCAGGGGCTGCCCGCGCTCCAGGCCGAGGCGGCGCAGGAGGGGGGCGGCGACCGGGCCGAGGGAGAGGATGGCGCGGATGCTCTCGCCGAGGCCGACGCCGAGGCCATCCTGGCGCATCGCCCAGGAAACGGCGAGGCGGCGGGTGGCGCGGCGGTCGCCGCGATCAAGGTAGGCGATCAGGGCATCGAGGGTGGGATAGGCGAATTCTTCGAGGTGGGCTTCGGGGGTTTTGCCGGCGAAATCGCGGGGGATGTCGCGGAGGGAGCGGAGCCAGGCGGTGTGGAGGTGGTTGCGCTGCGAGTGGAGCGCCGAGCCGATGCGCCGACTGAGTTGCAGTTGCTCACCGATTGTTGCCATGCGCCCGCCCCGCCATTTGTCCCCAAACCCCTCCCTACCCTCGTCACCGCGCGCCGTTGAGCGATGGATTGTGTGCAGTATAGCGAATTGCGCACACGAGGGAGTCGGTCATTCGGTTGGGTTTGGGGACTGTCCTGTTGGACAGTGCGCGGGGGATGAGGAGCGTGGAGAGAAGAGAGAAGAGAGAAGGACGGGTGAACCGCCAAGACGCCAAGGAGGTCGCCAAGGACGCCAAGGAGGGGACGATTGAACCGCAGAGTGCGCAGAGGACGCAGAGACGGAAGGGTGAAGGGCGAAGGGTGAAGGGCGTGACGGGGAGAGGACGGATGCTTCGCTGCGCTCAGGATGACAGGGGAGGGCTACGCCTCCGGGGAGTGGTGTCGCCCGTTCGCCGTTTCGCCCGTTCGCCCGTTCGCCCGTTCGTCCTTCCCCAGGGGTGGTTGGTATACTGTGGTGTGTTTTGCGCGGGTTTGGGAGTGGGTGAGCGAAGAAAGGGTGGGGCGATCGTTGGATGTGGCGATCGTTCGGGTGGATATGGGCATGGCTGGCTCGTTGAGAGGATGGTGATCGTGGGCCTGGGTGTGGCTGATCGCGGCCGGGGAGCTGCTGCGGGCGGGGGGTGCTGATGTTGCAGGACCTCGCGCACGCGCTCGAGCGATTTCTGACCGATTATGGGTATTTCGCGGTCTTCGTGCTGATGCTGGTCGAGGAGGCGGGGATTCCGCTGCCGCTGCCGAACGAGGTGGCGCTGATGTATGTCGGCTACCTGTCGTCGCAGGGGCACCTGGACCCGAATCTGGCGGGGCTGGCGGCGACGGCGGGGGCGGCGGCGGGTTCGGCGATTCTCTACACGCTGGCGTTGCGCGGCGGGCGACGGCTGATCCACCGCTTCGGGCGGTTTATCCACGTCACGGATGCGCGGATCGATCAGGCGGAGCGCTGGGTGGGGCGCTACGGGATGGTCTCGATCCCGGTCGCGCGCCTGACGCCGGGGCTGCGGATCGCGACGACGATCGTGGCCGGGGTGCTGCGCGTGCCGTACCGGGTGGTGATCGTCTCGGTCGTCGGGGTGTCGCTGGTCTGGTCGTTCTTCTGGATCCACCTCGGGCGGGCGCTCGGGGACCGCTGGGAGGAGGCGGCGCAGACGTTCGAGCGCGCCGGGCGGATCGGGATCGTGGCGGTCGTGGCGGTGGTCGCGCTGGTGCTGCTGGTGCGCTGGCTCTGGCAGCGGCGCAAGGCGCGGCGGGCGGCGGTCAGCGAGCTGGACGCCGACAGCACCGCCGATCCACTGCCGAGCGCCGTGATTGAGGCGGAGGCGGAGGAAAGGGTCGCAGAGGAAACGGAGGAGATGCGCGCCGGGAGGTGAACCAGGCGACGCGAGAATGGAGATTGGGCGGGGCAGCCACACCGGTCGCCCCGCTTTTTTCACCCCTCCCCGCCGCCTGCGGGCGGCGACCACCATCCGCAATTGCGGAATCCGGAGTCTCTAAGTTCGCTTGATTTCATGGACATGTCTTGACAAGCACCGCCGAGCAGTTTACACTGAAAGTATCACCTAACAGTGTTAGTTCTACCTAGAGCCGAACGTTGTCACTCACGGGAGCAAGATCAGTGGCGGCCGGTTCCGAATCAGACAAGCAAGCGATCCTCTCGCCGGAGGAACGCCGCCAGCGCAACCATCAGGAGATGCGTCGGGCGATCCTATTGGTGGCCGCGCGGTGATGCGCGAGCAGGGTGTGGCTGCTTCAGCCTGCGCGAAGTAGCCCGCCGGGTGCGCCTGCAGGCACCGTCACTCTACGCCTACTTCCCCAGCAAAATGGCCCTTTACGACGCGCTCTTCCTGGAGGGATTCGCATTTACAGCGCGGAACTCGACCGCACCGGCGGGCATCGCGGCCCCTTCTGGCAGCGGGTCCCCGCCAAATTCGAGGCCTACTTGCGGTTCGCGCAGCAGCACCCGGAGTTGTACCGGCTCGCCTTCGAGCGCCCGGTGCCCGGCTTCGCCCCATCGGACGCGACGATGGAGGAGAGCTGGCGGCTGCTGTCCGGGCTGGAGGATGAGGTTATCGCGGCCATCGCCTCGGGCGAGATTCGGCCCGGGGTGCCGGTCAACGAGGTCCGCGATCTCATCATCGCCATGCTCCACGGCCTGGCTTCCCAACACATGGCCAACCAACCGGATCTCCCCGTCGGCCAGGGGCGCTACGGCAGCCTGATCCCGGCGGCGGTGGCGATCCTGTACGCGGCATGGGGGCCGGAAACGCCCGCAGTTCAGGACGAGCGCCGCCCGCAGGGGGCCGGAGATCAGCAGTGAAGTCGGAAAGGAGGGGCTGACGCGAGGCATAGATGTTCACCGCAATCTGCGGCAATCACAACGAACACCGATCAGCGAGACCGGAAGGAGGCTGACATGCTTGACGTTGCCCAGCCCGCCCTGCACCACATTGCCCTCACGGTGACCGATCTGGAGGCGAGCATCTCCTGGTATGAGCGAGTCTTCGGGATCGCCTATCGCATGGAGGTGCCGCACTCGGGCGGCACGGGCAAATTGCTCGGCGACGCGGCCTGGCGCTTCATCATCGCGCTGCATCGCCACGACGCCAACGGTGGCGAGACCTTCGCCGAGACGCGGACCGGCCTCGATCATGTCGGGCTGGCGGTGCCAGACCGTGCCGACCTGGAGGCGTGGCAGGTACACCTGGAGGGGCTGGGGATCGCCAGGGCGGAAGTGGCCGATCGTCCTTGCACCCAATCGCCGATCGACGACCGTCCCTTCGGCTCGATCCTGGTCTTCCGCGATCCCGACAACATCCAGTTGGAGTTGTTCGCCCCACGCCGCGGCTAGCGCCGCCCCCCAATCTCCTTCCCCGATCAGGGCACAATACGAGGAGGACTGCCATGCAGACGGCCGATCTGGCACGCCTGGATATGCACACGGCCTGGTACGAGGACGACCCGGCGATGCGCATCACGGTGAATTTTCCCTTCTACGCCGCCACCGGCAACGAGAGTTCCTCGGTCGTCTACTTCGAGATCGAGCCGGGGCACTATCTCGGCACGCACACCGACAGCGCGGAGGAGATTGTGCTCCTCCTCTCCGGCACGGTCGAGGCACACCTGGGCGATGAGACGGGGCAGCTGCGGGCCGGGCAGGCGGCGCTGATCCCGGCGATGGTGCCGCACGGTATCCGCAACATCGGGGCGGAGACCGCCCGCTGCGTTGGCTTCTTCTCCGCCGCCACGGTGGTGTCCACCTTCGACCAGCTGATGATGCCACACGGCGCACGGCAGGTCGGCACCCCGCCCGCCGCAGGCGCAGCTTAGCGTGAGCCCGGAGCCACCGGTGTCGCCGCGCGCCGGTGGCCGCTCCGGGAATACGACGTTCCTGGCGTCAGGGGCGAGGGACGGGGGAGTGGGGCGGGGGGGCTTCGGTGGGGGCGAGTTGGCGTTCTTCGTGGGGGAGGTAGCGGCCGTAGCCGAGGGCGGCGAGGACGACGTCGCTGGGTTGCGCGGACATGATGCGGCGATGCTCGGTGCCAGTGGCGGGGTCGCGCTCGATGATCAGCTCCTTGGCTTCGGGGAGGAGGCAGTGATGGACGCCGCGCACCCCGGAGAGCATCTCCTGGTAGGCTCCGGTGCAGAAGAAGCCAAGGTAGAGGGGATCGGCGGGGTCGGTGGCGGGGAGGGTGAGGTAGCCGGGGTCGCCCGATTCGCGGTAGACGTCGTCTGAATCGCAGGTGAGGCCGCCGAGCCAGGCGCGCTGCGGCGGGCGGCTGAAGCCGTTGAGCGGCAGGACGATGAATTTCTGGCCGATGCCCCAGCTGTCGGGCAGGGCGACCATCAGGCTGCTGTCGACGATGTACCAGCGGGCGTCGCCGTGCGCGGTCGGTTTCTCGGCGACGACCTGGAAGAGGTGCGCGCCGTGCTCGGCGGTGGTGTAGCGCCCGAATTCGCCGACGATGGTCGGCTCGGGCACGCCGTAGCGGGCGCAGACGTCGCGCACACCGGCGAGCAGGAGGCGGGCGAACTGGCCGTAGTCAAAGTCGAAGTCGAGGCTGTAGGGGACCGGCACGCCGCCGCCGAAGTCGAAGTATTCGAGCGAGGGGTGGTCGCGCTTGAGGGTGCAGTAGCACTCGGCGGCGAAGACGAGCGAGGCGACGAACGAGGCTTCGTCTTCAAGCTGGGAGCCGAGCATGGCGTGGTAGAGCTTGAGGGAGAGGTTCGGCAGCGCTTCGATGCGCGCGGCCTGGGCCTGCAATTCGGCGAAGCCCATGCCGAAACGCGACTCGACGCCCGCCAATGCCTGGTGATCGGTGACGCCGTGGTCGATGCGCTGGCGCAGGCCGACCGGGAGCGGGAGTTCGAAGTCGGCGAAGGCGGCGATCTCCTCGGGGCTGTCGAAGACGGGCAGGATGTTGGCGTAACCCTCGCGGCGCAGCGACTTGATGTTGTCGGCGTAGGAGGGGATTTTGAAGCCGTTGTTGATGATCAGCCGGTCGCCGGGCAGGAAGCCGTGCCGCCAGAGAAGGCGGGCGATGTCGATGTCGTAGGAGGAGGATGTTTCGTAGTGCGCGCCGCCGAGCAGGGCGTGGCGGATCACTTCCTCGGCGACGTTGGCCTTGGTGGCGTTGGCGTAGACGAAGCCGCCCCGGTAGCCGATGGCATCGCGCGCGGCGGCGAAGTGGCCGATCATCGCCCGGACGCGCTCGGTGATCAGCGGGGTGTAGACGAGTTCGAGCGGCGAACCGTGCTCGCGGGCGAGGGCGTGGAGGTCGAGATCGCGGAAGTGGAGGTGGTCGCCGCGCACGGCGAGGAAATCGTTCAGGCGGCCATCGGGCGCGATGTGCTGCGGGTAGCGGGCGCGCAGCCAGTCGAGGTAGGTCGCGGCGTCCGGGATGCTGGTCATCGGCGGCTGGCCCTCCCGCTGCGGGGCGATGGGACGATGCGGCGCGGGTGAGGCCGCGCCGCATGGTGTGTACCACGGCTGCGGGATGGGTGCAAGGGGCGGTGCACCACGGGTGTGGTGCACCGCTCGGAGTTTGGCGGTTTGGGCACGATGGGAGTAGGAGGCTGCTATCTGCCGCATCTGCATGGCGGCAACGGCCACCAATATGCCCCGGCCTCCGACTGCGCCGTACCTGGGTGGCTCTGCTCTACCTTCCGGCCGTGATAATTCACTCGCCCCTGACCTGGCATGACGACCTCTTCATTCACACCGATGGACACGATGTAGGTGGGAGTGATCCGGAGGATCTCTGGCGCGAAGTTCTACACGATGTTGGTGCCACCTGCTGCCTCCGCTTTTACCGCCCTCGCACCTCGACGAAGCGCGGCTTCCACGGCGGCAGGACATCGTCCACCACGAAAGCCACGCCGTGGCGCAACGCGTCGCGATACTTCTTGGACGTCGCGAAGTTGCTTGGCCGCCGATGTCGATGGTGTCGTGCTCGGGATTGTACCGGAAGCCCACCGGGACAACGTGCAAGTCGCCATTCGCGCCGATAGTCGCCAGGCGACCGAGGCGCTGGCTCTGTAGATGCGCGATCTCCTCAGGTGTAAACCTACTCACGGATGTTCCCCTCCTCACTGCGTCAATGGTTTGCGCTCGGCCGAGCCTCTGCTTTAGCTCGCAAACGAACAACCGGAATCTCGCGATCCGTCTGCTGATAGGCGGCATAGCCCGGTGCCAGCGCAATGATGCGTTGCCACGCCTCAGCGCGCTCCGCGCACTCCCGCAACGACTGCAGTTCAACCCTAACCTGTCGCCGGAAACTGATCGCGATTGTGACCTGTCTGGATGGCGCGCCAGATTCGTGTACCAGGCGGGATGCGTCGCCGCCCCGGCAGCGAACGCCACCACAGCTACGATCGTCGCCATCTGGAAACCAGCAAAGGATCGTCTGTCGGACCTTGCCCGACTTGGCACCGAGCGTGGTCAGGAGGGGCACCGGCCGTCCTTGCGCATCCGGTCGCCGAAGAGACGATGGATGGGCGCGTTAAGGCGAGCCATTGCGCCCATCAGCGAGCGCAGCAGCAGCGGCCACTTCCATGACCCCGCGACCCTCGGGGTGTCAGTTCAACGACCATTGCTCCTCCTGCCTATTCTCGCCTGTCTATTCATTTCCCTGGTCAACCAACTATTTGTAGAGTGCGAAGCTCCTTACATGGTGGGCAAGCGCTACGACCGAAATTGCTCTGGTTGGATAAGTAGACGACGGAGCAGCAAAGATCTCGGCATCGCTCAGCCCTTGGATGATTCGCTCCTCCCTAACTGACGCCAGACGTCGAGCACTGGCCCGACAAGGGTCCGGCCGTGCGGCGTGAGGTACGCGCATAATGCGCGCATCCGTCGTGTCGGCCTGTCGCTCGACAATCCATCTCTCTCTAGGCGCAGAAGCATCTTCGTGACCGTCGACGCATCCGGCTGAGCGCTCGCCAAGCTGAGCCTGGGAGACGCCCTCATGACGCTAGTCGGTACACGAGGTTTCTGGCCAACATGCATGCGGATCGCTTCCCAGGGCAGCAGCGGCAAGGTTGCGCTGGGCCCGGCAGATCTGGACCAATAGCGGGCCGATGCCCGGTTCGACATAACATACCTGCCCCTGATATCATTGGTTAGCCAACTGATAGTATAGTCGCACAATTAATATCCGTCAAGTATGGTTGGGAGAATAGAGAATAGTGCCGCGCAGTCATCCGCCGAGCAGATCCTGGTGATCTCTTCTTGAGAAACGCTTCCGTCAACGATGCGCTGGTCATGTGATATCAGCAGCACTGGCAGCGTGGCCATTGAGCGGCGACGCAACCGGCGGGGAGAGCGGTAGAAGTACGCGCGGGCAGGCGGCGATGCCCTATCGAGTTGCAATTGCTTCGGTCCGCAACTCGAGTGGACATCGCCGCGCGTATCATCCCAATTGACCACGCCGATCTGCTGTTGGCGGGGGCCTCCGCTTGGTGGAGGTCCCCGCCGATCTGCTGTTGCGCGTCCGTCGCCTGGACTAGGTGCCCGAAGGGCGAAGCGCTCGGTGACGGGCTCGGCGACGGCGAAGGACTTGGCGACGGCGACGGCGATGGCGACGGGGAAGGGCTCGGCGACGGGCTCGGCGAGGCCGAAGGGGTCGGATCGGTCTTGAAGACGAGATCCTGCGAGTTCGCCGCGTTGCCAACCACGTCGCGCGAGGTGACCTTGTAGTGGTAGTTCTGGTTCGGCAGCAGGCCGGTCAGGACCACCGAGTGGTTCTTGACGAGGATGAGGTTGCCCGCCAGCGTGCCGTACTGGTCGGTGGGGCCGTAACGAACCTCGCTCGTCGCCGGTTCGCTGGTGTCCCAGACGACCCGCGCGCTGTTGTGGGTGACATCGGTGACGAACGGGTTGGCGGTGAAGATCGGCGGCTGGTTGTCGGAGGCGAAGGGGTAGCGCCAGGCGTAGTACTGCAGCCCGGTGTTCGCCAGCTCAACCTGGAAAGCGGCGGAGTTGGCCGGGTTGTAGGTGAGGCAGCGGCGCTCGAAGCACTGGATCAGCACGTCCTTGTAGACGCCGGCGATCTTCAGCGTGGTCCAGTAGGCCTCGGTGATCGGCAGGCCGGTGACGTAGAAGGTCGGGACGAAGATCGCGCTCTCGACGTTCTGGCCGTTCACGTAGACCGGGCCGGTCCGCTGCAAGAACTCGTAGAAGACGGAGGCGATGCTGTGGTTGGTGGCCTCCGCGCCCGGCACGATGCCGACGGAGCGGACGCCGCGCGGGTCGGCGTTGTTGTTGACGCTGCCGTTGCGCTCGATGCGCTGGGTGAGCAGGTTGCCGGCCGGGATCGGCGGCGAACTCAGCACGCCCTTGAACGAGGCGTAGGTCGGGCTGGTCGCGGCAACATCGTCGAGGTCGCCGAACGGGATCTCGGCCGGTTCGACCGTCCTGAAGGTGTTGTTGCCCTCCTGGACCTCGCCCCGGATCATGTCGCGCGCCAGCAGGCCCTGCGTGACGAAGAAGGGGCTATTCTTGTCGGCGTCCTTGTCGTTGATCTCCATGCGGCTCTTGTCGAAGTACTGGACAAGGTGCTCCCCGCCGTTGCCTTCCTTGTAGGCTTCGGTGATGCCGCCGCTGACCTGCCCGCCCCAGGTGTAGGAGCGCGAGGTCTGGCCGAAGTAGACCGGGCGATCGTAGCGCTCCCAGACGGTCTGGAAGGCGGGATCGGCGTAGGTCGGCAGGGTGATCGGCTCCGCCGCTGCCGGTTGCGGCATGATCCCGGGGGCGATGCCCACGCTGAGCGCGAAGGCCAGCGCCCAGAGTATCAGCCGCGAGAACCGTTGCTTCCTCATCGTACCTCCTCCTGCGTCGTGGACCGAAATGCGTCCCGCGAATAGCATCGCACATCGCCAGCCGACGGCGAGGCTACCACGGCTACCCGCTCAGCGCGCCGTGCTCCGGGCGCGGTGAGGACCCTGAGTTGAGGGACTGGCAAGAATCATTCCTCCGTCGCCCATCCTCCGCGAGCGACGGGGGGTTATGACCGTACAGTGGAAAGTGCAAGCGCGCTTTTTGCCGCTGGCTGGCGGCGGCGAGTTACCTGTTCCTGAAGCCCGAATCAGTCTATCCGGGGTCCCCGGCGACGGTGCTCATTGCGCCGTCGTCATTCTGCGTGTACAACGCGCGATGTGGGCGGTGGTTTTGCGGGAGCGAGTCGTGAGTCGTGAGTCGTGAGTCGTGTCAGAGGGTACGGACCCCACCCCGCCGCTGCGGCGGCACCCGCCACCCACTGCGGTGGGTACCCGGCCGCGAGGAGCGGGGAAGGGCTACGGGGATGTGCGGGTGGTAATGGTGGAAGGGGAGGGGCTGGTGGGGGTGCGCGGGCGGTGGTGGTGACGGGGGCGTCGGCGGGATCGGGTGGGCGACGGCGTTGTTGCTGGCGCACCGGGGGTGGGTGGTCGTTGCGGGGGTGCGGCGAGGGGAGGATGGGGAGGCGCTGCGGGCGGCGGCGGGTGCGATCGGGGCGGGGGCGTTGCTGCGGCCGATTGCGCTCGATGTGACGGATGGGGCGAGTGTCGCGAGGGCGGTGGGGGAGGTGGGGGCGGAGGTCGAGCGGCGCGGGGTGCGGTTGGTGGGGCTGGTGAATAATGCGGGGATTGCGGTGGCGGGGCCGGTGGAGGAGGTGCCGCTGGCGCGTGGCGCAGGTGCTGGGGGTGAACGTGATCGGGGCGGTGGCGATGACGCAGGCGCTGTTGCCGCTGTTGCGCGGGGCGGGGGCGGATCGTGAATGTGAGCAGCGTGTCGGGGCGAATCGCGTCGCCGTTCCTGGGGGCGTACGCCGCGTCGAAGTTCGCGCTGGAGGCGTTGTCGGATTCGCTGCGGGTGGAGCTGCTGCCGTGGGGGCTGGCGGTGGTGCTGGTGGAGCCGGGGCCGGTGGCGACGCCGATCTGGGGCAAGGGCGAGGCGATGGCGGAGGAGGACCGGGCGGGACTCGGCGAGAGATCGCCGTATGCGCGTATCTGGCGCGGGTGCGCCGGGCGTTCGGCGAAGGGGCGACGCGGGGGATCGCGCCGGAGGAGGTGGCGGCGGTGATCGCGCGGGCGCTGACGGTGGCGCGGCCGAGGGCGCGGTATCCGGTGGGGCGGAATCGGGCGGCGGTGGGGGTGATCGCGCGGCTGGTGCCGGACAGGGCGCGGGATTGGCTGATGGTGAGGCGGGTTTGACGGGGTGAGGGGAGTGGAGAGTGGAGAGAAGAGAGAAGAGAGAGGGAGTCGTCGGTGCATTTGTGCATTGTGCGTTTGTGATGAGCGATGAGTGATGAGTGGAACGGATTCTTCGCTGCGCTCAGAATGACAGGGGGAAGGCAGTGCCTCTCTTGCGGCATTCTGAGTGTGGCGAAGGATCCGCAACTTGAGCCATCGGCTGGCCAGGTTACTGATGCATGCGATATGTCCCCTTGGAGACGTGGACTGTGATTTGTGGTTGTTTCGGGGGCAGGTGGTGTTTGGAGGTGGGTGTGGTGGGGAGCGAGGCGGAGCAGTTTCGGAGTCGGGGGCGGTATACGGTGATTCCCCGGACGCTGGTGTTTCTGACGAATGGGGATGATGTGCTGCTGCTGAAGGGGGCACCGGCGAAGCGGCTGTGGGCGAATCGGTATAACGGGCTGGGGGGGCATGTCGAGTCGGGGGGACAATTGTGGCGGCGGCGTTGCGCGAGGTGTGGGAGGAGGCGGGAATTGCAGCGGGGGAGATCGAGGGGTTCGGGCTGCGGGCGCTGATCAATGTGGAGGGGGAGCCGCAGGGAGTGTTGCTCTGCGTCTTCACCGGGGTTGTGCGGACGCGGGCGGTGGTGGGGTCGTCGGAGGGGACGCCGGAGTGGGTGCCGGTGGCGCGGCTTGGCGAGATCGACCTGGTGGATGACGACCGGCTGCTGCCGCGCTTGCTGGGAGAGGGCGGGGTAGTGTTCGGGCACCAGCGCCTGGGGGCGGATGGGTCTCTGGCGGCGTTCACCCTGGAGTGAGGGCGGCGGGTGCGCCTCGCCTGCTACAATCGTCGCAGATCGTCGCCTTGAATATTATGTCAACGTTCGACATGAAACGTTCCGATGATGGAGGGTGCGGAGATGAATCGCGAGGAGTTGAAGAAGCGGGTCGCCGAGGAGATCGACCGGCGGCAGGATGAGATCATCGCGGTCGCCGACAAGATCTGGAAGCACCCGGAACTCGGATTCAAGGAATTCGGCACGGCGGAGTTGGTGGGCGAGGAGTTCGACCGGCTGCGGCTGCAATCGCGGCACGGGCTGGCGATCACCGGCGTGAAGGCGATCGCCGAGGGTGGGCAGCCGGGGCCGACGGTGGCGATCATCGGCGAACTCGACTCGATCCTGGTGGCCGACCACCCGGCGGCCGACCCGACCACGGGCGCGGCGCACTGCTGCGGCCACAACGCGCAGATCGCTAACCTGATCGGCGCGGCGATCGGGCTGGTCGGGTCGGGGGTAATGCCGGAGTTATCAGGGCGACTGGCATTCATGGCCGTTCCGGCAGAGGAGTATGTCGAGATCGAGTACCGCGACAGCCTGCGCCGCGAGGGGAAGCTCGAATTCCTCGGCGGCAAGGGCGAGCTGGTGCGCCTGGGCGAGTTCGACGATGTGGACATGGCGATGATGGTCCACACCGGCAGCAAGGATTTCTCCGAGGGGGTCTTCGGTTCGTCCACGTCGAGCAACGGCTTCATCGCCAAGAGCGCGCGGTTCATCGGCAAAGCGGCGCACGCGGCGGGCGCGCCGCATCGGGGCGTCAACGCGCTCTACGCCGCGACCGTGGCGATCAACGCGATCAACGCGCTGCGGGAGACCTTCCAGGACGAGGACGCGGTGCGCGTCCACCCGATCATCTCGCGCGGCGGCGATCTGGTGAACGTGATCCCGAGCGATGTGCGCGTGGAGACCTACGTGCGCGGCAAGACGGTGGCGGCGATCGAGTCGGCGGCGAAGAAGGTGGACCGCGCGCTGCGCGCCGGGGCGATGGCGCTGGGCGCGGAGGTGGAGATCACCACGCTGCCGGGTTACCTGCCGCTGGCGAACGACGAGAAGATGCTGCACCTCTTCCGCGAGAACTTCGGGCGCGACTATGCGCCGACCGCGTGGGAATTGAAGGGGCACGGCGCGGGCTCGACCGACATGGGGGATATCAGCCACATCATGCCGGCGATCCACCCTTACGCGAATGGCGCGGTCGGGCAAGCGCACGGCAACGACTGGGCGATCGTCGATCCCTACATCGCGCACGTCCTCCCGGCGAAGCTGATGGCGCTGACGGCGATCGACCTGCTGGCCGACGGGGCGCGCGATGCGAAGGGGATCCTTGATGGCTACAAGCCGCGCATGACGAAGACCGAGTATCTGGAGTTCATGCGCCGGGTCTTTGCACATGAAACCTACGACGGCAGCGCCGAGTAGTTCAGGTCAAGGAGAGGGTGTCGATGGGACAGCGCGAAGAGCTGACCGAGCTGGAGGCGGCGCGGACGGAGTGGATGGAGGGCTATCGCGAGCCGCGCGATCTCCGCTGCCCGAAGTGCGACGAGGTCATCGGCACCCTCTTCTACATCACCTGGGGCGAGCAGCCGCTGATGGACGCGATGGCCGACTTCGCGCTCGGCGGCGTGCCGACCCAGGGCTTCTACGTCCTCACGCCGCAGGAGGCCGGGGCGCTGGTGCCGATCGCGGGCCGCAGGCGCTATGCGCGCGGTCCGCGCCCGGACGAGCCGCTGCCGCCGACCTGGGTGGGGCTGCCGGGCGAAATCACCTGCGCCGGGTGCGGCACGCTCGCGCAGATCCCGCACCCGCGCTTCCCGCAACAGGCGCGGCTCGACGCGCTCCAGAAAGTGGCGCGCAAGGACGAGCGGCGGCGCTGGCGACGGTAGACCTCGGAGCGGCCTGCCCGGTTGCACGCGCGGGCAGAGGACTTGCTCGCCCTGACTTCACGCGCCTTCGGCGCGTTGCGGGCGAGTCGGGGAGAGGCACCATGACCGAAGCGACGGTCGCCATCGCGGCGGAGGGGCTGTCCAAGCGGTATGGCAAGACCGTGGCGGTGGATGGGCTGTCGCTGCGGGTGGCACGGGGGGAGATCTATGCCTTCCTCGGCCTCAATGGCGCGGGGAAGACGACAACCATCAGGATGCTCCTGGGCATGATCCGACCGAGCAGCGGGCGGGTCAGCATCTTCGGCGTCCCGGTGGTCGCCGGGACACGGCAGGTATGGGGGCGGGTCGGCAGTTGGTGGAGCCCTGCTGCCTACCCGGAATTGACCGTGCGCGAGAACGTGGATGCGCGCCGGTTGCACCGGTGGCCGACCCGCGCGCCGTGGACCGGGTGCTCGCGCGCCTGAAGCGCACACTGGCCGGTCGGCGAGCGCGCACTCTCGCTGGGCCGCCCGCGGCTCGGCTGGCGAAGGCACTGGTCCACGACCCGGAACTCCTCTCCTCGATGAACCAGCCAATGGCCTCGACCCGGCGGGTGGTAGAGGTGCGCGAGTTGCTGCGCGACTTCGCGCAACAGCGGGTGTCTTCATGTCGAGCCATTCCTGGGCGAGGTAGCGCGGCGGCGTCCCGCATCGGGATAATCCACGAGGGACAACTGGTCGAGGATATGCCGGCGGCGACATTGACGCAGCGGTTGCGGCAGCGCCTGATCGTGGACGCCCGCGACCGCGAGGTCGCGCGGGCTGCGCTCGTCGCGGCGGGCTTCGCCGTTACGCCCGGCGAGTCTGGTGCGCTCGAAGTGACCGACGCCGAGGCGATCGCGCGCCCGGACGACATTGCTCGACTGCTGGTACAGGCGGGCGTGCCCCCAACCCACCTGCTGGTAGCACAGGACGATCTGGAGACGCACTTCTTACAATTGGTGAGGGCAGCGAGGGGGCATGACGCATGACTGGTCTGGCGGTTGCTCTCTGGGTGGAGGCGTTGAAGGCCCGTCGCACCCTGCTGGTGCGGTTGACAATGCTTGGCTATCTGTTTTACCGCTGGTTGGCGGCCTCTTCATGGTCATCCTCAAAGACCTGGACCGTGCGCGCCGATTTGGCTTGATCTCGGCCAAAGCCCAGCTCACCGCGGGCACGGCGGATTGGGCGACCTACTTCGGGTTACTGACGCAGGCGACGGCGGTGGGGACTCTCCTTGGGCTGCTCACCATCTGGCTTGGCGCGAATACAGCGACCGCACGGCGAAAGACGCTGGCGTGCCGGCGCTGCGCGCGAGTTGATCGTCGGCGCGAAATTCCTGGTGGCCGGGGGCTGGTCGGCGGCGCTGCTACCGCTGAGCTATGCCGTGGCGCTGGGGTTGGGGGCCTGATCGGGCTGCCCGGCTGGTGGCGAACTCGACCGTGCCGCCCGCGATCCGGTGACCGGGGGCTGACGATCCTGTTGGTCACGCCATTCGCCTGGGCGGCAAGCGCCGGGCGCGGCTACCTGTCGGGAATCGGCGCGCTCTTCCTGGCCTTCGCGCTGGCGCAAATCCTGATCGTGATCGGCGGGGGGCCGCCTTCCTTCGGTGCCGCCCTCTTCGGCGGCGCGGCGGGGCCAGACGCGGCGAACCGGGTGCCAGCAGCTTCTGCTGGTGCTGCTGACCGGGGCGACGGATCATCGGCACGGCGGCGTGGTGGCGTTGGGCAGACCAAGGGTAGGGCGGCGCACAAGACCGCTGCATCGGCATGGCGGGCCGGCACTCCCCGGCCTGTTCGACATCCTGCGCTGATCCCGCACTCGCCGATTAAGCAAGGTGCTTGTAAAGACGGCACTGAAAAGGCCACGAAAACGGTTGGCGAGAATCGGTATCCACCAGGGTTCGATAGCGTTCTCACTACGCGGCGTCGGCATCCAGGACAGATCACCATCGCCACGCGCTCGGAGCCGCGCTCCCTGGCGAGCAGTTGCCGCGCGCGGAAGAGGCGCATCCGGATGGTCGAGACCGGCAGGCCGGTCGATTCGCTGATCTCGGCGTAGGAGAGTTCGTGCCAGTAGCGCAGGACCAGGACCGAGCGGTAGGGGTCGGGCAGCGCGTTCAGCCAGCGCTGGACTTCGTCGCGGCGCTCCGATTGCAGCGCCAGGGACTCGGGGTGTTCGCTGACCGTATCGACCACGGGGCGAACATCCAGCTCATCGAGGGAGACGGCGCGGCGGCGGCGCAGGAAGTCGATGCACCAGTGCGAGGTGATGGAGAGGAGCCACGAGCCAAAACGGCTGCCGGGCTGATAGGTGTTCAGGCGGGTGTAGGCGCGGACAAAGGTTTCTTGCGCGGCGTCCTCGGCATCGGCACCGTTGCCGAGCAGGCGGTAGGCCAGGCTATAGACGGCGCGCTTGTAGCGATCGACCAGGGTGACAAAAGCGGCGGTGTCGCCGGAAAGAGCCCGCAACACAAAGGTATCGTCGGAGTCATCGGCAAGCGTCGTCGACTGCGCGGCCATACCGATGCCGACGCGGTCGAATGGGGCGGCGAGTACAGCAACCAAGGCTCGATCCTCCACGCAATCTGACAACTCGTTCTATTAGGCCACGACGCTCGCTCGTTCCGCTTTCCTGAGATGATGATACGGCCTGACCCGCGCCGCACTATCGCGAGGTCGGCGGATTTTCGGCTGGTCCATTGGGTTGGAGGCATATCGGCCATTTGGGGGATGCGGTCGGTCGGACGGTGGAGAGTGGAGAGACGATTGAACCGCCAAGACGCCAAGGAGACGCCAAGAGCGCCAAGACGAGAGAGGGACGGGGATTTGAAGAGGACACCAGAGGGCGCAGAGTTGGGACGAAGATTGGGGAGGGGGATAGGGGAGGTCACGGTGTTTCGTGTGAAACACTGCTATGTTCGTGACCTCGCCTCCCCGGCCTTTGCTTGCAGGCGGTCCCGTTAGCGGCTGAAGGGCACCAGGCCCTCGCGGAGGGCGTAGATGGCGGCCTGGGTGCGGTCTTCGAGGTGGAGCTTGGTGAGGATGTTGCTGACGTGGGTCTTGACGGTCTTCTCGCTGATCGAGAGTTCCTCGCTGATCTGCTTGTTGCTGCGGCCCTGGGCGATCAGGGCGAGCACGGCGTACTCGCGCTCGGTCAGCGATTGCTCATCGTTGGTGGGGCTGCCGCCGACCGCGATCTCCTGCATCAGCTTGGTGGCGATGCCGGGGGCGAGCGAGGCTTCGCCGCGCTGCGCGGCGTGGATGGCGAGCGCGAGGTCGCCGGGCGAGACATCCTTCAGCAGGAAGCCGGTCGCGCCCGCGCGAATGGCGGCAAAAACCTTCTGATCGTCGCCGAACGAGGTGAGGACGATGATCTGGGTCTGGGGGCGCGCGGCTTTCATGCGGCGCACCGTCTCGATGCCGTCCATGCGCGGCATGATCAGGTCGAGTAGTACGACATCGGGCGAGCACTCGTGGACGAGCTTCAGCGCCTCCACGCCGTCGCGCGCCTCGCCGACGACGGTGATGTTCTCCTGCAAGTCGAGGAAGGTGCGCAGCCCCTGGCGGACCACCGCGTGATCATCCACGAGCATCACGCGGACAGGGCCGTTATCGCCGTCGTAGCCCCGGCCATTCCGCCGCCGCAACGATCCGGTGTCGAGTGTCATTCGTGTCCTCCTACGCCGACGGGGTGACCACCGGCAACGTGCGCGACGGATTGGCGAAGCTTCGCCGACGAGAGTGGCAGCGATGTTCCACGTGGAACACTGACGCTGATGCGTGTCCCATGACCGGGCTGCGAGGCGATCGCGACGGTCCCCCTGAGTATCGCGGCGCGCTCGTACATCCCGACGATGCCGAAGGCGTCGTCGCGGTGCGCCACCGACGTGTCGAACCCCTTGCCGTCGTCCTCGATCGACATGATCAGCGCGTCGTCGGTCGCATCGAGCCGGATGGTGACGTGCGTGGCGGCGGCGTGCTTGACGATGTTGTTCAGCGCCTCCTGGGCGATGCGATAGAGTTCGCGCTCCTGCTCGTCGTCCGGGCGCTGCCGCGCGCCCGCGCCAACCGTCACGTCCACCGTCAGCAGGTGCTCGCGGCGCATGCGCTCGGCGATGCGCTTCAGCGCGGGCACCAGGCCGTTGTCTTCCAAGCCGGCGGGGCGCAGGCTGTGGATGAGGCCGCGCATCTCGGTCAGGGCTTCCTGCGCCCGCTCGCCGAGCGCGACCAACTGGCGCTCGGTGGCGTCGAGGTCGCGGTGCAGCAGCAATCGCGCGGCTTCGATCGTCAGCGTGATCGAGAAGAGCGCCTGGGTGACCGAATCGTGCAACTCGCGGGCGAGGCGGTTGCGCTCCTCCACCACCGCCAGGGAGAGGGCGCGTTCCTGCAAGCGGTTGCGCTCGACGGCGATGCCCAGCTGGTCGCCGAGCGAGGCGAGGGTCCGCTCGTCGTCTCGGTCGAGTCCGCCGGGGCGACCACCAACCGCTTCCAGCACGCCGATCACGCTCTCGCTGCCGCGCAGCGGGACCACCAGGCCCGCCCGCCCGCGCCGGAGGGAGTCGGACTCGGTCAGCACGCGGGGCTTGCCGGTGCGCGCGACGACCGTCAGCGGCGACTCGACCGCCAGGGGGAGGCGCGCGGCGAGCAGATCGTCGCCCGTCGAATGATCGTCGGTGTGCGAGGCACCGGCGACGAATTCGAGTTCGTCGTCGTCGATCAGGCCGATGCGGACGCGGTCGTAGCCGAAGGCGTCGCGAATCCGGGCCGTCACCTCGGCGAAGAGGCGATCCAGGTCGGCGCTGGCGGCGATTTGCTGGCCAGTCTCGTTCAGCAGGCGCAACTGCGCGCCGCGACGCCGCTCGGCCTCGTAGCGCCAGGCCCCGTCGATGGCCGCCGCCGCCTGGTCGGCGATCGCGTGGAGGATGCGCTGATCCTGGGTGCCGAAGCTGTGCTGGCGCGGCTCGCGCGTGTCCAAGTAGATCAGGCCGACGTGCCGCTCGCGCGCGATCAGCGGCATGGTGATGAACGAGCGCGCTTCGAGCCGCCGGGCGAGCGCCAGGACCGCCGGGCGCTCGTCGCCGCGCACATCGGCGGCGACCAGGGATTGGCCGTCGAGCATGTGCTGGCGCACGATCGCCTGGAGCCCTTCGCGCTCGTCCTCGACCAGCGCCGCCTGCGGCGGTTGGAAGCCGTATTGGTAGAGACGCTGGAGGATCACGCGACCGGCGGCGTCGCCGCGCGGATCGAAGAAGCCGATGATGCAGCGATCGACGCCGAGGACGTGGACGGCGTAGCGCGCGATCAGGCGGGCGAGGCGGTCGGGATCGAGCGTGCCGCTGGTGAGTTGCGCCATCTGCGCCAACATGCCCGCCTCGGCGCTGCGCCCCTTCTCGGCGATGTAGAGCGAGACGTTCTCCACCGCGCGGGCGAGTTGCCCGCCGATCTGCCCGAGCAGGAGGCGATCCTGCTCGTCGGGTGCCCAGCCGACCGGGGCGACCAGTGCGATGACGCCGTAGGTCCGCACGGCGGCCTCCAGCGGCACCAGCGCCAGAGGCGTGGCGGTGCCGGCGATGGCGTCGGGCACGGCGAGGATCTGGACCGCCTTGGCGAGCGGTTCCTGCCGCGCCAGCGCCGCGCCGATCAGCGGCTGCCAGGCGTCGCGCTCCTCGGTGCTATCCAGATCGGGCGCTGCGGGGCCGGACCAATGCCAGATCTCGTCGGCCTCGTTGCGGAGCACGACCGCGCCCAGGGGCATCCCGAATGCGGGGAGGATGATCGCGAGGCTGCGCCCGATGATCGCGTCCAGGTCGAGCGCGCTGTCGAGCGCCTCGCCGACCTCGCTGAGCAGGCGCAACTCGCGGTTGCGCCGCTCGGTCGCGGCGAGCGCGTCCTGCAATTCGGCCCGCGATTCCGAGAGGTGCGCCGCCATCTGGTTCATCACGCCGCCGAGCATGTCGAACTCGACCGAGAGCCCCGGCGCGACCCGCGTGTCGAGTTGCCCTTCGCCGATCGCCGCCGCCGCGCCCGCGAGGGCTTCGAGCGGCCGGGTGATGCTGAGGATGACGCCGCGCGTGATCCAGAGCCCCAGGAACGCGACCGCGCCGGAGAAGACGATGGTCAGGGCGACCGTGAGGGCGTGGTTGCGGCGGACGACGTCGAGTTCTTCCTCGCGATCGCGCTGCTTCGCGGCGGAGAGGTCGCTGAGATGGGCGATCGTCGCGTCAACCTGGGGCAGCCCCTCCGCACGCCAGAGCGCGAGCGACCGCTCGGTCGATCCGGCGCGGCGCTCGGCGATCGCGCGCTCGGCGGTCGCGTCGATGGCGGCGAATTGCGCCTGGAGCGTCGCCACCTGCTCGCCACTCAGCCGCTCGTTGGCCTGGAGGCTCACCAGCAGATCGTGCTGCTGCACGAGGGTCGTGCGGTAGGTGATCAGCGCGGTATCATCCCCGGCGGCGAGGAAGGTGAGCAGCGCGGCGTTGTTCTCGCTCTGGAAGGCCTGGAGTTGGGCGAACTGCTCGTTGGTGCGGGCACTCTGACCGATCGTGCTGAGCAGCGAGGAGGTGTTGGCCCAGGTGACGAGCAAGGCCGACATGAAGACAGCCGCCACGGCCGCGGCGGTGAGCGCGTAGAGGATGAGGAGTTGGCGACCGAGGTGCTGCGTCGACCGCGTACC
>JAXLWN010000001.1:0-2459 GCA_046328475.1 Chloroflexia bacterium | reverse complement strand
CAGATGTCCGGGCCCTCGCCAGCGTTCAACGCCGGAACGAGCGTCGGGTTGAAGAGGCTGCTCCCGACAAACGTGGTCTCGACCGTGACGTCAGGATGCTCCTGCATGTACTTGTCGAGGATGTCGGTGACCGCATTCACCGTGCCGGGCTCACCATCGAGCCAGATCGTGAGGCTGACCGGGCCAGCGTCCTGGGCAACGCTGCGGCGAGTGGCGGTGCCGCCCGCGAGCAGCGCACCGAGCCCGAGACCGGCGCTCCCACGAAGGATGCCGCGCCGGCTCAGGCCGTTCGCGCAACGAATGCTGTTGTTGGGGGTACCAGATGTCATGTTGATCATCTCCCTTGATCTGAAGCCGAGTCTCCGGCAGTGGGCAGCGAATGTGTTGGCTTGCGTCTGCTTTCCTACGGCGCCTCCTTTGGTCGCAAACCCTGGCGGTTCATCACCTGGACGTCACGTGAGCGAATGGGAAGCGCGTCACGCTCCCGCGGGCTCCTGAGCCGTGTAGCGAAACAGGCCTGGACTCATGCCGACTCCCGGAGCATCAGTTCGTACGGCATCTCCACCCGGCGCCCCTCGCCCGACACCGTGCCGTTCAGCCGGGCAAACAGCATCTCCGCGGCCTGGTGGCCGAGGCGTTCGGGGAACTGCGCGACGGTGGTCAGGGTCGGGTGGAGCAGGCGGGCAACGGTGATGTCATCAAAGCCGGCGACGGCGATGTCGTCTGGAATGCGCAGGCCGGCCTCTCGGATGGCGACCATGGCGCCCATGGCCATCATGTCATTCGAGGCGAAGACACCGCGCGGCAGGGGAGATTCGGCCAGGAGCTTGCGCATGGCGGCATAGCCGCCGGCCTCGGTGGGGTCATTGCCGCGCGCCAGGAGCGGCGGTTGGTCAGGCACCCGCTCGGCGAGGATGCGCTGGTACGCCGTTGTCCGCCCCTCGCGTCGCAGGTGTTCGGCCGAGGCAGCGATCATGGCGAGCGGCAGGTAGTCACGGTCAACCAGGTATTCGACCAGCTTGGCCGCGGCTGCCGCGTCGTGGAGATAGACGACGTCGAACGGGCTGTTGGCTGGCGTCCCGACCAACTCGCCGAAGACCACCACCGGGACGCCGCTGTCGATCAACGGCGAGAAATCCTCTGCGGTCAACTGGAACGGGGTTGCGATGACGCCGTCTACCCGCGTGCGCACCATCGCGCGCAGGCAGCGCAACTCCTTTTCCCGCAGGCCGTCGCTGTTGTAGGCGATCAGGTCGTAGCCATGGCTGTCGGCAACATCCTGGATGCCGCGCTCGAAGGCGGGGTAGAAGGGGTTGGTGATGTCCGGGATCAGGCTGGCGACGATCAGCGATTTCTGGGTGCGCAAGCCACGCGCGGCTCCGTTGGGGACGTACTTGAGCTCGTCAATGGCGTCGAGCACCCGCTGCCGCGTGTCAGGTGCAATCGAGATCGTGACGCTGTCGTTGAGCACCAGGGAGACAACGGTCTGGGAGACGCCGGCCGCGCGGGCGACATCTTCCTGGGTCGGGCGTTTGCGTGTCTTGGGTGCGTCCATGGCGCTCATCTCTGGGTTGCTACGTATTAGTGATACGAATTAGTATTCGCCCACTTCGGCGAAGATGTCAATCGGCGGCCGGCATCACCTCATGTTCATGAACGATGGCGACCCCGCAATACCAATCCAGCGAGGGGGAACAAGGGTGGAGACGCTCCGAGTCGGCATCGTTGGCGCCGGATGGATGGGCCACGTCCATGCGCGCGCCTGGGCGGAAAACGCCCCGCGCGGCAGGATCGTGGCGATTGCCGATGCGGCGGCGGAGCGGGCGCAACACCTCGCTGCGGAGGTCGGCGACCCAGACGTTGTGACGTACGCTAGCCTGCAGGGGATGCTCGATGCCGGCGCGATCGATGCCGTCGACATCTGCCTGCCGCATCACCTGCACACCGAGGCGATCATCGCCGCGGCTCGGGCGAGGAAGGCGATCCTCTGCGAGAAGCCACTCTGCACGAACCTGGATGACGCGGTCGAGATCCGGCAAGCCCTGGAGGAGTCCGGGGCGATCTTTGTCGCTGCCCACAACCAGCTCTTCCAGCCGAGCCTGGTCGAGGCGCGGCGTCTGCTGGCGTCAGGCGCCCTGGGCCGCCCCTTCTACTACCGCTCGATCGAGGCGGTGCAGAACCGGGGGTTCGCCAGCGGCTACGTCCCGATCGAACTTGGCGGCGGCGAGAACCCGTGGGCCTGGCGCGCCGATCTCACGCGCATGGGTGGCGGCGAGGTCATCGACACCGGTTGGCACGCGACGTACCGCCTGCTCGCCCTGGCGAACGACCGTCCGGTCGAAGTGTTCGCCATGGTCGACCGCGACGCGGTCAAGCAGCTCAACGCCGAGGACACCGGTGTGATCATGGTCCGCTTCGCGTCCGGCGCCATCGGTGAGATCCTGACGACGTGGGCCTTC